>NZ_JAQBOC010000035.1 GCF_028288225.1 Mucilaginibacter sp.
ATCCAATATACGGTTGGATGACTATGGCGGTACTTCCGAAAACAGGACAAGGTTCTTGAAAGAGGTTCTCTTCGCGATTAGAGGAGAAGTCGGTAGAGATTATCCGGTTATCGTTCGGGTTTCTGCCACCGACTATTGCGAAGGCGGGCTAACCCCTGAAGAGTGGGCGCGAATGTTAAAGCCGCTCGAGTCTGAATTGGATGCTATCCATGTCTCTACAGGCGGGAATCTCCCCCTACAACCTAGTGACGTATACACTGCTTATCAGTTGCCTCATGCGGCTGCGATCAAACAACATTTCAAAATTCCTGTCATTGCAGTCGGAAAGATTTATTCCCGCAGTCTCGCCAACCGTATACTCGAGGATCAATTAGCCGATTGTATAGCCATCGGCCGCCCTCTCTTGGAGAACCCGGATTATGCGGTACGTTTATTGATGCCTCAGGAACACGTTAGTAACGGAGAACTAAAGGGGGTTTCAAAATAATTCTCATATTTATTTCGCTGCTGGACAGTAGCGATCGTTGAATAAAAATGGAGCAGAGATAGAATTCAATATCTATCGTCTGTTCCATTTTTATGTATGGAGACAATAAAGTTTTGAAGTGCAAGAAACCAACAAACACAAGGGTTTGCTGGTTTTTCAAATAAAAGTGATTTACAAATTAAGTTTTAATATGGTGTTTCATGCTAAAAATGCTGAATTACAAATAAGTTTTGAAGTACTTTTTAAAACCAAACAAAAAGCAGTTCTAATGAATGCTTTGGTTGTACTATCTCGGAACCAAGTGGGCTCAAACTCATGACCTCATCACAATCAGCAATTGTATAACTATTCTGCCCGTTACTTTAACGAAAATAAAAAAAGAGCCATCACAGCTCTGCAAGATATATTATATTAAAAAAAATTAAAGCTCTCGAGATCAGTTTGTGATCCTGAGAGCTTTTTAATATGTAGTTGGTGCGCGTAGAGGGACTTGAACCCCCACGGTCGCCCGCCAGATCCTAAGTCTGGTGCGTCTGCCAATTCCGCCATACGCGCGTGGTAAAATTAAATCCACACCATCGATTTGTTCCTAGACTACGTGGATTAATTATATTGTAATGCCGGTGAAGGGACTCGAACCCCCACGGTTTCCCTCTCGATTTTGAGTCGAGCGCGTCTGCCATTCCGCCACACCGGCATGTAAAAAACTGTTATAAAATTGTCGACTTGACTCTTTTTTTCTGTCGAGTTATCCTCGACACATCAGCCGCACCAAACTTTTCCGCGTTACGTCGCGACAAAAGCGAGGTTAAGGAAAATGAGCTGAAATTTCAATGGTTTGGCGCGTTCATCAGGTGTAAAGCGAGGTACGATTTCGTGAAATTCCTTATAAGATAAGGCCTCATCGCCTGCTACCGCGTACGATTTGGGACTCTCACAATTTTGAGTCGAACGCGTCTGCCATTCCGCCACACCGGCGAGTAAAAAACTGGTATAAAATTGTCGACTTTACTCTTTTTTCCTGTCGAGTTATCCTCGACACAACAACCGCGTACATCTCGACCGCATAATTACTTAACAAAAGCGCGGTAAGAAAAATTAGCCTGAAAAATGAGTGATTTAGCGCGGTAGTTCTGTATAAAGCGCGCCACACTTTTCGCAAAACTCTTATATACCAAGGCTTCCCGGGCTTCACCGCATACGATTTGGGGCGCGTACAATTTTGAATCGTTTGCGTTTGTCATTCCTCTATAGTGAAAAGAATATAAACCACCTAAATCATTAAACAAAAATTTCGTCCCCAATTCGTCCCCAAAGATTTTTATTCAAAATAATTTCACTAATTAAATCGAATTGCAAAAAAAAAAGAACCCTTATCTATCAAGGGTTCCGAGTATTTAATATGTATGGTGCGGTCAGCGGGATTTGAACCCGCACACCCGAAGGCACCACCCCCTCAAGATATTTTCCTACATTTGTAATCCCTAACCTCCCCTGACAAACAAACCTCTGCTCATTTTGACATCGGGTTGAGTACACATCCTCTTGACGATATGCGCAACTAAGCGCAAATTGTGTTCAATGAGCAGGTTGCGCGATACTTGGTTCCCTTCCGCAAATAATAGCAGATGCTTTGTTTCCTCAATTTCTGACAACGGCTGTGGAAACGCATTGTTTTTCACATAAGACACCAACAGCATGATTTCCTTAATAAAAAACGCCATCGCTGAAAATAAACCAAGCATAGCTGCACACCCCCACAAAGTATTGTTAAATTGTATGTGGGCTTAGGCGCGGCTGTGCCTGTTCGGCGGAAAATAAATAAAGGGATTCTTTTAAATGGATAGTGCAAATACAATTGTGTTGCAAATAATAAAAAAGCCATGAGAACCTACATTTTATTGAGTAAATTATGCTATCAATCCAAAAGCGCTCTTTAATCAGACGAGTAGTCTAATTTCATCAAGCGTGGCTCTACATTCAGATCATACTTTGCCGGCAGTTTTTGCTTAATCGATTTTGTAACTTTCTTCCGCTGATTTTCCTTACCCATAATCACCTCACCTCCAATAAAAAAAGCCTATGCAAAAAATGCATAGACGTTTTTCTTCTGAGCCATTTTTTCATTAATGACAACAACTTTCATTGGCCATATATGTCCATTAATTACAAGCAATAATATAATTTCCACTGTGTCATAAGCGATGTCTTTAAAGCATCTTGATATTCATCTTTGTGATCCACATGTCGTGCAAATAAGAAAGATATAACAGGAAATATCCCTGTATCAATGATGGGGGAAACGGGTAATATTGTTTACGTGTTTCATACGCCCACCGATGTGCAATATGATCCAAGCAATGAGAAGTTGAAGGCGGATTATGAGTCTATGTTTAAAGATATCAAAACAATTAAAGCTACTTTCGAAATTAAAAACTACACACTAAAATATTTACTACAGGTACAAAGTTACAATCAATTCTTGTTAGAATATCCATGCGTATCTCATATCCTATCTGTATTGTTAATCCTATAATCCGCGAAAGCAACATCCTTTTCGTTGACCGTTCGTTCTAACAACTTTCCTGAAGCATCCCAAGCCAATACAAGTTTTGTTCCTGTGAGCGTATCTATTTCAAAATGGGTATCGTCCGTTGTTAGAAAGCGAGGTTTATTTATTGCTTT
>NZ_JAQBOC010000015.1 GCF_028288225.1 Mucilaginibacter sp.
TTCATCAAATGAAAACCAAAGGCAGCCGATTATAAAGAAACATGGAGCGTAAAACATTTTTATCATGGCTCGGCTTATTAGCAATAAGGACAAAGAAGCCTTTTAACACCGATCAACTTATGGCACCGGAACAGTTGCTCTTTCACGATGACGGAACAATTCCTAATAGTAAGTTCCCACTATTACTATATAGTAATGCCTTTACAGCGCACGACAATGAAGGCGCATCCTGGCTGGAACAGCATTTTGCTGCCAATAACTGGACAAACTCCTGGCGCAACGGCGTTTATACATTTCATCATTACCACAGCACCTCACACGAAGTTTTAGGGGTTTACAGTGGCTCAGCACTGCTGCACCTTGGCGGCGAAAAAGGCCGTAAGGTAAAGGTGCAGGCAGGCGATATTATTGTTATTCCTGCAGGTGTTGGACACAAGAACCTCAGCAGCGACAACCTGGGCATTGTTGGCGCTTACGAAGACGGCCGCAGCTGGGATGTGAACAGAGGACTGCCCGGCGAACGCCCTGGGACCGATAAAAACATAGCCGCCCTGCCCATACCTAAAACAGATCCCCTTACCGGGAAATCAGGCGGCCTAATAGCTATCTGGAAGTAGATCTTTCGTTAATTGGTTCCCGTGAAACAGGAATGCTTCTGACTAAGTGATGCAGCGCCATTGCACATTGTCCTGTCGCATAAACAGGTTGTCAACCTACTTTGGCAATTGATTAGTTTGTAACATTTATGTTATGCGCAATATTTAATCATGAGGTTACGGCTCTAATTATACAAAACAGCCGACCTTAAGCACCAGAAAAGGGAATGTGAAATTTTTGCATGAAATCTCTTGTCAACAGGGTTTATAAGTATAACAGACTTAATGAATAACGAAGATTAAGCACTGTAACACTATCACTATAAATGTTTATTAATTAAGACATATAATAAATTTATTTATGGAATGGTTTATAATACTTTTTGGAACTATAATTAACCTAAAACTGCTGTTTCGTATCTACGACAAACCTTACCGGAGTTTATTATAAGAAATAAGACGGCAGATTGCGCGTCTTATAAGATCGCAAAAACCACTTGTAACAAAAAATAAAACCACTTGTAAGGTTTTATAGCAGTACTTTACCCCAAAAAAGTTTATTAAATATCTTTAAAATAGCTATTAATTGCCTGTAAAAGTTACTTTTTTTGTCTATTGCTCTTTAAAAATCTATCTCAAAATAGGCTTTTAATGCCCTATAATCAATTATTATTTTTCAACCTTTCTAAAGCACCTTTAAAAGCTATTTAATCATTTATTTTTTATACGTTTATAGTGCTTTTAGTATTTGCCGGTTCCTAATAAATTTTAAATGGGTTTAATAAGATTTCTACTTGCTTGTATAGTTGTACTTTGCCACACCTCTGCACTTTTTGGCTATTCCGCACTACCAGCCGATTTAACCGTACAATGCTTTTATATTATCTCCGGATTTTATATGTCGTTAATTTTAAATGAAAAATATCAAAAAGGCTCCAATAAGTTATTTTATAGAAATAGGGTATTGAAAATATACCCTATTTACTGGCTTGTATTGACTTTATTAATTGTATGGGGCTCATTTGTTTATTTTTTAGGTTATCCGGGTACTATTTGGTTTTATGCTTACGCTGCGCCATTATCGTTAACTACATGGCTATATTTAATCATTGCAAATATTTTGATTATTGGGTTGGACTTGACGTTTATTTTAGGCATCAACAAAGGCCACCTTTTTTTTACAAAAAACTTTGGCTTGTCGAAACCAAATGTTTACCTATTTGGATTTAATAGTTTCGGGTGGACGATAGGGATTGAATTATTATTTTACTTAATCGCTCCTTTTATACTCCGTAAATCACTTTTTTTAATTCTATTAATATTATTTGGCAGTTTACTTTTAAGGTACTTATTGGCGGTTAATGGTCTGTCAGGCCATCCATGGGATTATATGTTTTTTCCAACACAGTTAATGTTTTTTATGGGCGGGTGTCTATCATATCATATTTATTTGAGGGTGAGCAAAGCATCATTAAATATCAATTTTTTGAAATTTAAGTTTACTCTATTGCTGGCTATTATAGTACTTTATAACTACTTATTTTTAAACACCTATTATACACAAGCATTTTTGTTTATCGTACTTATTTTATGTATTCCTGCCGCGTTTATATTATCTAAAAACAATGCTATAGATCGATATTTGGGTAATTTGTCTTATCCGATTTACATTTCGCAAATGCTTATAATAAATATCACAAGGGCAAAGGCTTTCCCTAAAATATTCGGTTATGGATTCACAACCCTGATTATAGTTATTATACTAAGCATACTATTAGAATATTTTATCACAAAACCAATCGAAAGAATTAGGCAAAACCCATTTAAAAAGCATTTGCGTGCCTATAATCTTGTTTCTGTTATTGGCCATGAATAAAAAGGATAATCAATTAATTCAAGCGCAAACCCAGTTATCTTAGTTACTTCATTCACTATCTTTTCCGCATCGTTTAGCGAAAACTCAATACCCATCCCGTTAAGCTGTGTAATATCAGCATAAGCCGGTTGGTCAATTAAATTTT
This sequence comes from Mucilaginibacter sp., assembly GCF_028288225.1. Lineage (GTDB taxonomy): Bacteria > Bacteroidota > Bacteroidia > Sphingobacteriales > Sphingobacteriaceae > Mucilaginibacter. Next base: position 2,618 of record NZ_JAQBOC010000015.1, read on the forward strand.
CAACCAATTCAATACCGCCACCTACTAACTCTAATATTTCGTTAACTTCTTGAGCACCGGTGCCCGAGTAAGTGAAAAATCTAACTCCCGCAACGCCCCGAAACCGTTGGCCGGTTGTATATGTAATTGCATTATAGGTAACAGATTGATCACCCACAATCATGTACAATACGCCCGATTGGACTTCTCCGCTTACAACCTGATATGCCACTATGGTTTTAAGTTATTAACCCGTATGTAATACCGGATTTGAATGAATTTTGCATTAATAGGAAACTCTTTAACACCTAAACCTCCACGAACATAAGCCGGGTCACCATTACCGCGTAATATCGACCCGGTACGGGCATCACCGGTATTATTTGAGGTTGGTTTTATTCCAGGCTCATAATGTTGGAAAGCTTCAGTTGATAAAGCAATAAAAACAGAACCCGACCCCGTAAAAGCATTGGTATCTATAGCCTTAAATATCGAACCCGCATTATATATAACACTGTCATAAGTAACCGAACCATTTACCACATAATAAAAATAACCAACAACCAAAGCGGTTCCGGTAGTCACCGTACTGCCGCCGTCACCAAACCTTGCCATTATGGTATGGCGTTGAGGCGCCTCTAATATTTCACGAACTACACCTGATGCAACTGTTGTGAATGTTGTTTGACCTGCAACCGTTGTAAAGCGGTCACCAGGCTGATACGTTGCTCCATTATATACGATAGCGCCAGTTTCAACTATATAAGGCGCCGGAATATTGAGCGTATCAGTTGGCGATTTGGTAACCGTATCTAAATCAGCTATAGAATCAATATATTGCCCGTTTCTATCCGCATTAAAGCCATAAGACGGAAAATTTGCCAATTCTCTGGCTATCGCATTAACAATAACATGTGTATCTATTTGAGCATCTAATGCTGGATTAGTTAAGGTTATGCTGTCATCGGCAACGGTAAGATTAACCGCTGTTGAAAAATCAAAACCGCCGGCACTTTCAGTAGCGCGTGCTTTAATTGGGTAAGCAATTGATTTGGCTCCAACATAAGTTCCAAAGTAACTTAAGTTTTTAGCGGGGCTATTAAACTGCAACGTAAAATCTCCTATAGCTGAGTTATTGAAAAGAGGATCATTTATAGCACAACCAACAAACGTTCGATATACTGGGAATACAGCAGAATAGGCAGCTATCATAGTCGCCAAATCAGAAATATAGGTATATCCTGCTGGAGTTATAGGGTACACAGCTCCACCACTTCCATTAGTTGTATTGAACCTGAAATTACACTGTAAAGGCCGGCGGCAACGCCTATAAAAATTACTAAAGCGATAATGGTAAACTGAACAGCTGTGAGTTCATCATTTGCAATAGCCGCAGGCATGGTTTTGATTTGTTTAATTACTGTTTTCATTTTGTTTAAGATTTTGGAGGGTTTTTTATTGTTGAATTTGTTTACTGTGCATTATTTCGGCTACTGTTTGTACCAGTAGTTTTTGACCGTCGATAAGTAACTCATTGCAGTATTTTACAGCGTCGGCAGCTGGGCTTTTGTCCGGCCTGGTGCCGGTTCTAACCTTTTTAACATAGCTTTCAGATACGCCCACAATCTCTGCCACCACTTCTGCCGTAGGGGCTGGAAGCACTTTTGATATGCTTTTTTTGTTACAAGTGGTTTTTATATTTTTATCTTTGGTCATTGTTTGTGTTTCTTTGCGAACACAAATATGTAGAGTAAAATCTAAATATCCAATATTATTGTAGATTATATACTAAATAAAAATGTCATCCGTCGAGCGACTGCTATTATTCATTGATTCACAAGGACTTAGTAAACGAAAGTTTTACGATAGCGTGGGGGTGTCTAATGGATATTTGGATAAGGTAAAGAGCGTAGGGGCTGACATACTGGAGAAGATAACCTACATATACCCCGATCTAAATATTATGTGGGTTATTACCGGGGAGGGCGAAATGTTTAAAAAACATGAGCATAGCCCCCATGCTAACTACATGGTAAGTGAACCAAAAGTACCCTACATTACAAACACCCCTACTGGTAAAGTAGGTGTCCGTGCAGTAAAACCACTAAAACTTGACCCCCCAACCGACCCCCCAACTCGTCATTTTACCCCTCAAATAATTACGGTTGACAATGGCGGTAATGAAAATATAGTGTACGTTCCGGTTAAAGCGGCAGCCGGTTATTTAAATGGTTATGCCGATGCCGAATACGTAGAAAAGTTACCGGCATTCTCATTGCCAGGCTTAAAAGATGCAACCTACCGGGCGTTTGAAATTGACGGCGACAGCATGTTCCCAACGCTTGAAAATAAGGAAATGATAATAGGCCGCTGGGTCGAAAAATTAGAAGATATACGCGAAGATCGCGTGCATATAATTGTTACCAAAAACAGGGGAATTATAGCTAAAAGGCTATTAAATAGAATAGATAAGTACGGGTACATCGTTGCTAAGTCTGACGCCATTGATAACCGTAACCTATACCCCGACATTGAACTTTACCCCGACGATATTTTAGAGATATGGTATGGCGTGTGGCACGGCAGCTTCAATTTTAAACACCCCACAGATATGTACAAGCGTGTCAACAACATGGAAGCTGATCTAACCGAAGTGTTGCGGGTATTGAAGAAAAACAACCTTTTGCCCTAAATGGTAGGTACCCCTTTAAAAGCTTTTAAAAATTCTTTTAAAATAGTAGTAAAATGGTAGCGAATGGACAAGTCGTTTTTTTAGCTATTTCCAAAAACAGCCTCTATCGTACAAAAAACGGACTTTTTTATATTCTCTATTGTTACAAGTGGTTTTTACCCCCTTACTTATTTCTTATAATAAACATTATTTTATGCTAAGCGTTTCATTGGTTTCCTCCAATCACTTATGCAAGAAAGTATCTTTTTACGGTAAGCACGATTAATGGATTTCAACCCTTTTCAACAGAATATTGGTAACGGGTTTAACAATTAGCGGGATCTTTTCTATCCGGGTTTCACTGGTGTCCAAACCAAATGCCTTAGCCTCGCTTTGGGCTAATTTTTTTATCGCAAAATAACTGTTTAAAATAAATCCTTCTCTCAGGTTAAATTCGTTATTATAAGAGAGGAATTTTTCCATGATCACAAACTGAAAATCAGCTGCCAGGTTAAAATGACCTAAGGACTCATACTTGCTGGTGATATCAAGTTCTTTACGGCTAACCATATCTTCTACTACCTTTCTAAAAAGCAAATTGATCCTCGTCTGTATTCTAAAACCTAATCGGAACTCAACTCTGATGACTTTATCATTTTCCATTTCATCTACCGTATACTCCATTGTATAAGGTTCATCAGTGCGCTCGATATGCACAAACCAATAAACATCAGCTCTCTTCGGCTTCCGGCTTAATATCGAATACATGATTTTTTGTTCGATTTGCTTGCTGTTATTCGCTTTGGTCAGGTAAATCAAATGCGTAGCGTATTTAGACACACCCTGATCGGCACTTAATGCTTTAAGCAAGGGTATTTGCTCTTTCAGGTCAATAAAATTGAGAAACCGGTTATTGATCTTGCGTGCTCTAAACCAGATGTACATGGTAAAAATTAATCCAAATTCAAATACCAGGAAGAATAACCTTTTCAGGATTTTGACAGCGTTGGTGACAAAAAATGAAAACTCTACCGTTAAAAACACACAAAGGATAATGGTTACCAGCCAAACCGGCCAGTGTTTAACGTATCGCATAAAGTAATACATTAATATAGTCGTCATCAGCATGGCTATAGTAATTGAAAACCCATAAGCGTTGGTCATTGCAGCTGAAGTACGAAAGTAAAGTGACACAGCAATACAACCAACACAAAGTATCCAGTTAATGCTCGGTATGTATATTTGCCCCCGTATATTGGATGGATATTTAACCGTTATGCGAGGCCAGAAATTCATGCTTATGGCCTCGCTAATGAGGGTAAAAGAGCCGCTTATTAATGCCTGACTGGCAATAATTGTGGCTAAGGTGGCTATGCCGATACTCGGTATCAGAAAAAAATGCGGCACAATTTCGAAGAAAGGATTTACACCGGCAAAATTTTTATTCGCAGGCTGCATTAATACCCAGGCGCCCTGGCCAAGGTAGTTTAACATTAACGTGGTTTTTACAAATATCCACGTGACCTGGATATTTTTTCTGCCGCAATGGCCTAAATCCGAATACAAAGCTTCAGCGCCGGTAGTACATAAAAACACAGCGCCCAGCAGCCAAAACCCATTCGGATGATAGATTAATAATCGTGCGCCGTAATACGGATTGAGGGCTTTAAATATTTCAGGATAATGAACCAGTTGCATCAGGCCTAATATGCTCAGCATAGAAAACCAGATGAGCATCACCGGCCCGAAGGATGAGCCAACAACCTTGGTTCCGAATTGCTGAAAGAAAAAGAGGATGATCATTATTGAAATCACAATAATCAGGACCAGGTTATTACCGGGAACAATTTCCTTTGCAAAGGCGGGAACAAGGTTCAAGCCTTCAATAGCTGAAGTAACCGAAATTGGCGGAGTGATAATGCCGTCGGCGAGGAGTGTGCCTGCACCAATGATTGCTGGTATGGCAAGCCATTTGCCATACCTTCTCACCAGCGCGTAAAGCGAGAAAATCCCGCCTTCACCACGGTTATCCGCTTGCAGCGTTATAATAATATATTTAAATGTTGTTTGGAGCGTAAGTGTCCAGAAAATACAGGAAATGGAGCCTAAAACCAGATCTGCATTTACTTTTCCCCCTTCAATCAATAGCGTTTGAAAAACATATAAAGGCGATGTTCCGATATCTCCAAAAATTATGCCTAAGGTAATCAGCATTCCCGCCGCTGAAAGCTTCTTTAAATGTGAATTCATATATTAATTTTAGTAAAACCAGTTCAGGTTCGATATGGTGTAATAATTAAATAAATTCTTAATTGATGGTGGAGAAATTTTGCGAAGGTCGTCCGAGAGCCTAAATTTTTCAAGCAGTGGAACACTTGCAGTAAGGCAGGATATGACCAAAACCAAGTTATACCTTTGGTATCCTATAAGAAAGATGCTTTCGCTTACTGCTAAACAATCACCTAACGCAATCATATTACCAGAAGATATCATATTAATTATGTAAACCGCAAACGCGTTGATAAGGGTGCCGTAATCATCACCGTTATAGGAATCATTTAAATGGTAATTTTCATTTAGACATCCATTCAAGAACTCTAAAAGAGGGGGTGCCACCGTTTGCATTTTTCCGCATAGGCTAAAACCATGCCATTTTGAAAAAGGCTGCATTAAACAATTGAAAATAAGTTACATGAGTTAATTCGTTTAAGAAATAGGCTTTAAAAGCATATCAGAATGATATGGTCTATTTCCAAAATGGAAGGGATTGCAGGTATGTCTAATAATCTTTATTCCGTTTAATGCAATTGATATTCGTCAATTTTCCGATATAGAGTGGTTAAACCGATATTCATTAACCTGGCGGCTTCGGTTTTATTGCCCTTGGTAAAACTAAGCATTTTACTAATGTGATGTTTTTCTACCACCGCCAGATCGAATGCTGAGGAGGAGGATTCATCTTCGTTGTAAAAGTCGAAAGGAAGCAAGTTAGCGGTCAGGGTGTTACTTTCACACATGATCACCGACCGCTCAATAATGTTTTTAAGCTCCCTTACATTGCCTTTCCATTTGTGACTTTCCAGGCGCTTCATAAAATCAACGCTGATTTGATCGATCTGCTGATTGGTTTTATTAGCAAATTCTGTTAGATAATGATGTGCCAATAACGCGATATCCTGTTTGCGTTCATTAAGCGATGGCAGAATAATTTGAAATACGGATAGCCTGTAAAAAAGGTCTTCCCGGAAATGTTCTTTCTCAATCTCTTCTTCCAGCTTACGGTTGGTTGCGGCAATGATACGTACGTTGATCTTATGGGTTTTGGTGTCGCCCACTTTTATTAGTTCCCCGCTTTCTATTACACGCAATAGCTTTGATTGAAGATCAATATTCATCTCCCCAATTTCATCCAGAAATAGTGTCCCGCCATCCGCTTCTTCAAACAGGCCTCTTTTATCCTTGACGGCTCCGGTAAACGCACCTGCCTTATAGCCAAACAATTCACTTTCTAATAGCTCCTTCCCGAAAGCGCTACAGTTTACAGCAACAAAGTTTTGTAATTTGCGGTTACTGTTATAATGTATCGCCTGCGCGAAAACTTCTTTTCCTGTGCCGGTTTCTCCCAGGAGCAAAACGGTCGTGTCTCTCGTAGCAACTTTACGTGCCAATTCAATAACGTTTTGTATAGCTTTAGAATTACCAATAATTCCATCAAAACTATGCTGTTTAACCATCTTATTCTCTAATTCATATATGCGCCATTGAAGGCTCGATTTCGCTAAGGCTTTATGAACAAGGGGCAGTATTTTATCATTGTCATCACCTTTGGTGATGTAGTCAAAAGCGCCGTTTTTAATCGCGAGTACGCCGTCCTGTATGGTACCGAAGGCAGTGAGATTGATGATTTCGACAAACGGTTTTACTTCTTTGATTTGTTTGACAAGTTCTATACCGTTAATGTCTGGCAACTTGACATCGCTCACCACTACCTGCACATCCTCCTGTATCAAAATTTTAAGGCCCTCTCTTGCTGTGTGAGCCTGTAAGACCTTAAACCCTTCTAATTCAATTATTCTTGCCAATAAATTGCAGAGCTTTTTTTCGTCATCGATAATTAATATTGTTGGTTGCATATTCACATCTATCTTTATTGTGTGCTTTTTATTGTGTGCTTTTTTAAAGCAATGTAACCCTCAACTTTAAGTATTAAAGTTGGGCTTTTTGTTGTCAAAAATAATATTAACCAGTGAAAAACTTACTTCACAGGTAATATCTTTAAAGTTTAAATATAACCTATTAGTTGTACTAAGCGTAGCATTTTAATGGCAATGGATAGAACTTGCTTATAGAGTTTTATCGTTTACCCATATTAATGATTCGTCAATTTAATTTTTATTAAGATTACCATTTTCATCTATGGCATAGGAAGAAGCTTCTGTATTTGTATCCATCTTTAATTCAGAGACAGGGTTATGCTTTGCTTTGGTTTTCGGGGGTGTTAAAGGTATGATGATTACACCATGTAATAACACGATTTTTAAGATAATTAATAACATATCAGTAATTTTAAAGACAACTAAGGGGCTAAAATATTTTCATAAACAAATCGTGTTCAGCTTGGTTCGAATCTTGTTGATCGGTCAAAGCAACACTTCATTTCTTAAAAAAAATAGCTATTTATCTAAACGACAATAAATGACTTTTCAGGTTAGCTATTTCCTATCGGTAATTTAAAATAAAACCGGCTGCCAACCCCCACTTCGCTTTCTACGCCAATTTCTCCACCTTGGGCTATAATAAATTCCTTAGAGATTGCCAGTCCCAAACCTGACCCTGATTTGTTCTGTCCATCAGTGGGTACCTGAAAATACCGGTCAAATAACCTTTGCTGATACTGGACATCAATACCTTTACCTGAATCCCTAACCGAAAACTCGACCATGTTTCCCCTGGGCGTAATTTGCACCATTATTTTAGATTTTGGCGCGCTGTACCGTAGCGCATTCGATAGAAAATTGATGACCACCCAGGCTGTTTTTTCCAGGTCCGCGTGAATGTCCGGAACGTTGGGGGCTATTGCCTGCTCAATAATAATCCCTTTTTGATCTGCCTCAAACTTAACCGCTTTAATGGCATATTCGATGATCTGCTCAGGTCGTGTCGATACAAAATTGAGTTGGATATTTCCGGTCTCCACTTGTGAAAGATCCAATAATTCATAGGTAATTTTCAACAGTCGCTCCGCATCTTCACTAATATGCCGGGTTAACTGTTCCTGCTCTTCATTTAAACTACCCACCCGCTTATCGGCCAATAACTGGGCACTCATCTTAATAGCTGAAATGGGGGTTTTCAGCTCATGTGATATCGTAGCGATAAAATTTGTTTTCGCCTCATCGCGTTCTTTAAACTCGGTGATATTGCGAAGAATATAAACCATTCCGACTGACTTTTTAGCAACATTTAATGACGAGGCCAGATTTTGCGACAGGTTGGGTACGGCAATTTCACTGGCTTCTAACTGGAAGTGGGAGTCTTTTCCATCGATCACTATTTTAAATGGTTTTCTAGCTTTCCCTTCATCCACTATCGATTTAAAAAGGTCATTATTTTTCATAATATCGGAAACAGCTTTACCTTCCATTTTTTGTTCGCTCAGGCCAAGAATATTTTTAGCGGCGGTATTGATAAACAGGACCTCATTTTTTTCATTGATACCGATGATCGCATCATGCATTTGCTCAATAATTGTTTCGATACGCGACTTTTCAGACATGATCTTTGATAAATTGCTGTTTTCCCATTCGTTAAGCCGGGAGGCCATGTCATTAAACGCGTTGGCTACCTCAGCGAACTCATCATTCTTATTAAAATGGATGCGTTGGGTATAGTTCTTTTTGGCGATTTCCCTGATCCCGTCTAATAGTGAATTTAGCGGATTGGAAATAATGCTGGGGAAGTTGATGCTAAAACTAAATAACACCAAAAACGTGAAAGTTCCGGCCAGCCCCAGGAATATGCTTGCATTTCTGACAGACTCATGCGCTTTATCATTTTTAAGCACGATTCCCTGCATGTTAATAATATCTATCATGCGTAGGTACTTTCGTGCCTCTCTTTCAGATTTTTTTAATTGAGCAGGTGTAGCACTATTGTTTTGGAGTTCGGTAAAAGCTTTTCTTAAACTTCTAACCGCGCTCAACTCGCCAGCCTCGGTTATATTATGCTCTTCTTTTACCAGTTGTATATTAAAATAGTTGGCAGCTTTCGCATTAAGCGGGAGATCCTGCTGATCAAGCACTGTACGCATATCCCGGGTATAATTCAGCGTTTCATAGTTATCTTTCAAAATCACTTTTGCGCTGGTAGATATTTCGTTGATATAATACAAGGATATCAAACCAAAAAAAAGGACGACGATAAATAAAAAGCCGAATCCTAAACGAAGTTTATTTTTTACTTTCATGATAGTATGACTAAATCAATTTCTGTGGCTGCAATATTTTTAAGCAGCCCGTTAAATACTGGTGTTCTTAATATGACCTGGAACAGGCTTAAATGGGGCTTGCCGATACAAATGGTTGTTATTTCCCGTTCCTGTGCTACCGCCATAATAGTTTGCGTTATTTTATCGCTCTTTACTTTCAGTACCTCAGCACCCAATTCTGTGGCCAGTTTAAAGTTATTGATCAGATATCGCTGCTTATCCAGTTTAATCCGATCAAGACTCTCACTGCTGCTTTGTACATATAATACGATCCATGGGGAACGGTAATAAGAAGCCAGCCGGGCTGTTTTCCTGATGACTATTTTTGAGGTTTCGGCGTTCGAGGAAATACAGGCCAGAAATTTTTCAGGCCGCAATTTGATCTGCTTAGGTATCTCCACGTCAATTTTACGCTCCAAATGATGTGCGACTTCTTTTAACGCGATCTCTCTTAACTGCAATATCTTTTCGCTGCGGAAAAAATTTTGCAAAGCTCTTTCTACTTTAGTTTTATCGTAGATCTTCCCTTCCTTTAACCGGTCTATCAATTCATCGGCCGTTAAGTCGATATTGACGATCTCATCTGCCATTTCCAGCACTTTATCAGGTATACGTTCCGTGATACCAACCCCGGTGATCTTTTCTATTTCCTCGTTAAGGCTTTCCAGATGCTGAATGTTTACGGCTGATATCACATTGATACCCGCTTCCAGGATATCCAGCACATCCTGCCAGCGCTTGCTGTTTTTGCTGCCTTCAATATTAGTATGCGCTAATTCATCAACAATCACTACTTCAGGATGGCGGTTCAAAATGGTCTTCAGATCCATTTCTTCCAGTTCCTTACCTTTATAAAAAACTTTACGGCGGGGAATCAAAGGCAGCCCATCTAAAAGCGAGTGTGTTTCGATGCGGTTATGTGTTTCAATATAGCCGATCTGTACAGCAATGCCATTTTTAAAAAGCGCATGTGCTTCCTGGAGCATACGGTAACTTTTACCCACGCCGGCACTCATCCCAATGTAGATCTTAAACTTACCGCGTCTGGAGCGCTTTATCATTTCCATAAAATGCTCAACCGATTGCTCTTTATTTTCTTCACTCATATTGGTTCGGCTATGATAGCCTTTTATTTAGTTTTAAAAGGGAGTGTAAAACACCCCCTTTTCGCATGAACGCCAACTAACTAATTAATCAACAAACAAATTAATTATAAAAACGCACACGCCGATCTTAAATATCAGTTCATTTACTAAAAAGCATAAACCGCGGCTAAAACAAATTGTGCAGCAGTGCTGCTTAAAGTTCCGTCATTTTTCGTAAAGCCAAGCAGTTTATCGTTATTATTATCCAACCTCAGCTCAGGCATCAGCGTTAGCGGGCCAGCTTTGATATTGGAGGTTAAGGTAAACGCGGCAACCTTAGGGCCGCTGTTTTTTACTTTAAAATACTCGCCCCTTAAGCCAAAAGCCACCGCTTTTGATACCGCTAACTGTGGATATAAGGCCACACCCGAATAGCCACCTTTACCGGCACCATTTGAGGCGGAATAATCCGCAGCATTTAAACCTAACTTAAACACCCCGGTAATTTGATAAGCTGTGGTCAGGTCCAATACCGTACCTGAGGTCGGGGTGCTGTTATTGGCGGTCAGTATATTTAAATAAGCCGTCCAGCCTTTAACCGGGCTTATTGTTAACTGCGCGCCAAATGCATCTATGTTGTGTGTGGACTGGTAAACGTTCCATTGATCATTAAATACGCCAGCCATCAGGCTAACTTTCTCAGAAAAAACATAGGTGGCTTTTACACCGGCATTCTGGAACGGGCCGTAAGTGAACAGATACGAAGTAGAATAGTTAAAGTTAGCTGCGGGGCTAATCACTTCATAACCAATAAACGTTGCCATGTAACCACCGGCCAAGCTAAATTTATCCGTTACATTGTAAGAAACATATAGGTTTTGTATATGGTAATTAGCTCCGGCGGCAGGCAAGGACTGGTCGCTGCGTGGGCCGAAGGAAACCTCACCCACAAACGAAGCCTTGCCAACGGTTTTCTTTAGTGCCAGGTCAACCATGCCAATGGAAAACGAATTTTGGTCGCTTGCAAAGCTCGTGGGTATATTACGGTGCCCCGAAAAATCATATTTATAGTAAGCATCCACCGAACCGGAGATCACTAAGGGTGCATCACCGGTTGTCTTAATCGTATCCTGTGCCTTTACCGCAACGGCAGCAACGGCAAGCATATAGGTCATTATTATCAATTTTTTCATATATATATAAATATTAGTGTTCATTAGGTACCATCAACTTTATTAAGGGTTGATGGTTACCTTTCTTTTAAACAAGCGATGACGCCAGCTCGTTAATCGCTATTTTAGTTGGTCAAGCGCTACATTTAATTTAAGTACGTTGACCTTAGGCGGGCCGAATAAACCCAAAAGCGGGCCTTCTGTTTGATGGTTGACCAAATCGGCAACCTTTTTCTCATCCAGCTTACGATATTGTGCCACCCGTTTTACTTGTATTTGGGCTGCTTCGGGTGAGATATCGGGGTCAAGACCACTGCCGGATGCGGTTACCATTTCTGCCGGGATATCGCTCCGTTTTAAATAAGAATGATATTTTAGTAAAGTATCAATTCTGCTTTTAACATCTTTCAGATAATCCGGGTTACTTGGCCCTTTGTTTGAGCCGGCCGAACCTGCCGCGTTATAGCCAACCGCTGACGGCCTACCCCAAAAATATTGAGGCTTGGTAAAACTTTGGCCTACGTTAGCGTAGCCAATTACTTTACCGTTAACGGTAATCGTTTCCCCGTCGCCTGCACCTTTTGACAGTTTACCGGCGAAGGTAATGAAGACAGGATAAATAACACACAATAACAGGGTAAGTACCACAGTAAGCCTTATGGCTTGTATAATGTAAGTTTTCATGATTTTATATTATAAATGAAACAACCAGGTCTATTAATTTGATGCCGATAAATGGTGCGATGATCCCGCCCACGCCATAGATCAATAAGTTACGCCTAAGCAGCGCACTGGCACCAATCGGCTTATATTCCACCCCTTTTAATGCTAAAGGTATCAGCATAGGAATAATGATCGCGTTAAAGATCACTGCAGATAGTATAGCACTCTCCGGACTGTGCAGGCCCATGATATTGATGCTCGCCAATGCCGGGATAGACGCCATAAATAAGGCCGGAACAATCGCAAAGTATTTGGCAACATCGTTGGCGATGGAGAAGGTTGTCAATGTGCCTCTTGTAATCAGCAATTGCTTACCTATTTCCACAATCTCGATCAGCTTTGTGGGGTCATTATCCAAGTCAACCATATTGCCGGCTTCCTTAGCTGCCTGCGTGCCGCTATTCATAGCCACCCCCACATCTGCCTGGGCCAGTGCCGGTGCATCGTTAGTGCCATCGCCCATCATTGCTACTAGTTTACCGCTTGACTGCTCTTCCCTGATGTACCTCATTTTATCTTCGGGCCTGGCTTCAGCTATAAAATCATCTACACCTGCCTTTTCAGCAATAAACTTAGCGGTAAGCGGATTATCGCCGGTTACCATGACGGTTTTGATACCCATTTTCCGCAAACGCTCAAAGCGTTCGGCAATACCCGGCTTAATGATATCCTGTAATTCAATTACACCCAGTATTTCATTGTTTTGTGAAACAACCAGGGGCGTACCGCCATTAGATGCAATTGTCTTTACCCGATCTTCCACATCTGCCGGAACTTTTTTATTGGCATGATGAGCCATATTACGGATGGAATCAAAGGCACCCTTACGGATCGATTTTCCATCCAGTGTATCAATACCGCTTGACCGTGTTTCTGCAGAAAACTTAATAAATATTGACCCCTCTGGTGCCTGAACGGAAAGCCCGGATTTGCCCTGGTGTGCCAGCTCGACAATTGATTTACCCTCAGGGGTTTCATCAGCGAGTGACGACAGCATGGCTGATTTAATCAAGTCATCAGGACCTACACCGATTGCAGGCCAGAAATGGGTCGCCTTACGGTTGCCGATAGTTATCGTCCCTGTTTTATCCAGTAACAAAACATCTATATCGCCGGCGGTTTCAACTGCTTTACCTGATTTGGTGATGACATTGGCACGTAAGGCGCGGTCCATGCCCGCAATACCGATCGCGGATAAAAGACCACCGATAGTTGTAGGGATGAGGCAAACAAATAAGGAAATTAATGCCGAAATGGTAATTGGCGTGTTGGCATAATCTGCAAATGGCTTTAAAGTAACGCATACAATGATAAATATCAGCGTAAAGCTGGCCAAAAGGATGGTTAAAGCAATTTCATTGGGTGTTTTTTGCCTTGATGCGCCTTCCACCAGGGCTATCATCTTGTCCAGAAAGCTTTCACCGGGTTGGGTAGTAACCTGCACTTTGATCTGGTCAGATAATACCTTGGTTCCGCCGGTAACCGATGATTTATCACCACCGGCTTCTCTGATCACCGGGGCAGACTCGCCGGTAATGGCCGATTCATCGATCGTAGCCAGGCCCTCAATGATCTCACCATCTGTTGGGATGATATCACCCGATTCGCAGGTGAAGATATCACCTTTTACCAGTTGGTTGGAGGAACGGGTAACGATGGTACCGTTTGCCAATACTACTTTTGCCGGGGTATCTTCCCTGGTTTTACGCAGGCTGTCTGCCTGCGCCTTCCCGCGGGCTTCCGCTATCGCTTCGGCGAAATTGGCAAAAAGCACTGTCAGCAACAAGATAAAGAATATGGCAAAGTTATAACCAAAGGAACCCTGGTCATGGTGACTAAAGCTGTATACGGTTACATAAAGCATAATCGCAGTTCCGATCTCTACGGTGAACATCACCGGGTTGCGGAGCATTATCTTAGGGTTTAGTTTAACAAACGACTGCAGAAGTGCGGTTTGCACCAGCGCCGGTTCAAATAATTTATTAGATTGATTTTTCATGTATCAATTATTTAAGCATGGAAAAATATTCCGCTATCGGCCCTAAGGCTAATGCCGGGAAATAAGATAATGCGTTGAGTACTACAATAACCGCGAAAGTCATCATACCAAAAGTTAATGTATCCACCTTTAGCGTACCGGCAGATTCCGGGATGTATTTCTTTTGCGCAAGCAAACCGGCTATTGCAACGGGACCTATAATGGGCAGGAAGCGGCCGAATAAAATAACCAGCCCGGCTGATACATTCCAGAAAATATTATTGTCGCCTAACCCTTCAAAGCCTGAACCGTTATTGGCATTCGATGAAGCATACTGGTACAGCATTTCGGAGAACCCGTGGAAATCAGGATTATTAAGCCAGGCCGATGGCTTTACAGCCCAATCGGCATTGGGGTGCGCAACTAAAATATAGCTGGATAAAGCAGTGCCCGCCATGATCAGGAAAGGGCTGAGCAGTGTAATGAGCGCGGCGATCTTCACTTCACGTGCCTCTACCTTATGACCCAGGAACTCGGGTGTTCGGCCAACCATTAACCCTGAAATAAATACAGCGATGATGAGATAAATAAAATAGTTTAATAAGCCCACACCGCAACCGCCAAAGAAACCATTAACCATCATGGCCAGTAGTTGCCATAAACCGGTAAGCGGCATAAAGCTATCGTGCATGCCATTAACAGATCCCGTGGAAGTAACCGTGGTTAGTGTACTCCAGTAAGCCGTGGCCGTTGGCCCGAACCTGACTTCTTTACCTTCCATAGCGCCGGTCGCCTGGGTTACCCCCATTTTAGCGATCAGCGGGTTGCCGCCTAATTCACCGCTGATAGTGGGCAGCATCAGCATCAGAACACCCAGCATCATTACGCTAAATATGATCCAGCCCAGCTTTTTACGGCGTATATAATATCCGAACGCCAATATCATTGCAACCGGGATGATAAACTGTGCTATAATTTCAGTCATGTTGGTCAGGTAATTCGGGTTTTCAAGCGGATGAGCCGAATTGGCGCCGAACCAGCCGCCGCCATTGGTACCTAGATGTTTAATAGCGATCATTTGAGCAGCCGGGCCGCGTGATAAATGCACGGTATCGCCCTGTAGAGACATAAACTGATCCTTACCGGCATAGCTGGAAGGCGTACCGTTAAATGTCAAAATTAGGGCTACGACAATAGAAAGCGGCAATAACAGCCGGGTAATGGTCTTTACAAAATAGTTCCAGAAATTGCCAAGGTCTGTGGTTGTCTTATCACGGAAAGCTTTAAATACGGCAACCCCACAGGCTATGCCGGTTGCTGCGCTTGTAAAGTGCAGGAACATGAAGATAAAATGCTGGGTGAGATAAGTAGCGCCGGTTTCGCCGGAGTAATCCTGTAAATTACAATTGGCCACAAAGCTGATGATAGTGTTAAAAGAAAGATCCGCGCTCATGCCCGGATTACCATCCGGGTTTAGCGGCAGCTTATCCTGATATAGAAAAACAAAAAAGCCATAAATAAGCCAAAAAATATTAATGGTCATCATCGCCTTTAAGAACTGTTTCCAGTTCATGGGCGCGTTGGGATTAATACCGGATAGTTTAAATATGCCTCTTTCCAGCGGCTTTAAAAAATCAGTCCAGATTTTTTCCCCGGCAAACATTTTTGCCAGGTATTTGCCAAGTGGAATTGCGATCAGCAGCGTGATCACAAACGAAGCAATGATTCCAAATAATTCTGTGTTCATTTTGTGTTAATTAAAATTTTTCCGGTTTGAGCAGCACATATATCATGTATATGAATACTGCAATGGAGATGATGAATAGTGCTAACATAATTTTCAGATTTTTTCGAAATAATCAATGGATTTAAAGATGAGCCAGCAACAGAGCAGAATAGCTACAAAAAGGATTAAAGTGTTCATAGTTTAATATTTAAAAAGGGGATTAGCCAAACCGATGCCAGGTAAATACCACCTTCATAACATGCTGAAATACAGTAATTTATTTTTTTGGTAATAATTCCCCAAAAAAAAACCTTTCCATTTTGGAAAGGCGTTTTTTCATAAGCAAGCGGTTTAATCAAGTTTATATTGATCCAGTTTCCGATAAAGAGTGTAAGGGCCAATATTCAATAAGCGGGTGGCCTCTGTCTTATTACGGTGCGTGTAATTTAAAACTTTGTAAATGCGCTGTTTTTCAATTGTTTACAGATCAAAGGAGTCGCTTTCTACGTAGGCGGTTCTGAATTCAACTGGCAACAGATCAACCTCTATTTCTTCCTTTTTAGCCAGGATGACTATTAGCTCAATGACGTTTTCAGTTCCCGCACATTGCCTTTCTACCAATGCTGGCTAAGCGTAAATTTGATAGGCTGTTTTATCAGTATGGAACAGAGTAAGAGTATTCAGTCTGCCTGTTTTAACAACATTTGTAATGAAATTGCAAAATGAGTGCGTTCAGAGACACTACTTTCTTTTTATTCCGGTTAGTAAAATCTATTTTAGAAACTTCTTCCCCCAACAATTCAACTTGATCCTATAAAGACGTTATAAATGACGCGCTTGAATATTGCTTATTATGAACTGCTTTGGAGGGGCTTAAAAACCAAAAAGCCTCTAAATCATATGATTTAAAGGCTTTTGAACATTCTTAAAATGTATTTGGCGGAATGGACGGGACTCGAACCATTCCTTTATAGGCTTGAATATCAATCTGTTATAACTTCAAAAATCAAGGAGTCATCCTAAAGGTCACCGTATAATTTCAGTAATTATGAGTTATTTTAAAGAACTTATCAGGTGTAAATCTAAAAATTAAAGTGTTAAAATGCAAATATCAGCTGTACCAGAACCTTATAAGTAACTAATTGATTTTCAATCTAGTTTTCTAAATTAATAATGACAGGTATCCTTTTAGGTATCGATACTTAATATGATATCAAATTGATATTATGAATTTCCTGTATAGCAAATATAGCTATTATTTATTTGTGCAATAGTTTGTTGGATTTTTTAACAAAACTAGTAACCTGATACAAATTTGATTGAAATGAGGTTAAATTATATCCGTGTTTATCCGAGTCGGATGAGATTTTTTTATTTTTTCAAATAAACTAGGATCGACCCATTTATCAAAATTTACAAATTACATAGTTAAATTTTCGATTTTTCATGTTTTATTTTGCGCTGTTAACGTAATGATTTAAATTAGAGGAGAATAGTTCAATCGCTGTTCATTATCATGCATTATCCTTTAAACCTGCGGATTAGCACAATTATTGTTGCGTGTCTGCTTTTGATATCATTGCAGTCCTACAGCCAAGTCGTCAAAAACAAGACATATAATGATATTGACCTTATGGACGACGAACCTTTTGGTTTTTCACTAAAAAGTCCATTTATTCAATTTTACCTTTGTCATTTTTTGGGAGACGCTGACCTTTCCTCTAATAAGTTTCCAGAGTTAACTTTCACACAGTGCACGATCAATAAACTGGAGGTAGACGGTGGGAGCGCGATAAAAGTGGAACTACGCAGCAATCATGTAAGGTATTTTTCCCTTGACGAGGACACCATTCAAAGAGAAGTCAGTTTATTGAGCGGTACTTTTAAGGATTCTGTATTGTTGACAGGTACCTATTTTAAAGATGATGTTACACTTTCGTCAGATACAATAGGTCGCTATCTTTCGTTTAACGGTAGTCGTTTTAATGGGTTTCTTTATATACATAATCTTACCCTCCCGGAGGAGCTAAGTTTTGAAAACGTCGACCTGACAAACCTTAAAGGAGAAGTCGATCTAACAAACTATAAGCCTGGGAAAAGTCTTTGTTGGATAAATTTGTACGGTGCAGATATTTCAAAGTTTAGGATTCGTTTCTCCGGCTTTAGGCTGAAATTCCCAGAGGGATTGTCATTTGAAGAAAAAGCTTATGTATACCAACAGCTTATCAATAAAATGGAAAAGGACGGGTTGTATGAAAGCCATCAAGCGCTTTCTATCGAATTTAAACAATTAAAATATCAAAATGATCATAGCGTATTTTTAAACTGGTTAGATAAAAACTGGTGGGGTTACGGCTTTAATAAATTTCTCATAGTCCGCAATGCAATATTGATCTGCTTTATTTTTTTTGTCATCAACTGTTTTCTCTTTAACAAGCTTTTAACTGATGTCTATAATATTAAAGCAATTGCAGCGCTCGATACACGGCTTAAAAAGCGGTTTGAAAATAAGCCACGGTACAGGAGCATCATCATGATACCGGTTATTTTCATTTACACTTCTTATATTTTTTGGGGGTTAAAACTTGATGTTGAAAAGCTCACGCTGAAAAGCATTCCGCTTTTCGTCTTGGTCATGTTTCAATATCTTTCCGGGATCGTTTGCCTGGCTTACCTTGCCAATTTTATATTAAGCAAGTAATGGTGTTTTGAGAATAATGGCTTTCCACTTTGATGTCCCAAATTGCAACATCAAATTTAAATTTGACTTTCAAAAAGAGTAATTGTCCAGATTGAAATAATTAAAAAAAGGGTGTTTTAACGTATTGACGATCAGCGGCGATATTCGTATTTTGCATAAACTTTATCTCAATGAGAAAAAAACAGTTCACTACTCGCCGGCCTCTCCGCTTTCCTGGTGTGTTTCTCCGTTAGCTGGTGCCTTGCGCAAACCAAACCGGACACCATCACGACAACAACAGCCACAACGCAAAAACCGCCAACAGTCGACATTCCTAATGAAATCAACGGCAAGGGCCTGATTCTGTCATACTGAAATGATTAAGGGCCGTTAGTAGGTCAGAAAAAACATTACCTGCAGGTAAGCGCAGGCTTGGCCTACACCTTTAAAGATTACGTTCAGAATAATGCTTCCATTTCCAGTAACCAGCACGATCTACCGCGGATACGATATGGTCAGCTCGGTACAGAACGGCATCATCTTTTGCAAACCGCTGGCCATTAAGGGAACGGGAAGCGCATTGAATAAATTGGCTGTTTCCTGCGATGATTGCATCAGCTAAAAATCAAAGCATAAAATATTGCTTAGGTAAGTCCGGTCAGTGCCTCCTGTTTTCATTTCTTAGTCTTTTGTTAAACTCTATTTGGGGATGACGACAGCAATCAGACAGTAAAATTACGCGCTGCAGCTATTAATTTTTTGTTCAGGGTCAAAATGGGCAAATCGGAGGTTAACAGGTCAGCGTCATGGGTTACGATGCATGCCTTATAATCTTTTACCAGCACGGTATATAAATGATCGTTGATGTCTGTTGCAGCAGGGGAAAAGTTTAACATGTCATCTATCGAAGTTAACGGGCACGGCACTACGTCAAAGGCATCTTTATAAGCCAAAAAATCTGACTGAAACTGCACAAACGCCGTAGTAATGGCGCTCCCTTTTCTGAACACGTCTTTAAAATAGGCGTTTTCTCCTTTGCTATAACCTCCTTTGGCATACGCTTTAGCAGATTCAATCCGCAGTAAGCGGTTAAATAGTTCGCTTACCTGGAGCGAGGTGGTTAATATTCTTGAAGTTTTGCTCGTGGTGGCGATGGTATAGACCGCGTTGAAAAAGTTGATATACCCTGTTTCATAAGGCTGTCCGTTGCTTACCCCCATTACGTAAAGCAAAGCATTGGTATCGAAGAAATAGTTAATGGGTTTAGGCTTCGGGTGATTAGCCAAATCAATAACCTGATAGGCCATGACCTAGGCTAAAACCGTGTCCATTATATTACGATAAGCGTCATTGTTTTTGATGTTGTCAATGACCCAGTCCAGCTTGGTGCTATAGGAAGACAAATGGCTGGTGGCAGCCACCTCAACTTTGTCTTGGAAAAAGGCAAGCCCTTTTTCAACTATCAGTTTGCCAAATGAAGCATTTAAAAACTGTGTAGTCAAAACTTTTATACCTTCAAAGCTGACAGTAACGCTTTCTTGGTCCATCAATGCTGTCATTATTGCACCATGTAGCTTCAGGCCATCCTCGTGGAACATGGCGTTGGCACTATTAAGTATTTCAAAAACAGAGATTTGCATGGGAACAGGATTAATCGAATAAATATATATATTATATACGGGATATAACAAAATTGGTTTGCAATTTTTTCTATAATTTGTCTGCAAAGGTAAAAATAATTACCCAAACAGCAAGTTCAATGCTTATGTAAGCAAATTTTTACTAAATACCAGGTGAATGGTACTGCCCATGAACTGTTGCTGAATCGGCAAAAATCCACCTGGACGGTCAGTGCTGTTTGCATGCTGAGTGCTGTAATAAGCATCCCCGGTGGCGATATGCATATGCCCGTCATGATTTAAAAAGAACTCCTTCATTTTACTCAAGTGTATACCTCCCGGCGCATCGGTCTTGGTGCTGTTTCCATCCAGCGCCCAATCAATTGCCTCTTTTGAGCAACTGACCGCGCCATCGGTTTTCGCTTTGATCTTTGGCAGAAACCCCTGCCCAAGGTCAGTCACGGTAAATATGACCTTCTGTACCGATGGATAATATTGCCCGCATACAAAGAAAGGGTCATTCGTACCGCTGTGTAAATTAATGTTACAACATAGCTCTGCCAAATCGTCAACCAGTTTCCCCATAGCGAGCTCCGTGAACTTAGGCATACCGTCATGCAATAAAAGTTCCTCCATAACATAGTCGATAAAACCATCCTTGTCATGCGGCCAGAATGCTTTGAAAGGGATAGTACTGCTTTTTTCCTTTCTTTTAACCACGATTGCGTCGGTGCTGATCAAGCCATTTTGAAAAAGGATCGGAAATTTTTTTTCTACGTCGGCAAAGCTGATCGTAAAAGTGAGTCCCTGCTCTTGGTGGAGGCGATATAAAGCGGCTCCCAGCATGGCGCTCATGTTGCCATCGATCCATTGCATCTGCTTTACGCCTATATTAATAGAGGTGCTTGAATAACTTTTGGCATTCTGGTAAAATTTTTCGATTTCTGCTAGTCCGCTAACATTTGTATAAATACCGTTTTCACTCAATTGGATGGTAGTCGATGTTAATGGTTTAATGATCTCCACATTTAGGGCTTATATTTTAAGCAAAGGTAAAGGTAATTAAAATTCGAGACGTATTTTGAAGTAATAACTGCTTAAGAATTCGCGATCGCCGGACCCGGCGGAGCCGGGGAACACCCCCATTAGCTTTCAAGTTTCAAAGGAACTATCTTTACTACAAACTTGAACAATGCTTAACCTACTCATAGACACCTGCGTGTGGCTCGATATTGCTAAAGATGCAGAACAGCAAAGGATTTTGCGAGTACTTCAGGAATTGATGGAGATGGGAGAAGTGAAACTGTTGTTGCCAGAAACGGTATTAAACGAGTTCAATAATAATAAGGAAAGAGTTATCAAAGAAAGTAACCAAAGCCTTGCCAGCGCCATCAAGCGGACAAAAAGGGTGGTAGAAAGACTGGGTTCAAGCGATGTACGACAATCAACTTTAGATGAACTCGACGATATTAATTTTAAAATCACACATATACCTAATTCGACAGCCAATAGTGTTGAAGAAATCGAGAAATTATTCTACAAAATAAATCTGCTGCCTGCAACTGAAATCATCAAATTAAATGCCGCAACAAGGGCGGTTGACAAACGTGCGCCTTTTCATAAAAACAAAAACAGTTTTAATGACGCCATCATTATTGAAACCTATGGTGCGCAAATCCAAGAAAGCGTTACGAAAGATGAATACTTCGCGTTTGTAACGCATAATACCGCAGACTTCAGTTTACCAAATGGCAATCAAAAAAAACCGCATCCTGATTTTGCGACTTACTTTGACCAATCCGATACGTCTTATTATTATATCAATCTTGCGGAAGCTTTAAGGGACATTAGCCCTGATTTAGTATCCGACTTAATGATTGAACAGGAAGATTGGGAAATCCCGCCCAGGGAACTTTCGGAAATCATCAAAGAAGAGAATAAACTGTTTGATATTATTTGGTATCACCGCTATAAAATGCGTGTTTATCGCATAACAGAAGAAGTAAACGCTTCGTCGGAAATTAAAAACAAGCAGGAAGAAATAAGAAGGCAGGTTTTAGAAGTGGCGATAACGGCAGCAAAAAAGATCGAAAAGAGGTATGGCAAGAAAAATCTTGGTCCCTGGGACGATTTTGAATTGGGCATGTTACATGGTAAAATGTCGGCCTTGCGCTGGGTACTTGGTGATGAGTGGGATTTCTTGGATACTTAATCTTTGCCATTAGCTTTGTACATCGCATTTTTTACAACTATAACCTTGCGAAATACTTTCAAACGGGAGGTACCCGTATAAGGCTTCAGTATAATAATCCGTAAACAGGAAATGGTCGCCGGTAAAAATTTCACACTTCGGGCAGGTATTGGACAAATATGCTTTTCCTACCGTTTTGCTGTGATTATTTTTGATGACTACGCCTTTAGTACCGGCGGTAGCTAATTCTTGTTCTGAAAATCGATCAGGCCCGGCATCATAGCCGCCCCAGTCGATTACCGCTACTTTCATGACATTTCCAGCAGTCAGCATCAATAACCATAAGATTTTTCTCCTGCTGAAAACCGCCGCAATTTTTGCATTTCGGCAAGTAACTACAAATTTGGGTTTCTGCAAACAATCGAAAAGGTTCCCGTCGTTGTCCGGCGGCGCAATTTGCAGGTAAGCCGTATCTGTCAGCCGGTATTTTTCGGAAAGTACAGTGTTTAATTTTTTGTTTTTGGAAACGCACAGACACTCAATAATACATCATTTACACCCAAAAACTGTATCAATCGATCTTTACCCGGCACTACACGGACAGCACGAACTTTGCTTAATAAATCTGTTGTGTGAAGTTTCCGGCAATGCGAACACTTCCATTCATTGGGTAGCGCTTTACGATTGATCAAATGGTCGTTAAGGATGGCTAAAGTTTGTTTTAATGCAGTTACTGGCATGGTCAACGACTATAATTATGTTGAAAAGCTTTATTGATATCCAATTTCAATCCCGCTTGCTTCAGTTCTTTTGCAAGCAGCAGTTTCCAACCATCTGCCTCATCATACTGGATATACAAAACGCCATCATAATCGGAAGGCGTTTCAACAGGCCCTTTTAAAATACCACAAACTTTATCTCGTCCTATTCTTCCGATGAAATAACCCAATTCAAAAATTACATTTTGGCGTGCCCGGAACCGTTGCTGATCAGGTTCAACTTTTATGGAGCGGCCAACATCATCAGGAGTAAGCAGTACGACGGCAAAACCGACATCAGCGTGCGCTTCAAATTTTTCAATGATCGTTTGCCCCTGATTACTTTGCTCATGCAGAATGATCACTTCGAGCCCCATTTTTTCGAGGTATCTCGCTGTTTTCTCTTTCAGTTCGTTATCATGCCCATGTACTAAAAATATTTTATTAGAGCTTATTTTCTTTTGCTTTACCGCAGGAATTGATTTGGGCTCCGCCGAAAATTCCGGTTCGCTTTCAATAACACCCAGCGTTGCATCCAATATATCTATGATGACCGTTGTCAAATCCATTCCGTAAGGCGCCTCGAATATCATATCGAAAGGATTTGCATTAGAATATTTATAGCCGCCTATCATTGGTGGAGGGGCTATGGTTACCAATTTCATAGTCCCTGCCTTATTGGCGATTTGCTGGATTTTATGAATGCTTTTGCTGATAGACGACCGCAGCGCCATGGTCGGATTACGATTGTATTTAATTAATAAGTTGCGAAATTCGTTAATTTGATCGGTGTAGGTTTGCTGTTTTGAATTCATAATTGTAAAGATTGCAAATAAAAATATCAATAGGCGCTCGGGTTTTTAAGGTTTCCGTCGATAATAATCACCGCGATTTTTGAAGTTGTCGGCGCTGTTTCATGGCCATGAAATACGGCTGGTATCATGAATACATTATTTGCTGCCGGAGCAGAAGGCAAAGTTTTCGTTGTCAGATCAAGTATGCAAAGTATGGCTAGATCAGCGGAAACTGCCGATGCATAGACAGACGGCTGCCGTTTGTACTGATCGACCATTTTTACCCTGTCAGCTACCGTTTTCTCCACTTTCAATTCCGCTATAATATTCGAGTAACGAATTTCGACACGCCCCCCTGCAACATGACCTTCTTTTACTATGTCGCCGCCGATCACTGGATTAGCGGATAAGTAAGTAATCAGGCGATCCCGGAAATCATCTTCTGATAATTTGTTGATGGTTTTATAAATACCGTGTAAAGCGCAATAACCGGCATAATTTAATATCCCCGAAAGCAAAATGATAAAGTGATCAAGTTCTTGACTGTCAATATCCGGCAAGTCTTTCTTTATTTCTAAACCAATGTCCCAGGCTTTTTTATTGAGCTTGCTGAATCCCGTTGGGTATTTAAAAGTCTTTTCATCAATAACCTGTGTGATCAATTCATCGTACCCTATAAGATGCGGGTAAGTTGGTTCCCCGGTTGCAGATATCAATTGGGCCATCAACCTGATAGCTATAGGCGGGGCAAAAGTATTCTGCCCGTACTTAAAAATTACCTGTCCCCTGATCGAATACGAGAGCTCTTTTGTCAATTGAATTTCCGGGAGTGACAGTACAAAAAAATCGTCTCCGGTAGTGCTCACGTGCCGAATGATCAATTTGCTATAATTCTGCGGCAATCGATTAAGTTTGATTACGCCATTTATAGTGTATTGAGTTTCAGGTTTGAGTACTTGTGGGTTTGCCCACGACTCATTGTCTGTGGAAAATTGAACCGATAACAATAATGGCTCCGCTTCTTTTTCTTTTTCACTATCAGGAGATGAAATGTGCCGCTGGAAATGTGCATAAGGGTTCGTTTCGACGCCATGAATGAATGGCAGGCGAAGCATGGCAAAATCATCAATTTTATTGTAGAAGTCTGTTAGTTGGTCACAATTACTTATCCCAGCTGCAAGTTTGTTCATTTCTCCTACCGATGGCCTGGAACTATCCAGTTTACCAGCAAGCTCTGTAAGATGGGCCAAATTAAATTGATTGGCTTTTTTCATCGCCTCGGCTGTATTTTCGCCCGATTTAAGCGCCTGTAGATAGGCTGCCTGGAATTTGGCAACAACAAAAAAGTATTCCATAAACTGAAAGTACGGTTCGTCAAAAGTATCCGTGGCGTTTGCTATCAAGTCTTTAACAACCTCAATGATGGCGTCCAGCTTTTCTAAAATACCCGTCAGTCCGACTTTGTTGCCGGGATACAGGGCTAGCTTCAATTCTTTTAATTTGAATTGGGCCTGGGTAAATTCCGGTGAGCTATTGCGATTAAAATACATTTGCTGCAGCGTTTAGGTTGTTAAGTTTTTCAGTTTGATTAAAGGCCAATTCACTCGCCGCCAATAGTTGCCAGAATTCAATGTTACGTCTAATGCGTTTGTTGGCTTCCACGTCTTCAAATTGAATTTTGAGATTTATAGTAACCTCTTGAAGTAATGAGTAGCACTCAAAATAGCCTAGAACATCTAATATCTGCGCAATTTCAAAATGCCGCTCCATCGCTGTTCCGGGTAAATTAAGCAATTCGCGGAAATGTGCTTCCTGAGCAATAACAAATTTTCTGTCCAGGTGATGCATCTTAAAATAAAAGTCCAGACGGTCATCTTGTCCGCCGCCATTATAGGGAAACCGTATCAAAAAAGAAAGCACACCTTCCAGCCAAAGTGCAGCAACCTCGGGTGTTCTTTTTGCCAAATACCACAACTTTTCGAGTTGTTCTTTGGCTTGATAATAATCACCGGTTTTAATTCGCGGACTGATAAAGTTTGCAGGAATCTTGTAAAGCGCTTCAGGCTGGTCGGCTACGAAAGAAAGCACCTGGTCAATCACTGCTGACAGTTTTGCGTCATCGTTCTCTTTAGAATAAATGTCAGCAATCCGGACCAATAAGACGGCCATATCGTATTGCTGGCGGTCGTTCATAAATGGGCGAAGCTTATTCGCAATTTCAATAGCGTTGCTTATAACGAACGCCCAGGTAGTGTACAAAGCATCTTTATGAATTTGCAGGTGTGCCGCAGTGATTCTTTCAGGATAATTACCAGCAACTGTGCCTAATATGACCAATGCTAGTCCTTTAACGCCGGGATCGCTATCTTGTAGGAAAACATCAAAAAGATCCCAAAGCGAAGAGGTCACCAGCATTGGGAATTTGTCAAATATTTTGTCTAGGAACCGTAAAGCAATGTAGCGTATGTTTTTAGAATCGGGGTCCAGCAGGTGCGTATACAGCTGCGGCATAAAACCGGCCAGTACTACCGGGTCTTTACCATAATCCGTGACGATGGTAATCAGCTCCCGCTTGTATTGCTCATTTTTAACAGAACTAATTTCAGGGATAACTGAATATACTTTAGGGAGATTTTGCTGCGGGGCTGTTTTACATAACTCGCCAATGATCCGTTTAGTTTCCTGGTACCGACTATGAATCTCATGCTGCAAATTTTCGATTTCATAGAAGCCCTTACCAACCAAATAGTTAAATGTGGTACGTTCCCCCGGCTCTTTGTCTTCCAGTTCTTTTTGATAATATTTAAACAGGGCCTCTTCCTCAGCGACTTTGGACAGGTAGCCTAAAAAGCCGTCAAAACGATTCTGGAATAATTCGGGCCTTTGTTGGACAAAATAAGACAGCTCATGTCTTGCCGCCGTCTTGACCTCTTCCGCTACATTGCTGTTGAGGATATCACCGATCAGCTCATCCACGAGGGCTGCTGTGATCTCGGGATGGTTATCTGCAAAAGCCCTGTCATCTATTAATTTGATGCTTAACCTTGGCAATAGCGCTTTTGCAGCAACCGAAAGCTTTGCTTTTTCCTTTTTTAAGCAGTCCCACGTACCAGAAGGATCGTGGTTAAAGAGCACATGTACGGTTTCCAACGTAACCCCGTCGGCAGACTCTTCATATTGATCATCAGTAAACTCGAGCGACCGAATAACTTCAGTTGTTAAGTCAGTGACAAATTCCGGCAGCGATGGTAACAGTCTTTGCAGTAATAAGTCAATATTGATCCGCTTATTTTTTTCATTGACAGCCAGGTGCTGCCTGAAAATAATTTTTAGTTGCTCTGGTGCTGTTTTGCCTAATTTGATTAGTAATTGTTCTGCATTTTGAAAATTCCTTTCGGGATCAGCCGGCTCACTGATAAATCGCTTGTACCAAAGCCGGTTAATCAGGTTATCGATGGTTGCTGTATAATCGTTAATGTTATCCTGATCAATATAAGTATTCAGTACTTTAGCCACCTTGTCAAAATGCGGAGAAGTGCCAATCTGTTCTTTCGCCAGGTCAAACGCATTAATGGGTAAATATCTTCTACCGGCCATTACCGCGCAGGCCGCATCAATACAATCTGCCCCGGCTTTTTCATCGTCAAAGTACATTAAAAGGACATTTAGTGCATCATCACTAAAAAAAGAAGGGTCGAGCAATGCGGCGGCGGCAAGTTTGGCTGCGATTGTCGTGCGTTGATCTTCATCTGCCAGTTCGGCTAGCAGTTTAAGGATCGATAATTGGGTTGTATTGGCATTCTTCTTTCCTGCCGCGATCAACATATTGGTTTCCTGCTTGATCTTTTCTGCAAGAATTGTTTTTTGCTTTGCTTTCTCCAATTGCTCGTCTGAACGCTTTTGTAATTTGGCGAGGACGACGTCTCCATAGTTCGGTTCACGACGGGCTTGGTGAAACTTGCATGTTATACAATTGCGCCCGATAAACTCTTCAGCAACTACCGACACACGCAGCCAGTCCGCAGGAAAAGCCGCATGTTGGCAATCAAGTTTTACACCATTGGCGAAACCATACATTTCTGCTACCATTCCACGTGCATAACCCTGGACATTCAAATGAACACACCAATTTTCCACCTGCGGCATCAGCTCCGCGTTTTCACGGCCAATCTCTTTGATCTCGTCAATGTTTTTTTGAATGCTGTCTATTTTGACCATGTTTAGGCTTGCAAGCGGTTAATCTTCAAATTTACCGAATTAGTTTTAGGAACACAGATGAAACATTTGAAAGCCTCACTATCGACGCGAAACTCAATGGTTTTCGGACGCTATAATTCGACGGAAAGATAGTGGCACTGCGCTCAACGCTTAGAAAGATTATTCAGCCACTCGTTTATGTCAATACCTAGGGGAATGCCTACGAGATTTTCCGTTGGAAAAATCATTGAGAGCCCCAGGTTATTTGTTATTGACTCCTTTGAGGAAAAGATTGCTGTGTAGTAAGAACGCACGATGTCGTCAATAGGATTATTGATATCAAACTGGGCATAGGGAACTATTGGCGCGGCATTAAAATCATCCTCAGGTAGCAACCTTTTAAATCCAGGCAAGTTAACCTGAAAGATTTGGTCAATACAATACAGGCAAAAAATATGTTGCGGTAATTTAGGGTTGTCGACATTAGCCTTTTTCTCAAACAATAAGCCAAATGGCCTGGCCAGCACTAGGTCTGTTTCGGTAACGGTCACTCTTTTTAAATGGTCGAACCCCGTTATATCATCCATCTCCATCAGGAAACGAAATCCAAGTTCGTAATCAGGAACAGCCCCGGCTGGTAAATTCCCCAAGGCCATTTTTAAGAGCGCGCGATAGATGCTTTCGGGTTTGTACTTTTGTGACTCCAGGCTGATGTTTGCTTTGCCGTTTTGCATATCAACATGAAATTCGCCACTATTAGGATTTGTATTTTGAACCCATAAAAAATCGTTCCCCAGGCTTTTAACCTTGACTCCCCCTTTGGCCGATTGAAAGCCAGGGGCTTTTACGTCGGTACGCAAATGATTGATCGTTCTGGATATGCCCAAATAGGCAGCCAGATCATTTTCCGCCCTTTTGAAAAATTGGTTACACTGATCGCATTCATCAATCGAAAAAAAATTGTTTTGACCAAGCAAGTTGGAGATTAGGTGCGTATCCTGTCTAAAAGTTGTTTTTCCTTTTTTCTTTTTGCAGAAGCGGCATTCAACGGTTAACCGCTTTTGCTTTTTAGATTCTCCGCGATTAGGCAGTAAAGTCCCCTGGTAGGTTACGGGCTCATACAATTCCATAAATTCAGCATTGAGCTGCCGCTGTTCTTTTGAAACATACACCGTTCGCACCTGTTTATTCATTATTTATAAAATTACGGATAATCAAGTATACCATCTACCTTTTTACGCGGTTATTTTCCTTTGCCCCAAAAGCCTCAAAAATAGGTACGACCCGTTTTCTCACTATTGAATAATCGTGTTTGATATGATTGCGGTTAAGTGTGTTATAAAACGGCGGCAGAAATCGGGAGCGAAGATTATACGATAAAAGCGACCAAAGATGGTCGGGGTTTTTATTCAATGCTCCCTGCATTTGCTCCAAATCGCCAACGTGCATTAAATTCAGGCGATAAACGTAGATACCTTTCCGCTTATAATCACTGCCCAACAATTCCCGGAACCTTTTATTGAAAACCTCCGCCATTAACGGAGCCTGCAAAGCCTTATCGTTAAATATAATTACCGGCCAAATTCTAATTTTATTTTGTGAATCAAATTCCGGATCGACGACTTGTGCGGTGGTGGCAATATTTTTAATATTATTTACTAGTTGGTCAACACCAAAACTTTCAAAAAATTTGTCACGGTCGTTTTTGTATAACGCGTCAATCGTTCCGCCGTACTTTTCGTTATCATACAGAGACACTGATTTTACTTCAGCCAATAGCACTTTGCGAAAATGCCTGATGTAAATATCACTGCCTTCTCCTTCCTGCTTTTTTGTTTTGATCTTTAACTCATTAAACATTTTAATAACGTAATCTCCGCGCTGATAAAATGAATAATTAAAGATCTCCCGGACATAATCCTCAAAAAAATAACCAATGATTGATTTATAATCCTGGAACTTAAATTCCTTACCATTGGATTTATTTTTTCCTTTCAGGTAGTCGAACCAAAAATCGTTAATGAACTGTTGATAGGCTTTATCTAATAAAATACTATTATCAGCAAGCACATAGTGTCCTTTGTCACGGTGATAAAAAGGACCTCTGCGAATGTCTAATAATTTAATGGTTTCCGCCTGGTCAAATCTTTTAGATAGTATATCAAACAGGAATTTCAGGGCGTGGTCTTCCTGAATAATATAATAAAAATTCATGTCTTTATTCAGGTGCTCGTTTGCAAAAAACATTTGAAGAAGTTCAAAAATAAACCGCTCATAGGAAATGGTATAAACTTCATTGAAGTAAGCTGTTAAATGATCTTTTAATTCAGCATTAGATACGAAATAATCCATCAGCTTTAAACCCCTGTGCATAATGTATAAGGGATCATTAAGCAATATCGATTCACCCAATGGAAGAAGTTTAGGATTTAACGACTCAAAAGTCACCGTCTCACCCTCTTTTGGTTGCTTTTGCTTACTTATGTGCTCATTTACACAAAACAAATACTGCAACAGTGGTTCCCATACCGGGGGTGACATTTTATAATCAGGGATGACCGCAATATCAGACCTTAACACTTCCTCTATTCCAAACATACAGGATTGTCTGCTGAACAGATTAGTTTTCTTACCATCGACCAATTGGTTGATTGCGGTAATATATTTATTAGCCAATCTTTTATCACCGCCACAAAAATAAAGTAACTCCCGCTGCTGTGCGTAAATTGAAGAGTCTACTTCTTTGGAGAAACGCCCCTTTAAACGAAAGTTCAAACCAGCAAGTTCAGCAATGATATGATCCTTTGATATATTCTTGATCAGGCCGAGCCGATTAGTCGGCGAATCGACGCCCAAGATGTCTTTGTATCCTAAAACTACATTGGAAGTAGGTAAGGTGCTGATCCTTCGTTTCATAATAACTATAAAAATAGCAATAAAAGGCCGCCATTGCTGGCAGCCTTTTCCAAAACTCTGTTGACTGTTTATTTACTGTCTTTACTTTTGAGTTCGGTGACTTCGTTGCGGCATTGCTGGGAAAGGGCTTTATTTCCTGGTAGGCCTTATATTATTGTTTAACTAAACACTCCAAGCCATTGCATCGCTTAAACAACAGGCAGCAGCAAGTAGGAAAATTGTCAATAGCGGTGCATGCCTTAGAAAACTAATAATTGCACCGTTTATATACTATTGACAGTTTTCCTGCGATGCTAATTTTGTGATAGCGGTGCATTGACTCTTAAGATGTAATTATAAAGTGAAACCCGATACCACTAATCATTCTCACCAGAGGCAGCAAGGCGACGGCATAAAAGCCGCCACCATAACTGCCCGGTTCCCACACAGGTGTTTATCAGTATATCTTATGTTTTCTTTATGTCCCTTAAAGCCCTGACTTCCACAATAACGAATACCGCTTCGATCAACCGGATCATCTCCTTATAGAAGTCGTATAGTTCCTTTACGTCCATCGTAGAGTATTCCCAGGAATTGACAATGGCCGAATGACACCAAAAGTCAAGCGTTTGTTTGGCATCAAAAACGTCCCGCGATGCGAAGAACTCGTCAACCACCAAAAATGGTTCCTGCTCTTCACCGGTGGTCAATTCCTGCAATTCAAAGTCGTCATCTTTATAATTAAACCACTTCATCGCATCCAGTATATAATTAGACCATTCGTAATACGGGGTATCAATGCCGCCGCGAATGCTGGTTTCCTCTTTTGTCAAACGGTCACCCCGTTGATAAATGATCCAAAGCGCGTCAAGCATTTGCCCCATTCGCTGGAATGTATAGATACACCTGATCAGCTTATCCCGTTTCCATTTATTATTATCCTCAATTGCTGCGATCAGCCACCTTTCAAGCCACTTTCTATACCGGCACAGGTAATTACTTGGATAAAAGAAGTGCACTAAAACATCATAAGGATTTTCAAATTCTTCAGGGGTTAGCCCTACAGGAGCGTTACGCCATTGTGGTGCACTGTTTTGTATGGTTATCATATCATTAATTTTATCAGCAGCCATGCGGGGCGGCGCCAGAAACTTGCCGCCCGCAAAAACTGCTATGAGTTGAATCAGTAATTATTTAAGCTTCTCTACATAACTGCTATAGATCGTTTCAGCGCTATGGTAAAAAGCCGTAATAGTATCGGTTAATGCATTTATAGATGTTTCATCAGGCTCAAAGGAATTATTATACCTTGATTGCGAATAGGCATTTTGTAATAACGTAAATTCTTGTACGCCTTCTTTGGAATCCAGCCGGAATACATTTTTAAGTTCATCGGTTATTAATAAGCTAAGACGAAGCAACCTGGAAAGATTATGCATTTGTACCCGGTAACCCAAAACCGCCTGGATAACCGCTTTTAACGTGCTTTCTACAACCTGATGTAAAAGAAAAGCAGTTAGGCGATAATTCTGCCTGCTCCTGTAAAATTCAGCGCCGTCCAGAAACTCTTTGGCCTGTTTGCCCCAGCGATCCCAATGAAAGGATGCTCGTTCTATTAGATAGTCGTCGCTTAAATTTTTTGGTGCGGGTAGCTCCAGTGCAGGTGATTGGTAAATGATATAGCCCCTTGCCACCGCGTTTGTCCAGAACCGGTTACCGGCTTCTATGCCTGATCTTGCACTCGAAGATTTATGTACAAGCACATGAACCTTCGCTAAATGCCTGCAATGATCTTCGATCTTATTGCTGAGTTCTCCTTCCGATATTCTTTCATTATCGGCTATCAGAATCAATAGGAAGAAAGTGAACGGGTGATGATGTGTACCTAAGTGAACGATCATCTGCACGGAAGTGAACCGTTTACTAATAAATTGCTGAATTTGGTTTAACCCTGATTTTTCAGCTGCGGTAGGATTGGGGGTTATTCCATTTACCCCGACCGTTTTTTTTATTCCCTCACCAGCAATAACTGTCTCCAGCTTTTCCGGTACTTCCTCGTTTTTGATTTCCCGTTGGTGGATCAGCCAGACCGCTGAATACAATTGCAGCAGGTTTTCATAAACGGTAATGATTTCACCGGGCAATACGGTTTCATCTATGGGGCCTTTGTATAAAGCGGCATGCAGCCAATCCTTTAAATAGTCCCTGTACTTTTGTGGCTTGATCTTTTTAAAGATTCTTTTAATCACCAGGTAGGGATTAAGTAACTCTTCCAAAGAGAGGTTGCTTAGAAAATAAGCCCACCTATCCTTTTCTTCCGCCAGTTGCTCTTCTTTTAGTTTTTCCCGTTTCCAGAAGTTATCCCGGTAGACCAACAATAGTAAATAAGCGGCTTCCAATATTTTTAGAGTGAGGTCATAAGTAAATAACAAGTTGCCAGGCCCATGCCTTTTATCATTGTAGTAACGGTCATTGATCACGCAGTCGCGCCATTCCTTTAAATCGCTGTTATGATCTTCCACATCTCCGGCACTAAAGAAATCCTTTACGACTGTTAAAGGGTTTTGGATCTCCGATTGTCTTAACGTTTTAGGGTAATGTTCCCATGGTGCATATCTGCCGTCATACATCGCTTTAATTGTTATACCGGCCTGTATTAACCGGCAAGACAAATTAAAGGCGGATTTTTGCCGTACCGAACCACAGCCGATTGTACTTTACAATTCGGCGGTTGTTTTGTACTTTTATATTTAAACAATACATTTGACGTATGGCAGAATCTACTTTAAATATCGGAAACAAAATCACTAAGCTACGTGAGTTGCGAGGCATGAAACAAGAAACTCTTGCCAGGGAACTTGGAATTAGCCAACAAGCGGTATCGAAAATTGAACAAAGTGCCGATGTTGACGGTGATGCATTGGAAAAAATTGCTAAGATATTAGGGGTAACAGCTGACGCTATTAGGAATTTCAGTGAAGAAGCTGTAGTTAATTACTTCAATACATTTAACGATAATAGCACGAACAACGGTGCGGTTTATGCTTTTAATAGCACTTTCAATCCAATCGACAAACTGATAGAGGTGTTTGAAGAAAACAAAAAACTGTACGAACAGCTATTACAAAGTGAGAGGGAGAAGGTTGAAATATTACGGAGTAAAAAGTAACAAATGACCGAACAAGATACCCCTAAATCCTATAGTGATCGGATGCAAAGCTTTGTAACCGACCCCGACCTTAAAGCTTTAGATAAAAAATACGAGCCTTATCTTGAAATTCACCAGATCGAAGATGTGATGGAGGCTTGTGATATCATTCAAAATCCGTCTAATGAAACTGTAATGGGTAAGCTCATTTGGAATACGGATTATGACTATCCTACTGAACTCAAACGGGACATCATTCTGTTGTATAACCGGCATTTCGTCGACTAATAAGGCGCGCTGATTTACATTCGCAGTCCTTTTCTTTTTTTCCTTTTCTTTTTAAACTCATTCAACGCAGTTTGATCCATATAACCAGCATCGTTATCAGGGCCGAGCAAATGCCGGACAAGATCGCTACCAGATAAAGCCCGATGACCCACCTGCTCGCGACCTGATTGTTGGCCTTGTAGATTTGTTCCGCGCTGGCGACTATCCTTTGTATCTGAAAGGCGAGGTTGGTTGCGGTGCTGTCCATCAGTTCCAGCCGCCTGCTTGTATTTTCGATTTGCTTTTCCGATCTGATCCTGTAGTTTTCCAGCGCCCTGCTGTACATCCTTTCTATTTCCGGCAGTAACTTTTGTATCTGCGTCAGTTCCGGCTGCTGTTCCTCTTGTGGCTGATTGTCCGGTTCCGGCTGACTGGTTGGCTCTTGTCCTAACATTTGCCTGGTATATTGTTGTGCAATCTCTTTCTTGTTCATAACTGATCGTATTTTTAATGGCCTGCCATTTATAAGCGTTTCCTAAATGCGCACCTTTAAGCTGCATTCCCTCATAGCCGTAGGATATGCCGCTTACAAAGCCAGTGCTGGCCTGGTTAAATAATATATTGATTCCTTGTGCTTCTAACTGGTCGATGAATTGCTCGGCCGTTGGCTTTTGATTAAGTACATTTTTAATGATCACTTGCAACTTCATTTTAACAGATGGCTCATCTGTACGCTTCATCATTTCCAGTTCGTTCTTCGTCATGGCCCTTTCCTGCGCCTCGCGGCTCGATATAACTTCTGTTAAGCCATATTGCTTTTCAAGCTTTCTAAGTACCTGTTCGCTGCGCTGATAGTCTTTACTGTCACTTACGACTGTTCCATCATAGCCGATACGGTTAACCAGTATATGCAGGTGCGGATGATCGGCATCAAAGTGCCGGATGATCATATACTGGTGCTGATCGAATCCCATATTGTTCAAATATTCATTTGCAATCATGTTCATTTGTTCATCGGCCAGGTTTTCATTGGGCGGAAAGTTGAGTGAAGTATGGTAGAAGTATTTTTGCAGGTTTGGTCTTCGCATTCTGACCAAAGCCACTTCCCGCATGACAGTAAGCTCATTGCCCGATGTAAAACTTGAATCCAGGATTTTAGCAACACCCTGATCAACCTTTTGCAAGTTGTATCGCAGCGCTCCCCGGAATCCCTTTCCTTTTACCTGGTCCGCTGTCATTTAATTAAACAGGTTAAGATGTCTTTCTGTGTTTTCATTAATGCGGTTAGGATACTTAGATAAGCCGGTGATAGCTTCCCTGCATGCAATTGCTTTACTGCCTGGTTAAGGTTGACACCAATCTTGTGCAATTCCCTGTAAAGCGAAGCATTAACCGGTGATAGTTTAATGAAAGGAAATCGGCCCGTGAATGCTTTATATCTTATCCAGTTGGCCGGTGTCATTCCTGATGCTTCGGCGTAATTGCAAACGGTATCATTCTCGTCTTTTGTTAACCTGATATTGACCTGTATGATCCTTTTATCTTCTTCTTGTAATGCTGGCCTTCCCATGATCTTTGATTTTAAACGAAGTGCAAAATCACTTACTTCTCCGAAGGAGCAAGCCGTTTAAGCGTAGCGAAAACATGGCTTGCTCCTGAAAACTGAACACATACTTATTTACTGAAACTGATCCGCTTGCTCTTAACTTCCCCCTTTAAGACTTTCATAATATCCTCGTAATTGTAATAGAGGATGCCGCCGATCTTGGTGAAAGGAATAGTGCCATTATCCCTGAGCGTTTGGAGGGTATTGTTGGAAATCTTAAGCAGGTTCTTGACCTGATAACTCTTGATAAACTTCCTTGGTTCTTCAGTGGAACCGCCGCTTATCAGCGCCTTCATTTGACCGAGCAGTCGTTCTCCGAACTCCTGCAAGTCTTCTTTCGTGATGATTTCTGCTGCCATAATTACTCGTTTACTAATGTTAAATATTCAAACCTAAACTGCTATCAGTTGCCCTACAAGTGCAACTTTATGTTGTACCCTTCAAACAAAGTTGTACCATTCATCTGAGAAAAGCTCACAACTCGCGCACACCTTGGGTATTTTTCGCTGATACATTTTATCATAACAATGATCCGTTTAAGCACAAAAGTGCTCACATGACACAAATAAAATTCACACCTCATGTACGAGGCAGGTGTTTTGTACAAAAATGAGTTAAGGAAATTGGAAATTACTCCGAGTTTATCCGAGTCGGACTACGAAAATGGAAGTATTAACACTTAAAAGTCTTCAGACGGCGTTAAATCTTTAAAAGAACTT
>NZ_JAQBOC010000021.1 GCF_028288225.1 Mucilaginibacter sp.
GTTCCTGTTTCAATAAGCATATTCAAACTCATCATCATACCAAAAACGTTTTGCTTTCTTTCATCATCTATAATGCCTTCAATAGCTACAAATGCACCACCAGCGGGGAGTGCGTCATAAGCTTTTCTCATTAATGATATTTTATTTTCTTCGTTCCAATCATGCAGGATATTTCCCATTACAACAACGTCTGCATGGGGTATTGGCATAGTAAAGAAGTCGCCGCTTGCAGCTTTTACACGATCTGATAACCCGAATTGCTGTATGGTAGCACTTGCAATAGGCTCAACCGGCGGCAGGTCGAAACTTGTACAATGCATATGGGGATTATGCTTTGCAACCATCAATGAAAGCAAGCCGGCTGAGCCACCTACATCAATCAATGTTTTATAGTTTGCAAAATCAAATTTTTGAGCAAAGGCCATAAAATTACCCATTTGGATCCCGCTCATTGCATTGGTAAATTCTTTTAATTTTTCAGGGTCCTTGTATATCAAACCGAAAAAATCCTCACTCTTTTTTACTTCATTTTGCGGAAGCCCGGTAAGCAGCCCCTCGCCCAGGTTACCCCAAAATGCATATAAACGATTGTTCATCATTTCAAGGATCCCTCCAATATATGATGGCTTGTTTTTATCTAAAAATGTATCTGTGTCTACGGTATTTGAATAAATAGCTGTATCCAAAATACCTTCACGCTTTAAAAAACCAAACACCGTTAAAGCATCTAGAAAATCATAAACGTTCCTGTCTGTACATTTAAGCCCTAAAATGTCTTTGACATCTTTGGCCTTCATAGTTTTCTTTTCAGCGAGCCTGGTGAATAGTTGAAAACTCACTGCAGTCAAAAGAATTTTTGAGGCCCAAAAGCCGGTGCCAATTTTCATAATGTTTTCAGGCGATGGCTGGTTAGTTTGCTGTTCCATTTTTTTGTATTAATTATCAGGTTTAATAAATTGGTAGCGCCTTCCGGAAAATTCTACCGGAAGCAGGCAAAAATTGGGTTATCTAAAATACAGCGATTTAATTTGATATAAGAATAAAGGTCCATTTAAGAATAATTTTTACTTTACTGCTCAAATCAAGTTGCTTAATGATTAAATACCTTGATTGACAGTAACATATGTCAATTTTGGCGGGTACATTGTGTTTTTTGAAAAGTACTCCTGAATTACTCACCCTTTATATGGGGAAACCTGAAGTTTTACGCTCTTTTTAAAAAACAAAACCTGCAAATATTTGACTTGCTGGCTTTGGGGCAATAAGGCCATTTTTAAAAATGGTGAAGTGTTTCAAACTAAAGCCAAAATTCTTCCTGGTAAAAATGATTACTTAAGCTAGCTCCTAAGCGCCAGCTAACTTAGAAACTATAGTCTATATAACTTTTTAACGTTGTTTCTATATAGAAAAAATAAAAGTGGGGAGCGACTGCACAAGTCTAGACCTATTTCTTGTCTAATTGCTGATTTAAATTTATGAAGAACAATCCTGGCACATTATAATCTTAATTTATAGAGGTTGTGTAACTTTTTATGTATTTAAATATTTTAATCACTGCCGACATCGGATGTTCGATATATTTATTACATTTAATTCTAAACTAAATAATCACTAATCGCAGCTAAATCCAAAATGTTTAACCAAGCCTTATATTTAACGGAAATGACTGAAATGGTTGATAAAGCCATTAACAGACTACAAACTGAAAAGCCCACTTTTAAAATTTACACTGCAAGTATTTGGACAGATCCCGATGGTGCTGTAAGTTCAATTAACTTCGACGGCAAGGATAACTCACTTAAAAAAGTGGCAGAATCTAATAAGTGGAATAAAAAATATTACGACCAATATTTAGCTGAAGGGGATATCGAACAAGCGGAATTATTTAAGCCAAATCAATATACAAGAATTTGCAATCCTGCAGATTTTGAATTAAGAGACTTTGAACAAAGTTCTCATCAAAGCTTCTCCGAAGGATGGGAAAGTGAAACTGAAGGGGAATGTTGGACGGAAATTGAACCGGCTTTGATCGAAATTGGCAACTATGCTTTTTCAAAGATTAAAAAATTAAATATAGAAGATGGCTTTGAATTAGCGATAAATAGTAACGAAGATTGGTATGATAAGACATGGCAGTGACCATTATCTATAAACAATGATTTGTTATCAAATAAACAGGCCTTCAGAATGCTTGTTTGATTTATCCTATATGGGATATTTCAGCGGCCCTTGAAACTACAAAACCTGAACTCTTTTATGGCTGATTTGTATTGTACGGCGGGGTTAATTGATTAATTCCTAATAATTTAGATGGTGAACATGGCAGGGTATTTATTAGGTTATAAGATCTAATTATATATTTGGTAAATAAATACTTAAGTATGCCCTCAGTACACTTTTTGTTCCGCCTTGCTAAAACAACTGCAGTGATTGCAATTGGCTTAATGGCTTTATTGATAGTAATTGGAAAT
Organism: Mucilaginibacter sp.; assembly: GCF_028288225.1. GTDB lineage: Bacteria > Bacteroidota > Bacteroidia > Sphingobacteriales > Sphingobacteriaceae > Mucilaginibacter. The sequence goes on from NZ_JAQBOC010000021.1 coordinate 2,472, forward strand.
ACAACCGATTACTTTACAAACTATCTGTTTGTTGAGCACGTGATGAAAATGGATACCATTTTTCCCGGCAGTCATTTACAATACAGAAGTGTCAACAGCACGTTTATGTTTCATGCAGGATATATCCTGCTTATCATCATGGAAGCGGCTATGGCATTTTGCTGTATAAATGGAAGCTGGCTACTGGCTAAAAACCTTAAAAACAGTGCGACAGTATTCCATGCCAGTAAAAACTGGGCCGTTGCGGGATTGATCATCGGTATAATAATTTGGTTTTTAGGGTTTGAAGTTATAGGCGGAGAGTGGTTTGCCATGTGGCAAAGCAAAATTTGGAATGGGTTGGCGGCAGCCGAGCGGATACTTAGCTTCCTGGTATTGGTGCTCATTCTTTTGCATCTAAAAGAAGAAGATTATTAAAACACTTTCGAATAGGGCATTAAATCGTCGTTCCCAAAATAGCACAATTATTAAAAAGCCTCCGGATTTCCATCTTAAGGCTTTTCAAATAATCTCCCATGCCATTCCGATGGATGGGTTTAAATGTGGTCCTTAAACTACAAAACCCGAACTCTTTTATGGCTGACTTGTATTGTGCGAAGGGTGTGGATCATTTTTTAAAAGATGACAATATCTTTCGGCCACCCGTTAGTAGGGCTACCATAATCAAGCCGACAACCAATCCTATCATGAGCTCCCTGATCATTGATGGCAGGTTTGGCAATAAATGATGTAAATATTCGATATTGTGAGCGAAAATTCCACCTGAAACCAAGATCAAAGCAATTGTTCCAACCACGCTTAACAGCTTAATAATAACCGGTAACGATTTAACCAGTAACCCCCCCACGGCTGAAAAGAAACCTTTGTTATGAGAGTGCTTAATCAATTTATAGCCGGCATCATCCATCCTGACAATAATTGCAACTATGCCATAAACGCCTATTGTTGCCAGGAATGCAACAACCGAAACGGTTATTCCCTGTATCGCCAGGCTCTTTTCTGTGACAGAGCCCAGCGCAATAATTACGATCTCTATAGACAGAATGAAGTCGGTTGTTATAGCCGATTTAATTTTTGCTTTTTCGGCATCGGTGTCGTTTTGTTCGCTTTCTTTAATTACCTGGTGTGCCGCTTTTGAACGATGAAAAAGGTATTCAATTATTTTTTCAACTCCCTCATAAGCCAGGTAAAAGCCTCCTAAAACCAGGGCGATTTTAACACCCAACGGGAAAAACACACTTAATAATAAAGCGATGGGGACAATAATAAGCTTATTAACCAATGAGCCTTTTGTAATAGCCCATAGTACGGGCAATTCACGCGACGATAAAAAACCTGTAGCTTTTTCTGCATTCACCGCTAAATCGTCGCCCAATATACCTGTAGTTTTACGCGCCGCTACTTTAGCTGTCATCGCTACATCATCCATCAAAGCACCTATATCGTCCAAAATCGCAAAAAAACCTGATGCCATGTTTACTGTAGTTGTTGGTTGTAAAATATAAATTAAAATCGATTTTGTGGTATTATTGATAAGCTAACGAAGAATTTTAATTCAGCCTACGGTCGAACTATTTTTTCAAATATCGCTCTGTACTTTTCGATACTGCCTTTGTTTGACCCACAAGTAATCGGCTTTGGCGATGTTGTTCTTAAAGATTTTGCGATTTATGATTTAATTTCAACCTTTGAATTAAACATAGGCTATTGAAAACTTAACAACAGGCCATCAAGCACAGCGACGATAGCCAAAGAAAGAAATTATGAAGCTTCTTCTCACCTCTGCGGGCATCAGCAACACGAGCATTCATAATGCCCTGGTTGACCTCCTGGGCAAACCGATTGCCGGGGCAAGCGCCCTTTTTGTCCCTACCGCAATATACGCGATAGCTGGCGGTGCTGACATATCACGAAAGGTGATTTGCGGATCATTAGGTGACCCTTTCTGCGAATTAGGATGGAAGTCGCTGGGAGTGCTTGAGCTAACGGCTCTGCCTAGCATCAAACAAGAACTTTGGGTTCCCATGCTCCGGGAGACTGACGCCTTGTTGGTTGGAGGCGGCGACTGCCAATATCTCTGCTACTGGATGCAGCGGTCCGGACTGGCAGACCTATTGCCGTCGTTGCTGCGCAAAACGGTCTACGTGGGTTTGAGCGCCGGTAGTATGATAATGACCCGCTTTGGAACGACCTACGGTAACCATACGTTGCCAGCCGAAAGCGATAAGTCGCTGGGACTGGTTGATTTTGCAATACACCCGCACCTCGATTACGAGTGGTTTCCGGAGAATTCCCTGGCCAACCTGGAAAAGTTGGCCGCTACGATACCAGTGCCGTCATATGCAATTGACGATCAGACCGCCATTAAAGTGACCGACGGTACCGTAGAAGTCGTCTCCGAAGGACATTGGAAGCTGTTTACCCCCTAATATCACTAATACTGACCCGAGAAAACAGATAGCTTAGAAACACAAAATCCTTCAGAACTCAATCTGAAGGATTTGGATACTTGTTTTTATTCAGTATAAAAACTTTTGAATAAAATCCCATATAGGAAAAATAGTGGCCTCAAAGGCTCCGATTTCCAATAATTTTATAGAGGATTTACAACTATTAATTAACCTAACGGTATAATAAAGGCCGATTTCGAAAATGGCGACGAGAAGTGTTTCAAACTATTTTAATTCGATGTGCCTGTAATTGCCATAACAATTAGTTTTGTGGTTCGTATGAAATTAAAAACCATACATACCACCCGAAACGGAAATTTGCTCACCCGTAATCCACGCTGCATCATCGGAAGCAAGAAATACGACAGCTTTCGCAATATCTTCTGGCTGACCTCTGCGACCAAGCGGTGTATTGGCAATAAACATTTTTTCATACTCACTGCCGGTAGTGACGCCCGCACTACGTGCACCTTCTGTTTCCGTAGCGCCCGGCAAAATAGAATTGATCCGAATGTTTTTTGCACCCAGTTCTTTCGACAAAGAGATCGTTATGGCATTTAATGCCGCTTTAGTTGCAGAGTACAATGAGGCTGCCGGAAGAGGATATTTGCTTGCACCCGAACTGATATTGATGATATTGCCGCCCTTATCGCCAAACAGTTTCAAAGATGCCTGTATAGTAAGTATAGGACCCAAAACATTGACGTTGAAATGCTGATGAAAAGCTTCTACCGATGCCTGTTCAATAGGTAAATATTGCTGAAAGACCGCGTTGTTTACCAAAATATCCAACGAGCCAAAAGCCTTCTTTGTTTCTTCAAACAGCCTGATTACATCGGCTTCTTTCGATACATCGGCCTGTACAGCAATGGCTATGCCTCCATTGTCGGTTATTTCCTTGACTACGCTATCTGCGCCTTCTTTGCTTGAAGCATAATTTACAACAACCTTTGCGCCTTCTGCCGCAAAATGTTTTGCGATAGATGCACCTATTCCTTTTGAAGCACCCGTAACTACGGCTACTTTATTTTTTAATTTACTCATTTTGAAAATTATTTTAATTGTTTAATGGCACGAGTTACAAACCCGCGCCGGCGCGGGGTCAATTATTTAGCTGGCGACAAATAGGTCATACCACCATCAACAAGGAGTTCAGCACCAAGCATAAACGAAGAATCATCAGAAGCCAGGAAAACCGCTGTTTTACCAATGTCAGATGGTTGCCCAATTCTGCCTATCGGCATTACACCTGCCCAGTAATTTTTTACAGCTTCAAGTTGTTCTGCAGGAACAAACTTGTCAAATACTGGTGTATCTGTTGTACCTGGTGATATTACATTTGCTCTAATCTTTCTATCTAAAAGGTCGTTTGAAAATCCTTTTGCAAAATGGATTACAGCCGCTTTTGCAGCACCATAAAGAGTAAAAGACGAATATGCCCGATGCCCTGCATTTGACCCGATAAGAATAATAGAACCACCATCATTCATATAGGGCAGTGCTTTATGAACAGTGAAGTAAACACTTTTCAGGTTTACATCCATTGTCTTGTCATAGTCGGCTTCGCCAATATCTGCCACAGAACCAAATGCTGCTCCTGTAACTGCACCACCTGCATTGGCTACAATCACGTCTATTTTACCAAATTTTTCAGTTGTTTCTTTAAACACTCTTTCCAGGTCGGAAACGTTGGTTACATCGGCATTTATGGCTATAAAATTATCTCCAAGCTGAGCCACAGAACTATCTAAAGTTTTCTGATTTCTGCCGACTATAGCTCCGAAAGCACCTTCGTTTTTAAATGCTTCAGCAATACCAAACCCGATACCGCTATTGCCGCCTGTAATTACGGCAACCTTGTTTTTTAATTTACTCATTATTTCTTTTTTTAAAGATTGAGCGACAAAGGTATACTACTAAAGTTATTTTTAGTAACTTTGTACTGGAAAATAACAGTAACACAAAGGTAACCAAGTAACATTATGGTGTGTGCAATAACAGAGTTCCAACAGGAACAAAAGAAAAGAATGAGAGCCGTTCAAGATTCAATGGACGTGCTGAATGGGAAATGGAAGATTTCTATTATTTCGTCTATTTGCTGTTACGGTAAAAGGCGTTTTTCCGATATTTTGAATGATATAGAAGGAATTTCCAACAGAATGTTGAGCAAAGAATTAAAGGAATTGGACATAAATCAATTGGTCAAACGAACCGTTTTAGATACACAGCCTATAACGGTTCAATATGAACTTACGGAACACGGCAGTACGCTACAAACCCTAGTCAACAATCTGGCAGATTGGGGAAGTACACACCGAAAGAAAATTGTAGGGG
>NZ_JAQBOC010000028.1 GCF_028288225.1 Mucilaginibacter sp.
CGGTAGAAATTGTCAGCCGGAACATAGTTGGAAAGCTGAAATTGTATAAATAAGCTTTCCTGATGCGTCTTTTTCCCTTGCATAGCCTAATATACTAAAAACCAATATTTTAATCAATATTTCAAAGAACTTAATTTTAGCCATTGCTGACTTATCTAGTTGCGCAACAATCACGCAGCGAAGAGAGGTCGACGAGCGAAGCAATGTCGGGTGAGTCAACTCTGCGCCATACGTTTATGCAAAACAGTGGCGAGGAAGCATTGGCGTTAATATCGCTAGCATATTTCCTCACCCGGTCGACTCCGCTAGCCAGCGGATGGACCTGCCCTCCCTATGCTGCGCACACGCAGGGCAAGAAAAATCTTTACATCACCCGCCCAATCCCAAATTGATCACCTGCTTTTACGGCTTTGCCGCCCTCAAAGTCAACCTCAACCATTTTCTCGCTGGCTACGCTGTTGTTAAACTCATCTTTAAGGGTTGTTAATATTTTTCGCGTTTTAACGTCTATCACCTCCCCGCTCGACGGATAGGCATATTTGCCATCCAGGCTGAAAGTAATCCAGCCGGGCATATCCTGTAGAGGTATGGTGGTTAATTGCTTGTAGGGCTCAACATTGCTAAAAACATGCAGGCGCATATTGAAACCGTCGCACAGCCAGATCTCTTTTTCATCAGGTGTAAGCCCAATACCATGGCTTGGGTTGCCATGCCGCCTTACACGCCCGGTTTCCCAGCCTTCAACCAAAACCCGGTCGAGTTTTTTGCCTGTTTTTAAATCGCCAACCTCAAAACCAAGCAGGCTGTCGACAGTTACGTAAGCACGGGTTTCTTTGCCATTAACTGTAAACGGGCGGATGAAATTTCCAAACGGACCTACTTTACCAACAACAGTATGGGTTTTGGCATCGGCTATTTTTAGCCAGGGCGACGCAAGGTCATCCAAATAAACATGATTGCCTGAAAGTCCGTAAAGAGTATTGTGAGATCTCAGGAACCCCGGGATTTTTTTAATTACATCTCCGGTTTGGCAATCAACCACGTTCCAGATCTTGTTCTCCAGTGAAGGGAGATACATTAACTTGCCATCAGGGGAGATCGACATCCTGTCGCAGCCATCAATAATATTTTTCTCCCAGATGATTTTACCTGTGCTGAGGTCTATCCGCTGCAATGATTCAAGCGTGCTTATATAGATGCTGTTAAGCGGTACGCTTACAGCAATACCTTTAACATTGGATGGTTTTTTGTTGGGATGATAGCCGCTTGTTTCAATCCGCCTTACAAATTGATGGTTATTATCCATGTCAAACACAAGTAATCCATGGCCGCCGTAACCCATATAATCGCGGATCCCGGGAACAGCAACGTAGAGATAATGGTGCGTTGCAGGTTCAGGTTTTTTGTGGGTGATTTTGGCTTTGAGGGTTGGTTTGGCTGAAACGAGAAGAAGCCCGGTCAGGAGTAAAACAAACACATTGATTTTTTTGCCCATAACTACTTGTTTTGTTTAATATTGATCAAAATATGCCGGAATAACTTTTGGTTTCCGCAAGCTAATTTCAAGAGAACCTATTTGCTATCTTCGCTTTTCACACCGCTTAATAAAGCATAAATAGCCATAGCGTGCCCATGCCCCAGCTCAAAATCCTCCCTGAGCCATTTTACAATATCAGCGGCTTTTAAACCGGGTGCAAGGTCACCCTTTTGGGTAAATCCCTTTTCGGCCGCAAGCTGTCTGAAATCATCAGGGCCTTTACCTGTTTTTTCTTTTATTGTATTTAAATATCCCTGGAAAGACATATTGCTTATGGTTTATACTGCTAAATTAAGCAAGGTTTTTATCATTATGCGGGTAAAATTGGTTTTTTAGGTCTCCGGTTCGGCCAGCGCTGGCCCATGTGCCTGGTTGGGATATTATCGCCCAGCAGCTTTCCCCACGGTTTAAGACCGTCGACCCTGTCAAAAATGATCTTTAAAACAGCTACAAATGGAATTGATAAAAACATTCCCGATAACCCCCAAAGCTGGTTGCCAAGCAACACAATGATGATAGACATCAGGGCATTGATTTGCACTTTTGATGATACGATACGGGGGACTAATATATTGTTATCAATAAACTGGATAACTATGTATGCAATAATTACCCCAATCTGGGTTGAATACCCATCCTTGGTAACGGTGGCCATTAATACAGGCAGGGCAATAGCTATGATGCCGCCCAGGTAGGGGATAAGGTTAAGAATTGCCCCAATGCAACCTATTAATATTCCGTATTTTACACCCAGTAAAAGCAACGCGGTCGAATTTAAAATGGCCACAATGGTTGTTTCAATAAGCAAACCTATTATATAGCTTTGAATTGCACCCTTGGTCTCGCCCAAAATTTCACCTACTTTTTTTGAATTTTCTTCAGAAAACACCTCGTATAAAAAATTAAGGATCAGTGCTTTATAAAGCAACATGAAAAATATGTATACCGGAAGCAAAACAATTACCCCCAGCGTTCCTAAAAGCCCGTTTAAAGTTTTGCCAAGCATAGCTCGGCTGTTATGCAAAGTCTCCTCCACCATTTGATCCTGTTTTGCAATGGATATATTAAAGTTGACAGCGATCCATTCTTTGAGATGAATAGTGATGAGTGAGAATTTTTTTTCAAGCATTGGCAAAGAATCGCCAAACTGGATAATTTGTGTAGATAAAAAATAAAAGATCCCGGTAACAACACCGAGGGCTATAAGCAGAGCCGCAAAAATAGACCAAACCCTGTTGAATTTATGATGCTGAAGCCAATTGCAAAGGGGATTAAGCAAGATGGCCAGGAATGCAGCAAATGCCAGGGGCACCAATATATCTGCAAGCTGCGACATAATATAAACCAACAAAACAAGGCCAAACAGCACGGCTGTGCTTTGGATATAAAATGGCTGATCTTTTATTTTTACTGACATTTATATATTTATAAGCGGAATATTGTAACCGGGGTATTTGTTTTGGAAAATGGTTTTTAACCTTTCCGGATTTGTATTTAAACAGTGCGCGGGGTGTGTGAAGATAGGAAAAAAATGAAAGAGCAACAAGCTGCAAATGACAAGCAGTGTAGAAATTGCGGACATGATTGGCATTAAATGAGATAACCCGAACGCTCAATAGGTAATTATGCCTTTAATAAAATGTTGTTAAGTGTAGTTGAAAATTGCAACAATGCGCAACCACGAACTGAAAGCTCACGGGAGCGAAAAGATATTTTAAAAACAGGTCAGCATAGCTGAATAATCGCTTACATTTATAGCAATAAAACACTGTTGGCACCCAATATAAACCTTCACAAAACAATGTATAATAATTATTACCGAGATAAAGTAGTCCTGGTAACTGGTGGCGGCTCGGGCATAGGGCGTGGATTGTGTGAAGGACTGGCCGGATGCGGCGCCATAGTTACCTGTACGGATATCAACCTGAAAAATATTGAAGAAACTGTAAGATCAATTGGTAAAGACACTGTTACTGCCAGGGAACTTGACGTTACCCAGCAGGCCGATTTTGAAGAAACAATTGCCGGGATAGTAAAAGAACATGGCCGGATAGACCTGATCTTTAACAATGCAGGTATCGGCATAAGCGGCGAGCTGCGCGATCTATCTATTGAGCATTGGAAAAAGGTAATGGATATTAATTTTTACGGGGTGCTTTATGGTTCGCAGGCGGCTTATTTGCAGATGCTGAAACAGGGTTTCGGGCAGATCGTAAATACGGCATCGCTTGCAGGTTTGATTGACATGATCCCGCTGATAGGGCCTTACAGTGTTTCAAAGCATGCCGTTTTAAATTATACCAGAGTGCTGCGGTATGAGGCAAAGGCTTTTAATATAAATGCAAATACGGTTTGTCCCGGGTATATCAATACACCCATTATTGATGCTTCGCCTGCCGTAAATTCAAAACCTGGCTGGAACCGCGAGGCCATAAAGCCGTTTGAACCGGGCTTGCCTGTAAACAAAGCTGTGGTGTGTATTTTAAATGGTGTTGCCAGGAACAAGGAAGTGATCCTGTTCCCTCGGGTTGCGGGGCTTTTTTTACATTTTTCGCGGTTGTTTAAAGGCCTTTACCTAAAAGTAAGTAATAAATCAGTGAAAGATTTTAGGGAGAAGTTTAGGTTAAATTGATCCGTTACTTTTTTTAACCAAAAAGCACAATACATAAAAAATAAATATGCCATTTTCTATTGACGAAAGTTTTGCATCTATTATCTTTATTTAATTTTTAACCAACAATCTTGTCCTATGAAAACAGTAAGAATACTGCTGTTCGCAGTAATGCTGCTGCCGTTCCTTTCTAAAGCGCAAACGGAGCAGTCGCAAAAACCACACAAACACATTGCCCATTCGTTAAAAGCACATGCAAAAAGTGACAGCCTTGTAAGAGGTGTTTCTTTTAGTGTTTTTGAGAAGTCTGTTTCTGATTTTGCTGACACTACCAAAAAGCCGCTTGCCAAAACCGCATGGAAGCTTTGGAAAAATGAAAGATGGAGCGAACTGGAGCAATTTTTTAGTGCCAATAACCTGAATGGGGGCTGGCCGCCTAATCGGGGTGCTTTATCATTAAAAATTGTTACACTACAATCCGGATTATTAGTTGATCGCTACGGCGGTTATTATGATGCAGATAGTGTATTCCAGGACAAGGGGACATTTGTGTCATTTATAGATGTGCCCTTTCCGAAACGTGCTTTGCCTGATAAGACTTTAAGCTCTCCCTACAGGGTTTATAAAATTGTTAAACCAATTGTGGATGTTAAAAAAGGGCAAATTATTCCCTGGTTTAATAAACCAGGTTTAGGAATACAGTATGAATTACCTTATAATATTAATGATCTGAAAAAAGGAGGTTATCTTGCAGAAGAAAAAGATAAAGAGCATCCCAAATGATCGCAAAATATAAAAATGCAAAGTCATTGATTTTTGATGGGCCCGAATCGGAGGTCTTGAATAAAGTATTCGACGTGGTTACAGGAACAGCTGTAAGCACAGCAATAAAATTTTATGACTTTGCCAATAATAATTTTGAAGATCTGCGCCAGGTTATTAATAACGATGACATTGAATTTATTGTAAAAACCGGGGGATTTGCTCCCGACGGCGGATTCCTGAATCTATACAAAAATAGTGATGGCTTAAGATTGTATTACTACAAAAAAGATAATACCATTATTGTTTTTGCCTACGGCGAATTTCAACCCTTCCGTTACATGCTTTACCTGGAAGGGGTTTGGACGATAGCTTAGTCCTGAGTCGAAAGTCTTGAGTTCTAAGTCAGAAAAAGACAAAATTTAACTTAAGGCTTGCGACTTAAGACTGTTGACTCAACACTAGCTTGATGCTTACTCCGGGACGGGAAAATTTAGATATATTGCACCTGCCAACGATGGTAAATTTTGAGATATGAAATACTTCCTGACCCTGATCTTAATGGCAAGCCTGCACTGCTTCGGGCAGGATTATAAGGCGCAAATTGCCACATACCGCAAGCAATACATGGATGATTTTCTTACGGACAAAAATTCCCCATTAAAAAAAGAAGATCTGCAAAATCTGCGTTTTTACGATGCTGACAGCGCTTACAAAGTTTTGGCCAAAGTGGAGGTTTAACAAATCAGCCTGGTTTTATAATGCCGGTATTCAGCGGCACCGGGCAGCAATATGTTAGGTATGCAACGCTGAGCTTTACGCTTAAGGGCAAGCCAATGCAACTCTCATTATACAAAAGTATTTCGCTGTCAAAGCTGCCGCAGTACAAGGATTACCTGTTCCTTCCTTTTGCTGATGAAACTAATGGCGCATCTACTTACGCAGGTGGAAGATATATCGACCTGCGTGCCGGCGACCTTAAAGGAAATACACTGGTAATAGATTTTAATAAAGCTTATAACCCATACTGTGCTTTTGGCGGAGGATATTCATGCCCAAAACCACCGGATGAAAACCGACTGCAGGTTGCAATTGAAGCCGGTGAAAAAAACTATGCCGGCAGTAAGAAGCATTAACCTTTAAAACGCCCTGAATAGTGGCCGGCTTATCAATGGCGAAAATGACCAGGGAATAGAGGAAAGAATTATCAGCAGGGCAATTGTAAACCAGATAGCCATTGTTTTAAATTTTTCTCTATCAGTGATTTTTTGTTTTGCCTTTGCCGAACCAATGGAAATAAGAACTATAGCGGTTAGCATCATGGTAATATGCTCCATTCCAAAAAATCTTATTTGCCGCTCATGCACCGCATCTTTAAAATTATGAAGAAAGTAGTGTACAACAGGGCTGATGAAATATAACCACAACCCGATAACCATTTGAATCTGTGCTGCTTCTGTTGCTGCCACCCTGCTGTTATCATCAAGCTTTGTGTATGTTTTGTTAAGCAGCCAGCCCCTAAATGCCCGGTAAAGTGCAAAAAGCAAGCTCAACAAAACAAACCAGCGGATTAACGAATGAATGGCGAGAAGTACTAAATACATAGGATAAACTTATATAAATGGCTGACGACCGGGCGGCGAAGATATTTTATTTTTCATTAATTTTTTCCGGTAGCGATGTATGCTTTTTATTTTCTTTAGGCTCTCCGCCAAACTTTTACGTATGCAAGGTTTTATGCACCCATTGGCACAAATACCCCCTCACATTGTCATTGTTGCCCTGTGTTTTTCCGGCAGATGAATCCTAAATTTGTGTTAACAATCAATCATCATGAATAACTCCGACAAAACCACCCTTACTGCCGAAACCGAAATAAACGCACCCATTGAAAAAGTTTGGGCGTTGTGGACCACCCCGGAAGACATTATGCAATGGAACAACCCCAATGCCGACTGGCACACCCCCCGCGTAGAAAACGACCTGCGGCCCGGCGGCAAATTCCTTTTTGCTATGGCATTAAAAGACGGTAGCCTCAACTTTGATTTCACCGGTAGCTACGATGAGGTGATAACCAACAAGCTCATCTCCTATACCCTTAACGATGGCCGCCGCAGTACCATCACCTTTACCTCCGGCACTTCCGTTAAATTGGTTGAAGCTTTTGAAGCCGATAATACCCAGCCCATTGCCACGCAACAGGAGTTTTGTCAGGCAGTGTTGGATGGGTTTAAAGGGTATGTGGAGGGGAAGTGAATAGTTTATTGGCAGCGCTACGGTAAGCTTGGTTACTTAGCAGCGGGACACGAAAAGCCATTACAATTTGGCCATCGCCTCATTCGCAGGAAGAACCAATCTTTAATAAATTAATTGCCATATTGTTTCTTAACGCTCTTCTGTTATCTTTATCATCAAATTATAAACAATTATATGGATCAAAAACCATCAAACGCGTTTATCGGGGCATCATGGGCGGCCCTTATCATCGGTTTTGTAAGCTACAACATAGGTTTGTGGAATGCATCAATGGTGCTTAACGAAAAAGGCTATTATTTTACAATATTACTTTTTGGATTATTCGCGGCAGTATCAGTACAAAAAAGCGTTCGCGACAGGCTGGAAGGAATCCCGGTGACCAATATCTATTATGGCTTAAGCTGGACCTGTACGCTCATTTCCGTGCTGTTGCTTACCGTAGGCTTATGGAATGCCACCCTTACTTTGAGCGAAAAAGGCTTTTATGCCATGTCGTTTTTGCTGACTTTATTTGCTGCTATAGCCGTGCAGAAAAACACCCGTGACCTGATCAATTTTGATAAGCTGGCCGGGAGAAGCACTGTCTCTTAATAAGATCTTATTTGGGCCTGTTCAAAAGCCCTTTGTCAAACTGAAAACAATGCCTGGCTGGAACGCCCGGGCATTTATATTTTAACGGATCACTGGGTTGGCAGGTTTAAAGCGGCATGAATAGTTTATTGGTAGCGCTACGGTAAGGTGGTTACCTAGCAGCGGAACACGGGAAGCCTTTGCGCCTTTGGCTGGCGCAGCATTCTCGCGCAAATTTTTGTGTCCACATTTTTATCTTGTGCTATCGCGCCCTGATTCTAAAAAATAAAAACTGTTTTTGTCCATAATCAAAGTGTTGGGGCTCTTCCGGGAGAATGCTGCTTTGATAATGGCGGTTTTTCTTTTTCCTACCATCCTATTGGTATGATGCGTGTGGAACACGTAATACAGCCGGCCCGAATTGTCAGTAAAAAAATCACCATGACCAGTTCCGTTTTGGCCGATAAGCGCCCTGTTTAAAATAGGGTTACCCGGATATTTTGTCCACGGGCCCATGGGCGACTTTGCGGTAGCGTAACCTACGGCGTAATCGATGTTCCTGAAATCATTGGCCGAATAAAATAAATAATAAAGATTGTTATGCTTCATTACCGTTGGGCCCTCGGTAACAGGCCATTTTGCATTTTGCGTATTCTCCCACGACTCCTGGCCGCTGATGCATTCCTTAACCGCATTTTCTTCTATGTCCGACAAGTCGTTTTTCAATCGGGCAACAAATATGCGGTTGCCATTTTGCAGACGAACGTGATACAGGTATAAACTGCCGTCAGTGTCCTCAAAAATATAAGGATCTATTTGCTTCCCCTCGCCCGACACTGATTTGAATACTTTTTGAGTAAAAGGCCCTAACGGATTATCACTTTCTGCAATAGCTATATGCTCATCGGCGGTGTATGCCATATAATACCTGCCATTACGCTTAAATACCTGCGGCGCCCAAAAGCCTTTGGTGCCATAACTATCGCCCCGCAACAGCGCATGCCCGTTGCGCTTGCCAACCGGACCGGTCCAGTTTTTAAGGTCCGGCGACTGGTATACCCAAATGCCATCGCTGCTGCCTGTACCATATAAATAATACCTGCCATTGTCTTTAAAAATAGTTGGATCGGCTAAGCAGATGGTATCTTTTGATGAGCTGTGGCAGGTTGAATTTGCGGAAAAAGCGGTGATGGGGATTAGGGTTGCCAGGGTGAGGCAGATGAGCAGGGTTAGTATTTTCATGGGGCGGTGATTGGCACTGTCGTATAAGGGTAACGGGGCTAAGATAATTATTATTGCCGGTGATGTTTTACCCATTAATTGGCGTTCTATGCGTTCCATTTTTACGCGGAACGGGGTGGAACGCTATGGAACATGTTGATTATCAAAACTATAACTTTTTTACTGTGTGTAAGTAGTTGATAATCAATTATTTCGATATTTCTACTTTTTGGGTGGTTTGTTGTAATTTATTTATAATCAGCGTGTTCCAGTTTTTGAGTTGATTAAAATTTGTCTCGTCCTGAAAAAAGTTTACACTTTTTAGTGAATAATCCTGTTTAAAGTTTACAATGTTTTCCAGTTTTCCACCTGGTCTAAGTTTAGCGTAGCGTAACTTAGACCAAAGAGCGGTTGATAATTCATAAAAACACAATCCTTTAATTAAAGCAACTTTGAAACTGGTTTATACCATAGCAGAACGAATTAATTGGCACATTCAGTTGGCAAAAATTGAAATCTGCTCCTAGTAAAATTAATTGCCTTGTGATTTATGAACCAGGATTTTCCCACGTAGTATCCTATTGCACCAAATCCGAGAACTAATTTGGGGCCTTTCTTTAACAATGCAATCGGATTCCTGTAATGTGTTCTTTTGGTGCCATCGGCGAATATATAGTCTGCAAATAAAGTGTCCTTTTTAAACTGCCCTATAATTTCGCCGTGATCAAACTCTTTTTCCTGGTTATTTGATTGGCGTTCTGAATACTTTATCACTAACTTACCATAAATTTTACCGTTCGGCATTGTTTTAAATTTCAAAAAAGCACTATCTTTTTGATAGATAGCTATGAAACAGTGTTCAGGATAATTGATAAGTTTATATTTATCACCGCTTCGCAGTGCTGTGTTTTTTGTGTCGTGATTGCAACTAAACAAAAACACTGAAATAAAGAAAATTAACTTATAAAGTTCATTTTTCATCTTTAATTGATTTTAGCTGTTAATATTTTTGTTGCGAATTTTTAAATCCCTTCACAGGTTCAATTTGGAGTTTTGATTCTCTAATTGTTAAGCTTTCACAATATACTCATTTTCAGGCAGTATAATCCGGATTTTCGATTCCGGGATTTCTTTTAAATCGATTTATAATTTAACGATAAAAACATACAATAGATATGTTGGATTTCGAAATAAGACTTACTCATAGTCGCCCACCTGTCAGCAATATAGCGCAAAAAAGGTGGATCAAATTAGCAGCATACTCTGGTGCGTATGACGGGAACAAAAAGTTAAGCGGGTTACCTAAACGCGGAGGCATGAGTTGCACGCCGGCAAGCGTTCCACTTTTACAGCGGAACGGGTGGAACGCTGTGGAACATGCTTATTATCAGTATTATAACATTTTTACTACCAGTAAGTGTCTGATAATCAAATGTTTTAAATATTTATACTTTCGGATGGTTTGTTGTAATTTATTTATAATCAGCGTGTTCCACTTTTGTATTGATTAAAATTGTTGGTTAATCTCGATTTGGGTTTACACTCAGGCCTGGAGGAAGCGGGGTTGGCTTAATTTGTTATCGGCATTTTGGGTTGCTCATCCGTTGGTTTACCTAAACGCGGGCCACAAGGTAGTACCTTGCGGCAGCGACAAAAATACTTGCGATAGCCTCGAAGTAGAAAAAACGCTTTGCAACGAACCCCAGTTGCAACAATCCTGATTTTTTGGCTTATTAGTGGTATAGCTATTGCTGCATAAAGGTGCTTGTTGCATCGTTGAAAAACACAGTCAAATCGTTGCTGGTGCTAAAATCGACCGTGCAGCCGGCTGTTGGCGGCAATTGCTGCACTACCACGCCCGCCTGGTAATTCTGCCCTAAGCAAACATATATTTTATTGGTGTATCCGAACACGGCCATGCTGTTGGCCATCAAAGACTGTATATTTACCGGCGTGGCGCCGCCGTCCTGGCCGTTTGTATACACCGGTTTTGCAAGGCCGAAAGTAAGATTGCCCATGCTGTGGCTGTTGTTTGTAACGCCGTACTGGCTGCCGCTCAATTGCGACGCGGGCGATACGGAAAACTGTCCGCCATCAGTCCAGGTATACATATTTTGCGGGCTGGCGCTCTGCATGCCATAAACTGAAACCATACTTCCCTGTATAACCATACTTTGCGAACTGTAAACGCTGGCGTTATCGTCCCATTGCACCTGGTTCGACATCATGGGCTGAAAGGCCGCCCACACCACTGGCGTGCCACCGTCAATAAGGTTAAAAATTAAAACACTGTAGCCTGCGTTCATTATATTGTTAAGGCCCATAGCGTCGAAGTTAATTTGAAGAGAGTTCATGATATGTTAGGTTTAAGATGTAAATGTTAAGGTGAGCTAAAAGTAAGAAAAGCAATTTAAATATGCAACAGGGGGCGGCCAAACCCGGTTTTGAAACTATGATTTTCAGGATTAGCGGATTATGGCATTTCCCCGCCGGTAGAGGCGGGGCCGTGCTGTGCGTTCATACGGCTGCAGGCATTAGGCGCGGCCTGCACCCTGGTTCCCGAAGTGGCCGGTATCCACTGCCATCACTAATGCGGAGATTTGCGTGCTTCCCCGCTGCCTGGTCTATCACCTTTTCTCCGCTGCCGCCCCGATTTATCGGGGTGGCCCGCTGATAGGTATGTAAGCGAAAAATAATCCGCCATATAGCCTAATCAATTATAACCTTAACCAATCCTTTTATACCACAATAATCTCTTGCACTGCTATACAAATACTCATGATCGTTTTCTGCAAAGCCGGCTTCTACTGGTCCAAAGGACTCCTACGGAGATTATTATAAGTATAGTCCATTTTTTGCTGAATAAAACTAAAAATACAAACTTTACGTGATGGTTTGTTACCGGCATTTTGGGTTACTCATCCGTTGGTTCACCTAAACGCGGGCCACAAGGCAGGAGCCTTGCGGCAGCGGGAAAGCCGGAGCGACAAAAACGCTTGCGGTAGCTGGGGGGGCTACCTAAACGCGGGGGCACTAGTACGCCACCTCTTTTCGCCAGCGCTGCATACTAGCGCCAGAAAGGGGACAAAAACGCTTGCGGTAGCTGGGCGGTGAATAATATGGAATGCTTATTAATGAAATTTCCAGATAGGAAATTCACCATGAATAGCTATATTTCTTATCCACTCTTGTAGAGCGAAATTGATTTGGATGGAATTTGACTTTTGATAATTAATAATATCATGGCATATTTGAATGACTTCGTCCACCAATTTTTTATCGCCGGTTGTATTAATATTCGCAAGACAACGAATGAAATATGCCTGATGCCTCGTCTTATTGATAAACTCATTCTTCCAGTTCCTAACAATATTTATCGACATGTCTTTAATTTTTTCAGGAAATTCTTCATGACTTTTTGTCACTGAATACAGATAATTTCGCCTGAAACCCGTTTGTTCTTTCCAATGATTTATTAAGAATGTGGCCTCATTTAACCAATTAGGATCGTTAAATAAAGGTATTTCTAATAACATGCAATATTTGAGATTATCTTTGTTTTTATTGGCAATTATATCATTTACAATAGAGCTGATAATATTATTATTAAGGTTTTTATTTTGGCATAGAATTATTAAAGAAGTATAGACAAATATCCAATCTTCTAATAAATGATTCTGCAAAATTTTCTGAGTCAAAGCTTCAACTTCTTGGCCTAATTCCAAAAGACATTTACAAAAAACGTCTGGGTAAAATCGGGGGGGGTCGATTTGCAAGAAGTCTCGTGCAGCTCTTTTTGCAGTCTCTTCCCCTTTAAGTAAGTTTAGACAAGAACAAAAAATGCGAGTATTTTTATATGAATTAGATCTTGTTAAAAACTCACCTGCTACCTTTTTTGCTACCTTATCTCCCTTTAGCACAGACAAGCATGTGCAAAAGATATATGATTGATAATATGATTCATTTGTCTCTAGGAAATCCCTAGCGGCCTGCTTCCCAATTTCCTCTTTGCTAAGTAATTTCAAGATTGAGCAAAAAAGAGCACCACCTTTGTCGGGTTTGCTGGTTGCCAAAAAGTCTCGTGCAACTTGCTTGACTAGTTCTTCGTCTCCAATCACATTTAGGCATGCGCAAAAAACAGAATTATTCTCATATGCTTTGCTGCTTGAAAGAAAAATTCTCGCAGTTTGTTTGGCCAATTCTTCGTATTTAAGCACATTCAGACAAGAGCAAAAAACAGAACTGTTTTCGTATGGGCTATTGGTTTTCAAAAAAAGCCTCGCACCCTGTTTGGCTGTTTCTTCTTCTCCAAGTATATTTAGACAATTACAAAAAACAGTACTATTCTCATACGCTTTACTGGTCGCCAGGAAGTCTCGTGCTGCGCGTTTGGCAAGCCCTTCATACTTGAGCACATTTAGACAAGCACAAAAAACCTCGTTATTTTCGTATGCCTTATTGGTTGCCAGAAAGTTTCTCGCAATCTGTTTGACTGGTTCTTCGTCCTTTAGCATATTCAGACAGGAACAAAAAACGCCTATATTTTCGTTTGGGTTACTAATCCTTAAAAAATCCCTTGCAATTTGTTTTGCAATCCCTTCATTTTTCACTAGGGCGATACTAGCGTTGAAAGGGCCGGGATAATTGTAAGATTTTTCAATTTTCAGTAGGGTTTTTGCCGCATTTTTCGCGCATTCTTCGCCTTTTAATAAATTAAGGCTTTTACAAAATGTCTCGCTATTGATATGCGGGTTATTAGATTTAAGAAATTTTCTTGCTGCAAGCTTAACACATGCTTCACCTTTTAATAGATCCAAGCTTGTCCTAAAAGCCAGCTTATTTAAGTGGGAATTTTCAGTTTCAAGAAAAGTTCTAGCAGCCTCTTTGGATAATTCTTCCCCACTTAATAATTCAAGACAGGCACAAAAAACAACATGATTTTTATCAGGTTTTTCTGTTTTTAGATAATCGCGGGCCATTTCTTTTCCTTTTTTACCAGGAAGTCTCAACAGTCTGTAATAGATAATGCCCAAATCAATAGACCGCTTAATGAGCTTTAAAATCGCTATCAAATCATCAACAGTATCTTCATTAAATGAAATATCAATTAATTCATGGTCTGTTGCCCATCCTTGTTCCGCTATAGTATCATGGTGAAACTTTATTCTATTTATTATTCCGCTAGTTCTTGTTCGAACCTTTTCTACATGTATATATTTTTTTAATATTGGATCTTTGACTAAGTCATTTAAATCGGCTTGATATTTAATGGGAATTGAACAATTACTATAATGGCAAGCTAAGTCAACTGCCGTTTCTAATGTAAAGGTGATGCCATAAAGACTATATAAATTAGCATAAATATATAACGAATTTGCGATGCCTTTCCAAAATGGTTCATCCCTTTCTAAAAGTTTACTAAAGTCGCTTTTAAATATTTTCTTGTATCGGTCCTTTAAATTTTCATCGTTATGTTCTTCATTATAGCAAAAGACAAAAAGTGCTATAAAAAACGTCGAATTAGTAATGTCCTTTAACTCCTCAGAACTGACACTTTTTTGCCACTCTGGCATTTGTTCAAGTACATTAGCAAGTAATTGCGTATTTTCAGTATTGTGCAAGTCATGTATGTTTTTTGACAACACAAAATCGTCATATATTTTTCTTTTGTATTTTCTATCGC
Organism: Mucilaginibacter sp.; assembly: GCF_028288225.1. Lineage (GTDB taxonomy): Bacteria > Bacteroidota > Bacteroidia > Sphingobacteriales > Sphingobacteriaceae > Mucilaginibacter. The sequence continues at coordinate 14,641 of NZ_JAQBOC010000028.1, forward strand.
CAATGATTAATCTCGCGTTACTAGTTTTTTTTAACTCATGCAGGAATTTATGCACAATGGATTTATTTTCAGCACGCTCTACGTTTCGGTACCAATCATCAAGAATAATTACATAGTTAGATTCAGGATTACGTTGCACATCATAAAAAAACTCATTTTTTATGAAAGCTTCTAAATTACTTCCGATCCAATAAACAGGATAATGGTTTCGTAGATTGAAAGCTATTCTTCTGAGAAGTACAGACTTTCCACTTCCCCCCTCACCACGTATTACAAATGCTACAGGCTCATTGTGCCCAAAGGAAGTGGTAACAGTATATTCAAAGTGATTATAAATTTCTCTTGGTGCGTCCCAATTCTTGAAAATTCCGTACCATTGGACGTCTTCATGCCCGCCGTAATATTCTAGTTTTCTTTGCCTTTCATTTTTACGTCCTTTAGTCCAGTTGGATTTGACGAATTCGTCATCAATCAATTCCCCACCCTCTTCCAACTTTAGAAGATGCTTTAATAAAAAAGGTGATTCTGAAACTTTTTCCTGTAAATAATTCCAATGCCATGGGACGACCTCAATTTTACTTTCTTTTGCCAGTCTGTTGCACACATCAATTAAACTTTCAGAAATGTTGTTTTGCCTATGAACTTTTCTGGATATTACTTCTAAGGATGCAGTCGTTGCAAATATGAAAAGTTGCAAATCGGAATTAAAATAATCCATAGCCCTTTTAAAGTCACTTTCAAGTGTGGCTATAAGTTCCGATGGGTTAGGCTCCCTTCTTAGTTTACTCTGAATAACATAGTATTTGCCTTTTTTAGTCCAATAAATGTCAATGCCGTACTGATTTTTCCTTTGATAAAGGAAAACATTAGGACCATAAGCATCCCTGGCAATCCATTTGCAAAAGTGTTCAAACTGAATGTCATCTTTGATAAGTTCCAGGTTCATTACTGCTAAATTAAATCAATAATTTCAATTGTACTAAGACAAATATATATTATATTGCCTTCGAATGGATCATTCAACCAACTTAGACTTGATAACTCTTTTTTAAAGATCTTCAACCTAGCTCTAGTATGCAGAGCAGGCCAAAGATGTGGCGTACTCGTGCCACCGCCAGCTAAATTGCCAGGCGCTATTATCTACTTTGCAATCAATTTAACTTAACCACAATCAAACTTCCCCGGCTGCCGCAAGTGTGTCACTTGTGGCCCGCTGCTTGGTCTACCACGTTCTCACCCTAACCCTTGTCCACAAAACATAAGCTATCCTTAATCCAGCATAGAAGGCGCCTCCGGAAACAGAAAACAGCCCATGTTCAAAACTCGATATCATAGACCTGCCAGTAAATACTTTTAAGACAACGAATACAATGTAAATTGCAGCAAGGATCAATATGCCAATCAGTACATACAAGCTTATCCTTTTTATCTTAATCTTTCTTTGCTTAGCCTTATTCTGTTTGGCATACCCCGCCATAAGTATTTCACTAGCTATTGTTTGTTCTGCCTCTTCAACTTCCAGATGTTCTTCAACCTCTTGGTTGATTTCCGTCCAGCTATTGTAATTGGTCAGATTAAAATCACTGTAATGGCTAACAAATTCCATGGTGTTTTTTGTAATTTCCACATAGTCCGGATCGTTACCACAATAAATAATATAATCCCGTTGGTCATCAAGATAATAAATCTGATCCTTTTCAAATGAAGTTATTATGTTATCAGCATTTATTTCATTTAAAATGTCAAGAACTTTTTTGATATCTATGGTTAGATCGGCCAGTTTTTGACTTATCAAGCTTAAAACTACCCGCACAGGAATTATGCTTTTCGAAGTAACAACATGTTTACCTAAAATTCCAAGCAAATTATTTGTGTTACCAGAAAGCGAGATCTCAATAAAAAAATAATCCGGCTCATCTTCAGCACTTATTATTTGGTCGGCCCAGGCAACAACTTCATCCCTTGAAATTAAACCACGCAGCAATCCCTCCCAAAACACTTCAAGCAATAAAGAAAAATCTGATGATTTAAATTGTGACATGTTTAGTTATATAATATTACTAATTTAATTGAATAGTTATTAAACACCCCGCCACATCAATCTCCACCCATTCTGCAAACTCCCCATCCGGCAAACATTCTTTTAAATCCAATCCCCTTAAAGCCCGTCTCCTTGAGCATCGCCCCAATTTAATGATCATATCGTACCTGCCATTCCCCCTGGGGCCTATCCATGCTTTAGTAATTATTTGTTTTATGCTTGTAATGTTCCTGCTTGTAAATTGTTCATTTATTGCTGGTTCACTAATTCCATCACACCAGAAATACTTTAAAATGTTATCCTGCAAATCACCAAACGCATCACATAAATGAAATTCAAGCAAACTGCGGAAATAGTCATTAAAAGAAGCTTGGACGTTTATGCGTTGATCTGTCATTGATAATTGTTTAAATAAAAAATTAAATTCTACTTCATGTCATGCTGAATTTATTTCAGCACCCCACACGCTAAGTTTACACCAAGCATTGCCGGGCGCAGACTTAGCATCTGGGCTACCTTTATAATGGGGTGCCGAAACAAGTTCGGCATGACGCGGGGAATTTAGAGCCAGGAATCAAGAAGTCAAGAATCAAGAAAAGAAATAAAACTTCTTCCAACTTGTCTCTTGATTCCTGACCTCTTACCTCTTTCCCTCAATCCTCCGGCCTCTCCCTCGCATCCGCCATTTTCACAATCCTCGGCTCAAACTTGGCGAGCACTTCCACCAAATCATGCTGGGCAGCCATTACGGCGTGGATGTCTTTGTAGGCCATTGGGGCTTCGTCCATGTCGCTGCCCATCAGGGTAATGCGTTTATTGATGAGGTTGGCGGCAATTGCGGCTTTGTCCAGCGTTTTGAAGGCTGCGCTTCGGCTCATCAGGCGGCCCGCACCGTGACTGGCAGAGTTAATACTTGCCGAAGCACCCTTCCCGCGCACTACAAAGCCGGGTGTGCTCATGCTGCCGGGGATAATGCCCAGCACACCTTCGCCCGCCGGGGTTGCGCCTTTGCGGTGCACCATTACTTCGGTACCGTCTGCCAGCCGTTCCTTCCAGGCAAAATTGTGGTGGTTCTCAATCCGCATCAGCGGATCAAGGTTCAGCGCACGCGCAATTTTGTTATGGATCTCGTGGTGGTTGGCGCTGGCATATTCGCCGGCAAGGTTCATGGCAATCCAGTATTCCTGTCCCTCGTCCTTATCCAGGTCAAGCCATGCCAAATGTTTGGCGTCGGCAGGCAATTTGGTTTTGCTCATGGCTATTTTTGAGTAGTGGTTGGCAATGCTGCCCCCAAACCCGCGTGAACCGGAATGAGATAACAAGGCCAAATACCTCCCTGCCGGGATGCCTTCCAAAGCTCCATCAGTGATGGTGAGTTCGCCCCACTCCACAAAATGGTTCCCGGTGCCGCTTGTACCCAACTGCGCATACGCCTTATCCTTCAAACTGCGGATCACCTTGGTTTCGCTCCATGTTTTGCTGTCAAACAACGAGCTGTCGTGATATGATTTAGTGGTACAGCCAATCCCAAAATAGGTATGGTCAACCAGCATGTTTTGCAATTTGGCGGTTTCGGTATCCACCGCTTCGGCAGGCAGATCGAAAATGCTCAGGCACATGCGGCAGGCAATATCAACCCCAACGGCAAAGGGGATAATGGTATTGGCCGTAGTAGCCAGCACGCCGCCGATGGGCAGCCCGTAACCCTGGTGTGCATCGGGCATAAGGGCGCCGGCAACAGCTACCGGCAATTTGATAGCTGTTTTCATCTGTGCCAGGGCGCCCACCTCAATATGTTCCAGTCCCCATACGGGGAAATCGGCAATCTCCTCCTTTAGCTTAAAGTTGGTTCGCTGCTGTTTTAAAAACTTGCCGTCCTTACGCAGCTCAATAATGCTTTCGGCCAGGTTTTTAAACTTGCCGCCTTTTTTAAGGGCGTAGGGCATAGGGTCGTCAATCAGCGCCTCAAGGTTAGCCAGGATCTGCGGCTTATCCATCACCCCATGCTTCAGCAACCCGTTGGCCACGCGACTAAAGCTTTCTAATATTTTAACATCGTTAATGCCAAGGGCTTTTAACTCGTTGTTACTTACTTTTTCTTTTTCCATTTTATTCTTTTTCACGCTAAGGCATGTCTTTTTACCCCTCCAAGTCATCCTCTTTTTACCCCTCTAAATCTCCCCTTAAAAAAAGGGAGACTTTGGCTTCGCTCTTTTAGAGTTTATATTTTTTTTAATTATTATTCTCATCCGCCACTGCCTCCCCTCCCTCAACTGAGGGAGGGGCCGGGGGAGGGTAAAATCACTAGGATTCACCCACCTTTCTCACATTCAACACAACAAAATAAAACCCCCACTGCGCAATCTATTTGCGCAGTAAAAAATAAATCAATAAATTCGTCTGAATCAGAATTTACAGAATTTTAAAATTAGCAGAATTATTGTGAGCACTGCTTTCTGTTGAATTCGCATCCTGTAAATTCTTTAATTCTGTAAATTCTGATCACATGCCCGTAAACCGCAACGCCCTTATCCGCTACCGAACCATCGACAACTGCCTGCAAAACCGTTACAAAAAATGGACACTTGATGACCTGATTGATGCCTGCTCCGACGCTTTGTACGAATTCCAGGGGATTAACACAGGAGTAAGCCGTCGTACCATCCAAGCCGACCTGGAGATGATGCGCAGCAACAAGCTGGGCTACGAGGCGCCTATTATGGTGGTTGATAAAAAGTATTATACCTACGCCGATAAAAACTACAGCATTACCAATAGTCCGCTCAATAACCAGGACATGCAGGTTTTGGGCGAGGTTGCCGCCTTGCTGCAGCAGTTTAAAGGTTTCAGCCATTTTACTGATCTTAACGAAATGGTGAGCAAACTGGAAGATAAGATCTACAGCCAAAAAACACACAGCAACCCGGTTATTGATTTTGAAAAAAACGATAACCTGAAAGGTTTGGAATGGATTGAGGTGATCCGCAAGACCATTGTAGCTAAGAAAACACTTTGTATAACTTACCAGAGTTTTAAGGCACGGGAAGCAAGCACATTTTGCTTTAGCGGCTATTTGTTAAAAGAATACCGCAACAGGTGGTTTGTGCTTGGGCTTTCGCATGCGCGGAATTCACCGTTGTTAACGCTTGCACTGGATAGGGTACGGGCTATTGAAGAACATGAAGACGCTTACCGCGAAAATAACAGCATTAACCTGGCCACTTATTACAACGATGTGCTGGGCGTAACCAAAAGCCCTAACCAGCGGGATTGCGAAGTAGTGTTTTGGATTGACGTTGCTAACGCCCCGTATGTAACAACCAAACCGCTGCACCATACCCAGAAACTGCTAAGCGAAGATGTTGACGGCAAGATCTTCAGTATCCGGGTGATCATCAATTTTGAGCTGGAACGGGAGCTGCTGGGCTTTGGCGCCAAAATAAAAGTATTGGGCCCGCGGATTCTGGTAAAGCGCATAAAAGATCAGCTTTGGCTAAGCATGGAGCGCTACAAAGCGGAAAAAGTGGCTACAGCAGTATAATTCATGTTAGATTAAACAATTGATGTTTAATCTACTTAAATAGGTTGTAAAGAAAATTATTTATAGCCGGATTTTTCCGGGATATATTATTGCCATTTGTTTGATTACGACTTCTTTTATCCTACTTTAGTCAAAATAAAACTAAATAAATGAAAAAAAATTTACTCATTTTGATAAGTGTTTTTTGTACACTTATTTTTAATATAGGTACAAGCTTTGCACAAATCAAGAAAGATCAACTTTTATTTGGCGTTGCTTACTATGACGAATACATGCCTTATGACCGCCTCGATAAGGATATCAAAATGATGAAAGAGACGGGTATCAACGTTGTTCGGATAGCGGAATCTACCTGGAGTACCATGGAGCCCCAGGAAGGCGTTTACGATTTTAGCCATATCGACGGGGTACTCAACGGAATGCATAAAGCCGGCATCAGCGTGATTATAGGAACCCCTACCTATGCGGTGCCAACCTGGCTGGTCAAAAAGTATCCTGATGTATTGGCTATTACTTCCAGGGGCCCTAACCAGTATGGGGCACGCCAGAATATGGATATCATCAACGCCCACTTCAGGGTTTATGCTGAAAAAGCGATCCGTAAAATGCTGGAGCATATCAGGGATCATCCTGCAATTATCGGATACCAGGTAGATAATGAAACCAAGTCATACGGAACAAGCGGCCCCAATGTTCAGGCTCAGTTCGTGGCATATATGAAAACCAAATATCCCTCACTGGATAGTTTGAATAAGATCTTTGGCCTGGATTACTGGAGCAACAGGATCAACAATTGGGACGATTTTCCCTCGGTTAACGGAAGTATCAACGCCAGCCTTAATGCAGAGTTTGCTAAGTTTCAGCGTTCGCTGGTTACAAACTACCTGGCATGGCAGGCGAAGATCGTCCGTGAATACAAAAAGCCCGGTCAGTTCATTACACAGAACTTTGATTTGGACTGGCATGGCTACAGCTATGGCATTCAACCGGACGTAGATCATTTTGCTGCTGCAAAAGTATTGGATATTGCGGGTATTGACATTTACCACCCCTCGCAGGATAAGCTTACCGGGGCGGAGATTTCCTTTGGAGGAGACATAGCAAGGTCCATGAAAGGCGGTCAGAATTACCTGGTGATAGAAACAGAGGCCCAGGGGTTTCCGCAATGGGTGCCTTATCCAGGGCAGCTGCGGTTACAGGCCTTCAGTCACCTGGCTTCCGGCGCTGATATGGTTTCTTACTGGCACTGGCATTCCATACATAATTCAGCGGAAACCTATTGGAAAGGCTTGCTCAGCCATGATTTTGAACCCAACCCAACCTACGGGGAGGCCCAAACCATCGGCGCCGACTTCAAAAAACTGGGGCCGCACCTGGCTAACCTTAAAAAGAAAAATGATGTAGCGATCTTATTCAGTAATGAAGCGTTAACCGCGTATAACTCCTTTGGCCCGGGTAATTACAATGGCATTCTAAGGCCGATGTACGATGTTCTTTATAACATGAACGTGGGGGTTGACTTTATTGACCCATCAAGTAAGCAAATAGAAAAATATAAATTAATTGTGGTGCCGGCATTATACGCTGCGCCCGACAGCTTGTTACAGCGATTGAACCGGTTTGTTAAAAACGGAGGTCATGTGTTATATACCTTTAAAAGCGGCTTTGCCGATGAACACAATAAAGTAAGGTCAGTACGCCAGCCGGGTATTATCAGCGAAGCCTGTGGCATCCGGTACAGTGAGTTTACGGTTCCCGAAAAAGTTAGCCTGAAGGATGATCCGTATCATGTGGGTAACCAGAACTACACAGATAAATGGATGGAGCTGATTGTACCCACCACCGCCAAAGTACTGGCCTGGTATGACCATCCAGCCTGGGGTAAGTATGCAGCGGTGACTCAAAATGTTTATGGCAAGGGATTAGCTACCTATATCGGTTGTGGTACCAGTAATGCTATCACCGAAAAAATTCTTGAAGGTGCCGTGAAAGATGCGGGACTGTGGGGAAAAGATCAGGCGCTGAAATTCCCACTGATTACCAAATCAGGTACAAATCAGCTGGGTAAGGTCATTCATTACTATTTCAATTATTCCGGTGAGGCTAAGACATTTAATTATCCATATTCCAAAGGCATAGCTTTGCTCACAGGTGAAAGCGTGGCGATGGAAAGCCGGGTCACTTTACCTGCCTGGGGTTTCCGGATCATTGAGGAGTTATAAAAAGTCTTGAGTTTCAAGTCTTGAGTCTTGAGTCGGAAGTTTTAAGTTGAGATCCAGGGCTTACTATTTTGTTCCGCTTGTTCCGGCCACGCATGGAATAGCAGGATATTATGGCCCAATGTTTAATTAGCCATTATCTTTGGTAGATTACAGATCAATAATAAACAAAAAGCCTGCTAATTTTAATTTTAGCGGGCTTTTCCATTAGTTCGGCTATATGCAATGTTAATTATTTGAGTTCGATTTGCCGGGTTACGGTCTTAGCTTCTTCCTTTTTTGCCACATCTATCTTCAGCACACCGTCTTCGTAGGCAGCTTCAATCTGGTTCTCGTCAGCTAGCTCAGGCAAGTTGAAGGAACGTACAAACGAACTATAGCTGTACTCCCGTTTGTTATATTTCCGGTTATTATCGGTGTTTTCAGTTTGCTTTTCAGCCGAAATATGCAATACATTATCCTCTATATTGATCTTGAAGTCCTGTTTTTTCAGGCCGGGTGCAGCAAGTTCAATGTGGTAACGGCCGGCTGATTCGCTGACATTTACTGCAGGTACACGGGTCACCATGCGGTCAGCAAAAAAAGTGTCATTGAAGATAGATTCAAAAACGTCATTAAAGCCTGGCATTAATGCGTTATTGTTTTTGTTGTTAAATTTAACCAATGTCATGGCCTTTTTCTCCTTTAAATGGTTTTAAAAAATAAATGAACAATTAACTAATTAAACTCCGGATCGTTATCCTGATATAGCTGTACAAGCTCAATGCCAAACAGATTATTACAAAATAGAGCATGAAAAACAGGCAGTGAACTGTGAAAAAATTTCAGCCCGAATGTCAATTTTTCATTATCTCAGCTGCTTTCAAGACTTCGGTTTTTAAAGATGTCCCGCGTTATGATCCGGGCGTTGACCGCGATATCATCAATCGTACAATGCAGGATTTTGACGGGCAGTGGTATGCCATCTCTCATTTCCGTAAAATCCATGTGCAGGATTGATTTTTCAGAGAAGTCGTCAGAACCTTTTAACTGGTTGAAAATGGCTGCGGCTTTTTCCCGCTCATTTCCCAGGCAAAATGAGCCATAAGTTTCAAAACCGCCAGGTGTTTTGATATTCAATGAAATGTAATAGGTTGTTTTCATGACTGTACAGGATTAACTTCAAATTGCCAAACAAACCTTGTTCCAATTTCGATCATTAAAAACGTATGATTGATTCGGTCAGAAAGCATAAAAAGTTCATTTAAAATGCTTATCAAACGTTTGCGCATTGTTTTATGGAAGTATTTTATGTAACAGTAGGTAAGTGCCTTAAAACCAATTATTACTGCAATATAATGGGCGCTTTGGATGGATCTTAACCATCGCATATACGGTTATTTAAATGTTTGATCAAACGTTTGCGTATTGCTTTGTAGACGAATTTAATCCAGTTATAGCTACGTTGCGATATGTATACTCACATTCCCTAATTGATGAGTAAATGAAAGACTATAACCAATTAGCAGATCTGGAATTAATTAATCTTCTGAATAAAGGGGATCATATGGCCTATGCCCAAATTTATAACCGATACAAGTTTATTCTTCATGCACATGCTGTAAACAAATTGCGCGACCGGGAAGAAGCCGGGGATATAATCCATGAAGTCTTTAGCTATTTATGGTCCAAACGTGAGGTGATCCAGTTTTCCGGAAATTTATCGGGATATCTTTATGGTGCGGTCCGTAATGCCATTTTAAACAAAATTGCCCATAAAAAAGTTCAGGAAAAGTACATTGATTCCATAAAAGTATTTTCCAGCCAGGAAAATGTGGTTACAGACCATCTGATCAGAGAAAAGCAGCTCAGGGAGGTTATTGAAAAGGAGATTGTGCTGTTGCCGCCTAAAATGAGGGAGGTTTTTGAGCTGAGCAGGAAGGAATACCTGAGTCATAAAGAAATCGCCTGGAAGTTAGAGATCTCTGAGCAAACAGTCAGCAAGCAAATCACTAATGCGCTAAGAATTCTTAAAGTAAAATTAGGTGTTTTAATATACCTGTTTTTGATGATGCATCGCTAAGCCATCTATAAAAAATAAAAAATTTAATTTTCTTCTACCTGTTCCGCCCTTTGATCTTTCCTTACTATTAATTAAGGCACAGTAAGCCTTTAATTAACATGGAAGAGCGAGAATTAAATGAATTATTGGAACGTTACAGAACCGGCCAATCTACCCCGGAAGATAAGGCATTTTTGGAAAGCTGGTACCTGACTTATAATCAATCCGATCCTTTTACAATGAAGGATGAGGACCGGGCCAAAGATTTGGACAGCGTGTGGATGCTTATACAGCCGAAACAGGCTTTTCTGAAGAAGATGAGCTTATGGTATTGTATTGCTGCAGCAGCCATTGTCCTGGTCTTTATTTCTGCTGGAAGTTATTTTCTGCTATATCCAAAAAACGGGGTGTCAACAAATATTGTTGCAAAAAATGACGTTGCTCCCGGAAAAAACAAAGCTACTTTGACTTTGGCTAATGGGAAAAAGCTGGTATTAGGAAATGCAATTACCGGGCAGCTGGCTCATGAAGCCGGGGTAGTTATCAGCAAAACCAAAAATGGGGAACTTATTTACACTTCAGGTGCAGCTGATAATAAAGCAGTATCCCCGGGTCCATTCAATATGCTGGAAACCTCAAGAGGGGAACAGTATCGACTAATTCTTCCTGATGGCACGCATGTATGGTTAAATGCGGCGTCTTCATTAAAGTATCCTGTTGTATTTGGTGATAAGGAGCGTTTAGTGGAGCTAAAAGGCGAAGCTTATTTTGAAGTATTCCATAATAAAACGATGCCATTCAGAGTGAAAACGGAACAGCAGGTAGTAGAGGTATTAGGAACACATTTTAATGTGGATGCCTATAGTGATGAAAAAGCAACAGCTACTACTTTGATGGAGGGATCCGTGAAGATTACTGCAGTTACTAACCACAAAAACATAATTATCAAACCCGGGCAGCAGTCAACAGTAAGCACACTGGGGGTAAATGTACAACAGGTAGATCCGGATGAAGCTCTCGCCTGGAAAAATGGATATTTCCAGTTTAACGACGAAAACCTTGAAAGCATCATGCGGAAAGTTTCCCGCTGGTACAACGTGGATGTGGAGTATAAAGACAATGCTCCGCTATCACTGGTTTTTAGCGGTACTGTATCAAAGTACAAAAATGTTTCACAGGTTACCAGGATCCTTGAATTAACCAATGCGGTTCATTTTAAGATAGATGGGAATAAGATCATAGTAAGCAATTAACCTGTCAAATTTTTTTTACCTGCAAAATCAAATCACCTAATTATAAAACTAAAACCGACCTAAAATGAAGAGACAGAAAAAAGACCCTTAGCAGTACCGGGAACGGCGGTCAGAATAAAAGATCAGGGGTGCTACAACACCCCTGAAGAATTGCCTGATCAAAGCCTCATAAGTGTATGAAATACTATTTTAAATTTAAACAGACAACTCAAATGTATAAAATTTACTCAAAATTTTTATGCCGGCTACACCATCATATTTCTAAACTGCTGCTGACGATGAAACTTACAATTATTTTATTGATTGCAACCATGATGCAGGTAAGCGCCACAACCTTTGCTCAAAAACTGAGTTTGAAAAAGGAAGGGGTTACGCTTAAGCAAGTTTTTAAAGAGATCAAAAAGCAGACCGGCTATGACGTGCTATACCAGCCTGACAAATTAAAGGCTAATCAAAAAATCAATGCTGATTTTAACGATACCCCTTTAGAAGAGGTAATGAAAACCTGCCTTCAGAGGCAATCTTTAATTTATACTTTTTATGAAAAGACGATTGTTATAAAAGCAGCAGAAAAATCAATGATCAGCAGCAGGCCTGTCTCAACAGGTTTAACCAGCGCTGCAATTGCTGATATTTCAGTTAGTGGAACAGTAAGTGATAAAACTGGTCCGCTCCCAGGCGTTTCCGTTTTTTTAAAATCTACAAACAAGGCGCTTGGAGTTACCAATATAAAAGGCGCCTTTAATGTCACTGTTCCTGAAAATGCAATATTGATTTTTAAATATATAGGGTATAAAACCCTGGAAGTACCTGTGAATGGCAGCAATGTACTAAATGTCATCCTCGAAGAAACCAATACCAGCTTAAATGAGGTAGTAGTAATAGGATACGGAACAAAGAAAAGAAAATACCTGACAGGGGCAGTTTCTTCTGTCGGATCGGAAGTATTTGAATCGCGCCCAACATCTAATGCCTTATCAGCATTACAGGGAGAAATTCCGGGAATGGTGATAGAAAGATCCACCGGGCAGCCGGGAGCTGAAGGGTTTAGCCTTAATGTAAGAGGCTATTCTTCAACAAACGGAGGGAATTCGCCGCTCGTACTGGTTGATGGAATTCCGGGCGACCTTAATTTATTAAATCCGGATGATATTCAATCTATTGATGTGTTGAAAGATGCCTCCGCCTCAATCTATGGTGCCAGGGCGGCAAACGGGGTTTTTATCGTTACTACCAAAAGAGGTAAAAAAGGTAAACCCATTGTGAGCTACAGTGGAAATGCAGCCATAACAAAAGAATCGGGCATGATGAAAAGCCCGACCAATTATCAAATGGCTTTGATGGATAATGAAGCAAATATTCATAATGGTTCGGCACCAATGTATACTGCAGACCTGTTACAAAGGATAAGAAATAACGATCCAAATCCTATTGACCATCCCCTTTATGGTGGTTGGAAGCTTTTCTTTACCAATACCGACTGGGTAAAGGCTGTGCTTGGAAATGGCTTTCAGCAAAAGCACAATGTTAATATTTCGGGAGGCGGAGAGAATTCTACTTATTATTTATCAGGAGGATATGCTGATCAGAAAGGCGTTATTAAATATGCAGATAATGGTAACAAAAGATATAACCTAAGGCTGAACTATGATTATGATTTTGCAAAGTGGCTCCGCCTGGAAACAAAGGTTTCAATTGAAAATCAGGATCGTACGGATATAGGAGGTGTAGGATCAAGCGGATTGATAACGGAAGCCATTTTTGGAATGCCAAACGTTCCGGTTTATAACAAGGAAGGCGAGTTTTTTGCCCAGGGGGGATGGGGTAATGCGGTTGCCGAAGCTAAACAAGCGGCAACATCTACCTTTAACACACGTAACCTGAACACAAATTTTAAATTAACTGCAGACGTTGCCACAGGGTTAAAATTAAACCTGCAGGCTGGCGTAAATTATTCATCAGAGAATGATAATGATATTGCCAAATCAGTGCCATTATACAATTGGGACGGAAATCTCGCTTACTATGCTATAGCAAATCCCAGTCAAAGCAGTCTGTCGGTTTATAATTCACACACAACCTATCATAATTACACCGGCTATTTACAATACAGTAAAAAATTGTGGAAAAAGCATGAAATAGATTTCATGGCGGGTGCTTCTCATGAGGAAAGTAACTTTGATTGGTTTAATGCCCGTAGGGATAACTTTATATCCCAGGATGTATGGGCATTGAACCTGGGCGGAACAAACAACATGAGTAATGCCGGTGGTGGAAATCACTGGGGCATCAATTCTTTGTTTTCGAGATTTAGCTATGCTTATGATAATAAATATATGCTGGAAGCAAACCTGAGATATGATGGGAGTTCAAGATTTGAACCGGGTCACCAGTATGGCTTATTTCCTGGTGTTTCAGTTGGTTGGAGAATTTCGCAGGAGAAATTTTTAAAAGATGTTCAATTTTTATCTGATTTAAAATTACGGGCATCTTATGGTCAAACCGGTAACCAGGAAGGCATTGGTTTGTATGATTATTTACAGCTGATAAATGTTGGTGGTTCATATCCTTTTGGAGCTGGCGGCCAAACTCAAGCAGCTACACTGGCCGGAATGGTATCTACAAACAGGACATGGGAGAGGCTAATTAATAAAAATATCGGATTGGATGCAAGCTTGTTTAATTCTAAACTTAATTTTTCCTTCGATTATTTTATAAAAAATAATAAAAACCTGTTAATCCCGGTAACCTATCCAAGTATTTTAGGATCCGTAGCACCATATTCCAACTCCGGGGAATTGAAAACATGGGGTTTTGAAACTTCAATTGCATATAAGGATAAAGTTGGCAAGTTTAATTACTCTGCCCGTGTGATTGTAAGCGATGCGCAGAACAAAGTTATTAACTACGGCGGTGCTGATACTTATGTTCCCGGTTTGAACACTATCCGCCAGGGTTACCCCATCAATACCTACTTTGCTTATGTTTTTGACGGTTTAATACGAAACCAACAGGAGCTGGATGCCTATAAAAAATTGGATGGTGTTCCGTCGGATATACAAATAGGCGATGCCAGGTTTAAAGATTTAAACGGAGATGGTAAAATAAGCGCTTATGGCAATAAACCAGGTGATAACGGCGATGTGGAGAATGTGGGTACAATTTCCCCGCGATATAATTTTGGAATTAACCTGACCGCCAATTACAGTAATTTTGACATTAGCATCTTTTTACAAGGTGTAGGCAAGCGTACTTTATTCAGAACAGGCGAATACTCAATCCCCTGGAGTGACTGGTGGAGACAGCCGCCGGAATTTTATTTTAATCAAACCTGGAATGCAGATCGCCCGAATGCAAAATATCCGGAGTTAAGCAATGGAAATATCCGCTATTGGAATTATCAGCCTTCAACTTTACAGAAAGTAAATGGTGCTTATATCAGGCTTAAAAACTTAACAATTGGTTATTCATTGCCTAAAAGCCTGTTAGAAAAAACTTTCCTTTCAAGGGCCAGGGTTTATGTAGGCGGACAGGATTTATGGGAAAAGGATAGTGTGCTGGGAGGATGGGATCCGGAAGCATCGCAAAGTGGATTTAATTATCCCTTCCAGAGATTCTTTTCCTTTGGTCTTGATATAACATTAAAGTAATAGAAATCATGAGACGATTAATAAATAAAAAATACATATTCCTTTTTGCAGTTTTGATAGTTACAGGCTGCAAAAAATCCCTGGAGCTTACACCCAAGGATCAGCTTTCAGACGCGTCATTCTGGAAAGCGCCCGGAGATTTCCAGTTAGCAGCAAATAATTTTTATTACGGGTTGCAGCAGGCGCCGGAGTATATTGATAATAATTCTGATATTGCCTTTGGTTCAGGGGCAAATCCGGTTAGTAATGGCTCTTATCTGCCGGCGGCTACATCCGCTGTATGGGATTCCTGCTATTCGCATATCAGGGGAATTAATTATTTGCTTCAAAAAGCACCTGAATCTAAATTAGGCACAGCTATTGACAGATGGGTAGGGGAAGCAGCATTCTTTAGGGCATATAATTATTGGAAACTGGTTAAAACTTTTGGAGGTGTTCCTAAAATTGATAAAGTACTGGATGTAACCTCTTCTGAACTATATTCACCACGATCAACCCAAACAGAGATCATTGACTTTATTTTAAGTGACCTGGATAATGCATTCAGTAAATTGCCCAAACAAAGCCAGTTAAGTGCCGGCGAACAAGGGCGTGTTACCCAGGGTGCAGCCCTGGCCCTAAAAGCAAGGGTAGCACTTTATATGGGTACCTGGGTCAAATATCACGGTGAGGGTGATGCGGCCAAATACCTGGAGGCAGCTGTAGCTGCGTCAAATTTGGCGGTAACATCCAATGAATATGCTTTGTATACAGAAAAGGGAGCCGATAGCTATAAATACCTCTTTATTTTGCAGGGAGATGACAGTAAAGAAGTAATACTTGCCAGAAGGTATTATGCCAATCGCATTGTGCACAACTGGACGAGGGAATTATGGTTTAACGCAATGGTGCCTACAAAAGACCTGGCCGATCAGTATCTCGCCACTGATGGGCGCCCAATTACGCAATCGCCCTTATTTCACGGTTATAATACACTTACCAGTGAGTTCCAGAACAGAGATCCGAGGATGTCAATGACCTTCATTGTTCCGGGTAGCACTATATTTTTCGAAGGCGGCTTAATGCAGCCTACTTATCCCGGCTTTACCGGCTCGAATGCTACGCATACCGGTTATATGATCAGGAAGTTTTTAGATGAAACCATTGATGCGGCAACATTTCAGGGGGCGTATGATTTTAAAGAGTTCAGGTACGCCGAAGTATTACTGATTCTGGCAGAAGCATTATATGAGCAAAACGGACAAATATCCGACCAGGACCTCAACCGTACTATTAACGTGATCAGGAGCAGGGTAAATATGCCTGCTCTTACCAACGCCTTTGTTGCTGCTAATGGTTTAAATATGTTAAATGAGATACGGAGGGAACGGACTGTTGAGCTTGCGTTTGAGGGCTACAGACGGGATGACCTGCGAAGATGGAAAATTGCAGAAACGGTATTGCCGCAAGCATTAAAAGGAGTTAAATTTACAGGAACGGAATATCAGCAAAGATACCCCGATCTGAAAATTGGTTCTGACATACAAGTTGATGAAAATGGATTTATTATTGCTGAACCGGCTGCTGCCCGCAAATTCCTTCCTAAACATTACCTTGATCCGATTCCATTGCAACAAATTCAATTGTCAAAAGGAACGCTTAAACAAAATCCAGGTTGGTAAGTTCCGGCATAACAGGATATTTAAAGACTAAAAAAATGAGAAAACCATTATTGATCATATCGTTAATACAATTAATTGCCGGGACGGCATTGGCCCAGGTTTACCAGGGACAAATTGATTCATCCCTGATGCCGGCGTTAAGTACGCATTACCAGGCTGAATATACTTTAGACAAATCCACAAACCCGGCCCGCTGGAATTCAGAAAAGGGCCTCCATGTTAGCTTTGGATCAACAGACGCGCTCTATTTTCGTACAGAGGTGCCTGGTGTACAAAAAGAAACGAAATCATGGTATGGCAGCGGATGGAAAGGGGAGCGCTTGAATGCCCAGGTAATAGTATGGTCGGCAGATACCCTTGAACAGGTTCGTTTTAAACTGGGCAACCTCGTGAATGCTAAAGGCAATGTGATCAGCAAAAACAATATGAAGCTGAATATGGTGCGGTACGTATTGGCAAATTACCCTTACGGGGCAAGTAACGTAACCTGCGGCGACTCGCCTTATAAAAACGGTTACTTAATGCCCGATCGCTTTGAAACATTTGACCGGTTTGATGTGCCTGGAAAAACAGTAAGGCCGGTTTGGCTAACTTTAAATATTCCTGCCGGTACTTCGCCGGGCCATTATAAGGGCACCATTAGCGTAAAGGCTAAAGGCTTTGAAACTTCACTTGAACTGAATGTTGATGTGCAAAATCAAGTGCTGCCGCTTCCGCATGATTGGAAATACAGGCTTGATCTGTGGCAAAACCCCTGGGTGCTTGCCTGGGATAATCATCTGGAGCCCTGGTCTGAAGAGCATAAATTGTTATTAAAAAAGCATTTGAAGCTTTATGCCGATGCCGGCGGTAAGTACATTACCACCTATGCGGTAAACTCACCCTGGAGTGATAATTCATATACAATTGAAGGCGGTATGATCGAATCTACCAAGCAAAAAAATGGTTCATGGAAATTCGACTACAAAATTTTTGATGAGTATGTTGAATTAGCAATGAGTGTTGGAATTGATAAAGCGATCACTGTTTATACGCCCCTTCCCGGAGGATACCGGTTTCGGTATATTGATGAAAAGACTGGTGATTATGTAACGGAGTCATGGCCGCCGACATCAGAAAAATTCAAAGCTTATTGGAACCCGTTCCTTAATGACCTCCGCGCACATTTGAAAAAGAAAGGCTGGTTGGATAAAACCTATATCGGCATTAATGAGAATGCTATGGACGAAACCCTGGCAGCCATTAAAGTGGTCAGGGATAATTCACCAAACTGGAAGATCACCTATGCAGGCGACTGGCATCCTGAACTGAATGATCTTTTAAACGATTACAGCTTTCTCGCAGGGAAGGAATCACCTGTGGATGTGGTAAAGAACCGTACCGCAAAAGGGTTTACAACTACCTATTATGTTTGCTGTAATCCGCCCAAGCCAAATAATTTTCTCTTTTCGCCACCCATTGAGGGCAGGTGGATCAGCTGGTATGCATCAGCTTACGGTTATAACGGCTTTCTGCGCTGGGCATACGATGCCTGGACACAGGACCCGGTAAGGGATGCGCGCCATGGAAGCTGGGCCGCAGGCGATTGCTATTTGGTTTACCCGGGGGCAAACAGCGGGATCAGGTTTGAAAAATTAAGAGAGGGCATTGCTGATTATGAAAAGATCAGGATCATAAGGGCAATGGCATCAGCATCAACGGATACTAAAACCAGGGACCTGATGAGCAAATTTGATGCGCATTTAAAAACGCTGACAACCGAACATGAATTTAATGAGGACAAACTAAAGACGCAGGTTTATGAAGGTGAAAAAATGATAAGGGAATTGAGTGACCGTTTAGTGCATAGAACCAAATAAATTCATTACCTATGAGATTTAAAATTTTGATGTTATTGTTGGTAACCGGTGTTACATTTAATAGCATTGCCCAAACCTCCGGATCAACTGTTATATGTAAAGAATACCAGGACTATAAGCTGACGCACAATTTAACGCCTTTTGGCCCGGTGCCAACAGCTTATGATCCCAATGGCGTGTATCCTTATGTAAGTTATTGTGAAACATCCAACCGGCCGGTGCCGAAAAAATATCACTTTATTACGCTCGAAAACGACCAGGTTAGGGTAACAATATGCCCTGACCTGGGCGGAAAGGTAACCTCAATGATTCTTAAAAAATCAGGTAAGGAGGTTTTGTATGTGCCGGATGTGATACGGCAGACAAGAATTTTGCCCCGATTCTATTTTACAGCTGGCGGAATTGAGGTAAGTTTCCCCATATCACACTCGCCCAGCCAAAATGAAAAAGTAAGTTATAAAATTGACAAAACAGCTGATAGGGTCTATGTTACCTGTGGCGAAAGAGAACTTCGTTTTGGCATGAAATGGTCGGTTGAATATTCTTTGGGGCCAAAAGACGGATTTTTGACGGAGCGCGCTATCTTTTACAACCCTGGAACCGAAGCTTATCCCTGGATGTCATGGTCCAACGCCGCAATACCATCGGCTCCCGACACAAAATTTTACTTCCCTAAAGGCAAAGTATTATCTCACTCATCAAAAGTTGATACTATAGACTGGGAAAAAAATGGCCCCCGTACGCAGGCAGACATTAAAGAAATGACCGGATATTTTTGGGAAAGCAGGGACGCAAATGCTTTTGGCGCCTATACGCCATCATCCGGTACCGGTTTGTATCATATAGCAAAAGAAACCATTGCTCCCGGCATGAAGTTATGGAGCTATGGTGTGGCGGGCGACACTTCATGGTCAATGCTGAGTACAGCAAAGCGCCAGCAATACATTGAATTGCAGGGCGGCCCCATAGGCGATCAGTCCATCAAATTGGAATTACATCCAAAAGAAACCAGGTGGCACACAGAATATTGGATTCCTTCCGATAAAGCAATGGATATTTACCAGTTAAAAGTTCCGGAGCAGTCGTTAAGGCCTGTTAAGGAAATCCCTCTTTTTGAATGGGCCCGGGCGGCTGATGTAGCCGTATGGAATAAGCTGGTTTATGCTTATCAAAAGAAAGTACCTCTGCCGCTTCCTCCCGAAGCCGATCAGAACCTCTGGCCGCCATCCGGGATGGAAAATATGGATGCTTCCTTTAAGTGGGCCATTGATAAAACAAGCGGAGTAACAGCGGATAACTGGCGTTTCTATTACGGAACATGGCTGGCGGGTCGGGGAAAGGCAGATGAAGCTATTAAAATACTTTCGGTCACCAAAGCCGGATTGGCAAAAGTGCTCCTGGCCAGGCTGCTTAAACAAAAAGGAGATATGACGGGTGCCAGGCACGCATTTGATGCAATTACTGAGCCATGGCTGCAAATACATCCGCAAGTGATAATCGAACGGGATAAAGTACTGAGAAATCTTGGACTTCAAACCATTGCTGAGCGCGAAAAATGGCTGGCGAAAGTTGATGCGTTGAAAGATGAATGGGTTATTGAACGGAAGATTCAGTTGCTGATTGATAAAGGTGAACCACAGGCCGCAAAAGATTTGCTTTTATCTGTTCCATTTCAATTGGTACATCAAACCTATACCCGCACCGGTCTGTGGATGCAAATTTGCAAAAAACTTAATATCCCGGCACTTCCTATACCAAACCAGTTGGGTGAAGATCAGCTGGCGAGGTTTGGCGCCTACCGGGAATATGAATAAAGATAGATTGCATTAAAATCCAAACCCCGGTCAGGCAGCAGAAAAAATGGTGAGCAAATGGACCATGTGTTGTCTCCGAAAAGGCCGGGGAATTTTACTTACACAACAATAACTATGATTCAGGCTAAGAAGAAGTTGAATTTATTAAAAATTGCTTCAAATTTTATAGTTGGGGCAGATGTAGCTTCTATAGAACCTTACGGTTCAGGACATATTAATGATACCTATTACATAAATAATACTAACAAGGAAGATCCTGGTTATTTACTGCAAAGGATCAATCACCGGGTTTTTAAAGACATTCCCTCTTTAATAAATAATATTCACCTGGTGACCAACCATCTGCGATCCAAATTGAAAGAAATTCCTGGTGCTGACCCGGATAAGGAAGTGCTCTCCCTGGTAATGACAAACGATCACAGCTATTATTTTTCAGATGAACGGGGCAATTACTGGAGAATGTATAAGTATCTTAAAAATACCAAAAGCATTGATATTGTTCAAACAAATGAACAGGCTTTTGAAGGGGGCAAAGCTTTTGGAAAATTTCAGATGCTTTTATTTGACCTGGATATTAATTTATTGAATTACACAATTCCTGCTTTTCATCATATCGGCCTGAGGCTCACCCGGCTTAATACATCCTTACAGACTGATCCTTTAGACAGAAAAAAAACCGTAGCGGCAGAGGTGGAATTTATTCAGCACCGTGTAGAGCATATGTGTGCGATCCTGAACCTGGGCAGAGAAGGCGGATTACCCCTAAGGATCACCCATAACGATACAAAGTTCAATAATATATTGCTGGATGAAAACGATCAGGCTCAATGTGTCATCGATTTGGATACCGTAATGCCCGGCTATGTAGCTTATGATTTTGGAGACGCTATCCGTTCCATTATTAATACCGCGCCGGAAGATGAGGCGGATTTGAATAAGATCAGTTTAAATATCCCCCTTTTCGAAGCTTTTACCCGGGGCTACTTACAAGAATCTGCCGGTTTCCTGACAGAAAACGAAATAAGATCACTTCCACTGAGCGTGCTGCTATTTCCCTACATGCAGGGAGTCCGTTTCCTCACAGATTATTTAAATGGGGACGTTTATTATAAAACACACGTTCCTGATCACAACCTTCAGCGTGCGCGTGCCCAATTTCAATTACTCAGAAAACTGGAAGAACAGTATGCCAAAATAGAAGGGTTTATTTGGCAAGCAGCTAATACACATCTAAATAAGGATATAAATACAAACAGAAGTGAAGCCGTTTAATAATATACTATGAGGCAATTGCATCCTTTGCAGCAGTTTTCACACATTGTTAATTAGGGCAGGTTTCTTTTGCCCAAATCAGTACCTGCACCTTCTATTCCCGCCTGCGATCAAAGCTATTTAATTGGTAATAATTCATTTAATTTCTTCTGTAATTTGGTTTCGGAAGCAAAGGCTGCATGTCTACAGGGTCGTTTCATTAAAAGTATCCGGCGCGTTGCTAAAACAAACATCGCCGTTAACCTGCAAAAGAGCAAGGCTAAGGGCCTGTAATACCTGCCACAAAGCCATATATTTTAGTTTGTAATATTTTCTTTACATTAACTATGCTATATTGCAGTGTATTTCGGGGAAACCTCAAATAATTATTAAGAAACATACTCAATTGTGACTATCCATGAACTTATTCATCAAATTCAGTTTAATGACGATGAATCTGCATTCAATGAGCTATATAAACAGCATATAGTTAAATTATACCAGTTTGCATATTCGTTTTTAGACGACAGGGAAGCAGGGGAAGAGATTGTAAATGATGTTTTCCTGAGGATTTGGATAGGTCGCAAAAATCTCAATTCGATAAGAAACATACAGGTTTATTTATATGTTGCTGTAAAAAATGCCTGCCTTAATCATTTACGAAGTATCTCATCAAAAAGGGTTAGGGAACTAAAGCTGACGGAAGCATATTATTTCCATTTATCTATTGATCCGGCACAGCTTCTTATCAGTAAAGAGTTGCAAACCGAGGTTTTAAAAGCGATTAATGAATTACCGCCAAGGTGCAGGCTTATCTTCAGGATGGTAAAGGAGGATGATCTGTCGTGCAACGAAGTAGCAACTATACTTGGCCTTTCAAATAAAACCGTATTTGCCCAGCTTACCATTGCCCTTAAAAAGCTCGACCAGGCGCTTCGGGCATAAGTAATTACACCAAATTTGGGATTAATTAATTGCCTGGTATAGAATGATGCTCATGCACAATTACCCATTGCTCACCTGTTTTCTTTAACCCGATGGTTAGCCTGAAGGGCAATTCCACAAATTCATCCGAACTGCTTTTATCAGAACACTTCATGGTTGCATAGCAGAAAGCAACCTGCTCATCTGCTATTATGTTCAGCTCCGTGATATCAAACACCCCGGGTTTTGTATATTTAAAAAACAGGTCCCATGTTTTACGATAGGCATCAATACCTACCGACTGAAATGGTAAAGGCACATCAAACATTACCAGGTCTGCAGAATGGTGCGCAAGTATGCCGTCAATATCTTTGTTGCGTATTGCCGCTGCCCAGTTTTCAATCAGCATTCTGATTTGTGCTTCGTTGGTCATTTTAATTAATTTAAATTGCCCGATTGTTCCGGCTGGCAATTGAGCAGCCAGTTATTCCCAAACTTATCGGTGAGGCTGCCAAACATGGAGCCCCAAAAGTTTTTCTGTAATGGCTGAGTTGCCTGGCCACCTGCAGCCAGTTTTTTATAGCAGTTTTTTATTTCTTTTTCGCTCCCTGAATTCAAGACCAATGAAACTCCGTTCCCCCTGATCAAGCCTGTTTCAGATGTTATATCAGAACCCATTAATAGCAGGCTGCCATTAGTAAGGGTTGAATGCAGGATGAGATCTTTCATCTTTTTGGGCATCTTTTCAGACAATGGGGACTCCCCAATGGTTTGAAAAAACAATTCGCCCCCCAGGCATTGCTGATAAAATACCATGGCCTTACGGCAGTTGCCGTTAAATGTAAGGTATGAATTGATCGTACTCATTTTTTACATTGTATTATACTGGTGCTAAGTCAACAGTCTTAAGTCGAAAGCCTTAAGTCAAATTTTGTTTTTCTTCTGACTTAGAACTTAAGACTCGAGACTAAATGTCAATTCATTTTGACGCTACACCAGGTTACTTCTCATATTGCCAAAATCTGCCTTTTCCATCGGCTATCCACTCCAGCGCCTGCTCCATCCTGGTTTGGCGGGTGGCATCTGTTTTTGCACCTGTTATCCAAACTAAATAGTCCTTGCGAAAAGACTGTGATTTACTTTCGAAAATTTCTTTCGCCAGCGGCTTGGTTGCCAGCTTTTCAGTAAAATAATCCGGCACTTCAATTACCTGTGGTTTTTCAGATACAGGGCGTACTTTTTTTATGCCGGCTTCGTTTAAAGCCATCGCTTCTTTTATATAAGCAACCAAAATAGCCTTTTCAGGCAAATCAGATAAAGAGGTGAGCTTATCCATATTTCCCATTGATTGCCCTGGTTTGGCATTTTCTTTCAGTTTTGGATGGATCATTAATTCCGCTTTAAAAAGGCTGAACGAACAATGCTTTTTGTAGGACGCCAGGATGCACATCATATCGCCTTTGTAATCAAAATGAGGGATCCCCCATTTAATTACCTCTTCAACTTCGGGGCATGTTTCATGAATTATTTTGCGCAGGTATTCCAATATAGGCTTTGCAAAATCTGCTGCCTTAGCAATATACGCATCTACTTGTGGATTGAATTGTGCCATTTTATTCAGAATTTAATTGTTTGCCGGAAACTTACTCATGTCCATAAAAAAGATCTCCCAGGTGTGCCCGTCAAAATCTTCAATATTCCTTTTCTGCATAAAACCATAATCTGCAAATGGTACGGGTTCAACGCCCCCTGCGGCAACTCCTTTATCTGCTAATTCATTTACCTTGTCCAAACTCCCTACTGACAATGCAAATAATCCCGCAGTGTTATTCTTCGTATCAGCAATGGGTTTAGTTATAAAAGTTTGAAATTTTTCGTGCGACATAATCATTACAAAAATGTGTTCGCTCCATAGCATACATTTAGTGGTGTCGTCTGAAAATTGCGGATTGTTTGTAAAGCCTATTTGGGTGTAAAAGTCCATTGATTTGTTAACGTCTTTTACTGCTAAATTGATAAACACCTGAGATTCCATTTTGTAAAATTTAAATTGTTTTGTTATGAATATATTGACAATACAAAGTTGGCAAGGAAAACGGAAACAGATGCTGTAAGTATGTGCCAAATAAAGGGGATTTTGCGACAAAAATATTACCTTAGTCACATGAAGTATGTAAGCATCCTGGTTCCGGAATCGTCAGTAATGCAGGCCATTGCCGACCCTCAGTATCTTTTTTCTGCAGCAAACCAGTTCCTGGTGGCATCAGGAAAGGCGCCGTTATTTCATGTGGAATTAGTTGGAGCAAAAAAAGACGTTAAATTAAATGATGGATTGTTCTCTGTGCATACCGATAAGCAACTGAATGATGTAACGAAGACCGACCTTGTTTTAATACCTGCCTTGTTTGGGGATATGAAAACAGCCATATCAAAAAACAAAACACTGCTGCCCTGGATCAATGAACAATATAAAAACGGCGCCGAGGTGGCATCCCTTTGCGTAGGCGCTTTTTTGTTAGCTTCCACAGGGCTATTGAATGGAAAAAAGTGCTCCACACACTGGGGATTTCAAAATGAGTTCAGGCAGATGTTCCCGGATGTGGAAGTGATTGACGGAAGTATTATCACAGAGGAACATAGGATCTATTCAAGCGGCGGCGCTAATTCTTACTGGACTTTGCTGTTGCATTTATTAGAAAAATATACCGATAGGGCAACTGCCGTGCTTGCCTCTAAATATTTTGCTGTGGATATTGACAGGGACAGCCAGGCGGTTTTCGCTATGTTTATGGGCCAAAAAAATCATGGTGACGAAAGCATAAAAAAAGCGCAGGAATATATTGAACAGCATACACAGGAAAAAATTTCTATTGATGACCTGGCTGATGTTACTGCCATAGGGAGAAGAAGTTTTGAAAGAAGATTTAAGGAGGCTACCAATAATTCGGTACTAGAATATATCCACCGGGTAAAGATAGAAGCGGCCAAGCGCCAGTTTGAGAACAGCCGTAAAAATATTAACGAAGTAATGTATGATATTGGCTATACAGATACCAAAGCATTCAGGGCAATGTTTAAAAAGTTAACCGGCTTAACTCCGGTTGAATACAGGAATAAGTATAATAAGATGGCCGTGCAGGATTGAGATTTTATTTTTGAACATGTTGGAACAGGCTGATTCTCTTTGCCTCTCTTTTTATTAAATCCGGGTTTCAAATGTTTAAGATGCCGCAGCAACAGCTCCCAAAAGCGGAACATCATTAATCCCGAAATCACTTAAGTTAACGTGAGTTCGACATAAGCAAATTGTCACCTCACCCCAAACCCTTCTGCAACAGCGTTGATGCGAAGCGCAAATTTGTGTATCCACGCCGGCAAAGCGTTCCATTTTTACCACGGAACACCCGGAACGTTATGAAACGCGCTCATTATCAGTACGTTTCACTTTTATTAAGAATTGAGTAAATGTAAGTGCTTGATAATCAAGCGCTATACTGCCAACCTTTATATCGAACTTACGTTATTTTAATATTTCAACTTTTTTTAAATTCTTTTAGGAAAATCTCCGCCTGGCCGTGTCCTTACAGCAGAACACCAAATTATTATGGGAAAATCCAGGTTTATTGAGCTTATGGCGAAGAGTATTGGCAAAACTGCCACTGAAAAAGAGTTGGCAGAGCTCGAAGTATTTCTTGACCAGTTTCCTGAATATAGAAAAATGCAAAAGGTTACCGATGCGTTGAAGAGTGATTTAAAACAACCGGATCCTACAGCAAAACAAAAAGACCTTAGCGAAAGGATTGAAGAGCTTTGGTATAAGATCAAAAACTCAGGTGAAAGCTCTGTTCCCTTCGGGGGAAAAAGTAAGGTAAGATCTTTAGTTAATTGGCAGTGGGCCGCTGCTGCTGTACTAATATTTACTATAAGCGGTGTGTTTTTTTATACCAGTCGACCACGATCTGTTAACCAGCTAACAAAAGCAGTAATTCATCATATTTATGTGCCTTATGGGAAAACTACAGGAATAGTAATGCCTGATGGTACAAAAGTAAAGCTGAATGCAGGGAGCTCGTTTTTTTACCCTGAAACATTTTCAAAAGCCACCAGGGAAGTAAGCCTGGAAGGCGAAGCTTTTTTTGAAGTTACAAAAAATGCTAAAAAGCCATTTTTGGTGCATACAAGCACACTTACAATAAAAGTACTGGGTACGGTATTTAATGTAAAAGCCTACCGAAACGACAAAAATATTGAAACCACCTTGTTGACAGGTAAGGTACAAGTTGAATTGAAAAACGAAACTGAAAAAAACATTATACTGCTCCCGAATGAAAAACTTATTGTGGCCAATAGTTTATCGCGTACAATAAATGCATCGGCTGTAAATACCGGGGGAGCTAAGATAGATTACAAGGTTACAGCGTTGCCGCAGGTAAAAACAGAAGGTATTAAAGAAACAGCCTGGCTTGATAACAGAATTGTATTTACCAATGAAAGTTTCGAAGAGGTAGCCAAACAAATAGAGCGGAAATATAATGTGCAAATGATATTTGACGAACAATCACTTAAAAACGAACAGATAAGTGGTGTATTGGAAAATGAATCATTGGAACAGGCACTGCAAATTATAAAAATGATTACGCCATTTAAATTCAGAATAGATGGAAGAATTATTTATTTAACACATACAGGAACTTAACATACAGGAAACTCAATTCACTCAATATTCACTCAAACTAAAATTACTATGAAAAAAACTTACCTATCGGATTCCTGAAATGCCACATAAACAAGGGAAGAGGTGGTACTCTTCCCCTTAAAAATCGGGATTAAATAACAGGAGTAAAAGTTTTCAGACAGCTTACTCCATTCCTTAACTTTCAAAAACAAATCTAATGAAAAAATTAGTAAAGGCATTTGCGTTTATATATGCACAACCATGCTTTAAATTTATTTTGCTAATGAAAGCGGCATTTTTAATAACACTGGTTACCTGCCTGCAAGTGTCGGCAAGTGTATACTCCCAGCAAAAATTCTCGCTAAATATTAAGCAAACCGAAGTAAGTAACATACTTACCAAAATTCAAAAACAAAGTGATTATCGGTTTTTTTACAATTACTCAAGTATCAAAAAACTTGGTAAAGTAAACTTGCAGGTAAAAGACGCCACCATCAATCAAATTTTAGATGCTATTATAGAGAACAAACTCCCCTATAAAATAGCAGATGATCATGTGGTTATAATATATAACCCGGATGATGTTAATGCCCAGATCACCGTAAAAGGAAAGGTTGTTGACAACAAAGGCGAACCGCTTATTGGGGTAAGTGTAAAGTTACAGGGCACCAATTTAGGGGTAACCACTAATGTTAATGGTGAATTTTCAATTGCAGCACCTGAAAATGGCGTTTTGGAATTAACCTATATAGGTTTCGAAAAAAAAATTGTTCAAATTGAGGGTAAAACAAACTTAGCCATTACCATGACTGCTTTGCCTTCATCACTAAATGAGGTTGTAATTGTAGGTTACGGAACAAGTAAAAAAGTTGATGTTACGGGCTCAATTTCAAGTGTTAAAGGCGCGGATATTCAAAATTTACCGGTAAGTTCTGCCGCCCAGGCTTTAGATGGCCGGGCCAGCGGCGTGAACATTGTACGTAACGATGGCTCGCCGGGGGCAGCGCCAAGTATCAGGATTCGTGGCACCGGTACCATCAATGATGCTAATCCGCTTGTAGTAATTGATGGTGTACCTACCAGTAATCCTGATGCATTAAGCGATATCAATCCTAATGATATTTCATCAATCGATATTTTAAAGGATGCCTCTTCAAGTGCAATTTATGGTACCAGGGCTGCAAATGGTGTGGTTTTGGTAACTACTAAAAAAGGTACGTATAACCAAAAGCTAAGTACTACAGTGAATTTTTATAATGGGTTTTCTAACTCAACTAAATATATCGATCTGCTTACTGCACCTGATCTGTATAAGCTGAAGCGGGAAAGATATACTAATGATGGCGTAGCCATTGATGCCCCATGGAACGATGAATATTATGCCGTGCAAAGAACCGACTGGCAGCGCGCCATAATGGGTACGGGCCATGTAACCAATGGTGATGTTAACATACAAGGTGGGAATGAGGTGTCAAACTATTATTTTTCTACCTCTATTTATAACGAGGACGGGATCATTAATAAAACTAATTTTAAGCGTTACAGCACCCGCATCAATTCGGAGCATAAAGTAAAACCATGGTTAAAGCTGGGCGAAAACATTCAATTAACCTACGGCAGTCAGAATGGCTTTGATAATTATAGTTCGCAAACAGGACTGATCTTCTCGGCATTGCGCTTTAACCCTGCCATCCCACTGGTTAACCCGGATGGTACTTATGGCACATCAAAAGCTTTTGCCAACCAGCTGGGTGATATCAACAGTCCTTACGCAACAATCCAGGAAGCAGACAGGTACAGCAAAAAATACAGGGCCCTGGCTAATGCTTTTGCAGAAATTACGTTTATGAAGGAGTTAAAACTGCGGGTTAATTATGCTTTTGACGGCGCTATAAACCGTGGATACAATTTTAACATAGCAGATGTAAACCAGGCGCGGCAAAATACAACATCTACCTTAACCCAAACCGAGGAAGAGGTATCATCACAGCTGCTGGAATCATTCCTTACCTATGATAAGGTATTTGGCAAAAGCCATGTAACCTTTACCGGAGGTTATTCTTATCAAAATTTTAAAGATTATGGTTTTAACGCATCAAGGGTTGGATATGATGATACAGACCCGGCCCAAAGGGTACTTAACCAGGGCAACAGCCAGTTTAATTCAAATTTGCCGGTGCAGCCTAATTCCCTTCAATCAGGTTTTGCAAGGCTGTTTTATGATTATAATGGCAGGTTCCTTGCTACAGTAACCTTCCGTGCAGACGGATCTTCAAAATTTGCCCCGAGCAAACAATGGGGTTATTTTCCGGCTTTTTCATTAGGCTGGAGACTATCTAACGAGCAATTTATTAAAGATCTAACCTGGATAAATAACCTTAAATTAACCGGTGGTTACGGTGAGCTGGGAAATCAGAACGTTGGTCCTTACCAATATCTAAGTTTAATAAAAATTGGCAGCACTTATGAAAATGGTGGTTACGCCTTTGGTGGCACGGGTGTAAGCGGTGCCGCAGTTACAAGCATTGCCAATCCTGATATTACCTGGGAACGCGCTGCCATGACCAACATAAGCCTTGATGCAGGCTTTTTAAATAACAGGTTAAATACAACAATAACCTGGTTTAATAAGGATACTAAAGATATGCTGATATCACCACCTGTAGTAGGTACAGCAGGATCGGTAGCCATCCCTAATCAAAATATCGGCACCATGAATAACCGTGGCGTTGAGGTGGAGTTTAACTACCAGGGTGGTACCGACTTAAAATACTCCTTTGGCGCAAATGCTTCGTTTATTAAAAATAAAGTAACCAAGCTTAACGGCGAGGGCACCTTTATCGGATCGGTGGTTTATGGCCGCTCAAGCCAGGAGATTTCAAGAACTTACCAGGGACAACCTATCGCTTCATTTTATGGGTGGAAAACCAATGGCTTATACCAAACCCAGGCAGAGATTGATGGTGACCCGGCCCTTAAAAACGACTCAAGAAAAAGCGGGATCAGGCCAGGCGATGTGCGATTCCTTGATTTAAATGGCGATGGCTTAATTGATGGTAATGATCGTGCCAACCTGGGCAATCCTAACCCCAATGTTACTGCCGGCTTGCAGGGTAGTTTGTCCTATAAAGGCTTTGATTTTTCGGCAAGTTTTACAGGAGTGTTTGGTGTGAGCTTATACAATGCCGACAGGATGCAGGGGATAGACCCAACTTATCCGTTTAATCTTTATGCCGAAGACTTAGGCCGCTGGACCGGCCCGGGAACAAGCAACAGTATCCCAAGATTATCGCTCGACCGTGCAAATGATAACTACCGCACATCTGATCTGTTTGTTGAAAGCGGCAGCTATTTCAGCCTTAAAAATGCAACGTTAGGTTATACCTTACCTGCTAAATGGGCTAAAAAAACAACTTTAAGCAATATAAGGCTATATGCATCCGGTCAGAATATATTTATCATAACCAACTATAAAGGATATACGCCGGAACTTGGTTATACCAACGGCAACTTGCAAAGAGGGGTTGATGTGGCCCAGTACCCTTCGGTTAGAACAATTACATTCGGTTTAACAGCTAAACTATAAAATCATGAAATCGAAAATAATAATATATATAGTCATTGTGCTTGTGTTATTTAACAGCGCCTGTAAAAAAGCACTTGATCTTAAACAACAAGGGGTTTATACCTCAGAGAATTATTTTAGAAACGAAGTTGATGCCGTTAATGCCGTATCAGGTATTTACAGCCTTTTAGAGGAAGAGGATTATATAGGCCACGCAGAAGCCACGTATGACGTTCCTTCTGATGATTACTGGCGCTCCGGCGATCATGGTGAAGATGAAGGAATAGAAAATTTAACTTACGATGCTTCAAACGCAGCTATAAGGTATCCCTGGAAATGGAAGTATGAAACCGTTAACCGCGCCACCAATTGCATCATTAACATCCCTAAGATCACTGCTATTTCTGCTGAAGTTAAATTGCGCAGCATGGGCGAGGCTTATTTTTTAAGGGCCTTTGGTTACTGGCGTTTAATGGTAATTTATGGCGATGTACCTATCATTACCGAGGATGATTATACCAAGCAAGTTTTTAATGTTCCCAAATCGCCGATAGAGGATGTACGGAAACAAATTGAAGCCGACCTGCTGAAAGCGGTTGACCTGTTACCTGAAAGCTATGGCGCTGCCGACCGTGGCCGCGTAAGTAAAGGAACAGCCCTCGGACTTTTAACCAAGCTTTATATGTACTGGGAAAAACTCCCTGAGGCAATTACAACGGGCCAAAAGGTGATATCAAATTCCCATTACGCATTGGCTGCTAATTACCAGGATAATTTTACCCGTGCTAATGAGAGCAGTACCGAATTGTTATTCTCTATCCAGGCAGTACAAAACGTTGTTCAAAACGATTTTACCGTTTATTACATTCCAAGGCCATGGGGCGGGTATGGCTTTAGCCAGCCTTTGCAGGGTTTGGCAAATGAATTTGAAGCCAATGATCCGCGTAAGGCCGCTACACTTTTAAGCGTTGGCGATAAGGTAGACCTTGGTGATGGGAACGGATTAACTACTTTTACTGCCGATTTATCGGCAACCGGGTTTGCTTTTAAAAAGTATGCTGTATTTAACACAGCGGCTGCAGGCGGCGGGGTTGACCATACTTACGCGGTACCATTAATGCGTTCGGCTGATATTTATCTGCTGGTAGCAGAAGCCCTGATCCGTACCAACGGTGCTGGTGCAGGCGATGCATTGATAAACCAGGTGAGACGCCGTGCATCAACTTTATTGCCGCCCGTTTCTGGTGCCGGTATGACACAATTGATCCACGAGCGCCGTGTTGAACTAGCTGGAGAAGGCGAACGCCACCAGGACCTGATGCGCTGGGACAAAGCTAAAATTGTTGACATTGCAGCAATATACAATCTGCCAATTTCAAAGGCGCCTATTGATCAGTCAAAAACGGTGACATTTATTCGCCCTAAAAATTATTATTTCCCGTTACCACAGGTAGAAATTGATAAGAGTAAGGGCATTTTGGTGCAAAATCCAAACTTCTAAAAAACAATCATTTATATTGCCGGCAGCCCGTCATATATTACTATTAGCAAATAGGTTTATGCAGGCTGTCGGCTTTTATTTATCATTAAAGTTCATAATTAAAAGTTCATATATAGATGAAAAATTGGTTGTTCATTTTTATTATAAGTGTGTTTGGTTTAAACGCTTATGCCCAGGTTGATCAAAAAGCTTCCCGTGATTTTATTGAAAGGGTTATTCCTGGCAGGTCGGCATCTTTCCTGGTAGAAGCCATAAACCGGGATAATGGTAAGGATGCATTTGAGCTTAATAGCCGCGATGGTAAAATAGTTTTACGTGGCAACAATGGCTTATCTGCAGCAGCAGCTTTAAATTATTACCTTAAAAATTACTGCTTTTGCGATATCGGATGGAATGGCACCAATTTAAAACTACCGGTAAGTTTACCGATAGTTTTAAGCAAGATCCATAAATCAACCCCATACCAATACCGTTATTACCTCAACTACTGCACGTTTAATTATTCAATGGCCTGGTGGGATTGGGAGCGTTGGCAGAAAGAGATAGACTGGATGGCGTTGAATGGTATTAATATGCCGCTTGCCATTACGGGCGAAGAAGCTGTTTGGCAGGATGTATATAAAAGTATGGGCTTTACTGACAAGGAACTGGCTGCATTTTTTAGCGGGCCGGCCTATTTCTCCTGGTTTTGGATGGGTAATATTGATGCATGGGGTGGTCCGTTACCGCAGCACTGGATGGATAGCCATAAAGCATTGCAAAAAAAGATCCTGGAGCGCGAACGCTCGTTCGGAATGAAACCTGTGTTGTCATCATTTACCGGGCATGTGCCGCCATCTTTCAAAGACAGGTTTCCGAAGGCAAAGGTTAAAAAGACCAACTGGGACGCCGGCTTTCCTGACGTATTTATTCTTGATCCGGATGATGAAATGTTTGAAACCATTGGCAAGAAATATATCGAAGCGCAAACAAAAGAGTTTGGTACAGACCACCTTTATTCTGCCGATACGTTCAATGAAAATGTACCGCCCACCAATGATTCTACCTACCTGGATGGGATGAGTAAAAAAGTATTCCGGTCAATGACCGTTGCTGACCCTAAGGGGGTTTGGGTTATGCAGGGCTGGATGTTTCACTACAATAATAAATTCTGGCAGCCCCAGCAAATCAGGGCTTTGCTGAATGCTATTCCTAACGATCAAATGATCATTCTTGATCTGTATAGTGATGCTCACCCTGTTTGGAACCGTACAGATGCGTATTACGGCAAGCCCTGGATCTGGAATATGCTGCAAAATTTTGGCGGTAACATCAGCCTGTTCGGGCGGATGCGCCATGTGGCGGCTGATCCGGCTATTGCCCTTCACGACCCGGAATCGAAAAACATGGTAGGGATTGGTTTAGCGCCGGAGGGGATAGAACAAAACCCGGCGCTGTTTGAATTAATGCTGGAAAATGTTTGGAGAGACACACCCATTGATGCAGATGCGTGGGTAAATAATTATGCCAAACGCCGTTATGGTAAAGCTAGCCGGCTAATGAGTGAAGCCTGGAATATTTTATTAAATACGGTATATAGTGGGGGACTTAGTGAAGGCGGTCCGGAATCAATTATAGTTGCAAGGCCAACATTAAAAAAAACTATTGACCGGGTTAATACCAAACTTGAATATGACCCGCTGAAACTGCTTAAAGCCTGGAGACTGTTCATGCAGGCATCAGACAGTTTAAAATTAAGTGATGGATTTGAGTATGACCTTGTTGATATAACCCGGCAGGTACTTGCTAATTATGCAAGTCCGCTGCAACAAAAAATTGCAGCAGCCTACCGCGAAAAAGATCAGCCGGGCTTTAAGAAATACTGCGGTGAGTTTTTGCAGCTAATGGATGATATAGATGCCTTGCTGAATATGTGGCAGGATTTTTTATTGGGTAAATGGATCAATGAAGCCAGGGCAAATGGTGTTACTGACGAGGAAAAAAACCTTTATGAATTTAATGCGAGGGATTTGATAACCTTATGGGGCGATAAAGAAAGCGGACTGCGTGAATACTCCAACCGGCAATGGGCCGGGCTAATAAAAGGATATTATAAACCCAGGTGGGAGCTGTATTTTTCGCAGCTTGATAAAGCAATGACCTCCAACACTCCGTTTGATGATAAAGCCTTTGATAAACAGGTAAAGGATTGGGAATGGCAATGGGTTAATAAGCATGGTAATGCATACCCGGATCTAATTAAAGGCAATGCTATTGAACAAGCTAAACTGCTGTTTGCAAAATATAACAGCATCATACAACAATCTTATTAGTCCGGTACAGATGATAAAGATCTATATCAAAATATAAAATCTGTTATCATGAATAAAATGGCCACTTTTATAAAGCTCACACTGTTTTTCCTGGTGGTAATTAACAGCGTTTACGCCCAGGAAAAAGATCACCTGCACTATGTTGATCCTTTTATCGGCACAACAAAAAGCGGGGTGTTTACCCGTTGGGGAGGTGATGGCGGAACTTATCCCGGCGCTGTGGCTCCCTCAGGTTTTATTCAAATAAGTCCTGAAACACATGTTACCGGGGGCAGGGGTTATAATTATGCCGATACCTCCGTTTATTATTTCAGCTGTATTAACCACCCAAGCGGCTTCCCTGATGGTTCTGCCGGGCATTTATTTATTCTGCCGGTTATGCAAGGGCAACATTTTGAGCCGGGTAAATACAACAGGCGTTTTTCGCATCGTGATGAAGTGGCCCGACCCGGCTATTACAAAATAGTTTTTAAAGACAACCAAACCATTGCCGAGGCAGTTGCGTCCACCCGCACAGGTGTGCTCCGTTTTACATTTGCAGCGGGGGTAAAACCGCAAATTTTTGTGGGGGATGCTGGTAATATTACCATGCCTGCCAAACGGATCTTGCATGGAAAAATGGCAAATACGGTAATTAATTTCAGCGAAGATTATACCGAAAAAAAACAAATAAAAAACGGTTATCTGCTTGTCTTTAAAAGTACAGCAGCCGGCCGTAAAATTATCGAACTTAAATTAAGTACATCCACCGTAAGCTTTGCCGGTGCGCAAAATAATATCGATAAAGAATTAAAGCAGTTAAGCTTTGATCAGCTTGTTAAGCGTACCCGCGATGAATGGGCCAAACAGCTCTCGGTAATGGATGTGACAGATCCCGATGAACAAAACAAAACCGTTTTTTACACTGCCTTATATCATTCGCTGTTGATCCCCTGGGTAATTTCGGATGTTGACGGCAGGTTCACGGGCACTGACGGCGCCATTCAACAAACAAACGGAAAAAAAGAATATGGTTTTTTTTCGCCCTGGGATACTTTCCGTTCCCTGCACCCGCTTTTGAGCCTGCTCTATCCCGAAAAGCAAAATGATATCATACTATCCATGCTGGATCTTTACAGGCAAACCGGTCACCTGCCCACCGAGTCGATGACGGGGAATCATGCTGTGCCTATTATTGTGGATGCTTACTTAAAAGGTATTACAGGTTTTGATAAGGCACTGGCTTATGAGGCCATGAAAAAGAATATTGTTGATTCTCCTTTTGTACAAAATGATCTTGCAATTTACCAACGGATGGGCTATGTCCCTTTTACCAGTTCAGAATCTGTTACGCGCACGGTGGAATATGCTTATGACGATTGGGCGCTGTCGCAATACGCTAAACAGGTGATAAACAATGATAAAGATTATGCTATTTTACAGCAAAGAGGCTATAATTACAGGAACTTATTTAATCCATCCGAATTGTTTATGCTTCCGCGAAACGGGAACGACTTTAAGATAAATCCTGGAATGTCGGGCTATAAGGAGGGAGATAAATGGGTGTATTCCTATTTTGTGCCGCAAAATACAAAAGACCTGGTAAACTTAATGGGCGGAAATAAAGCATTCTCCAATCGCCTTGATTCGGCTTTAACTAATCAGGTGATATTATTTGATAACGAAACGGTTATTCATTTGCCTTATCTTTTTAATGAGGCCGGTCGCCCTGATCTTACCCAAAAGTGGTGCAGGGACATCATGCTTTCGCGATTTAAGGCTAGCCCCGATGGTTTGCCCGGGAATGATGACCTTGGAGCAATGTCAAGTGCTTACCTGTTTAATGCCATGGGGATTTTCCCGGTATGCCCGGGGCGCCCGCTTTATGCAATTGGTGCACCATTGTTTCAGTCGGTAAAGCTGCACCTGGCCAATAAAAAAATCTTTGTGATCGAAAGCAAAGATCAATCGGCTAAAAACAAATATGTACGATCATTAATCGTTAATGGCGAGCCTTATGAACAACTAAGCATCCCGCATTCTCTATTGCTAAAGGGAGGGACGATGCAGTTTGTAATGAGTGAAAATGCGAATGAACAATGGTCTAAAAATAAAGACCCATTGGAACTTTCAGAAACCAAAAGTGCCGCTGATCTGCAAATCCTGAAATATTCCCTCTCAAAAACCAAAGTTGAGCCGAACGAACAATTCTGGCTGCGATTTTCAATCACAAACAAAGGTAGCCTGGGAACTAAAAAGGTTATAGTATTTGTAAACGGAAAAGAATATGGTTTTAAGAATTGCCTTGTCCCTCAAGGAACAATTTTAACAGATTCTATTAGCTGCCGCCTGTATAAATTGGGGCAGGCAACGGTAGGTTCGGACAGTACCGGTGCAAAGATGGTTGAAGTTGCTGAACCAGCTCATCCTGTAGCGCATCCTTTTATGATATCCGGTTTAACAGTAAAACCTGTTATAAAAATCAATAGCGAGCAACAAATCCAATATCATATTAAAAACCTTACGGGCAAAGATCAGTTATTTACCATCCCGGTAACAGCTGATGATTCGTTGTTGTATAGTGATTCCATCAAGCTCAAGCCCGGCGAGAGGAAAGCAATAATGCACCGTTTGATCGTAAGTAAAGCAGGACTTACAACCATTAAAGCAGGTAGCGCCCAGGTAAAATATAAGGTTTACAGCAGTAACACATCTACTTTGTTATTAGACCTTTCCCTAACTGAGAGCGGCAATACTGTTGCTGACAAGTCAGGTTTTGAAAATAATGGCAGCGTTATGAGGCCGAAACCGGGTAAAGCTGTAAAAGGCAGCAGAATTTCATTGGGAGACAGTTGCTTTGTAGAAGTGCCCAATTCACAGAGCCTTGATAACATGGGCGAAAACATCACCATGATGGCCTGGGTTTATCCAAAAGGGAATGAAACCGGCCTTGTTGACCTGCTAACCAAAGGCGACAGCCATGTTTTACAAATGATGAATAATAAAACACTTACCTTTTTTGCTGGAGGATGGGGCAGGGGCGATTGTACCGTTAACTTGCCGGCTAACTGGAAACAGCAATGGCACCATATTGCAGGCGTGTGCAAGGGCGATATTTTATCCGTTTACATTGATGGCAAATTAAGCGGAACCTCAAAAGTTGAAGGGATTGTTAATTTATCCATAGGCAATAAATGGCAGATCGGCAGAAATGAAGAGTTTCCATCCGAAAGGGTCTTCCATGGTTATATGGATGGTGTAAAAGTTTTTGAGGAAGCTTTATCTGCTAAGGAAATCCAGGTTGTATTTACCAAGGAAGAACCGGTAATTAAGTGGGCTTTTTAAAAGCTGTAACTTGACACCCCACTATTTTTACACAAGTCGATAATATTTAGTTTCGTCTATGATCAAAGCCTGATCTGTGCTGAAATTTTGATCCCGAAATTTTTGGCACTTCCATCCAAAGCATTGTTATTATCCTTGTAGCTAAGGCGATGAATAAAATCGACCCTGAAGAATTTAAGGATATTTTCAACTCCATAACCTGCTTCAACATATGGAACACTACCCAGGCCGTGCAAGTCAAGAGATTTATTATGGTCAAATATGTTGTTCTGGTTGGCTCGGGATATGCTTCCGTACAAAATATTAGCTGTCCCCACCAAACGCCATTTGAAATTCTTAATTACGGGTATTGAATTTAACAATAACCCTTCAAAGTGCTGGGTGTAATTTAAACTGGCGTATTTGTCACTGGCAAATTCAAAAAAGCGCATCAGATTAAAAGCATTGGGGTTATATAGAAAAGTGGCATTACCCAGGTGATTTTCCAATAAAGGAAAAGGAACGCTTGAAGGGATATACCCTGCCGAAAATGAATATTTCCCTCTGCCAAGGCTCCCCATTTTTAAGGTCTGCATAATATTAAAACTGAATTTATGATAAGTTAAATCACTGCCAAATATATTTTTCAAACCCAAAGTGTAGCGGAACGTAAATACGGGTTTGGAAATGTCTGTTTTAATATTGACAGGGCGGTTGATGGTTTCGGAAAGCAACGGTTGAACTCCCGGGGCCCATTTGGTTTCAAACTGAAATTCTGAAACAAATAGCTGATTACTTAAGCCACTTTTTGGATCATTGAAGTTAAATAAAAACTGGGGGTCTAAAGACCAGCTTGAAAAACTGATCTTCTCTGTAAAGCCCTTAAAAAGGTCTCGGCTAATATAGAAGTTCAGCAAATTCTGATCAAATACCTTTCGCCTGTCAATACGGCCAAACCGGGTAAGCGCAGAGAACAGATTATTACGCTGGTATAGGTAGCTATCACTCAACAGCGCCACCTGGTTTAGATCGTGTGTAAAGCTGATCCCTGCTTCCGTCCAGTGTTTCCGTGATAATATGTAGTCAACCGAAGCGCCGTATTTTGCATCCAGATCTTTTGAGCCATAAGCAACATAGCCTCCGAGGATCAATTTTTTATCAAAGCCTGAATTTGTTTTGAAACCCAACCTGATCCGGTTTCCTTCTACATTGTTATAACTGTAGGTATTCAGAAAAGGACCAAGGCTGAGATTTCCGGCTCTGTAATAACCATTGATCAGCATATCTGCAGCTGTAAGGTAATTTTTAATAGTGGGAAGTGTTTTAACTGTGTCGATCAAACGATATACCGATTTTTCAGCCATTGTTAAGGAATCTGGCCTGTTCGTTTCCCAAAAGGAGTTATCGGCCTGTTGTGCATCTGCCGCCACTATAATATTATCCTTGAAGAAGCCGGGAGGATAAACCTTATCAGTATTTATAATTTTATTTACGGTATAAAACTTGGCCAGCAGGCCGCTCGTATTACTGGTTAGCTGATCAACAGTTACTAAAATACGGGTTTTTACCGGAAGCCAGGGCTGATCCGGTGCCTTGCCGTCCATCTGTTGCTGAACAGAGATCCGGTGAATGAAATTTAAATTTGCTGATGGTTCAATAGTTGCCCTTACCTGGTATAAAGCATAATTTTCCTGTGCTATCCATATGGTACCCGTAAAAGCCAGGTCCTGGGGACGTTTGGGTTTAAAGGAGATCTGGTAACAGGCTTTTCCATCTATTATGGCATTCCGGTTTTCCAGCTCGTAATCATACCAACTCTTCCAACCGTCAGCAATTGGCGATGCAAATTCCTTCCCTGCAGCGCTTACGAAATTCTTATAGAAGTTATATTGCTGAAAGGTGCTGCCGGTTAATTGGGCAAGCAGGGTGCCGTCTTCAAAACCAATGCCATTGGTTTTTGTTTTTTTAATGTACTCCCGTTTAGATTCCGGATTACTTTGATAAAAAAAGTCGGAAACAGTTTCTGAAAGAAATAAAGGGAGCAACGGCATATTATCGGCCCCTGCTATTTTCATACTGTCAGCCATAGAAATAGCCTGTTGGATAAATTTCTTTTTTAGCAGATTGGAACTGAGATTGCTGGCATCCAATTCAATCCGGCTATAACTTTCCAGTTGATATGATTTCAAACCACGGGGATCATTCACCGGTTTGTGCTTAATTACTTCTTTTAAGATCACCCAGGCCGGATTAATATATCCTTTAGGGCTGATCCTGACTTCATGCAACAACTGGGAGGAAGGCTTTAACTGAATATTTATGAACTGTTCAGCTGCATGGCCGATCGGAAATGATTGCTGCAAATAACCAATACAGCTTACTGAGATGGAATCACTTTTTCTTATAAACTCCAATTTAAATAAGCCATCAAAATTTGTGCTTATACCAATCCCTGTACCCTTAATCCCAACGGTAGCATAGGTAACCGGCTCGCCGGTGTTGGCATCTGTAACCTTACCTTTTATTATTACCTTCTGCCCGCAAACCAACTGTGTTCCCAATAATAATAATACGAGAAAGAAAAGCAATGATCTGCTCATAGGTTTTATAAATATAGCGGATTAATCTTGTTTAAGGAAACTACCTTTTTTATCAAATACCAGGTCCCTGCCTTTTCGAACATAGTGATACCTTTAGCATCAGTAATTTTACCTGCTTCAGTTATTTTAACACCTTTATAGTGCTGTTTAACATAAGCGGCTACACCTGCCGGTAAATCACTTACTTTTATGGCTGCAACTTGTTCAATAAAAGTTCCTTCAGGTGTGAACTGTACAGACATATCTTCTCCTGACTTACCACCCCAGTTTGCTTCATAGTTCCCTTTTTCTTTTCCCCAGGTTATGTTAACAGCAGCGGGATACTTTACAGTTAAAGCCGATCTTACTTTTTCAGGGACAATGGGGCTTTTTACTTTTTGTGCATTTAATGCAGTGACTGCTGCCACAACCATTAACATACTTAAAATGATCTTTTTCATATTTACCTGACTTATTTATTTGTAAGCCCACATGATTTAAACATTGATCAGGAGGCACAAGTCACACTATAACTACTGTAATAGGTTTGTTACATAAACATCCAACTCAATTCTGATTTATTTTGGTATTTCGTCTGCCATCAAATTATTTAACTTCTTTTAACCTTACCTCTATTTGTCATCCTGAACGCAGTAAAGGATCTTATAAAATAGATAGGTAGCTCACATGCTTGTCCGGCTTTTATGTCGCACAGAGAAGATTTTTCGCCGAAGCTAAAGAGATAGTTCTTCGCTCTCGCTTGTAATAGCGTGGGTTTAAGCGGCTGATTATCAAGATTGTTTTTTTTACGTCGTCGCTGTTTTTCCAGTCCAGCCTGGTTGGGACTCAGAATGAGAAAAAGGGCTTTTTACAATCTTCCGAACACTTATAGGGTAGGGAAGAGAATTGTGGCTTTAAAATTTGGAGAATAAAAAAAACAGCAATTTTAAAAGCGATAATACCGTACTATAAGTTGTACTGGTTCACTTGACAAACTACTTTGATTTAGAAACAAGAAGGGAAGATTTTAACTTGTCTTTCGGAGTACTTTGAGCTCACCTCGGGTTACTGCATCCGTTTTTTCAATGGCAATAGTAAAGGCAATGCTGCTTATCAGTTTTATATGTACTTTTAACCAGGGAAGTGTTTCGCCGGGATACACGGTATACAATTCGCGCAGCGACCATCCAACCCCTTTCTGCACATAATATGCTTTATCGGCCAACAAGAGACTGATGAGTTGTTCAATTTGGCTGAATGTTAAAAAGTGCTTCTTGGTACGGCTGTAATATAAAAGAGAAACTACTGACTGCCTGCGCTTCCATAAGTCCTGGTCTATATTCCATGTTTTGAGCTGTTCATAAACGGTGGTAGCTTCCACTTCGAGGATCTTGGTATAAACTTTAGCCAGCGCATCGCAAAGCCCCCAGTCATCCACCTGGTCTTGCCAGCGGACTATGACCGGCCACATTTCCCGCAGCTCGCTGTCTTTTTTCAGGTGACGCTCCAAAAAGAAAAAAGCATGCAGTTTTACCCAGAAGTTATTTTCGGTATGCCATAGCTCGTCCCAAATAGCCAGTTGCTCCGCAAACGGCAATGCGGAAAAGGAATACACCCGTCTGGATTCCCGCCGGTGCAGCGGTACACTTCCCTGCACGCTGCGGAGGTGGCTTAATACTTCCTGTAATTGAACGGTATAACCGGACGTTTTCATTTAATTGCGAAGCTATTAATTTTTCCGCTGTCCATAGTTTCTCACTACAAACAAACTTTGTTTGTAAGACATCTACACCAATAAAAAAGCCCTTCAGTAATGCTGAAAGGCTTTCAAATGACCCTAAAGTAGCAAATCCTGAAGTGTTTTGTGAAGGATTTGAAATCGTATTTTCAAATATGATGTTAAAACAAAGACAAAGAGAGCCGTTTTAGAGCACCTTAAAGGGAATTAAGCTATCTGCCGCGATCAAAAGTTCGGGTCGAAATTGAAGTAGATCGGGTTCGACAGTCCGACCATGTTCCCGCTCAGCGCCATCGATTCAGGAACCTGCGGATAAGCAGTAGGCGGACCCTCAACTACGACGCGGTAATAAGTCCGGCCAGGTGTTGCGGGGGTATCGGTGAACTCGATCGTAGGCGCCTTACCGGTAGCTTTGAAAGTGCCGAACGCGTTGCCATTCTTCACTATGCTGACGGTATAGGTCCCTTCCGGAACAGTATTCCCTGTTAATTGAACACGGAATTTAACGGGTTTCCCTGTCGCCCTCGCATTATCACCCATCATCATGTCCATCTTGCCGTCCTGGTTGAGGTCAGCATAGAATTCAACCCGGGGCGCATAGGGATTTGCGCTGATGCAAACCCGCCCGTTCGTAAGGGCGTCCACAACCGCCTGTGAGGTCCGCGCTGTGGCAAACACCCAGGTCGTTGGGGTTCCAACATAATTGGCTTTAGCCTGGTAACTGTTCTTCGTTGCCTTGTCGGGTGTATCCGGGGTACCATGATGCGCATCACTTCCACCTCTGCCGGTTAGCTTGCGGCCCGACGAGAGCATGTCGTCCCAAATCATGATCGCATTGGCATTTTTGGGCCAGACCGCAGAATTCCATACTTCTATCGATTCTACCATGTCATAAGAGTATCCGAAATGGTCTTTTCCGCTTGGATGGTTTGCCGACAGATGAATTCCAAGCTCCTTCTTCACAGCCCCGACCACCACGTCGCGCTGATCGCGAACATCATACAGCCGCTGGTGATCATATGGCCTGGCCGAGAATACATTGCCGTGGCCCCGGGTAGTTGTCCATTCCGCGCCATACAGAAGCAGGACAGAGTCTGACTTAAACTCGGGATCTGCCCAGGTATTATTCGCAACATCGCCGTTTACATGGTTGTCGTGATCGGTGATGCAGAGATAGTCCATGCCGACAGCCTTAGAAAAGGCGATGATCTTTGCTATGGGATTGTTTGAAGACTCCTTACTGTGTCTTGAGTGCACATGTAGCTCACCCTTTAGCCACACGCCGTTGGTAAGGCTGGAGATGGGGGGTAGCGCGCCAATTTCCGTAGGTGCCCAGGGATTGCTGTGGCCCGGCTGCCCTTGCGCAAGACCGCCAATGCAACCTGCTATGATCACCAGCAATGCTGTACGGGCCCTGCCCATAAGCAGTATCATTTTTCTGTTGTTTTTGATTGTCATATCAAATTATCTATCAATTTTAATGAGTTTATGTTTGGCTGGCAACATACCCCATTGATATTAGTAAATTGTTAACATCAGTAAAATGAAGTATAAATGTGACAATGAATTTGCCAATCGCTTTACGCTGCAATTCTTATTTAAACTAATTATAAATAATATTTGGGAATTTGATTTGTGATTATATCTTTGCGCTTAATTAGACTTAATCTAAATAAGGCATGAAAACAATCTATTACTTATCTATTAAATTCTCTTTTTTGATGTTCATGTTGTTCTGCAGCATCGTTAAGGCAGATGACTTCGCAAACGGCAAAATTTCCGGGATAGTTAAAACCTCTGACGGCCAACCGGCAGCATTTGTAACTGTATCTATTAAAGAATTAAACAGGACAACCAGCACAAAAGAGGATGGTAGCTTTATTATCAGCAATATTAAGGCCGGCCATTATACTTTAGTAGTTTCATTTGTTGGAACAGAAAGCCAGGAAAAGCCGGTTACGGTGCTGGCATCAAAAACAGTTACAGTAAATTTCATATTAACAGAAAATTCGTCGAAGCTAAATGAGGTGATTATTAATGCAAATAGAACACCTAAGCCTGTATCATTGGATAAAGCGAATATTCGTGCCCTTGATCTTCCTCAAAGTGGCGGAACGGTAAGCCGCCGTGTTATAGAAGACCAGCAAATTAACCGTTTGGGCGATGCAATTAAAAATGTAAGCGGTGTTTCGTTAACGCAAATAAGAGGTGGCGTAGGTGAAACGTTTTCTGCCCGGGGCTACAGCATTGGCATAACCGGGGCGTCCGGCAGTATTTTTAAAGACGGC
The DNA here is from genome assembly GCF_028288225.1 of Mucilaginibacter sp. Taxonomy (GTDB): domain Bacteria; phylum Bacteroidota; class Bacteroidia; order Sphingobacteriales; family Sphingobacteriaceae; genus Mucilaginibacter. The sequence goes on from NZ_JAQBOC010000028.1 coordinate 58,856, forward strand.
GTATTAACCAATACAGCCGGTTTTCCTGAAGCAAGCACGCTGGAATCTGTAGAAGTATTGAAAGGAAGTGCGGCGCTGCTTTATGGTAACGTATCTGGCGGGCTTATTATTAATATGGTTACTAAAAAGCCGCAATTTGAAAGTGGAGGAGAGGTTTCCATGCGGTATGGAAGTTACAATATGTTTAAACCAAGTGTAGACGTTTACGGGCCGGTTAGCCAGGATGTGGCCTTTAGACTGATCGGAGTCTATGAGAACGATGGTAGCTACCGTAACCATGTATATACTGAACGGAAATATGTAAATCCCTCTTTATTGTTCAATCTCGGCAAAAAAACCACCTTGCTGGTTGAGGGTGATTACTTACGTGAAAGTCTAACCCCCGATTTTGGCATAGGTTCTTTAAATAACGGCCAGGCAATTCCTACGATGGTGCCACGCTCACAATACATCAATACTTCATGGGCATATAGCCACATGAACCAGTTTTCGGCTATGGCAACTTTGAACCACCAATTTAGCGATAACTGGCATTTAAATGCCATTGTATCAGGACAGGGAACCCACATAGATGCGTACCAGGCCAGCTTGCCTAATACCGTAAGCGCAACGGGTGAATGGAACAGGCGCCTTGCCCGCGCAAATACTATAGAAAATGACTACACCGGCCAGGTAAATTTAACAGGTAAATTTAGAACCGGATCGGTAAGACATCAAATACTGATCGGAACAGATGTTACCAAAGTTGTAAATGTTACCAATGGCTACAGTGTTGAAGGCGAAAATATCAGTACTTATGTTTATGATAAAATAAATACTATCGACCTGAATAAATATAGCCAACGTACCGATATTCCAAACGCTACAGATACAGCGCGAACAACCGCCCCTGTATATCGTTTGGGTACCTACGTACAAGACCTGGTAAGCCTTACAGATAAAATTAAGGTGCTGGCGGGAATCCGGTGGTCGTGGCAGCAAACCTACCAAACCAATATTCAATACCTGCTAAAACAAACTTCAGGCAACGGAACAGCTATAACCCGGTATGACCGTGCATTTTCACCAAAAGTAGCGTTTATATACCAGCCCATTAGTACAAGTTCAGTATATATAAGTTACAGCAATAACTTTATGGTTAATAGCGGCACTGATGTAAGCACAGGGCAGGGCCTTAAGCCATCGTTGGTGAACCAGTATGAAGCTGGTTTAAAAAATGAACTGTTTGATGGTAAGATCATTGCTAATTTGAGTGTATACCGCATTATCAACAGCAACCTGGCTGTGGTAGCGCCGTTTAAAGCCGATGGAACCATTAACAGCGATAACACCCTTAAACAACTTAACGGAGAAACTACCAGTGATGGTTTTGATGTTGATATAACGGGGCACCTTTCTAAGAATTTTTATTTTATTACGGGCTATTCTTACAACAATGCACGCTATACAAAAGTGTCAGGTTTAAAAGGATCTCCCATATTGGGTGAGCGCTTGGTTATTAGTCCTGTAAGTACAGCTAATGCAACCCTGTTTTATGCCTTTAGCAATCCGGGCTTAAAGGGGTTTAAAGTTGGGGCAACAGCGTTTTACACAGGTAACAGGATGGCAGGCTATAACAATACGGTTGGGCAAGGACAAGCCTATAGCCGGTTGGTTCCCGTTGGCGGATTTACAACACTCGACCTTTCAGCAGGTTATACTTATAAGAAGATCTCGCTGCTGGCAAGTGTAACTAATGTTACCAATACATTGAATTATTTGATACATGATAATTATAGCATTACGCCAATTGCCCCTCGTCAGTTGTTAACAACATTGGCTTATAAATTTTAAAAGGATTTATACGAAATTTTTTATGTGCGCCAGTCGGGCGCACATAAAAAATATGCAGGGAGAGGGATCCGGACCTTGCTGCCTTTAGTCCAGCAACTGTTATTCTTGCTTTAATTTCACACAGCCAAAAGTCTTTAGTCCTAAGCCAAAAGAATAAAATTCACTTTGACTTCAGACTAAAGACTGTTAGTTTAACACTAGTTTGATTAATAAATCACTTAATTAAAGTGTTTTTGGACCTGCACCGGCTTTAACAATTCCGGGCACATTTTCAGCAGCATTAAGGAGGTACAAATAAGGATAACCCGGCACCCACTTTGATAATGATGTAGTAATATTATTGGCACCGCAATTGGAATAGATATTAGTTGATGTGCCACTAAAATAACCTACAGGATCCCCGTCAAGGTTAGTTGTAAGCGGTTTTTTACAGCCTGAAAAATATTCATTATCGGTGCGTACAGTACCACGATACCTGGCACCGATAGAATAGCCCGAATTGTTTAAATGGTAGTTGTTGTACATGTGAATTGATCCGAACATCAGGGTTGGTTCTCTTTCGCCTATGTTATACCAAAAGTTGTGATGAAAGGTAACACGTAATTTGCCGGTGTTAGTCGCTGCCGCATCACTTGTTACCGAACCTATAAGTACCGATAAGTTAGTGTCATGGAACCTGTTCCATGAAATGGTTACAAAGTCAGCACCCTCAGCAACACCGATGTCCTTACCCCAATAATCCCAGCCATGACTTCTGTCTGTTGAGAAATCACAATGATCTACCCATATGTGGTGTGATTTGAATTTGATATAAACCCCGCACTCTTGTACATAGTTTTTGAATGTTATATTTTGAATAATAACGTTGTTTACGGTAAACAGATATAGATTCATACCCTGCAAAACAGCTCCTGTTTTACCTATAAGGGTGGTATTGGATCCCACATAAACAGGATCATATCCGGTTCCTTTAATAGTTCCGCCAACGTAAACAACTTTAGGGGTATTACTGGCCACAGCCGCTTTAAAAGCTGCAAATGATGCTACCGTAACAGTTTTACCGCCCTTACCTCCTCTTGTTGATGAACCGACGGATGCGTATCCTGTTAATTCAGTACTTAAAACTGGACCTACAGGTGCTGTTGAAGAGCCGGACCCACTTGGGGCACTTGCCGCTGTTCTGGTAAGTGTATACGTGTATTTCCTGCCGTTATTAATTGGGCTGCTGTTATCCGAAGCAGAAAAATACAAATCTGGTCCCCAATGACTGAACGCTCCTCTTCCGATGTCGCGGATGTCATTATGAGCTATGTGCGCGGGCCCTAACGCGACACCATTTTCATAAAGCTTAAGCGTTGACCTGGTTGGCTTTTCATTTGAATCGCCTGTGTTAGAAATTGGTCCCGTTTTGTAAGCATGACCATCATCATGTCTGATTGTGGAGGAATTAATTGAATAAACGGTTGGCGCAACACTTGCTGCATTTGATGTAGATAAACTTCCCATTGAAATAGAATCAACCGGAATACCAGGCGCGTCTGCATTTTTTTTACAGCTCCCGGCCAAAAAAACGGCAATTAGTGCAAAGCTGACTAAACGCCTTCTTTCTAAGGATTTTTTTTGCATAACTTGGATTTTTATGGTTGGTCAATGGAACGCGACTGTATCTTAAAAATTACGGTTGATTTTTTTATGAAGTTATAGGCCAAAATTAAAAATGGTTCAAAAATAAGCTATGAGTGATTTACATGTGTAAAATGATGTAAAATATAACACTGAAAGTTGAGAAGCGTGCGCATTTAATGACATTAAGATGACATTTTTTATATAACTATCTACGATTCATCGTTTTGTGTTCTTCAGTTTTAGCTAGATCGTCATAATTAAACAGGTAATTTATTTTCAATTATTCTCTGCCCGGTCGAGCCCTCCTCCGCTTGACTGTACAAACACGTTGAACAAAAAAAGCCCCGGCAATAGGCCTGGGCATTAAGCGGGGGAGCTAAGGACTCTATTAGAACACCTGCAGGAAATTTTAAGGATTATTAGAGAAGTTTACAAAGAGAGGATAAATAGTAGCTAATGTAATTCCGGATCGCCATCACCATTGTCATCATACACCTTATCTGAAATACTTTTCACAATTTCATCAAGTTCCTTTGCACTGATCAATATGTAATTAAGTATCGTGTGCTTATCCACATCTTCATTTTCGTGATTTGTGAACAGATCGATCAGCCCCATTATTCTGGAAAGAGGCGCTCTAACCACATGGGATTGTATCCAGGCAATTTCACGTAACTTTTTGTTCTGTTCTTCAATAGCATTGACATGGTTTAACAGGTCAAGGGTCAGTTTTTTACGCTCGGTGATATCAATGGCTGAAATGCAAATACCTATTACCTTTGTGCCGTCATATATCGGTTTTACGTTAGCCAGGAAATGCCTGCAGGTGCCATCTTTTTCGTATGATGTTTCATAATCTTCAGATTGGTTTGTTTGGGCGGTCCGGTCATAAACAGCCTTTGCAGGTTCCCTTTTTTCAGGAAGCATCAATTCAATGAGGTTATCACCTTCTTTCAGCTCAAAACCGGCAATATCAATATATACATTCCTCATCTGCTGGTTAAACGCTATGATGTTATAACTGGTATCCAGAAGCAGATAGCAGATATCGGTAGTATCAAATATCGATCTAAGATTGGCTTCGGATCTTATCAGTTCATCATATATCGCTTTTCGTTCAGTAATATTTACCATGGTACCGATTAGCGCAGGGGCGCCCCTATACCATATTGAACCGCCTAATATTTCATACCATATCGGCTTGCTGTCCTTTCGCTGTATACGAACCTCATACCTTGCTGTTTTTATGCCTTGCTTTGTTCTGTGATCTATAATATCACTTACAAGTTCCAGGTCTTCAGGGTAAATAAATGGAGCGTACGGCATATTGATGACCTCGTCTTCTGTGTAGCCGGTTTCTTCTGTTACTCTTGGGTTCACGTATACAATTTTATTATCCTGAAGAATGTAAACGCCAACTACAAAGTTCTCAACCAGGTTTTGGAATTTGGTTTGCGACTCTAATTTTTCGGTAATGTTTTCTATTTGTGCAACCAGGTATATGGGTTTTTTATCCTTATCCGTAACGATCGACACGTTAAGGTTTATCCAAACAAAGCTTCCATCCCTATGCAGATATCTTTTTTCGAGCCGGTAAGTATCCGACTCCCCCTGCAATATCCGGTCTTGGGCCGCAAGGTCCTTTGCCAGATCGTCCGGATGAGTGATTTGCATAAAGGTTCGGGATAAGAGTTCATCTTCGGTATAACCCAGCATATCACACAATGACCTGTTCACTTTAAGCCATCTCCCCATCGAATATTCCTGTATCGAAGTAAGCCCCATGCCTATAGCCGAGTCCTCGAAAGCCCTGCGAAACCTGTTTTCGGATTCGATAAGAATTTGCCCGGACAATACCTTTTCGGTAACATCCTTATAGCTATATACTATGGCTTTAATATTCTCGTCATGCAGCAAATTGCGATAAGTTCCTTCGATATAAATATAATTCCCTTTTTTATGTTTTACCCGGTGACTGCGCTGAACGATTGCGCCGGGTTCACTTATTTCCGTATAAAAAAAGTTATTGTCCTCTCCCCTGTCGTCGGGATGGATAAGCTGAAGATTATTTATTTTTTGTACTTCGGTCAATGTATACCCGAGTATTTTATCTGTCGAAGGGCTTTGATAGAGTACCTGCCCGTTGGCATCCAGTAAAACGATGGCATCTGAACTTGTTTCGATCAGCGTCCTAAAGTATCTTTCGCTTTTGCTTAACTGTTCTGTCTTTTCGTCAATTATTTTTTTTAGCTTATCAGGCTCTTGCGCTTTCCTGTAAGCCAGCAGAGCAACGAAAAATGAAAATAAAAGCCCTAATCCCGATAGTTCGAATGGAAATTCACTGGCAGTATATCCATCGCCGTAAGACACACGCAGCAGCCAGTCGCCTTCAGATATAGCTATGTCAATATATTCACTTTTAGCGGCCGGCTTTGAATCAGACAATAAGAAGAATGAGATGTCTTTACCATGTGCTTTCAGCAGTTGGTAAGTGAACTTATTTTTGTCGGCGCTTTGGCTTGCAAGCATTTTTTTTATGGCGGGTAGTCTTGTTAGCACAGTGGCAACGGCTACTACTTTGTTATCTTTTATAATCGGTACTTTTCCGAGGATACCTGTATCACCAAACCTGAGGAGCCTGGGGCCGGCAAAGTAAATGTCCTTACGTTCAATTGCCCGAACCTCCTCTGCCTTGCGCACCGGGTCGGCGTTAACGTTGGTGCCAATGGTAGTTTTATAGCGGATATCAGGATAAATATTTCTGACTATACCGTTTTCAGTTATCTGCAAAGCATCAGCATAACGGCTGGCCTGTATTATCTGATGAGCTACACTGTCAAAATTAGCCGGAATGCCATATTGTTTATAAATAATGGCCAAGGTATTGGCTGCAGCAATATCATTAAATAAAATATTACGGAAACGGTCTTTAGCTTCTGTTGCTTCATGTACCAATTCGGCCCGCCTTGTTTCTTTTGATATTTTATATTGCTGGTAAGCCAAAAATTGAGTGAGTGTTATTGATAAGGCAAACACAGCAATAAATATTAATACAGGTAGTCTAACCATTTCAGTTATTTATTTGTTACCTATAATTTTAAAAAAACTGCGGCCAATGCGCTGCAAAATGGTTGCGTCCTGTGTAATTATTTCGGCATCTGCCATCATGCCCTGTTTTAGATGGATAGGCTTTTTAAGATCGGATGAGTTCCTGATCTTAAAATCTACCTTCGAAATAAAAACGCTGTCTTTATAAGGCACATCGGCTATGTATCTTATCTTTCCACGGATCATTCCATATTCTTCAAAAGGATAGCTTCTGAGCTTTACCAATACCTGCTGACCTTCTTTTACCTTGCCCATGTTATTTTGCGAGATGGTCATCTCCCCAAAAAACGCCGCATTACCCGGATCGATATAAAATACTTCCTGGTTTGGGGCCAGCACCTGGTTTTCCTGTATAATGCCGGCATATGAAAGCTTGCCCGCCTGCGATGCGCTTAATATGTATTTACTTTTCCAGTCTTCAGCAGTGCTTATCAGGCTGTTAAGGGCCTGTAAAAATTTCGACCGCTCTTCCTGCACCTGGTTATCCAGCTCCAGTATTTCCTTTTGCTTGGTTGCATAGTTATTATCGCCAGTTATTAATGCCGATTCTGTTTGTAATAAGGCTGTTTTTTTTGCCAGGTATTTGCTCTCCTCCTGCCTTAGCTCAGCTCTTGTTTCTACCTTTTGCTGGGCAAGTTTTTTATGCATTTCATATTCATCATCGGCAAGCGAAAAGTCATTTTGCTCAATAGCTTTTTCAGCTTTCAGCTGCTCTTGCTGTTTGGTCAGGTCGGTAAGGTCCCTTTGCAGGTAAACTTTCTTTTTTACTATAAACCCATTATCAACTGTCGACCTGTACAACAAATATTCCTGGAAAAACACCTGGTAGGCGGCCTGCAGCTCGCCAAACTGTATGTTATCAGCCTGGTTAAAAAGCACATTATTAAGCGGCTTATTTTGCAATACCTGCTGCTGTAATTGCTTTAGGTTGGTTATCAGCACCAGTACTTTAGTGTGGCTGGCTGTACTTTCAAGGTAGGCTAATGGCTCATTTGCCCTAACCATTTCATTTTCCTTTACCAGCAGCTGAACCAATTTCCCCGATATTTTAGACACCACCGGCTTTGGTGAGTTTGGCGAGTCGATTTTTAATTGTGCGTTTACAATATCCGGGTATCTTATCAATGCAGCCAAAGCAACAATCAGCACCAATACCCCAAAAAACAGGGAGATGCCCCATCGCAATAGCCAACCCGGTACTGCAGTTATAATGTCCTGCATGTCGTCTGTATGGCGGGTTTCCGTGTTATTGTTATGGGTGTATATTGTTGGCATAAGTATTATTGATTACACTGATTATTAAAAATGATTTCACTGATTTTTATGTTGATTGAATTGACATCTGCTAACTGCAAACTCAAAACTGCCAACTACCCCCTACGTTCCTAATTCCAGCTGATTTTTTACAAGCTTATAATAATCACCTTTAATAGCAGTTAGCTGGTGATGGGTTCCCTGTTCAATTATATGGCCTTTGTCCAGCAAAATAATATTATCGGCGTTGCTTACCGTACTTAAGCGGTGTGCCACAATAACTACTGTTCGTCCTTTAAAAAATTCTGCCAGGTTATCCATTATTACCCTTTCGTTATTGGCATCAAGGGCATTGGTAGCTTCATCAAAAAATATGTATTGCGGGTTCTTATAAACCGCGCGGGCTATCAGCATACGCTGGCGCTGTCCCTGGCTAATTCCGTTTCCTTCGGCCCCTATTTTGGTATTTAGCCCTAATGGCAGGCCATCAATAAAATCCTGTATGTTGGCCACTTTAATGGCGTGTCGCAATTTTTCCTTATCCGGATAATCATCACCAACAGCAATATTTCTTTCTATCGAGTCTGAAAAAATAAAACCATCCTGCATTACCACCCCGCACTGGCCCCGCCAGGTTTTAAAGCCAATATTGTGAATAGATTGATCGCCAACTTTTATCTCTCCTTTTTGAGGCTCATAAAATCGGAGCAGCAGTTTTAATATGGTAGTTTTCCCGCTGCCGCTCATGCCAACAATGGCTGTAGTTTTTCCCTGCGGAATTTGCAGATCGATATTTTCCAATACCGGCTCATTGCCTGCACCGGGATAGCGGAAGGTAAGTTTATTAAGACTAAGGCTTTTATCCTCGGGCAGGTTATGGTTGTATTCTTTGCTAACCGGCTCTTCATCCTCCATCTGGTGAATCTCGTTCAGCCTTTCCAAACTGATCTTCGCATCCTGGAAGCCCTGCATAAAGCCTAACAGCTGCTCAATTGGGCTGCTTAGCTGGCCAACAATATACTGCACCGCAACCATGGCACCCAAAGTTAAATTACCGTTTATAACAGCTTGTGCACTTAAAAAGGTGATCAGGATATTTTTACCCTCGTTTATAAAAGTGGCGCCGCCCTGCTGGTACTGACTAAGCGCAAGGCTTTTTACGTTAAATTTAAACAGGCGTGCCTGGATGTGCTCCCACTCCCAGCGTTTTTGCTGCTCACAGTTGTTCAGCTTTATTTCCTGCATGCCGCCGATAAGCTGCACTATACTGCTTTGATTTTTTGCCGAAACTTCAAAGCTTTTATAGTTTAATACCCTGCGCTGCTTTAAAAAAATCACTATCCAGGCAATGTATAAAGCGCTGCTTACTGCAAATACAAAAAATACGCCTGTATTGTAATAAGCCAGCACTACAGAAAAAACCAGCAGGTTAAACATGGAAAATACGGTACTTAGCGTTGAACCCGTTAAAAATGTTTGAATGTTTTTTTGATCGTTCATGCGCTGCATAATGTCGCCCGTCATTTTGGTATCGAAGAAGCTCATGGGCAACTTCATCAGCTTGATCAAAAAATCGGTGAGGATGGAGATATTTATGCGCGTACTGATGTGCAGCAGGATCCACGACCGGATAAATTCCACACTTACCCGCCCGATAATCAATGCGGTTTGGGCAATGAGGATTATGTAAATAAAGTTGAGGTTACGGGTATTGATACCTATATCAACCACTGATTGTGTTAAAAAAGGTGTGATCAGCTGCAGTAAGCTCCCAATACCCAAACCAAACAGCAACTGCAGAACCAGCTTCCTGTAAGCTATAAGGTAACGGAACAAAAACGACCAGCTAACTTCGGTGCCTTTTTCATTGTCCTGTTCATAAAACTGCGGTGTTGGGGAGATAAGCAATGCAATACCTTCACCATTTTCCGTATCGCTGAGCCAGCTGCGGGTAAAATCAGCTTCACTGAGGGTTACCAGGCCGGCAGCAGGATCAGCAAGGTAGTAGTTATGATTTTTTATTTTATACAGCACAACAAAGTGATTTTGCCGCCAATGCAAAATACAGGGCAGTTCAGCCTCCTTTAGCTGTTCCGGATTTAGCTTAACCCCCAATGAGCGGAACCCTATTTTTTCAGATGCATCGCTGATACCCAGTAAGGAAACGCCTTCCCGGTTTATTTCGCAAAATTTACGCAGTGTTTGCACGGTAAAATTACGACCGTAATGCTTTGCCACCATGCGCAGGCAGGTGGGGCCGCAGTCCATTTGGTCAGGTTGCTTGTAATGGGTGAAGGGCATAGGTTATATGAATGTTTAGGTCCGTTTTATTTTAAAGCAAATTACAAATACTTTTTTACAATAGTGTTCTTCAATTACATAGGTGGGTTCATGGAATCTTTTTATTATTTACTGTGTGATGTAACACTTAGGGAGTAATACTTTATACAGCTCCCAAACATAGCCTGACAAATCAAGTTTCTATTCAGCAATATAGCATTAATAATGCATTAAGCTAAATCATAATGAGTCCTGTCTTGGGGGGATATAGAGATTCGATTAGAATAGAACACCTGAAGAGAATTTTGGAGATTATAAAACAAATTTTAACGAGTAAAAAAAGTTATGACTCCTAAAAGATATTAATTTTTTCAAATCAATTTACAGGTGGCTAATAGATAATAGATACCCACCCGCTTAAAGCCTGTGCCCCAGCCCTGGCATAGATGACGTAGTAATACGTACCTGCAGGTAATTTCCTGCCTTTATAGGTCCCATCCCAGGGCTCGGTATAACCACGACTGTCAAGCACAAGGGTTCCTGAACGGTTGTAAACTTTTACGGATGCGATAATGTCAAGACCTTCAATAGTCCAGGTATCATTTATACCATCGGCATTGGGTGTAAATGTATTACCCATTTTTATTTCTGTACAATGACTTGCGATATTTATCGTTTGCGAGGCTGTACAGCCGTTCTGGTCGGTCACCGTAAGTTCAACCTTTCCAAGCGAACCAGTTGTGAAAGCATTTCCGCCTTCCTGTCCGTTCCACACATATTTAGTAAAACCCGGCGGCGCATTTAAAGTGATTTGCTGTTGCGTAAACTGACATAGTGTTGCATCCTGCAAACTTAAAACAGGGTTGTTAAAAAACTGTACATTTATCATACGGCTATCCGTGCAACCCGAGGGCGACGTTACCGTAGCCGTATAGTCCCCGGGATTCTCCACGCTGATGCGGCTATTGGTCTCTCCTGTCGACCATATAACCGTGCCGCCAGAAAAGGTTGCTTGAAGATCAACCGTTTGTCCGCTGCAAAGGGTGGTGTTCACAATTTTTTCCAGGCTAATTGCGGGCAGCGGATTAAATATAACCGGCAATGACGTGGAACTTGCTGAACAGGTTATTTTATTGCTGCTGATATTAACCGAATAATTACCGGCCACATCAGTAGTTAAGGTAGTGGCGTTGGTGTTGTTGTTTAACTCGATACCATCGCGCAGCCAGTTAATGGTATAGGATGCATTTGCAGGCACATTAACCGCCAGGGTGGCTTGGTCGCCAATGCAATACAAGGTTTTATCTGTGGTAAGTGTAGGCACGGGTAACTTAACAAACTCCGCTTCAATTTCTTTTGAAGTCACCCAGGTACCCGCGCATGCGCTAACTTCAACTTTGTATTTACCACTTTGGGTTACATTTATAATATTTGAGGTGTTGCCATTTAATACATCATCCTTGTACCAGCGGTATTGATAGTTAGTATTGGCATCAACCTTAAATGTTGCTGTGCTTCCGTCACAGTAAAAACTTTTATCCGGGTAATTAAGCGTTACGGTTGGCGCTGTAATAACCGTTACTTTAAGGTGATTTGTGTTAAGATGAATATTTTCACAAGGATCATATACAATAGCACTATAATTGCCTGATGTTGTAACCGTAAGCGTATGGTCACTTTCGCCCGGCAACTCAACCCCATCTTTATACCATTGTATGGTGTGGCCGCTGTAAACCGCGGTGTTGACGGTGGCAGTTGCAGTGCTGCCCGAGCATATTTGCATTTCCGAAATGGTAGCCTCTTGCCCGGTAAATTGTATGGCACTGGTTGCTGTTGCTGTGAGATATTTGCCGTAATCCGGTTTTAAAAGATAAAGTCCGTTCTGTGCCGCTATCCATGCACCGTCATCACAAACCGGCTCTGTTGCAGATGCGGTATTAACGCATATATCATTGATAACCGTATTTCCTAATGCGTCAAAATGAAAAAGATCTACCTGGCGCGTGCCAGCCACCTGCGCGCTGTAGCGCTGATAAATTGAACTGCTGAAATATAATCCCTTGTCAGTCCCTATTAACATATTTTGTTTAATCAACCCACGATCGCCATTCCAATGGCCGTTACCAAATGCAGTAAGGCCAAACATGGTGGTTATTTTATTCACATTAATACCATCCAGGTAATGTGCTAAAGGCCGGTTTATGAAATAGCTCTCATTGCCATTAACCTGGAACATACCATTAGGTGTTCCCCAGAAAAGAGCTGTGTAGTCAACCCGGTCGTCATAGTCATACATCGAGCCAAAAGCCAGGTAAGCGGTATTGATGGTATGCGCTATAATGTCACTTTCAGACATGAAATATTGATATACGTCCAACTCGCCTTTTATAAGTACAGGCACGTATTTCCTCCCGTCCCAATCCGGGTAAGTAGCGGAGCTATCTTTATAAACCAAATCACGATAGGTTGCCTGATAAACCTGGCTGGCGTTTGCAAAATTACTTTCAGTGATTTTTTCATTAACAAAGTTATAGTAATAGATGCCTTTATCCGACCCGATAACAAGTGAAAAAGTATCATTTGAATAAGCCTGAATTTTGGCAATGCCAACTGAATTAACTGCCGTAGAGATGCCGTCCGCCGTACCTATTACGGTAGTAACCCCTTTTTTGTATTCGATAACAGTAGTAGAATTGGTAGCTATGAACACCGTATCCTGGCTGCGGCCAGCAATATCGATAAACTTCAATCCGCTGTAGGCGGCAAACTTGCTGGTGTAATTGTCAACAGCAAGTGTTGTACTGTTTACACGGTAAACCTCGTTGTTTTGTGCAAGAACCCACAAATAGGGATCCCGGAAATCGCGCTTGACTTTTAAAATATTTTTACCCGGGAAGAGATGAGCATTTAAATGAAATTCTACGTCCTGCTGGCCATATGCCTTAAGGCCTGTAAGTATCAGGAGTAAAAAAAGTAACCGTTTAAATAGCATGATAAGGGGAGCCCTAAGGTAATATATAATCTGGTTCGCTGCAAGCAAAATAGATCTTAACAAAGAAATGCTTTTTAAACTTGATCCTGTCTTGCAGGTCGCCAATCGATCAGATGGTTTATTGTCTTAGAAGATTCTCAGCTGGGACGAAGGGAGCCCGTTGCAACGCATGGAGGGAATTTTGAGCATAATTAGAGGGGTTTATAAAAATAAAGAATAGTTGATTCTCCTAGATTTTGCAATTGATATAAGTTTCTTCCGATAAAAAAGTTTATGACTTGTATTTGGTCTGATAAACGATAACATGCAAACTTGAACGGTTTGTCATCTAAATATCGGACGGGTCAGTCTATACTATAACCGTACAATCTATGCTATCTAATCGAACACTTTCAGTTAAAAGATTCCGGCTGCCTGTGCGATCAGAAAAAATCCGGCGCCAATACCAATGGCTCCGATAGTACCGGTAACCCATTTTCTGGCAGGTGCGAGGCGCTCAAAAGTAATTGCTACGGTTATAACAGCCATTCCAAAAAGGTTCATCATCCCCATTACAAGCAGAATAGACATCAGACCCGCGGAGCACCGGCTGCATTGGATTCCGAGCCGCAGCCCATGTTTCAAGGCCGTGCAGGCGTCGTCCGGTGCTGTTTGGCCCCGGAAGGGCAATTCCCGACAACAGGTAAGTTGCTGCAACTTCCAGTTAGTGAACTGGAGTGAACCCACCGCCAATACCAATATTCCGGTTGCAACCGGTACAACCAGGGACAACTCCTTATGTTGCATTAAGATTGCATTAAGTTCAACACCCACTGGAAAAACGATCAATCCGATGATCGTCCAGACAAGAAAATAACCAAGTCCTACTAAGGCTGTCAGCCAGCCCAGACGCGGTGCACTTGTCCTCTGAACGGCCTGACGATAGCGCAACAGCATCGGCACCAGGCACGGGATCATCATAGTCAACATCATGACATCCCACATAACAAGGAAGGATGCTGTTGCATCGAACCCTGACTGTCCAGACATGGGCATCCATGTCATCGACATACCCCAGCCACCGGGCATCGGCATTTCTTCCATCGCCGACATGGATGTGCACCATACAATCGTTATGACCGCACTGGCAATAAAGAGCAATGCAATGATTCCCCAAAACGTTTGAAGGGCATTTCTATCAGAGGTCATATTTTTTAGTTTCGGTTTATTAAGGCGACTAAAAATTTGCCCATCTTAATACTCATTATGCCGGCGCCACCAAAAACCTGTCTCATTGCGTCCCAGGGGCGCGCGGTCAAGCCATTGGTACGCGCTCCAAAGGCCATCCAATCCACGCGAATAGGTAGAATAGGTATGATAAACCTCACCGTCTTCAAGTACAAAAGCACTCAAGCCGGGTCGCTCACGGGTAAACGTTGCGAGGTCGGTTCCGGCCATGCTTGCAACCTGTGCCACAGGGCCCTGGTCATTTTCAGTTTTCCACTCCTGCACTACTTGTCCCGCAAGCGGCTCACCTGTTCCGGTCTCATGCCTGTAATTGTATTCGATACCGCCGCTGCGCTGCTGCTCCTCAGTGAACCAAACATTGAAGTCGAAGTTGAAATCGCTACCGAACGAAGACGCCCAGGGAAACGTCCAGCCCATTCGCTGCTTATATTCCTGCAGTTTAGCAAGCGGTGCGCGCGATACTGCGGCAAGCATCACATCATGATTCGCCAAATGAACAGCTATTCCATTGAAGCCGTCGGCGATTGCCGAGCAGGCCGGACATCCCGCTTTGTAATCAGGCCCGAACATAAAGTGATATATCAGGAGTTGTAAGCGACCTTCAAAGAGATCTGCCAGCGGGACACTTCCCTTTTCGGTTTCAAATTGATACGCTTTGTCTACCTTAACCCAGGGCATTTCCGTCCGGTGGCGCGCCACCTCGTCACTACGCCTGGTTAATTCTTTCTCCTCCTCAAGCAGCTTCAGCCGTGCTTCCAGCCACTCTTCTCTTGTTCCGACCCTGTGTCTTTTTTCGTTTTCCATATCATTCTTATTTATTATAGATGCGTTACCTGAACTTATTTTACTTGAAGTTACTTTTGGTTCTCTTTCAATGCCATAATAAATACACAAACAGAGTGCCGTTATCATTGTTTGATCGCAAGCGGATTGACGTCCGGCCATAATCAAGTTTATTTATATTAATATTTGGGCAATATGAACTTTGTTGTTTAATATGCGTAAGGTCTTTTAACTTTAAGTCTTGAATCAGAGCAGGTGAACAGGTGCAGGAATAATTTTCGAACTAATGATTTGCTCATGATAAGTTCGGTTAGTTTGAATTACTAAAGGTACAGGGACCCATTCAATACAACAATAGCTATAAATAGCTATTTAACAATTAGTTAAAATAATTCCCCCTGAATGTCATTAAATGCTGAGATGTTCTTACAGGTTTAAATGGAGTATCAAACGCTTGTTTAAACTATGCTTTCTGATTTGACTCGGCAGAGCCTCTCTATTCCTTGTTATATCATTCCGGCACGATCTATTGCACCGGGAACGCGTCCGGAGTAACAGAACATCCGTATGCGATAGATTGCAAAACGCATTCCGTCAAATGGATTTTGTTATGTCCACGCCTGGCAACGTAAATGTGAGCAGTCCGATAATCACCAATCAAACGGTTTATACTACCCGTGGCAACGCTATGATATGCCGTTGATGTGGCACAGGAACCAAAAAATGGGGGCTGATACCCAGCGGGCATTATGCCGGCCAAGCTACTGATGGAACAAATATTTATGTTAGTTCCCGGAAATCAATTAATATTTATGATTTCACGCGCTCAAGATATTCTCCGGTGCGTGTGTCTACTTTTACCTTATCGCCCTGGTTTACAAAAAGTGGTACTTTTATTTCTACCCCATTCTCTGTTGTTGCATATTTCAAAGCTCCGGAAGAAGTGTCGCCTTTAACAGCCGGCTCGGCATAAGTAATTTCTAATTCTACGCTGTTAGGTGCCTGCGCCATAATAGGTTCTTCACTTTCAAATGAAACTATAACGTTCATTCCTTCCTTTAGGAATTTTACAGACGGGCCGAATAGTGATTTTGGAATATTGAACTGATCAAAAGTGGTGTTATCCATGATTACCATGAAATCACCTTCTTCGTACAGATATTGGAAATCGTTAGTTTCTACCCGGCAAATTTCAACCTGTTCGTCAGTAGCTAAACGGGCCTCTACAATTTTTCCGGTTTTAATATTGCGAAATTTATCTAAATAGAATGCCCCTCCTTTGCCTGGTGTACGATGTAGAACTTCTGTAACGGTTACCAGTTCGCCGTTATAACGTAATATATTTCCTACTTTAATTTCAGATGCCTTTGCCATGAAAATACCTTTGTAAATTTTGAATCCAAAGATATAATAAGTTATGGTAAACAGTAGTTTTAAAAAATTTAACAGAATTAGCTCGTGTGTATTTTATTGCCGGGGGGATTCATCCTCTGTCTTCAACAGTTATCTTTTGGCCGCCCTTCCATGGTAACTAAAAAAAATGAATTTCCCGCTTGTTAAACTAGTGCAGACTGAAAAATGAATTTGAATTTGTTAATGAACTCCTCGGTTAAGCCGCCATTTTATGGCTCCATCCAAAATTGTTACAGATTTCAGCCCTAACATAGTCCGGTTACCTGCTAATAAATACCGCATTAGATTTTTAACTTTGAAATGCTTATGAAATGGATTACCCGTGAACACCCCAAGATAGACCGCATTGCCTGCCCCTGGCTGATCAAACGCTTTATTGACCCGGATGCCGAAATTATCTATGTACCGGTTGACCTGGTGATCAATAAAGCCGCCGAATTAAATGCTGTTCCATTTGATCTGCCAGGCGTTGAATACACGCATTATGACGACCAATGTACGTTCGATTATTTTATCAGGAAACACCACCTTAAAGATGTGGCATTGGATAGGATAGCCGCAATTGTTCGCGGTGCCGATACAGATCGCCATGATTTTGCGCCACAGGCAGCTGGTTTATCTGCCATTTTTATGGGACTGTCTAAAAATATCCCGGATGACCATGAATTGCTGGAATTGGGTATGTGGATTTACGACGGATTATATACCTGGGCCAAATATTTATACAAACAGAAACATACCAAAGAGGCCCCGGTCGAACAAATGTTGCTGGAGGTTTACAATAAATATCTAAAACAGAGCAGCGCCAAAAGGACGCCTGAATGGACCAAAGAGCTCAAGGAAATGATCCAGGACCAGATTGACACCAATATGCATCTGAGTTTGCAACAGGTATCGCAGGATCTGGAGATCAATCCTTCCTATCTTTCGCGTGAATTTTCCAAATACTTCGAGAACCTGTCTTTTGGCGACTATATCCGTAAGCTTCGTATCGAAAAGGCCACCAGCCTGCTGGAAACAACTGCTTATCCATTAACAGAAATCGCGTACCTGACCGGTTTTTCGGATCAAAGTCATTTTAACCGGATCTTTAAAAAACAGACCGGAATAACGGCCTCGGAATACCGCAAAAACCTGCTGAAAAAGTAAAATCTATTCTATTAGTAAAATCCGTTCTATTTTACGCTTTTAAACTTTTATAGCATTGTGCTTACATAAAAAGCACTGGATATCCAGCTATGAAATACACTATTTTTGGTGCCTTCAGAAAGATCAGCCTGATTGGTGGTTTATTCATTTGTTTATTTTTCCCTGATCGTGTTCTTGCACAGCAAGGAAAAATCTATCTTGATTCACTTTTAAAAACTGCTGAGTCAAATTACCCGCTGATCAAAGCCAAAAGGCTAAATACGCAGGCATTGCAATATGCGGTAAAGTATAAACAGAATGGGCTGATCCCTTCGCTCAATGCATCCTACCAGGTTGACTATGCCACTGCGAATAATATCACCGGTATGATCTACCCGCAGTACATTACACCGATCAGCGGGCCGCCCAGCAAGAGCAATGACTATAGCGGGGTGCCCGGCAGTGCCGCGGCACTCAATCTGCTATGGGAACCTATTACTTTCGGCCAGCGAAATTCAGAGGTCGAATTAGCTAAAGGAAGATTGCAATATGGCAAGGCAGATGAAGAACTAACCCTGTTTCAACAACAAGTCTATGTGGCCAACGCCTGGTTAAACTATACGTTGATTAATGATCTGATCAAGGTTTACCAGTCGGATATCGACCGGTCGGCGTTTAACCTTAAACAGGCACAAAGCTTAGTCACCAGCGGATTAAGGCCCGGAACGGATTCTTCATCCTTTAGCTCAGAATATACCAGGGCGAAGATACAGATGATCGCTTTTGAAAGGCAAAGAGACTCCACGCTTATTGTACTCAAAGAACTCGTTGGCGGCAAGCTTCCGGCAGGTTTGGCGGTAGATTCCTCGCTTTTCAAGAATCTTCCCGCACTGACTTTAGCGGATACCTCCCTGAAGGATCATCCCGAGGTGCAGTTAGGAAAGGCGAATGTGGCCGCTAATGAATTAGCCTTAAAATCCTTAAAGAAAAGCATTATGCCCCGGTTAACGTTTTGGAGCACCGGTTACGGCAGGGGTTCAGGTATTGGCGCAGATGGTTCCGTTAACTCCAGTGATGGCTGGCACTTTGAGCGGTATAACTACGGCGTTGGAGCCCAGGTATCTTTTCCGATCCTTGAAGTGTTCCGTCAAAAGCCTTTATGGAAACAGCAGGAACTCGTAACCGCGGCAAGCCGGGAACAGTTATCGCTGACCGAGTTACATTTGAATGCTCAAAAAGAAATCGCGGAATCAACTTTTCAAAAGGCTTTGCAGTCGGCAAAACTCGCACCGCAGCAGTTTAAGTCAGCTTTGTATTCCTATAATGCCATCGAGTCGCGGTATAAGTCAGGCCTGATCAATTATTATGATGTGATTCAATCTCAGCAACTGGTGTTCCGGTCCGAAGCTGATGTCAGGATCGCTTATTACAACGCCTGGAAATCTTTGTTAAATAAAGCCGCTTATTACGGAAATCTGGACCTGTTTTTAAATCAATACGGCAAATGAACATTATTCAATTTATATACGCCTCTTTAAGAAAGCCGGTCACCATTGTTGTTGCTGTGATCGCTATCGTCTTTTTTGCTGTTGTTTCCATCAAAACAATGCCGATAGATATATTTCCAAAGTTAGGTACACCCACCATTTATGTGGCGCAAACTTATGGCGGATTATCTGCTGAACAGATCGAAGGTTTTGTCACTTCCTATTATGAATATCACTTCCTGTTTGTTTCCGGTGTCAAGTCGGTAGAAAGTAAAACCATCCAGGGTGTTACACTTCTTAAAATCAATTTTTATGAGGGCACTGACATGGGGCAGGCGACCGCCGAAGTGGTCGCCATGGTGAACCGGGCAAGGGCTTTTATGCCGCCTGGAACGGTTTCGCCTTTCGTTACCCGTTTTGATGGCGGAAGTATTGCTGTTGGCCAGCTGGTTTTCAGCAGCCCGACACGATCTTTAGCTGAAGTGTCTGATTTGGCGTTATTTAAGGTAAGGCCTATGTTCTCTACGCTTCCGGGTGTTTCTGCACCACCACCATTTGGCGGCAACCAGCGGTCCGTCCTGATCAAAGCTGATCCTAACAAAATGCGGAGTTACGGAATTAGTCCCGACGAACTGGTAACTGCCATTGCTAAAGGAAATACGATCATACCAGCGGGTAATTTACGGGTGGGCGACCAGATGCTGATCGCACCCCAAAATACGGTAGTAGATAATATCCAGGATCTGGGGAATATCCAGTTAAAAACCGGCAGCGGGCCTGCAATTTATGTACACGACCTGGCGCAAATTGACAATGGCGGTGATGTGACCTCTGGTTATGCTTTGATCAATGGCAAGCGATCTGTCTATATTCCGGTAACTAAAAGGGCCGATGCTTCTACCTGGGATGTGGTACAAAGGGTAAAAGCCGCCTTGCCAGATATGCAGGCTGCTATTCCCGCTGATATTAAAGTGAGCTATGAATTTGACCAGTCTGGTTATGTGCTCAATTCACTGAAAAGCTTAACGACTGAAGGTGTTTTAGGCGCTTTGCTGACCGGGCTGATGGTATTATTATTCCTGCGCGACTGGCGTGGCTCCCTTATCGTTGTTCTGACCATCCCATTAGCCTTACTTTCTGCAGTCATCTGTCTGAAATTGTTCGGGCAAACGATCAACATCATGACACTGGGCGGTCTTGCGCTGGCAATTGGTATCCTGGTAGACGAGGCCACCGTAACGATAGAAAATATCCACCACCACCAGGAAAAAGGAGAGCAGAAAGGCCGGGCGATACTGGAGGCCTGTAAGGAAATTGCCTTGCCGAAACTATTGATCCTGCTTTGTATCCTGGCCGTGTTTTTCCCGGCTTTCTTTATGTCGGGAATTCCAAAAGCGATGTTTTTGCCACTTTCCTTATCGGTTGGTTTTGCCATGATCGCTTCCTTTTTGTTATCACAGTCTTTTGTGCCGGTAATCGCGAACTGGCTTTTTAAGGACCACCTGGCAGCAAACGCCAAAGAAGGCAGGCGGATGACCCGCTTTAAAGAACGGCATGAGCGGCTGATCCACCGTCTTTCACCGATCAGGAATGTTTTCATTCCTGTTTATCTTGTTTTATCTATTGTTTTAGCGGGGCTCTTGTTTTTTACCATAGGTAAAGAACTATTTCCAAAAGTCGATGCCGGGCAGTTCCAGGTCAGGTTACGGCTGCCTGAAGGCAGCCGGATCGAGCGCACGGAAGCAAAAACCAAACAGTTATTGCACCTGGTCGACAGCCTTTCCGGTGGTAATAAAATCGCTATATCATCCGCCTACGTAGGCTTGCTGCCATCCAGTTACCCGGTTAGTGCGATCCATTTGTGGACGAGCGGGCCCGAGGAATCAGTCATGAAGGTGAAATTTATCAAGGGTGCCGGGGTACACCTGGATGATTTTAAAGAAGCGATCCGCAAAGCTGCCCTTAAAGAAATGCCGGGTGTGCACCTTTCTTTTGAACCGGCAGACTTGGTGGACCAGGTGATGAGCCAGGGTACAGGCACACCCATACAGATACAGGTATTAGGTAAAAACCTGCAGCAGGACAGGATGTTTGGCAAAAAAATCGTTGAACGCCTCAAAGCCCTGCCTTATCTCCGCGATGTGACTTATGGCGCACCGCAGGGTTATCCTGCAATGAAGATCGAGTTCGACCGGGTTAAGCTTGGTCAGCTGGGATTAACCGTTGAGGAGGCCGGTAAATCTTTGGCTGCCGCTACTTCGTCCAGCCGCTTTACGCAGCCGAATTACTGGGTGGATAAATCCGCGGGAACTGCCTACCAGGTACAGGTGCAGGTACCGGAGTTTGTCATGAATGATCCCGGTCAGGTGGATAATATACTCCTGGGTTCCAATGGTGGTAAACAGGTTTACATGCGCGACGTGGCGACCTGGAAAATGGGTAACGTGGAGGGCGAATATGACCGTTTAAACCAGAAACGGTTTATCACCATTACAGCAAATTTAGAGGGTAAAGCGCTGGGTGCAGCCATCAATGATATTGACAAGATCATTGCCGGGACGGGCAAGTTGCCGGAAGGCCTGAAGATACAGCAGCAAGGTCAGGCCGAAGTGTTTGGTCAAACCTTCCAGGAATTACAGCAGGGTATCTTACTGGCCATTGTCGTGATCTTCCTGATGCTGGCGGTGAACTTTCAGTCATTCAGGCTGTCTTTGGTCGTCATATCCATTATTCCCGGAATTGTAGCGGGCAGTTTCCTGCTGCTTTGGATTTGCGGAAAAACGCTGAACATACAATCTTATATGGGCTGTATCATGGCGATTGGCGTGGCGGTTGCAAATGCGATCCTGTTTGTGACACAGGCAGAAAAATACCGAAGGAGAAAAATCAAAGAGCCTTATTTAATTGGTATCAAAGACCGGATCAGGCCCATCATCATGACCAGTTTCGCAATGATCGCAGGTATGATCCCAATGGCTTTAGGTCTGGGTGAAGGCGGGGACCAAACCTCTCCGTTGGGTACAGCTGTAATTGGCGGGCTCCTTTTTTCAATGTTTTCCAGTTTAGTTTTATTACCATTAATCTATCAATCGGCTATCGGAAACCGCCCGGTACCGGTTATTTCTTTAGACCCGGATGATCCGCAAAGCAAGTACCATAATCTAACCGAAAATCAATCATGAAAGCTATAAAGTATATATTCTTAGTTCCTGTTTTCCTGCTGTCAGCCTGCGGCGGGAACCAGGAAGAAAAGGCTGCCCCCCAAGGCGTGCCGGAAAAACCTGTGGTCAAACTGCTCACACTTAAACTGGAACCGGTTTCCAATAAACTCAGCTTAACGGGGGAAATCATTCCCTTTGACCGCGCCAATATTTATGCACGCACACCCGGATATGTCAGGGAAGTAAAAGTTGATATTGGTTCAAAGGTAAAAAAAGGACAAATATTGTGCATTCTTGATGCTCCCGAATTAAATGCAACACAGGCGCAAAGCCAAAGCAACAGTATGGGCGCAAAAGCAAAATACGAAACAGGCAGGACCACTTATTTAAGGTTGTTAAAGGCAGCCCAAACACCGGGAGCAGTATCTGATAACGAGTTGGATATTGCCCGGAACCAGATGAAAACGGACAGTGCGGTTTACCAGGCTTCCCGTTCAGCAACACAGGCTACTAAAGCTATTGAAGACTATTTGATAATCCGTTCACCGTTTAATGGTGTGGTTACTGCGAGAAATGTATTTAAAGGCGATTTTGTAGATAATACCGGGAAAACCATGCTATTCAGCATAGAGGATAACTCATCCTTAAGAGTAGATGTAGCGGTGCCGGAAGCTTTTAACTCCGCTAAATTAAAGGATAACGAGGCGTCCTTCACGGTTTCCGCCAATCCGGGACAAGTATTTAAGGCGAAACTGGCGAGAAAATCGGACGCCATTGATCCTCAAACCCGAAGTGAAATTTGGGAGTTTACATTCCCGAATACCAGTGGACAACTCAAGCCGGGCATGTTTGCCCAGATTATATTGCCCGTTATTCGTCCCAAAGACGGCTTCATGGTTCCTTTCAAAGCCGTCGTCACCACACAGGAACGCAAATTTGTGATCAGGGTGGAGAACGGCAAAACAAAATGGGTGGATGTGAAGACCGGTTTTACCAATAAAGATAAGACGGAGATTGCAGGAGACTTAAAAGCCGGGGACCAGGTAGTGGCCCAGGCCAATGAAGAATTAAAAGAAGGCACACTGGTACAAGTAAAACCATGAAGATACCTTATTAGAACAAAACACCTGTTTAATTTGGAACTATCTTAATATCTGTCAATTAACTCATAAATTTGTTTGCCATTATAACATACATCAATCTTTAAATATGAAAACAGAAAAATTCACCCGCAGGCAGGCTTTACAGGCAACTGCGGTATTAGGAACCACCTTATTGTTGCCGGTACAGAAACTACAGGCAACATCTTTATTTGCCGGCAAAACTCCGGCGCTCACATCTGAAGAGATTACAGCCATAGAAACGGCTATAGGTAAAAAAGGCAGTTACAAAGAAGCAGAAGCTACGCATACTACGCCTTTGCCCCGCAATGACCTGAAAGTTAAACTTAAGGGAGAACCCATCCCAATCCCATTTGGCTTTGGTGGCTGGGTTTCTTTTAAAAAATCTGTTGACGGAAAATCAGCCATGGTAATGGGTGATACGGTATTGCTGCAGGAAGAAGTTAACCCCTTAATATCAGCGGCACAGGCAAATGGCCTGGAGATTGGCGCTATCCATAACCACTTTTTTTATGAAGAACCCCGGATTTTTTATGTGCATGTCCATGGCATGGGTACGATTGCCGAGCTTGCTAAAAGATATGCCGATACGATCCGTGACAGTAAAGTCTTTCCGGCAAATCAACCAACTCCGGGTACGCCCTCAGCAATTACGGGTAAAGAAAATTTTGATATTCCGGCCCTTGATGCCATCGTTAAATATACCGGCAGTGTAAATGGCCCGACCTATAAATATACCATCGGGCGCAGCGACCTTAAGGTAATGATGATGGGGGTTGAAATGACCACCAATATCGGGTTGAATACCTGGGCCTCTTTTGCAGGGAAGCAGGATAATGCCCAGATAGCCGGTGATATTGCCATGTTGCCCGGTGAAGTTAATAATGTGATTAAAACGCTGCGTCAGCATAACATTGAAGTGGTTGCAGTGCACAGCCATATGCTGAATGATGACCCGCATATCATCTTCCTGCACTATTTAGGCAAAGGTCCGGCACTGGACCTCGCCAAGGGATTCAGGGCCGCATTGGATGAATTGGGTAAAAAGAGTTCAGGAGGTGGGATGAAAATGTAGTGAAAATTCTATACCCGATAATAGCAGGGCTTATTTGGCCAATTTGTTTATTTGGACAGATAAATTCGTCCAATACTATAAAAGCGACCTATTCGGGTGAAAAGATCAAACTTGACGGGAAATTGGATGAGCCTGTATGGACACAGGCAATTCCAATTTCCAATTTTATACAAAGAGATCCTGATTTTGGTAAACCTGGAACTGAGAAAACACAGGTGGCGGTCGTCTATACTTCCACAGCCTTATACATCGGTATATGGTGCTACCAGGTACATCACAAAATTATTGCAAAATCCCTGCAGCGGGATTTCGATTTTACGGGCGAGGATAACTTTAAAATTGTGATCAGCCCCTTTAACGACGGCAGAACAGGCTATGAGTTTGTGATCAATCCGAACGGAGCGAGAGCTGATCTGTTAATAGCGGCAAATGATGATACCAATTCTGACTGGAACGGTGTTTGGGATGCCGCTACTATCGTAAATAGTGATGGGTGGTTTGCAGAAGTTGAAATTCCTTACAATACGCTGAAGTTCAAAAACGCGCCTAAACAAATATGGGCCGTCAATTTTGAACGTGATATCAGCGCGAACAATGAGCAGGACAGGTGGCAAAACTGGTCGCGGAATAACAGCCTGGAAAATTTTTCGCTTGCCGGAACCCTGTCCGGTTTACAAAATATTACTTACTCGCAACGATTTGAGTTTAAGCCCTATGTACTTGCAGGCTGGGATTTCAAAAAAGACACTACACCATACACCCTGGTAAAAAAGATCGGCGCTGACCTGAATTATAATATTACACCATCCCTCAAACTTAACTTAACGGTCAATACCGATTTTGCACAGGTAGGCGCGGATATTATACAAGTCAATCTGACCCGTTTCAATTTGTATTATCCTGAAAAAAGGGACTTTTTCCTGGAGGGAGCAGGTAATTTTGAATTTAACCTTGGCAATAATAACAGTGCTTTTTACTCACGGAAAATAGGCCTGGAAAACTTTGCACCGGTAGACATTCTTGGAGGGCTTCGGCTATTTGGACAGGCGGGTCAAAGTAACATCGGTTTTCTCTCCCTGCAAACGGCCGCTACCGATACCATTCCCACTGTAAATAATACCGTGCTGCGGTACAAATACAATATTGGCGAGCAGTCCTATATCGGAGGTATTGTAACATCAAAAATAAGCAGCAGGAGTAATAACCTGATCGCGGGCGTCGACGGTCATTATTTAACCTCGCATTTCCTAAAAAATAAAAACCTGGAAGTTGCAGCTACCTTCGCGGAAAACATTGATAATGGCAAGTTTAAAGCTAACTCCCTTGCTTACCGCATATTTGTGGATTATCCGAATGACCTGATCGATCACTTCATCGCTATATCTTCATTACCGCAGAACTTTAACCCGCAATTAGGCTTTTTGACCCGGGATAATTACAATGCCCTGAACTGGCACCTGGTTGTTGAGCCCAGGTGGTTTAATCAATACGGGATCAGGAAAATAGAATTTATGCCCTGGAATTTTGCATTGTTCCACACGCAAAGCACAGGTGAGCTTGAATCTTTTAATAATGAAACGCGCCCCTTTGGCCTGCTTTTTAAAACCGGGGATGAATTTCAGTTCAATACTTACCAATCCTACGACCGGATCGACGTGCCCTTTACCCTAACTAATAAAATTGAAATTCAAATTGGTAAATACCACATGCATAATTACGAGTTCCAGTTCAATACTTTCACCGGCAGAAGGATTTACGGACAGGTACTGTATAATTGGGGAACACTCTATAATGGTGACATTCAAACGTTGACTTTAGTGTTGGGCGTTAATGTTAACAAACACCTGAGTTTTAAGGAGCAGTATAATTTGAACCCCATTCAACACAATGGAGTTGATGATCAAATCCGGCAATGGGTATCCACCATTCGTTATGCCTTCACCAATAAAATTGATATTGCTTTGCTTACGCAATACGACTCCCAAGAAGACCAGTTTCTTTCAAACTTTAACCTGCACTGGATACCCAAGATCGGATCGGATTTTTATTTGGTTTGGAACAATGGCTATGACCAGTTAACAAGAGCAGATTATTTGAAACCAACGATCAGCAATGGTGTGCTCAAATTTGTCTGGAGGGTTACTTTTTAATAATCCCGTCAAATCCATACTAAAAAGTAAAATTGGTTCTAACAGTAAAATCTGTTCTATTTCCGGGATTGAAATACAGGTATTATTGTATAGATGGTACAAAATTTAAGGACACTATGAAATGGATAACAAGGGAACGGCCAAAGATTGACCGCATTGCCTGCCCCTGGCTAATCAAAAATTTTGTTGACGTAGATGCAGAATTTATTTTCGTGCCTAAAGAAGTAGTTTTTGAACAGGCGCAAGCATTAAATGCAATACCTTATGATATTCCCGGAGCTGAATATACTCATGAGGGTGAGCGATGCACGTTTGACTATATTATCAAAAAGCATGGTTTGACCGATCCGGCCCTATTACAGATTGCGGAGATCGTAAGGGGTGCTGATACAGCCCGTTTTGACCTGGCACCGCAGGCAGCCGGGCTTTGGGCCATTTCGGCAGGACTTTCTTATAACTTTAAAAACGACCAGGAACAGTTAGCCTTCGGAATGAAAGTTTACGACGCTTTATACAGTTGGGCAAAATATGTTCAGGAGGAAAAACATACATGGCAGAACAACTGATCAAACCAAAACCAGCCTATTCCCTGCTTGATCTGACCAAATACTATCTCAAGCTGGGCACCTGGGGCTTCGGCGGTCCGGTGGCTTTGGTGGGTTATATGCACCGCGACCTGGTAGAAAATAAAGGCTGGTTAACCGAAGAAGAATATAAAGAGGGCCTGGCATTAGCGCAACTGGCACCAGGGCCATTAGCTGCGCAATTAGGTATTTACATCGGCTTTGTTCATTATGGCTTGATTGGCGCGACGCTCACAGGGTTGGCTTTTGTGTTGCCGTCTTTTATTATGGTTGTTCTGTTAGGTATGGCTTACCAGTTGTACGGCGGCTTAGCCTGGATGCAGGCGGTGTTTTATGGCGTGGGTGCTGCAGTTATCGGTATTATTGCCATGAGTGCCTATAAGCTGACAGCAAAAACCATCAGCAAGTTTGAACCGGCTGCTATCAAATCCAAATGGTTATTGTGGCTGTTCTATATTACTGGAATTGTAATAACCGTCATTACCGAAAGGGAAGAAATACTATTGTTCCTCGCTTGTGGTATACTTTATATGCTCATCAAAGCTCCTCCAAAATGGCTTAAAAGACCTGCTATTGCGCCCGCGGGTATTTTATTAAGTATCGGTTTCTGGAATTATAATGGAAAAACTTTGCAGGAGATCGGCTGGTTCTTTCTGAAGGCAGGAGCCTTTGTATTTGGTAGCGGCCTGGCTATCGTTCCTTTCCTTCACGGAGGTGTGGTTAAAGAATTTGGCTGGCTGAATGAACACCAGTTTGTAGACGCGGTGGCCGTGGCCATGATTACTCCGGGGCCGGTAGTCATTACAGTAGGTTTTATCGGTTATTTGGTAGCAGGGTTTCCCGGTGCCTGCGTGGCTGCCCTGGCTACATTCCTGCCTTGTTATTTGTTTACGGTAGCGTTGGCGCCATCCTTTAAGAAGATCGCAAAAAATGCAAGTATCAAGGCATTCGTGGAGGGAATCACTTCTTCCGTTATTGGAGCGTTAGTGGGTTCTGTGATTATTATTGGGTTACGTTCGATTATTGATCTTCCTACCGCGTTAATTGCGATAGTTACTGTTTTGGCCTTGCTGTATGTAAAGAAAATACAGGAGCCTTATATCATCGGTATGGCAGCCATCATTGGCTTATTGATCAAAGCCTTATAAAGCACTTCGTCAAATTTTATAACGTCAGGTCGGTATTTAGTAGAGAATAAACGATTCTCAAAAACGACAATGTGAGGCAGCCTAATCTAAAATTAAAAATGATGGCAAATTTAATTTTGGCCCATTAATCAAAATAATTCGAAGATCATTATAAAGACCATCTATTTGTGATTGACTTTCAATTATTTAAACTCGTTTAGAAATAAAAAAACTCTGCCACTAAATCAAGTAAAGTCCCTTAAAATCAATTATTATTTTAGTGTTTTTTGACAAAATTACAACGTGGAGAATACTTATTCGCAATTTTTCGATAAAGTGGAAAATGTCGCGTTCTCCACTTTCTACAAAGGTTGTAGTAAAGCGTCGTAAATCAGACTGTACATCAAAATCCTATAAATTAATTACGCTAAACTGTAAACTTAAAAATCAGGCCCAGGGTAAATTTGTATTACATTAATTGATTCACCATGGCCGTAATAACAAATATCTTATCACAACTGGCCCATATGATATGGGACATATACTGGGGGTTGGCGCTGGGTTTTATCCTGTCATCGCTAATCCGCGCTTTCGTGTCTACGGAAAGCATATCTGCAAGATTGGGTAAAGATTCGATAACTGCGATTAGTCTTTCTACGCTTTTTGGAGCCATATCTTCTTCATGTTCTTATGCAGCAGCTTCGATGGCAAGAGCATTAATGATAAAGGGTTCTACGTGGTCAAATGCTGTTGCCTTTATGGTAGCAAGCACCAACCTGGTTTTTGAAATATTTATCGTGATCGTCTCGCTTTTAGGCTGGGCGTTCTTTGGCGGAGAGGTGATCGGCGGTTTGTTTTTTATTATCATTTCGGCAATAATCATAAGCTGGTTTTTCCCAGCGAAAGTAAAGGATGAAGCCAAAGAACACATTGCGGCATCAGAAGGAGAAAAATCAAATGACTCTCATTCGCATCACAAGATGGAAAGCTCTTGCTGCCATCATGAGATGAAGATGGATATCAAAGAAGTGCTTCCAGCGAAAACCAGTTTATTTACTAAACTAAAGGAAGCCAGCGGGCATTATTATATGGATGTAACAATGGTGGGCAAAGATATTTTGATCGGACTCGCCGTATCGGCTATTTTAATGGTTGTAGTTCCAGGCGGATTTTGGAAAGGTTTATTTTTAAGCGGCAACAGCACCCTACCGCACATTGTTATATTGAGCTGGAACGCCATTGTAGGAATATTCATTGCCATAATTGCCTTTGTTTGCTCGGTAGGAAATATCGTTTTGGCAGCTGTGTTATGGCAAGGCGGTATATCTTTCGGCGGCGTGATCGCATTTATACTGTCTGACCTGGTTACAATTCCTATGCTGATGGTATTCCGTAAATATTACGGCAATAAAACGATGTGGTATTTATTGATCATTTTGGTAGTTAGCATTTCCTTTACTTCGTTGTTTTTGGATTACTCTTTTGCAGCCTTGCACTGGATACCCAAAGCACATACCGGCCGTATGCAAATGGCAAGCGAAGATTTTAGCTGGAACTATCAAACCTGGCTGAACCTTATCTTTATACCACTATCCCTGATTTACTTTTATTGGGGAAGGAAAAGCATGAAATAATGCTAATTTTGAGAAAGAGGATATTCATGCTATTACATATTAAAAACATGGTCTGCGACCGCTGCCAGATGATCGTCCGGCAGCAGTTGGAAAACCTGGGCTTTACCGTTAAACAGGTCGCGTTGGGTAGTGCGGAAATAGCGCCTGAACCCGATGAGGAACAATTGCAATTGGTATCTGCGGCTCTGAAAGTTCCGGGTTTTGAATTGATCAACAAGGAAACGGATAAGACCGTTGAAGCAATTAAAAATGCAGTCATTGAATTAGTGCATCATTCCGATTTGTCCGAACTTAATATATCCTTTTCAGATTTGATAGCGAAGCGTGTTGGCAAGGACTATGCCCATTTAAGCCGCTTATTTTCCAACGCACAGGATACAACTATTGAACGGTTCATTATCGAACAAAAAGTGGAAAAAATAAAAGAGCTGATGGAATACGGTGAGTTGAACCTCAATGAAATTGCCTATCAGATGGGTTACAGCAGCAGTGCGCATTTATCTACACAATTCAAAAGCGTTACCGGCTTAACACCCAGCCAGTTCAAAGCTTCCGAAAAAGCAGGCAGAAAGGCGATTGATAAGATCTAATCGTTTACATCTGCAATAGAATGTAAATTTTTAACGGAATTATATAAAATTGCGCCAGATATTGCCGGTATCTTAGCACTATAATAAGCACATGAAATCTATAGCTGTTTTTCTCATCCTGAATATTTTGCTTTTATCTTCATTTACAGGTATAGCGAACATCCATCATGGAAAGGCATCATGCTGCGTAGCAAAAACGCATAAGGATTGCTGTAAACAACAAAAACATAGTGCTGCTGATGATTGCGCCAAAGGCAATTGTAACGCGATGCTGTCTTGCGGAACGTGCGGATTTGTTATTGTATCATCTGTTTCTATTCCTCCCATCATTTCCATTTTAAGTAGCCAGGCCGTTCACCCTTTTCCAATAGGCCAATTATCCGACTATCACGGCAATGGCTGGAACCCGCCGAAAGCTTAATAATTAAAGCTTGAACACGTCAATCCAAGATTGACAAAACCATTAATTATTAATCTTTAAATTCAAAATCATGAAAAAGTTTCTTTTCATCAGTATGGTGATGCTGTTATCTGCTGTTTCCATTACCTACGCCAATACGCCTTGTTGCAACAGCAAGATGAATCACTGTTCAACCTGCTCGCACGGCTGCGGGCCAAACTGCAAGGATTATTGCAGCAAAACCTGCAAGGCATCCGGTAATTGTAAGACCATATGTAAATTATAATCATATAACAAGCCGCCTCTAAACCGGGGCGGCTTACAACTATATTAATCCGCAAAACGTATACTTTTATTATATTTGTACTAATGAAACGTCCCGTGCTCATTTTATTAACGGCTATCTACATCGTATCCTGCATGGGTATGAGCGTTGATCGTTTCTATTGCTGCGGAAAGTTAGCTTCGGTAACCTATACCTATGGTGCTGGCGATAACACCGGCCAGACAGGCAAAAAGGATAAGTGCTGCGACCATCAAAAACAAAGTTTCAAAGTAAAGGATAGCCACTTTAGTGCTGTTTCTATTTCTTTGAACCTACCTGTACCAGCAATAGTCCCATCATTTATTAGCCTGGTCAATGAACCTGTTGTCAGTATATTACATACGCAAATAGTTTATAAGGGAAATGCCCCACCGGGACATTCAGATATACCTGTCTATACCCTGAACTGCGCTTACAGAATCTGATTTGTACTTTTCCTATTAGCCGTACATTCTGTACCGGCTAGCCCATAGTTTTAAATTCATCAGTTTAATTTATAATCAACGCATTAGCCTTGCTAAAGCCTGATGCTATTTATCCATTCTCTATTTAAAAATCCATGAAAAAAGTAACATTGATGGCTATAGCCATATTGTTTTCCGGCATGAGTGTGCTCGCTGTCCATTCGACAACTTTGGTATCAGATACCACTAAGACCAAAAAGGTTAAACCTGCAAAAGTGCAATACACCTGTCCTATGCACCCGGATGTATTAAGCGACAAACCCGGTAAATGCCCTAAACCTAATTGCGGTATGACCTTAGTTAAAAAAGAGCCTGCTAAAAAGAAAGCGGCAAAATAAGCGGGAAGTTCATTTAAGCCCGGTCCGCCAGTCGGCGGACGGGCTTATTAAAACACATTAAGATGATCAATCAACTTATTACCCTGTCCTTAAAAAACAGGTATATCGTTCTGCTGATAGCGGTTGCTCTCTTTAGTTGGGGGGCATATGCGGTCAGCGTGAACCCGATAGACGCCATTCCCGATTTGTCAGATAACCAGGTGATCGTGTTCACCGAATGGCAGGGCCGCAGCCCGCAGATTATGGAAGACCAGGTAACTTACCCATTGGTGAGCAACCTGCAGGGCATTCCCAAAGTAAAAGCGATTAGGGCGACCTCGATGTTCGGGATGAGTTTCGTCTATATCGTTTTTGAAGACAAAGCTGATATATATTGGGCACGAAGCCGGGTACTTGAGCGATTGAACTACGCACAGCGTTTATTACCCCAGGGCATTACACCAACATTAGGCCCTGATGGAACAGGTGTTGGGCATATCTTATGGTACACTTTGGACGCCAAAGGATTCGACCTTGGTGAACTGCGTGCCCTACAGGATTGGTACATAAAATTGGGCTTGCAAACCGTGTCCGGTGTCAGCGAGGTCGCCTCATTCGGCGGCTTTGAAAAGCAATACCAGGTTTCGATTGACCCGCATAAACTCAATTATTATAATATCCCCTTATCGCAGGTATTAAAGGCAGTAAAAAGCAATAACAATGATGTAGGCGGGCGCAAGTTTGAAATGAACGGAACGGGTTACATTGTGCGCGGATTGGGCTATATCAAAACTCTAAAGGACGTAGAGAACATCCCCGTTGGCGTAAACAATACTATACCGGTCACAATAAAAGATATAGCAACCGTGCAGATGGGTGGCGATGAACGGCTCGGCATATTTGATCAGAACGGCGAAGGTGAAGCTGTTGGCGGCATTGTAGTGATGCGATACGGTGAAAATGCCGATAAGGTAATCCATGCGGTAAAAGATAAAATGAGCGATATCCAAAAAGGGTTACCTGCGGGTGTTAACTTTAAGATTGCCTATGATAGGAGTGAACTCATTGAAAATGCGGTTAATTCTGTCAAACATACCTTGATCGAGGAAATGATCACCGTGTCGGTCATCGTTATCCTGTTCCTGTTTAGCTGGCGCAGCGCTCTAAGTATTATTATCCAAATTCCTATCACCATAGCCGCGAGCTTTATCCTGCTCAATGCCTTTGGCATCAGTTCAAATATTATGTCCTTAACAGGGATCGCTTTAGCTATCGGGGTTATTGTAGACAATGGGATCGTCATGGTTGAAAACTCGCATAGGAATTTATCCATCGCACAACAAAAAGAAAGATCATGACCACAGCAGAAAGAATCAAAATTATAGAAGCATCCTGCAAACAGGTCGGGCGTGGCGTATTTTTCTCTACACTCATCATTGTGGCATCCTTCCTGCCAGTATTTTTACTGGAGGGGCAGGAAGGTAAGTTGTTTGGTCCGCTGGCCTGGAC
The DNA here is from genome assembly GCF_028288225.1 of Mucilaginibacter sp. Taxonomy (GTDB): domain Bacteria; phylum Bacteroidota; class Bacteroidia; order Sphingobacteriales; family Sphingobacteriaceae; genus Mucilaginibacter. The sequence continues at coordinate 92,444 of NZ_JAQBOC010000028.1, forward strand.
AAAAACATTCATACTGGCAATTGATGCCATCCTTGCCGTAACACTCGCACCGGTACTGATCTCCTTTTTCCTGAAAGGAAAATTACGGACGGATGACCACAACCCGCTGAACCGTGGACTGGAACGAATATACCGGCCCATACTCAACTGGTGCGTAACCTGGCGAAAAACAACACTAATCATCAATATTGTTGCCTTGCTCATCAGCATCCCGTTGCTGCTTTCTTTAGGCAGTGAGTTTATGCCGCCGCTGGATGAAGGTACTATACTTTTCATGCCCGTTACCCAGCCCGATGTTTCCAACGCCGAAGCGAAACAGCTTTTACAGGTACAAGATAAGATCATTAAAAGCGTACCCGAAGTAGCCAACGTTTTAGGAAAAGCTGGCCGCGCCAATACTGCTACAGACAATTCACCGATCAGTATGACAGAAACGATCATCCTTCTGAAACCCAAAGACGAATGGCGCAAAGGCATAAAAAAGGAGGACATCATCAATGAGCTCAATGCCAAGCTCCAAATACCTGGCGTAGTGAACGGTTGGACGCAGCCCATCATTAACCGCATCAATATGCTATCCACAGGAATCCGGACAGATGTTGGACTTAAAGTATACGGACAGAACCTGGATACCATCAATGCTTTGTCCAATCAGATGAAACAGGCTTTGCAAGGATTAAACGGTGTTAAGGATATGTATGTTGACCCGATAACAGGCGGTAAATATGTGGATATACAGGTCAATAAAGATGCCATAGGCCGTTATGGCTTAAGCGTGGATGACGTGAATGAGGTGGTGGAAAGCGCTTTGGGCGGTATGAATCTAACTACTACAATAGAGGGCAGGCAGCGTTTCAGCGTGAATGTGCGTATGGCCCAGGGTTACCGAAGTAATTTGGAGGCGATCAAACGGACGTTGGTACAAACACCTAATAACGGTCCGGTCCCACTATCCTCAGTTGCTGATATAAAGATCAGCGATGGACCGGCTATGATACAATCCGAAAATGCTTTGTTAAGGGGCACCGTTTTGTTCAATGTTCGTGACCGTGACCTGGGCAGTACGGTTAAGGAAGCGCAAGAAAGATTAAACAGAATGGTAAAGACCCTGCCCAAAGGTTATTACATTGAATGGAGCGGGCAGTATGAAAATTTGATCCGTGCAGAACATACTCTAAAGCTGATCTTACCCATTGTACTCATCATTATTTTCGGCTGCCTGTATTTTGCTTTTCATTCTATCCGTGAAGCATTTTTCAGCCTGATTTCAATCCCGTTCGCTTTAATCGGAGGCGCTTATATGGTGTATTTTTTTGGGGTTCATTTGTCGGTTGCCGTAGCCGTGGGCTTTATCGCGCTCTTTGGGATCGCCGTGGAAACGGGTATTGTAATGGTGATCTACCTGAATGATGCCATGCAGCAACTCGTCGCTTTAAAAGGAAATTCAAAAGAGACTATCACCCGTGAGGATTTGCGTGTTTATGTAATGAATGGTGCTGTAAAACGCCTGCGGCCAAAACTAATGACAGTATGCGTGGCCTTGTTTGGTTTAGTGCCCGTGCTTTGGGCAACCGGAACAGGTAGTGATGTAATGCTGCCTATCGTATTGCCGATGATCGGCGGTGTATTAACGTCTTCCACCCATATTTTATTAGTTACCCCGCTTATCTTTTTGATGGTTAAGGAGTATGAATTAAAGAAACATGGCAAACTGGAAGTATTGGAGGTAAAAGAATAATGAAAACAAGAAATCAAATTATAGTGAGCCTGCTAATCTGCTTTACAAGCTTATCAGTAAGAGCCCAGCATTTGTCCTTGGATAGCGTTTTAACCCGTGTCGCAGATAATCCGGCGTTACAGGCTTATGATGCAAAAGTTAGTGCGCAAACTGCATATGCAGCCGGGGCAAAAAGTTTGGATGCGCCAAAAATTAGTGCCGGACAATATCAAACGCCCTATCAACTTAATCCGAACGGAGGTTCGTTTATGATACAGGCTGAACAAATGTTTACTAATCCTGCTAAACTCCGGGCAAAGGAAGATTATATGAAGGGCTTGTCTAAAGTAACAACCGAGGATAAGAACTATTTGAAAAATCAGTTGATAGCTCAGGCGAAGCAATATTACTATGAGCTCGTGGTGCTGGAAAAGAAACTGGCTTTATTGCAAAATACCCAAAGCCTGTTGGAATATATGCTGAAAGATGCTAACATCCGCCTGACCTACGGAAAGGAAAAGCTTCCAAATATCTATAAGGCTAAAGCAGACCTGTACGAACTGGACAATACCCGCGAGCAGCTGAATAACGAAATCCTTCAAAAGAACATCATGCTTAATACGCTGATGAACAGAGATAAACGGATGACATTTTCAGTGGATACGAACCTAATATTAAAGGATTATGAAACGGCTATAACCGATACTTCGGCACTTGCAAATGGCCGCAGTGACATTAAAGGCATCAACCGGAATATTGAATTGCAGCGACTCAACGCGCAAATGGAATACAGCAAACGCAAACCGGATTTTGGTATCCAGGCAGCGCACATGCTCAGTTATGGCGGTTATCCTAATCAGTATATATTAATGGCCTCTGTGACCATACCCATTGTCCCCTGGGTATCCAAAGAATATAAAGCCAATCTGAAAGGTATTCAATATGAGGTGGAAGAACTACAACAGAAAAAACTGGATCTGGTTAACCAGGCTGCCGGACAGTTAGCCGGAATAAGCACTGACATCGGCAGCAAAAAACGACAGCTAAAAAATTATCAGCAAAACATTATTCCCGCCCTGCAAAACGGCTATAAAACCGCTTTACTGGCCTACGATCAGAATACCGGCGACTTGCCATCGGTATTAAATGGCATAAAGGATCTACAAATAGCCCGTATGGCATATCTGGATCGTTTACAGGAACTTTTAACCTTACAGGTGACTTATGAAAAAGAAAATGAAAGCAATTAGCATAATGTTTACTGGCATCCTGTTAAGCACTATGCTGCTTACTGCTTGTTCTGACAAGAAAAAGCAACAAGCCACGGTACAGGCAAAAAGTGATGTAAAATACACCTGCCCAATGCACCCGCAAATATTGGAGGACCATCCCGGAAACTGCCCGATTTGTGGAATGACACTGGTAAAAAAATCAGAGCAAGCCAGCGAAGGTTCAGGTATCAGTTTGAACACGGTTTTACAGCCGGTCAATTCTACGGTAATCTCTACTGTAGCAGCTATTATGCCTGAGCAAAAGGATGCGGCAATAACCATTTCCGCGCAGGGCTATCTTGATTTTGATACGCGCGATATTAACAATATCGCATCACGTTTTTCAGGCAGAATTGAAAAGTTGTATATTAAATTTGCCTTTCAGGAAATACATAAAGGGCAACGCATTTTTGATATATATAGTCCTGATATGGTCACAGCCCAGCAGGACTTGATTTACCTAACAAAAAACTCGGCACAGGAAACAGATTTAATAAATTCAGCAAAGCAGAAATTGTTATTAGAAGGGATGACCAATGAACGGGTTAACGAGGTTATAAAATCTGGCAAGCCATTTTACGGTCTTCCTGTTTATAGTCCTTATGAGGGCCATGTACATGATATGCCACACAGTCAAATGCCGGGAAGCACGGCTACAGAAACCCCACCATCTTATGCTGATAATCTTCCGCTTTCGATCAAAGAAGGAATGTATGTTGAGAAAGGGCAGAGTTTGTTTAACGTGGTCAATCCTCACATGCTTTGGGCTATTATAAAAATTGACCGATCAGCTATGGTTGCGTTAAAATTAAACCAGCCAGTAACAATGACATTGCCCGATCTGCCTGGTAAGACAGTTACCGGAAAGGTGGATTTCATTGAACCTGTTTTAGAAAACGGTGATAAAACAACCAGTATTCGCGTCTACCTGGATAACATGGATCATGAGTTGAAAGTAAATAGCCTGGTTAAGGCGGAAATTCAGACCGGGAAAACCAGTGGCTTATGGATACCAAGAACTGCATTGGTCGATTTAGGCCAGACACAAATTATTTGGTTAAAAAATGGACCGGCCTTTTATGCTAAACAAGTAAAAACAGGTGCGATAAACGGCAATGAAATATTGATTACTAAAGGACTGCAGGCAACGGATAGCCTGGCAGCTAATGCACAATATTTAACAGACAGCGAGAGCTTCATTAAAACGAAAAATGATGAATAAGATAAAACTATTGGTATTGCTAAGTACCCTTTTGTTTGCGGCGTGTAAACCAAAACCGCAACAAATAGTAGTTAAAACCCAAAGCAAAGCTTACTACACCTGTTCCATGCATCCACAGGTACATGAGGATCATGATGGCAATTGCCCGATATGCGGTATGAAACTGATTAAGGTGGAACTTACCGGCACAAGTGATAAAACTGTAGACCGTATCACCCTTACGGCGACACAGCTCCAGTTAGCCGGTATACAGACGGATACTGTTCGCGAAGAAAATATAAGCAGTGACAAAACATTGACCGGAACAGTATCCACCGATGAAAATAAAGCAGAAGAATTAAGCGCAAGAATAGCCGGAAGGATACAGCAACTATTTGTAAGAACAGTAGGTGAAAAAATTTCTGTAGGCCAACCAGTTTATTCTATTTACAGCGAAGATTTGCAGGAAGCAGAAAAAGAATATTTATTGGCAAAGCAGCAACAAAAAGTGCTGCATAACCCCGATGTGGATTACCAACAACTAATCAGCGCAGCCGAAAATAAGTTGCAATTGTGGGGCCTGTCAGCCGCCCAGATCAAAAGTCTATCAGCCAGCGGGAAAGTGTCTGCATCAACCATTGTATTAAGTAGGATCGGTGGAACTGTTAGCGACATAGCGGTTCATGAGGGAGATTATGTAACCGAAGGTATGTCCATATTTAAAACACAGGCGTTAAATAATTTATGGGTACAGGCACAGATCTATGCCGGTGAAACAAGTACCTACAAGGAAAATGACAGGGTGAGCGTTTTCTTTCCGGATTTAGCCGGACAGGTTATAAATGGGAAAATTGCATTTATCAATCCTGAGTTATCGGATGCCTCTAAAGTGGATTTAATAAGAATCAGTATTCCCAATCCACAAGGACTCATAAAGCCAGGTATGATGGCTTATATCTCGATAACAAATGGTAATAACCATTCTTTAGCCGTACCTGCTTCAGCTATTTTAACAGGTGGTAAAGGCAGTATGGTTTGGGTGAAAAATTCAGATGGCAGCTTTTCACCTAAAATGATTAATCCGGGCGCTGGAAACTCAAATTATGTGCCTATCCTTTCCGGTTTAAATTCCGGTGATATTGTTGTGACCAGTGGCGCTTATTTACTGAACAGCGAAGCGATATTTAAAAATGGAAATGATAACATGGCGGGCATGAAAATGTAGGGTTTAATGGGCTTTTAACAGGCGAAAATTGCTGTGAAAAACGGTGAAATTTGGTGAAAAATTGAAAAAAATCACCTAATTTTATAAAAAGCAGTTTTTATGACATCTTTAAAAATGGCCTTTTTAATGTTTTAAACAACGATTTTTAATGATTTTATTGTAAAAAAACTCTGCCAAAACTCTGCCAAAAACACCCAAAAATGCACAAAATTAAAAATCAAAAACCGCTCTCAGATCATCAAAAAGGGCGTTTGCTTGTTGCAATGGAGGCCCTGCAAAAAAGCAGTTAAAATAGGTTTAAAATATCTGTTTTACGCGATGCATAATACTCCAAATCGACCCAATTAATTTGCGTGGATTTTTATTTTTCAAGGAATATGTCACTAGACCAAATTTTTATTTATAACACTTAGTCTATACTATAAGCAAAAGTGGAGATCAACATCACTGTGATTACCGTTTGTCGAATAAACTTATATTAACGTAAAACTCAATACTTACGTAAAAACGTTTCACATATTCCTACTTCTGTATCAGTCCCCAGGAACAGACCGGGAGTAACTTTGCATCATAAAAAATATTTATGAGCAAATATGTAGTTACAGGAGGCGCAGGTCATGTATCCAAGCCTTTAACAGAAATTTTATTAAAAGCTGGAAGTAAAACCGATGTAAATCTGTTTGAAAGACGGAGAGTATAAGACGTAAACAGTAAACATGTGCAGACAATATAAACAAATAAGGCCACTCGAAAGAGTGGCCTTGTAGCGGGGAGCAGGATCGAACTGCCGACCTTAGGGTTATGAATCCTACGCTCTAACCATCTGAGCTACCCCGCCGGGTTAATATTTTTTTTAACAACTAATCACTTCCAGAACTGCCGTCCGCTTATTAGCGGATATGAATCCTACGCTCTAACCATCTGAGCTACCCCGCCGATTATTTTGTTTTCAGCAAAAAAGGCTATTGGGCTTAATTAAGTGATATTAACAACTCAAACCCGCCACCCCATTGAAAAAGGTTTGCAAATATAGCAGAAATTCGTTTTCTTTAGAAAAAATGTTAACATTTACAGCTTTACGAGTATTTCAATAATAAACCCAGATGTCTGAAAAGAAGAAATTTAATATCGAGTATGAGATAAAATCGTCTCCCCGGATACTGTATAGCTTTCTGAATGAGCCCAATGGATTAACACAATGGTTTGCTGATGATGTAAGTGTAAGGGACCAGGTATATACTTTTACGTGGGATGGTGAGCAGCAAACAGCCAAGCTAATAGCAATAAAAGAAAACAAATTAGTGAGATTCAGGTGGGTGGATGATGATCCGGCATACTTTTTTGAGATGGAAATCATCCAGGATGAGCTTACAAGTGATGTTGCCCTGAGTATTACCGATTTTGCCAGTGATGATACAATGGGCGAACGCAGGCTGATTTGGGATAACCAGATAAAATACCTGATAAGCACCTTAGGAGCTTAAAAAAAATTTAAATATCTCTACTTTTGTATGGTAAAACCATCATGCGCCGTTATTACGTTCAATAAAACACGCATGTAAGTGCCAGGCCGGCAGGTTATGGCAAATGGTTTATGCAAAACCGGTTATGAAGAAAATACATCTTTTACTACTTAAATCATTCATAAGGCCATTTATTGTCACGTTTTTGATAGTGATGTTTGTGTTGCTGATGCTGTTTTTATTTAAATACGTCGACGACCTTATTGGCAAGGGATTTGAATGGTATATCATCCTCGAGCTGATGATGTATGCATCTGCAACCAACGTAGCCATGGCACTGCCTTTATCAGTGCTCCTTTCATCTATCATGACCTATGGCAGCCTTGGCGAAAATTATGAGCTGGTAGCCATTAAATCTGCCGGGATCTCGTTGCGGCGCGCTATGTATCCTATGCTTATGGTAGTAACAGTTTTAAGCATCTCGGCTTTTATTTTTTCGGATTATATGCTCCCAATTGCCAATCTGAAGTATTTCTCCCTGTTATATGATGCACGCCAGCAAAAGTCGGCTAACTTTTTGCCGGAAGGCGTATTTAGCAACAGCTTTCCGGGGCATGTTATCAGGGTAAAAAGAAAGGATGCTGATGGGCAAACCCTGTATGATATTATGATCTACTCAAAAAATGCTGCAGAAAATAATACTGATGTTTTAATAGCCAAAGAAGGGAAAATGTACCGTACGCCCAATGGCGAGTTCCTTGTTTTAAAGCTTAAAGATGGTGTAAGATATACTGAAGATCATGGTCGCGAGAATTTTAATACCCGTCAAATACTAACACGCTACCGTTTTAAGGCAACCGAGCAGAAATTTGATATCTCAGGCCTTAAAATGAAGCGTACGGATGAGAATGAGTTTAAGAACGCTTTCCAGATGATGAACCTCAGTCAGCTAAAAATTAACGAAAACTTTACCCGGCGCCAGGTTGACAGTGGCTTAAACGTAAATTATAAATTAATAACAGCCTATTTTAAATATTACTCAATTGCGCCCAAGCCCGATTCGGTAAAAAAATATGCTGCTTTGGTTGCAAAACACACTGATGCAACTATAGCCGACTTAAAAACTAATGAGCAGTTAGGTGCTGTAGCAAATGCATCAAGCGAAGCACGCTCGATACAGGATCTTTTAAAAAGCAGGTCGGAAAGGGATAAGGATTTGAATAACAGTATCCGCAGGGCTATGCTTGAATACCAGAAAAAATTCACACTTTCTGCCGCATGTATTGCCTTGTTCTTAATTGGCGCTCCGCTTGGGGCAATTATCCGTAAGGGCGGCCTGGGATTGCCAGTTGTAGTTTCTGTTATCTTTTTCCTGATCTATTATATCATTTCAACTATTGGAGAAAAGGCAGTTAAGGATGGGGATCTGTCGCCAATTATTGGTTCATGGGTTGCAATTGTTATTATTACCCCAATAGGCATGTTTCTTTCCTATAAGGCCGCTACCGATTCTGTAATATTTGACATGGAGAGCTATAAGCGGTTTTTTACCAGGTTATTTAAGAAGAAGGTTGTGGTTAGTTGAAACAGGTTGTAAGGGTTGTAAAAGTTGTAGTGGTTGAGATAAGTTATAAGGGTTGTAATAGTTAAAAAGATAATCGCTAAGCGGACATGTCTTCAACCTTTACAACCCTTACAACGACTACAACCACCACCAGGCAACCTATTTAATTAAACAACGTACTACTTTAAGTAAGCTGTAAATGTTTAAGATAATTCAACCTTTACAACAACTACAACTTTTACAACCCTTACAACTTATTTTACAACCCTTATAACTTAACCATAATTTACAAAGCGCAGACGGGAATGATCTTATTAACAGTTAAATTTGCGTAAAGTTCAAAAAACAATGTTTATGAGTTGCTTTAACCGGCGTTCATATTCAAATAAACTGTATAAATGTTAAACACAATAGAAGAAGCAGTAGAAGCCATAAAAAGCGGAAAAACAATTATAGTAGTTGATGATGAAGACCGGGAAAATGAGGGAGATTTTTTAACGGCTGCACGCAATGCGACCCCTGAAACTATAAACTTTATGGTGCGCCACGGGCGTGGCCTGGTTTGTGCGCCAATTACCAAAAAACGTGCTAAAGAGCTTGATCTTGAGCCCATGGTTAGCCACAATACAACATCGCACGAAACCAATTTTACGGTTTCGGTTGATTTGTTGGCGGGATGCACCACCGGTATTTCGGCTTCTGACCGTTCAAAAACTACGCTGGCACTAATTAACCCCGCTACAAAACCCGAAGATTTGGGGCGGCCGGGCCATGTGTTCCCGCTGATTGCCAAAGATGGTGGAGTATTGCGCCGCACCGGTCATACCGAGGCGGCTATTGACATGGCTGTTTTAGCCGGATTTGAACCCGCAGGCGTTATTTGTGAAATAATGAAAGAAGATGGCGATATGGCACGCTTACCTGAGCTTTTAGCTTTGGCAAAAGAATTTGATCTTAAAATAATCTCAATAAAAGACCTCATTGCTTACCGGTTAGCAACCGAAACTTTGGTCCATAAAGATGTATCTGTAAAAATGCCAACCCAATGGGGAGATTTTGATATGATAGCTTATACGCAGGCAGACACCGGGGAACACCATTTAGCATTGGTAAAAGGTAGCTGGGAACCCGGTGAGCCTGTTTTGGTGCGTGTTCACAGCTCATGTGTTACCGGTGACATTTTTGGCTCGTGCCGGTGCGACTGCGGTCCGCAACTGCATAAAGCAATGGAGATGATAAATAGGGAAGGCAAAGGGGTAGTTGTATATATGAACCAGGAAGGGCGTGGAATAGGGCTTATCAATAAGCTTAAAGCCTACCATCTGCAGGAAAACGGCATGGATACCGTTGAGGCAAATATTGAGCTGGGTTTTAAAATGGATCAGCGTGATTATGGCGTTGGAGCACAAATACTGCGCAGCCTGGGTATCTCAAAAATGCGTTTGATGACCAATAATCCAACAAAACGTGCCGGCTTGATAGGATACGGGCTTGAAGTGGTAGAGAATGTGCCTATCGAAATTGCATCAAATCCGCATAATGAGGCTTACCTGAGAACCAAAAGAGATAAGATGGATCACGCAATTATGCGCGATCACTGATCTTCGTCATCGGGCTTGGTTATAACAGCCGGTGTTTGCGTGGTTGGCGGCACCGGTGTAGGTTTAACGGGTGCATTAGGCCTGTTCCCTTTTCTGAATATGTTCCTGATAAATTCGCCAAAAGTGTCAAAATCGCGCTGGTAAACTAAACCTATACCGTTTACGTATTGAACGCCTAATTGGGCATCCTGGAGCGTGTTTAACGTGGTGCTGTTTAAAACCCGGTATGAATACCTTGCACTAAGATTGCCATCCTTCCGGATAAGGTATTGCGCTTCAAAATCTTTAGTAAGCTGGCTAAAGTTCGAATTAAACAGGCTTGTATTATTGTTAAAAAGATCGCTGCTGCCTGAGGTGGAGTTAAACAAGCTGCCTGTAAGTATCAACCTGTCCTTAAACCTGTATGATATACCAAGATCATTAAACGACCGGATATTCAAATCCAGGTTTTTTATGTTTGATTGCGATATAAAGCTGTTTAGCTTGTTAAATGCAAATTCACTAACTGCCTCGCCGGCTGTACCCAAAACCTGGTTTGTTAAATTGTTGTTGGTCCCATTACTAAAATTACGCCTTACAATAATGCTGAGCGCCTGCTGGCTGCGGTTATTATTATCAGACAGGTATGTGCTCAGGTCATCTTTAATTGATGGATCGAGCGGGAAATTAAAGTCGAAATCAATAGTTGGCTGTAACAGTGTTTTAGTTAATATCAATTCGGCCTGTACCAGTTCCAGCGACCGTCCTTTTGGCGATTGTGAACCGGCAGCCTGGTATAATGGCTGAATATCCGTACGCACTTCATAAATGGCATTCAGGTTTATGGAAGCGTTTGACGGGTTGCCCGTCCACCGGATGGTTCCGCCCTGGTTTACGGTAAAGTTTTTGCTGATAAAGTTTTTTGCTGTAAACTCAAACTTGCCCGATGTAATTAAAAAGTCGCCGAACATTTCAAAATCACCCAGGCTGTTTATGTTCAGTTTTAAATCCTTTGCCTGTCCGCTGCCTTCCAGTACGCCATAATCGGTAGTAATTTTTACAGTGGTCTTTTCATCAACAGTAAGATCGAAATTTAAAGTAACCCCATTAAAAGCCAATGTTTTAGGGCCTGCCTTTGTGGTGTCATTATGGCTCACAAATTTTATAAAATCGTAATCGCTAACTGTCATTGAAGTATTTAGCGGGATATTAAATATCGTACCTGCTTCGGTGCTGGCTTTAATATCAATTTTCATATCGTCAACCGGCCCGTTAAAGCTAAACCTGCCTGTGCCGTAGGCTGTGCCATAATAAACGTGGTTATCTTTAAAATTGGTATTCAGGGCCATCAGGTTCCTGGCGTTTACAACCACTTCAATATCAGGATTGGCAAGATCGTTCATGTCAATGGTGCCTGTAACATTACCTGTTCCCTTTTTAATATCCCTAAGGGTCATGCTGTTAATTTTTACTACGCTATTAACAACATCAACAGTATCCGTAACGGTAAAGGGCGTTTTTAAATAATTTACAGTAACTCCCGTATTATTTAATATAACATTGCCGTTTAGCTTAGGTTTTGAAACAGGACCGGTTAGTTTTAAGTTGGATGAAACGGTGCCTTTAACATCCGAAACCAGGTCTTTTATAAAAGGTTCAAAAATTATAGCCTCGGTTTGGTTCATGTTTACATCAAAATCAAGATTATCTTCTGTACCATGCCCAATCTGGTAAACGCCGGAAATATTCATAGTTTCGAGGCCGCGGTTTTTAATGTTCACATTTACATCAGCCTGCTTGCGGTCATTACCCAAAGTAGATTCTATCTTCACATCGCCTACCAGCGTTTTGTTCATTATCAGCGAATCAATGCCCAGTTTGGCATCAACCCCCGGCGATTTCATAATGGAAGTTAAATTAACATCGCCATTAAGCGAGCCTTTTAACTGGATCCCCGCCGACTTGGTAAGCTGGTTTAAGGTAGTCATGTTGAATTTTTGGAAGGTAAGCTTGAGCTTATCTGCAGGATTATCAGAAATAAAACCATCTATCTTAACTTTTTGCTGTCCGTTTGATAGTTCAAAACCTTGTACCTGCGTTTTGCCGTCCAGGAATTTTACCCTTACTTTTTCAAGTATTTTCCAGTTTTGATGCTCCAGTATCACATCAGATGGCAGTATGTGCAGTTTGGCCGTGGTGTCCCGCCCAAAATTCACCAGCCCGTATAAGTCCAGCTGATTTATCGCATCTTTATCCGATAGCTTAACGTTGAAGTTTAAACTATCATTCTTTAAAAAATTGGTAACGGTAATGTTTTTAATAAACAGGCTGTCAGTAATGTTAACCTTGCTTAATGAAAGGTTTAAACCCAAATAATCTTCGCTTGTGCCTTCATCAATAATAAAATCATGAAAAACGGTTTTACCGTATTGTATAGTTTTGATGTATGCGTTAAGCGTTGCCGTTTTCTTCTCCGAATTAAATTCGCCTACAAATGTCCCCTGGTCTGGAATTTTAAGATCGGGCATAAAAATGGCGATCAAAGGGCTAATATTTTTGAGCTTCAGGTTGAAAGAAAAGTCCTGCGGCTTTGGTGTAGTTATGACTGTTTTTAATGAAGGGACATATTTTTTAACGATGGTTTTAAAATAGGATGGAAGTGTTGCGAGGTCAAAGCTGCCTTTTATATACCCATCGGCAATATCAGATTTAAGATTGATGGCCCTTTGGTTGCCTTTTCCGCTGGCTGATATGTATAAAGAATCAACCACGTAATTATTTCGCGGGTCAACTACCCTAATCTTTTGTAAAGAAGCCTCGCCTGTTAAGTTAGTAAGGTTATTGCCCGAGAAATTAGCTTTCATTTGGGTGGTGAAAGATACGGTATCATCCAAAAGCTTCAAATCATGCAGCTTTGCATTCTCAATATTTCCGGCAAAGCTGTAAACAGGCAATGCAGGGTTCAGGTCGACACTTCCGTTTCCGTTAAGCTTAATTTTTCTATCATTTATTGATAATTTACCGTTGGCTACTTTTTTAATAAAGCTGCCATTTAAAGCTAAATTGTGATAGTTATATCCTTTAAAAGCCAGCTCACTTATTTTAGCATCAACGTTTTCATTTAATGTTTCAAGTGCATCGCCACGGCCTTTAACAGTAGCAACCATGGTAATCCGGCCAAGGTCCTGTTCATCGATCAATTCACCCAGATCAAATGCATAGGTATCCAGTTTGCCGCTGTAGGCCGGCACGCCGTCTTTATTTATTTTTAGGTTGATGTCAGAATCAAACCGGCCAAGTTTTGTTTTAAATGTTCCATAGGCCACAAAATCATTCTGCAAGCCGGTAAACCGCCCCGAAAAATTAACGTTGCCGAATTTGGATATAATATCAGGTGTTTTAGCATAATGCTTTCCCACAAAGTTGCTGTACAGAAAATCAAGATCAGCCTTGTTGGTGGCTATCTGGTCAAAATTCAGTTCAAGGAAAGTATTGTCCCAGTCAGGAAGTCCTTTCAAACTAAAATCACCTCTTATATAAGTTGCTTTAGCGCCGGTAACGGTCAGGTTTTTGGCTCTAAGATTATTTACATAGCCTTTAATACGTCCGTCAATACCGAGGTCAAACTTTACATATTCAAGTCCATCGGTAAAATAAGCAATGTCTGTAGATGAAATTTTTGATGATTTAAAGTCGCCATCCATATAAACCTTATCTTCAATATGGTTGCCTACATCATTAAATGATTTAAACTTCATCCTGAAATAATTTTTAAGGCTTGAATGATTAGTTAAAACAAACATGTTTTGCGCCAGGATCTGGTTAGTATCAACCGTGGCATCCGCATTAAATTTTTTTAAGTAGAAGCCGCTTTTTTCGCGAAGTGTAAGGTTGGTTACATTTCCTTTAAAAAGATGGTTGGTCAGGTCCATGTTTTTAACAACGGCGCTAAAATGTTTTACATCCAGGTCATCAAAATTTATCCCTTTAATAAGGGTATCAACCAGCATGTTTTTAAAACGGAAATGAAAGTTATTGATGGCTATCTTTTCAAACACAACCTGCCAGGGTTTGCTTTTTGTTTTAGTTGTATCGGGCGGGCCGCTTAATTTATCAATAATAAATTGAAGGTTTGTTGTGCTGTCGCTTTGTTTTTTAAGATAGACCGATCCGTTATCCAACCGGATCAATTTAAAATCAATTGCCCGTTTGCTAATACTGTTAAACAGTGAAAAGCCGCTTAATTCTACCTCAAGCTTTGGCGTGCTTAATAAAGTGTCTTTTTGCTTATCCAGCACGTAGAAACCCTCAAGTACCACTGATGAAAAAGGCTTGATGTAAAGGCTTTGGATCTCAACCTTTGTATTTAATTTTTCAGAAAGATAACCTGTCACTTTTTTTGCGGCCCAGGTTTGTACAGGCTTATATTGAAATACGAGCAACAGGATGCTAAGTATCAATAGGATAACCAATACAATACTTAACGCTATTTTGAGTGCTTTTTTAATAACTTTGCCTTTTAATAATTATTGATTTAGTGAATTGGTGATTTATTGAATTGTTTAACATCGCTTAAGCAAATTGGTTTAATAAATTGGCCATATAAAAATCACTAATTCACTAATTCAACAAATCACTAATTAAAAACACGTGCCTGTAATTTTAGGAATCGAATCTTCATGTGATGAAACTTCGGCATCAGTATGCGTTGATGGTGAGATATTAAGCAATGTTATTGCCAATCAAACCATACACGAAGCATACGGAGGCGTTGTCCCTGAGCTTGCCTCAAGGGTTCATCAGCAAAATATTGTTCCCGCAGTTCAACAAGCGCTGTTGAACGCAAAAGTAAGTAAAAATGCGGTGGATGCCGTAGCTTTTACGCGCGGTCCCGGACTTTTAGGTTCGCTGCTTGTTGGCGTATCATTTGCAAAGGCTTTTGCGTTGGCAAAAAACATTCCGCTTATTGATATAAACCACATGCAGGCGCATGTGCTGGCACATTTTATTGGCGATAATAAACCATCATTTCCGTTTTTATGTTTAACCGTATCGGGCGGGCATACCCAAATAGTTTTGGTGAAAGCCTATTTTGATATGGAAGTGATTGGCCAAACGCTTGATGATGCTGCCGGCGAGGCTATGGATAAAACCAGTAAAATTTTAGGCTTGCCTTATCCTGGCGGTCCGCTGATTGATAAGTACGCCCGTTTGGGCAATCCTGATGCTTATAAATTCCCCGAGCCGCAGATCCCGGGTTATAATTTTAGCTTTAGCGGGTTAAAAACGTCCATCCTTTATTTTATCCGGGATAATGTAGCTGCCAACCCTGATTTTGTAAAGCAAAATTTAAACGATATTTGTGCATCGGTTGAAAAACGGATAGCAACCATCCTGCTGAATAAGCTGGCTAAAGCGGCGCAGGCCTATGGCATAAAAGATATTGCCTTAGCCGGGGGAGTATCAGCCAATACAGGTTTACGGCAGGGGCTGCTTGCATTAGGCGAAAAAAATAATTGGCGCTGTTTTATCCCAAAGCTGGAGTATTGCACCGATAATGCAGCTATGATAGCTATTGCGGGGTATTATAAATTTTTAAAAGGCGAATTCGTTGGGCAGGAGGTAACGCCGCTGGCGAGGATGCCTTTTTAAGAGAGTCGATAGACCATGGACCATAGTCCATAGTTTTTAGAAGAATATACATTACGTAAACTAAGTTGTCTATGGACTATGGACCATCGACTATGGACTAACAAAAATGAACATACCATCACTTATATTCTGGGCGGTTTTTGTACTGCCGTTTGTTGCGTTTTTAATATGGCTGATGCGGCAGGATAAGCGCAAGGGCAAAACGGGGCTTATAGTATTGGCTATAATGGTTATTGGCTGTATAGCTTATATGTACTGGAAAACTAAAGGGCAATAAAAAAAGGTGCATTTTATTAAAAGACACCTTTTTTACAAGACTTAACAAAAAAATCAGGCACAATACAGGAAGGACCCGTGACCCGCTCCCGCACAATAGGCCGGCTGACAACCAATTGGCTGCTGGCCGTTCGGAAACGGATTGGTGGTAGAAGAACAATAAGTTTGTTGCAATGTGCCCCCGGTAATTTGTTTTAATTCTTTTTTTGTTAACTCATTCATCAGGCTTAATTTGCCTGCAGGTTTAGGTTGTTTTTTCATGATTTTTTAAATTTAAAATTGGTTAATTAAATGTAGACATATGTTTTTTAATAAACAAGCATTATTTAATTAATAGCTAAGAACTGATTTTAATTACCCCGGCATATAGTATTCCCTTAATTGTACTTATAATCAATTGTTTAAATGTCGAATAATCTTCCTCTATTTCATCTAAGGAAAAGTATTGTTTCATTTCAGGCAAAATGTCACCTATGGTAAAAGTATCTTTAAGGGTATCGAAAATAACCAGATCCAGTTCATCTAAATAGTATTCCTTAATGCTGCCCGGTAACTCATCTGGTATTAAAAGTACGTGCAGGGATGATTTTTCTTCATTAAAATTTCTTTCAATAAGCGCGTGAACTTGTTCTTTGTAATCAAGTTTCCAGTTCCATCCGGTACTAAGTAATTTGTAATGTTCGGGCCGGTCTATTTCGATTTTTAGCAGCTCGCTTTCAGGTAATGAAAACACATCCTGGATCTGTTTATATTTTTTAAGTTCCGCCTTGTAAAGCCCGGTTATGGCAGTTTGACTGGCATACAGTTTTTTTAATAAAGAATTGGTTGTTGATTCTATCCTGAATATTTCCAGTAAGCAGTTACGCTCTGCACTGCCGGGCAGCATTAGTTTTACCTGTTTTATAAATTCGTTGCGGCTTATATGGGTTTTAAGGCTTGAAAGCTTGAGCGGATATTTTTTATTTAAATATTCTATAGCGGCATTAGTCCGCTCAAATAATGGTTCGTTTTTTTTTGGCGCTAATGATTTTTCTGCCAATGGAAGCAACTCATCCAGGTGAAGCAATGGCGAAACATATATGGCCGACCGCATATTTACACCGGCCGAACGCACCATGTTAATTACCCGGTAATAATAATCAGGATAATCATTCCTTAGTTTTTTTGCAACATGATCACATACATGATGGTATTTTTTAAAGCCGCCAACCGGGTGTACCATTTGTGTATGCGGATGGTCTTCAAATTTAATGTAGTCCTTAAACACAGGGTTATCTACCATTTTCCCGTAATAGCTTACGGAAATATTTGCTTCAGCAGCAAGCCGGCAAAAAAGATATTGCTCAAAAATAAAGTTGAGGCTGCCGGTATTTACCTTATCAAGGCTGGCTTTGTTTTCATCCACAAATTTAAAGGCCTGCTCACAATAGGTTTTAAAAAACTCCAGGTCATTTCCACCCAGTAAACCCGCATTACTTCCATAAACATCCCTGTGCTCATAGCTTTTCTTTAACAGGGATGATGGTATATGGATAAAATGGTCATTTATCTCATTTAAAGCATTAGTGTAAAATTCCAGGTTTTTATCCAGGTTTTGAGCTGCCAATCGTGAATTAAGAAATTTGTCATCAGGCTTTTGCCATATAAAAACATCCCCGTCCAAATGAAGGAATGGCCCTGTTTGGATGCTATAAGTATAAATTTTTGCCAGGGCCCATAAGCTGGGATGGTAATGATCGAGTGCCCCTTCTAATTGAGTGGATACATGCGAATATGGCAGTTGTAATTGATCTATTAAAATCTGCTTTCCCTTTAAATCCGTTACCAGGCTAACTTCTCCAAAAGTTTTTTTGGCCTGTAAACAGCTTAGCGCCCAGCTCATCCAATGATATTCGCACGAGAGCCACCCGGCCTTCATGCTTACCAGGTTTTCATTATTTATGTTGGATGGACCAGTCCAAAAGGTTTGAAGAATTTTTAACACGATTTAGGGATTATATGAATTGACAGGATTTAGGGTTTATTGACTGACAAGGTAAGGATTTTTGATCTACTGTCGTATCATATATGAATTGACATTTAGTCTTTAGTGCTAAGCCGGAAAAAAGAGTTTACTCATGACTTACGACTAAAAACTTTGGACTTAACACCAATCCTGTTAATCATTAAAAATCCTTTAATCGTGTTATTCCATCATTCGTGTTACAATCTCATTATTATCTTGCGGTTAAGTTGCTTAGTTAATAACTTGTGAGCTATTAGTAATTGGCATAATTAATCTCCTCATAATAATGATCAGAATTGGTAAAACACTGTTGATACTCTCCCTTATCTCCCTGGTTCATGCAGGCTTTGCACAGCAAATTAAATTAAGCGCCGAAGTTGAGCAGGCGTTAAGCAAAGTTGATACCGCTCAATTTAAGGCTGATATTGCTTATTTGGCTGATGACAAGTTAAAAGGCCGTGCACCGGGAACCGAAGGTTTCCAGATGGCGGTTGATTATGTAGTGGGCCGTTTAAAAAGCATGGGCGTTAAACCGGCCGGTGAAAATAACACCTGGCTGCAGGAGGTGAAATTCCGTAAAGCATTTGTTAAAAGCGCTGAACTTTCTTTAACCGGGCAGGGAAGCAATCCTGGCCTAAAAGCAGGCCTTGATTATGTAATATTGCCCAACCCCAAAACGCCGGATGTTACCTTAAATGCACAATTGGCCTTTGCCGGTTATGGTACAAGCGAACCATCCGTTGGTTATGATGATTATGCCGGGATTGATGTTAAAGGCAAAATTGTACTGGTGGTGCGTGGTGCACCTGATAAGTTTTCTTCGTCAGTATCAGCGCATACAATGAATCCTACAACCATATTAAAAGCCGCCGCCGACCATGGCGCAGTGGGGGTTATTATATGCTCAACTGATTCTGCCTCGCGCTTAAATAACCCGAAGGGAGGCACTTACAGTGTGATGAATAAAGATGGCTCGGTTGCAATATCACGGGTTTATTATTCAAGCCAGGTAAAGGTGCTGGGTTTGTTTAACTATACGGTGTTTAATTCGCTGCTACAACAGGCCGGAAAGACCATTCCCACAATTTTAGCACAGCTTAAGGCCGGGCAGCCGGGCTCGTTTGCAATAAATGCGGGAGTAAGTGTTTCTTACACGTCAACCTACCAGGATATTTTAAGCTATAATGTGGTGGGTAAAATTGAAGGATCAGATCCTAAGTTAAAAAATGAATATGTGGTACATAGCGCCCATCTTGATCACCTTGGGATTGGCAAGCCTGTTGAGGGCGATTCTCTTTATAACGGCGCACATGATAATGCATCAGGAGTTGCCAGCGTTTTGGGTATTGCTAAAATTTATAACAGCATAAAACATAAACCTAAACGTTCTATACTTACTGTATTGTTAACCGGTGAGGAATTAGGCGATTTGGGATCAGGATATTTTGCTTCGCATCCAACCGTACCGGTTAAAAATATAGTGGCCGATGTTAATACAGATATGCCAACCATTATTGCCCCTTTACTTTCAGTTACAGCTTTGGGCGCCGAGCATTCATCATTAATAAACCAGGTTAACCAGGCAGCAGGTTATTTAGATTTAGGCGTTGAGCCTGATCCTGAACCTAAACAGGCCCGTTTTACCAGGAGTGACCAATATAGCTTTGTGGTGAACGGGATCCCGGCGCTGCACATTAAATATGGCAGCAAAACCGCCGATGGTAAAAACAACTTAAACGAGTTTGTGGCCGAATGGCGCGCAAAATATTACCACAAGCCGCAGGATGACATAAACGGCATTTTTGACTTTGCCGCAGGTAAAAAATATGCGCAGCTTAACTTTTTGATAGGTTACCTGGTGGCACAGGATGATGCGCGGCCAACTTGGAACGCGGGGGATATTTTCGCTGTAAAGTAGCGGCAGGATTTAAGAGTCAGGAATCGACATAAAATGGAAGTAATATTCTATTTATTGCTGCCTGCCTCTTATTATCTTTGCTCTTAATTCTTAATTTCTTGATTCTTAAAATAATGATTAGCGATACAGAAACGGAGACAGGCTCCCTTATAATAAATTTAACCTGCCCTGAATGCGGCACCATCCATAGTGCTGCGGTTGTAAATACTGTTTGTATAAATGAGGCATGCAGATCAACCCTGTTTGCAAAATACAATTTAAGCGACAATATAGATAAGTCAATTTTGATTGGCCGCCCGGCTACGATGTGGCGCTATAAGGAATTTTTGCCGATTGCTGAAGAGAAGAATATTGTTACCCTTGGCGAAGGCTTTACACCTATAATACCCATTGAAAACCTAAAGCAATTTATAGGCGACAATGAAGTTTTCTGGAAAGATGAATCCGGCAATCCTACCGGCTCATTTAAGGCAAGAGGGATCAGCGCAGCAGTTTCAAAGGCAAAGGAACTGGGGATTGACACAATTGCTACCCCAACCGCCGGTAATGCTGGTGGAGCTTTGGCTGCTTATGCGGCACGTGCCGGGATAAAAGCCGTGGTGTACATGCCCAAACAAACCCCGCAGGTTTTTAAAGATGAATGCCGCCTGTACGGTGCCGAACTGGTTGAGATAGATGGCAATATCAGCGATTGCGGCAGGCTGGTAAATGAGCTTGCTGAGATAAACGGCTGGTTCCAGGTATCAACCTTAAAAGAGCCTTACAGGCTTGAAGGAAAAAAGACAATGGGCTACGAAATTGCCGAGCAGTTTAACTGGCAGTTGCCCGACGTGATACTTTACCCAACCGGTGGCGGCACCGGCCTGATAGGAATGTGGAAGGCGTTTGATGAGCTTGAACAATTGGGCTGGATAGGCAGCAAACGCCCGAGGATGGTGGCCGTACAGTCTGAAAGCTGCAACGGCATTGTAAGTGCATTTAATGCGGGTAAGCATGTATCTGAATTTGCGGACGGTGGCTTTACCATTGCCAATGGGTTAAGGGTTCCGAAGCCTTATGCCGATAAAGTGATATTACGGGTACTGCGCGAAACCAACGGCGCTGCAATTACCATAGGCGACCAGGAAATGAATGCAGCAGTAAAAGAGATAGCCCGCCATGAGGGTATGCTGGTTGCCCCCGAAGGCGCCGCCCTGTGGCAGGCCTATAAAAAACTGAAAGCTACCCAATGGATAAAACCGGGAGAAAAAGTTTTGATGATAAATACCGGCAGCGGGTATAAGTATTTGGAGAATATAGAACTATAGTTGTTGGATCCGATCGTCATTGCGAGGAACGAAGCAAACTCTGCGAAGGACAATCAATGAACCTTGATACTGGTGAGCGTTATACCAGCTTGTTTGGCAGCCACATAAATCATACTTTATTACCGGCAAGCTTAGAGTTTGCTTCGTACCTGTCTGCAAGCAGCCCGGCTCGCAATGACGAGGTGGTAAGTTGTTGATAACTAACATTAATCTCCGCCCGGTGCCGCAAACGTCCCCGGCTTGTGGCCCGCATGCTAAGTAATCCGCTTTTACGCTCTATAATACTTCCAATTTATTAAATTTATAATTACAGCTCATATTTAAAAGTACAGTTTTTGCTTATAATTTATATAGTAAAATAGCGTGCAGGTTATTGTCCTGCAGGTTACTTTGCTTGTTGGCTACCTGTCCTTCGGGCCACAAGCCGGGGACGTATGTTTGAATTGAGATTAATTAGCCATTAATTTTGTTGGAGAGAGAAAAGAAGGCAAGCCGGCAGATACCTCTTGAAGGATATCGTAAGCGTCATTACATTCTTTCCTCTCCTTCTTTATAACCCGAACAGTATTTAGGGAGCTTGGGGCATCCCGCATAATAGTACGTCACAGGGAATAAAGATTTTCCAACAACTTTTATTATCTCAAAACAAATTTATGAAAATCTTAAAGCAATCCATTGGTATTGATGTATCAAAAAATGATTTTAAAGTATGTCTTGGCGTTATTGATGAACAGCTTGAAATAAGCTTAACTTATGAACATACTTATGCAAACGATGCAAAAGGCATTAAACTTTTTATTAAAGACATAAGTGATTTGATAAACAAAGAAACCCAGGTATACTTTGTAATGGAAGCAACAGGTGTTTATCATGAGCAACTTGCTTACACACTTGCGGGCAATGATCTGCCCATTGTTATTCTTTTACCTAACAAGGCAAAAGCATTTAGTAAAAGCATAAACATTAGGGCAAAGTCAGATATTATTGATGCTAAATTATTAAGTCAGATGGGGCTTGAAAGGAAATTAAGTCCCTGGCAGCCTCCAGCGTCCGTTTTTGCTACACTAAAAACATTGACCAGGGAGCGGGAAACATTAGTATTGCAGCGAAGCAAGCTTAAAAATCAATTACATGCTTATAAAACAGCATTTATAAAAACAGCGCAAACAATAAGCCGCATCAAAAAGCATATACAATTCTTAGATAAGCAGATCAGGGAAACCGAAAAAGATATGAAGTTGATTGTAAAACAGAATCAGGATATTGAATATAAAATAAAGCGAATAACGAAAGTGAAGGGTTTGTCTTTTGTATCGGTGGTTACCATAATTGCAGAAACAGATGGTTTTAATATCATTTTGAATCAAAAACAATTGATCGGCTATGCCGGCCTTGATGTTAAAGTAGAGCAATCCGGAACAAAAAATAAAAAAGGCCGGATATCAAAGAAAGGGAACTCTCATTTAAGAAGAGTTCTTTATATGCCGGCTTTAAACGCGTGCAGGACCAATAAAACCATGAAGGTTTTTTATAACAAACTTAACGAAAGACAAAAAGCTAAAAAGCAAGGCATAATCGCGGTTCAAAGAAAACTCCTCCTGCTCGTTTTTTCATTATGGAAAAGCGATCAAGAATATTTAGAAAAATGTGCTTGATTTATTTGCTTTTTTACACAGTATGACGCTTGCGGCAACGGAAAAGCCCTTGCGGCAGCATGGGGTTCTGTCATACTCGCGACAGCATGGGGCTTCCAGCAGCATGGAATCAATTATAGTTCTAACAAGTAGCACTTGAGCCTCTAAAAGAGTAAGCGATAACGTTTTCTTGATGAAATAAACTACGAATTGAATTTTTTATGCTTCTTGTTTTAATAGCACTTGACTTTTTAATGGCGAAATATTTGCTCATGAAAATTACTCTTAAAACAAAGCAAACAAAATTAATGTTAAAGACAGAAAGTTTAATTAGTCTATCATATATTGTAAAAAAATTATTTGATAAAGAAATTAATTCTGGATGGATTTCTTTTTTTATTGATTCAAAAGCCTTTTTGTTTTCTTCGATTTTTTTTTCAGAAGTCATTAATTCTATCCTTAGCATAATTTTTATGTTAGCATATTCTTTATTTACAACTAAAAATTTAAAGCTTTTTAGAAAAGAAATTAAATTACTACTTGGATTTATCTTTTTTTCAAGTATGAACATTTCCATATTATCGTATACGGAAATTAGTTCATTAAAATAAATTGTCCTTTTATTAATAATGTAATTATGGATTAGATAAATTATCCATGCTATTATTACAATGCAAACGATTAATGTTATCATATTGGTTAAATTACAAACAGTTAGGTTAAATGTTTTATTTTAATTATTTAAAAAACCGTTTAAGTCTATTAAAGAATTGCTTGTCTTTTTGTTCTACCTGGACATCCTTTAATCTTTCTGACACTAAAACCTTGCAAACGGTTATAAAATCATCTTTTGTTTTTATGGTTTTTTCGTAACTATCTTTTAATGCTTTATTTCCTACTAATTTATTATAAAAATATGCAACAATTAAACCTATAAGTAACCCAAATAAAAAATCTTTGTATTTCTCAACTCCATTTGTGACTAATTTTTCGAAGCTTTCATTAAGAGTTTTAGTAGCCTGTTCAGTAACTTTATCCATTAAAATAAGGTTTATCGGATAAAGTTATAATAACCTTTATAAATAGAAAATATTTTTATTTATTTTATCACGTAAATGTATATAAAAAAGTTTGCAAAGATAAAATATTTAATCGCATAAAAAAATATGTGTTTAGAAATGTAGATTATCGTCATAAATTTATCTCCGCTGCAGCATAAGTATGCATCGCTTAGTTTAAAGTAGCGGGTATTCCCCTTACTATAGCGCGAGAAATTAAAATAGTTTCATAGAAATCAAATTAGTTATTTTTTATTTTAAAAAGTAAGTTTATATTCAAAAACTTAAATAAACCTTAGGCATGAATCACATTCTTGATATAAACGCTAATGAAGAGGCCCTGTATCCCATTTTTGAAAAAATTTTTGATTCCCATGGAATACTATTTCTTGGTGCAGGAGCTTCAGTAGGAGAAAAGGTATATCTAAGCAAGCAAATAATTGAATACTATGAAGAATATCTTGGAAAGTCATTGAGTGAACCCAATATCACAAAGTTCGTGGACATTCTATCTGCTGATGCTGATTTTAACAGAAAACATTTGGATGGCGAAGTTGAAAAAATGCTACGAAATTTGCCTGTAACCGCTGGTCATGAAATTTTAGCAAGTATCCCCTGGCAAGAAATAATTACAACCAATTATGATTTATTAGTCGAAATGGCCTACGACAAAATCCGTTCATCATCAAACCATCTTTATGATATTGTTCCAATAAGGGAATTAGCTAAGTTAAATTATAAAAAAAGTAATACTGAAGTAAAATATATTAAACTAAACGGATGTATAAGCGAAAAAATCAAATATCCTTTGGCATTTTCAACTAACGATTTTTCGAGAATAAATAAATTTTACAAAAATGTTTTACACGAATTAAAGGACATTTCTGACTCTACGATATTTATTTCAATGGGATATTCATATACCGATGAATTTGCTAAACAATTCTTAGAAAAATTTGACAGTACAGGATTTAGAGAACGTAGGTGGATATATAATGTTGATCCTTTTCCCAATATGAGCGCATTGCCATATTATACCCAGCAGAGAATTTGCATAATTAAATGCAGTTTTCAGGACTTTTTTCTAAAGTATAAAAAATGGGAAGATAAAAACCTTCAAGTAACTATAAGGAGAAAAAAAATAGTTCTAAGTGATAACAAACTGAGCCCGATACAAATACCTACTCGCCTATCTATTAATCTTGATAATTCCATCAGTCAACTTAATGCAAATACCAGGGATAAATTCGTTTCCGAATTGGATTTTTATAAGGGAGAGGAACCGAATTATAATTTAATAACAAGAAGCGTTGACGTAATAAAAACTAATCTACTAAATGATGCTAAGATTCAAATTGAAAACGCGCTTCATGAAAATGGCGCAACTTTTTTACCGATTTTCTTTCTAACGGGCGAATATGGCATAGGTAAATCAACATTTACTTTAAGGCTTATACATGAGTTCTTAAAAAACATTGATTCGAATACAGTCGCATATGAGATATCAGATTTTCATAGGCTAAAATCAGAATATATTATTGAACTCTTTAAATACGTTAAAGCAAAGTTTGTTATATTTTATTGTGACGAAGTTGAAGTAGAAAGCACTTTCAAATCATTATTAGAGTTAAGAAGAGAACTAAGCGTCGAGCAATTCAATGATTTAAATGTGTTTTTTCTAGTTCCAATAAGGGAAAATATTTTGTTAAAATTTAAAACTCACAGGGAAATTAAAAAATCCTATGAAATAAATTTAAGTAGTAAATTAAGTGAAGCCGAGGTTGAAGAGCTTTTAGAAAAACTGAGATCAGTGGGTTTAGTTCAATTTAGAGATGTATCTGAGAAAGAAGAGCTAATAAGAAAAGTTAAAGATGATTACGATAATGACTCATTTTTATCCTTATTAAAACTAGTGACAAATGGCACACATTCAAACGATTTGGTTAGTGCTTATGATCAACTTTCAAAAGATGCGAAACAGGCATTTATATTTACAGCATTATTACATAGACATAGACTTCCTTTACCAGCAGGTTGGTTAAAACATGCTATATCAACTTTGGATTGGGACTTATTTATAGAGAAGGTTATTAAAGCTGAAGGAAAAGGACTGTTACTTCAACAGCGAATGTCATCACATGGTACTGAACCAGATTTATATTTTAAAACAAAGCATCCCTTAATTGCTAACGAACTAATTAATCAAATTTTACCTTCTCAAGATAAGCAATACGAACTATATGAAAGATTATTAAAATCAGTAAATCCAGGTATTACAAATTCCTATTTGGTTAATGACTTATTAAAGATTCTTATAAAAGAGGACAATTTCTCTAAGGCCAAAATAAATAAGTTGTATGATGTTGCATATGTAAATCTATCTGATGATCCACATTTCTTGTTAAATTTTGCTACTAACCTACAATCCAGAAATAATATATCCGATTTAAAAAAAGGTTTAGAAGTCTTAATTTATGCTGAATCCTTATTTGATTATAAAAATCACAGGTTTATTCATCGAAGAGGCATTATAAACTTTGAATTAGCCAAACAATTTTTTGAAAAAGACAGTACGGATAGTATCGTCTTTAAATATCTGTATGAAGCTTTAGATCTATTTCTAACTAAACAGTTTTTGGATCCTTTCTCTGCATACGGATACGTAGATTACGTAAGGTGTTTAATTTGGGAGAATAAAAACGTTTTAATTGATCAAGAAGACAAATTGCAAAATCGAATAAAAATTGAAGAGTTACTAGATTTAGCTGAAAGAGTGGTTACGGATGAACTAAGTTGGGTATTATCACTCAAAAGTCAGTATGTTTCTTCATTGAGGAATGGTTTAAGCGAAGTTGCTTATAAAGCACAACTTATTGAACTTTATGAAAATATATATTTAAGGCCTTACGCATGTATACTTTTATACAATTATTATCAAAACCAAAAGATAGTTGATAATGAAGAGTTAAATAATCTTGTCAGCGAGATGGAGAGCTATTTAGACAATAAAGAAGTTGCTAAATTTCTATTTAAATATTACGGACGACATTTATATGATCCCAATAAGCGTATTAAAATGTTTAATTTACTAAGAAATGATCTGTTTATAGAGAAGGACCTGCCTTTGCAGTTTAATTATTTTCAATTTATAGCCGAATCTTATAATGCGAATTTTGGAGTAGGAAAATCTTATTTAAGCAAAATTACTTCAAATTATTATAATTTAAATCCTGAATTTCACTATTTATGGTCAGACCCTAATGGCATGGTTAGTATTCATGAGAGCTTAATTGTAAAAAATTCTAACAATAAGTTTAAGATGGTCCGTGTGATAAATTATCAGCAATCATTTAAATTAATTAAAGGTGAATATGAAAATTATCCCGTTGGCCAACATGTCGACGTTAAATTGCATTTTTATTTATATGGAATAATGGCCGAGATTGTAAAATCAAATAACGATCAGGGATAGCCCCCGCAGCCGCAAATCTCCCGGCTTGTAACCCACATGCTTAGTAACTAACCTTGCAGCAGCCCAACCAATAAGCTTTATTGAACCCCAAAGCCAGCATTAGGGAAGTGGATACCGGCCAAGCTAGGCCTCAGCGCAGGCCGCGCCCAATGCCTGTAGGCGTATGATCCCGATCTTCGTCGGGGCGGGCCTCTTGCCCGGGCTGCAAGCAATGCCCTTTTGAATAAGCTGGCAGTTTTGAGTTGGCAGCAGGCAGTGAGGAATCAGGAGCAGTAGAGTGTGGCAGGAGCAGGGAATACTATAAAACATGCTGAAATAAGTTACCCGGGACAAATTATATTGAACGTGCAATGGGATGTCATCCTGAGCCTGTCGAAGGACGACGTGCGCAGAGGCCTTTGCCCGCATGATTCGACGGGGCTCACCATGACATCCAGCGCTTGTTATTTCCCCTTCAGAATTTCGTTTCAGCAGGGTCTCTCATAGAGGACCCTGCGCTGTGGTTTGCAGGAATTTTTGACATGAGATGATTTTCTACCGCATACCTGGCAGGCGGCGCAGGGTCCCTTTCAGGAGACCCTGCGGGGACAAAGCCCAGGGTGACAAAGGCTTTTTAGTCAGTTTCTTGCCATTCCTTGTCGTCAGGGTCTTTCGCCCCGCAGCATCGCCAGTTCCATGTGATATTGTTTGACAAGGTCCCGGTAGCCTTTTGAGCGGAGGACGTGATCCGGACGGCGGGGCATGAGGGGATGTTCAAGATTTTTGCGCACCACTTCTTCGATAGACTCGAGGTGGGGTGGATCGGGGATGCATTCTTCCATTTGCACATCACTCATCTGCACATCCGCACATCCGAAATCCGCACATCTTCCAGCATCCGGGGCGCATTCCTCCGTTTGTATAGCTGCATGGCGAGGGCCTTCGCACTCGTCGTCCTTCGACAGGCTCAGGATGACACCCGGCAATTCCTCCGTTTGTATTTCTGTATGGCGAGGGCCTTCGCGCTCCTCGTCCTTCGACAGGCTCAGGATGACACCCGGCGATTCCTCCGTTTGTATTTCTGCATGGCAAGGGCCTTCGCGCTCGTCGTCCTTCGAGTGCCTCAGGATGACAATTGCGCGCTCATCCATTTTTGCATCACTCATCTGCACATCGGCATCTTCCATAACACACCCCTGCACCCCTCTCAAGAGGGGAATCGCTGCTGGCCCTGCTTCTTCTATCCGCACATCTGCACATCCGAAATCCGCACATTCTCCCAAATTTGCACATCCGAAATCCGCACATCCTCCCACATCCGCACATTCTCCTGCATCTCCCAATCGTTTTATGATCCGGAAAACGGTGGTGGAGGCGAGGCCAAGCTGGGCGGCTATCTGGCGGATGGTGAGGCACTGCTTGTTGAGCTGGGCTATGCGGGTCTCGGTATTTTTGCGGTATTGTTCGTTATAGGTTGCAAGGTGATCGCTTTCGTAACCCTGGCCGCTGAACTGAAAATGCAGGAAGGGGCCGGTTTTTACAATGGCGCCGAAGCAGATGTTTGCCGCGCCGTATTCCTCGCTGATGCTGCGCTGCTTGATCTGTTTGAGGTAGCGGAGTCCGGCGGTTTGCTGACTCTCGCCGATGGCGAAGGCGCTGTCGGCGAGGTTGATGAGCATTTTGCTGCCCTGCAGATCGTTGCGTGAAAGCGGTTTGGTGGTATTGCGTTTGGGCGTATGGGCCAGCACCAGGATGGAGATGCGGTACCGCCGCTTGATGTTTTGCAGGTATTCCATTAAATTTAAGGCGCCCGCTGCGCTCTGCGTGCCATAGCGCAGGCAGGTGATGTTATCAATAATGAGCACTTTTGCCTTGCAGGCCAGCAGCGCATTTTCGATCTCGTTATTTATAAACTCCTCGTAGGTGTTAAACCTGTTTTGTTTACTGGAGAAGGGGTTGAGCGTGGCCCTGAAAAAGTTGCCGTTGAAGGGGTGTTTGCCATCCGCGGCACTGCTGTAGCGGCGGCGGAACTGCTGGTCGCTCAGCTCAAAATCAAAATATACCACGGGAGCGGCGGGGAGCGTTAGTTCGAAGCCGGGGATGGGCAGGCCGCGACTTATGCTGTCAGCAATTTGTACAGCGAGGATGGATTTGCCCACGTTGGTATCGGCAAAAAGGATACAAAGCTCATCCTGCATCCAAAGCTTGCCCAGCAGCATGCCGGCTTCAGGCTCGTCGTCGTCCTGCAGCTGCCAGTCGGTGCCCGAGCGGATGATGAAAGCGCCGGTGTTATCGTATTCATACTCATAGTCGCCAGGCGTGGTTTCTTCCGGATCGTCTTCATAATCGTAGTCATATTCTTCCTCGTCTGGTGCTGGTACTACTTCTTCTTCCGCTGCTACTGCTACCCCCGCTGCTACTCCCACTGCCACTTCTTCTTCCTGACTTTTCTTAAACAAAAGCTCCATATCGTCCTCCGTGACCAGGTTGGCGCGGGTGTCATTCCTGATGGTTTCAATTACAATGGAGCGCACAAATGGCGAGTATTTGGATTTGGTTTGTTTCTTCTTTTTCATGTTGTGTTGGGGATGGCCGGGCAGTGGGGGTGAGGGACAGTGCTAATATCGGGATTGGATTTGGGAAAAGTGCTGACAGTGTTTTGTCAGTAGGGGTATTGGCGGGGAGGATTGGGAAGAATCAAAACAAGCAGTGGCCTGTGCGATTCCTTCCTCGGGGAAGGGAAGGTAGGGGTTTCGCGAACTATGTTACCCTTGCTTTTAAACCTCAACAAGCGTAAAAGCCTGGCGTAGAAACCCCTCCATACACCTCCCAAGGGAGGGAATCGCACGGGCGGGTCTTTTTATAATCGTCTGAACTGCACCCTTGTTGGAGTTGTCTCCAGTAAGCAGGATGAAGCTTGGGATGCCCTTATATTTTACTGCCCACTGCCAACTCAAAACTGCCAACTTTTTTAAAAAGGCTGTTCCACTTGTTCCGTTTGTTTCACGCATGCACATTGTTCACCAGGGAACACGCGAAGATGCGTTGCCGGATCGGGGGGCCGGGCACAAAAAAAAGACCTGCCAATTACGACAGGCCCTCATCATAGGCATGAAAGAAAAGATCTTAAAATGGTTGCTTATCCTTTTGACTT
The DNA here is from genome assembly GCF_028288225.1 of Mucilaginibacter sp. Classification (GTDB taxonomy): domain Bacteria; phylum Bacteroidota; class Bacteroidia; order Sphingobacteriales; family Sphingobacteriaceae; genus Mucilaginibacter. Next base: position 122,920 of record NZ_JAQBOC010000028.1, read on the forward strand.
TGCACCTTGCTGGGCCGGAGCTGTTCCGGAACCGCCGCCTTGTACAGCGCCGCCGCTATCGTCGGGGGTATTGTCCTGGTCTTGCTGCTGGTTTTCCTTTTTCTCCTTGCGTTTTTGCGGGATGCCGTTGTTGCCAAAGCGGTACGATAGGCTAAAAATAGCAGTACGGGTAGAAAACCGCCTTTCAGATACCTGGTTTGAGGCAAAGTATGGTGTATTAATGTTGATATCCGAGCGAAATTTACGGGTATTAAATATGTCGCGCACGTTGCCGCTAAAGCTCAGGGTTTTGGTGATGTCGTATTTTACACCACCATCAACCCCATACATGGCACGCATTTTACCCTGCGGAATTACCTGCGGACCCTGGTAGTCGCCGCGGATCTGGAAGCCCAGCTTTTTAAAGGGTTTCAGGTTGGCAGTTAAATTGCCGTTCCATGCATAGCCTGATGTGGTGGTTAAACCCAAGGCTGCATCACCGTCGATATGGCGGTAATAAACGTTCACGTTGCCGGTAAAGTCGATGGCCGCGCTCGGGCTTACCTTGGCTATCAGCTCATAACCGGCGTTTGAGGCGCTTTTTATGTTCTCGAAAGTAGTTAGCGTAGTATCCAGATTTGTTGGACTAAGCGGCGTTGTTATGCGCTGGATAGCACCGTTTGTGAGCCTGTAATACAGTGACGAAGTAAGCGTAACGCTTTTCCAATAGTTAATATAGCTCAGCTCGAACGAGTGGGTGTCTTCGGGGCGCAGGTCGGGGTTACCCTGCTGGTAGTTCAGCTTGTCGCTTTGGTCGAGGAAAGGCGAAAGCTGCCTGTCGCGCGGGCGCGATACCCGGCGGGTGTAGCTCAATTGCAAGGTTTGATTTTCCGACAGTTTATCTGTTAAAAACACGCTTGGGTAAACGCGGAAATAATCCTGTTTATGCGGCACGGTAACACTATCACTCAATGAAGTACGGATGTGTGAATCTTCCAGGCGCAAGCCAACCTGCAGGCCAAAATTACCAAACTGATGCTGGTAATTGGTGTAAGCCGCATTTATGTTTTCCTTATAAATAAACCTGTTGCTCAGGAAGGGGTTATAATCAAAGCCGCCGCTGGTATTGTTTAGGGTATCAACCACATAGTTGTTATCGCTGTTGTTGATGTTGCTCCTTACGCCGGCTTCCAGCTTGCCATTGGCTAGCGGCAGGGTATAATCTGCTTGGATGTTCCAGTTTTTTCCTCTCCCAACGGTAGTATTGTGTTGTTGGGTACGAAGGTATGAAGACGCGCTGTAATCATAATATTCGCTGAACAGGTTGTCGAAATTGTTGTTCTTATCCGTTCCGTAATTGATGTTCGCGGTTAACTCTTCGCCCTTCGTTTTATATTTATGGCTGAAATCAAGGTTGAAATCCACATTGGTGCCGCTGCCATTTGAGCTATTATTTTGGTTGATGCGTTGCTGTAGTATGCCGTTTTGCGTGATAAGCGTGGCGCCATTCTGTAGGCGGTCGCGGTCGCGGATGTTGACATTGGTTGAGAAGCCCAGCGTTGTTTTAGGATCTAAATTAATATCTATGCCGCTGCGGATGTTTTGCCCGGTAAAAGTAAATTGCTGATTTTGGGTTTGATTTTGGGTTTGATTGATGGTATCGGCAATGGTGGTTTTATTTGAAAAACCATCGCCGACTCTTGTGCCTTTTCGGTAGCTGTAGTTGGCATAAACATTTACCTTGCTATTTTGGTAGGCAATGTTAAAGTTGCCGTTATAGGTGTTTTGCGTACCCACCGATGCCGTTGCCGACCCTGTAAAGCCTTTTTGCGCGTTCTTTTTTAGTATGATGTTGATAATACCCGACTGCCCCTCTGCATCGTATTTTGATGACGGGTTGGTAATTACCTCGATAGTTTCGATTGAGCTGGCAGGGATAGATTGCAAAATGTCAGCAATGTTACCGCCGGTTAAGGCTGATGGCTTACCGTTTATTAAAACGCGAACACTGCTTGATCCGCGGAGACTCAAATTACCGTCCACATCAACCTGCACCGATGGCACATTAGCCAGCAGATCAGTTGCCGAGCCACCCTGACTAACCAGGCTCTGCTCCACATTAAATGATTTTTTGTCAATTCCCAGCTGGATCTGGCTTTTTTGTGCGGTTACTACCACTTCTTTCAGCAGGCTCTTGCCCGGGCGCAGTTTTATGTTGCCGAGATCAATTATCCGTTTTGCAGGGCTTATATTAATACTATCTTTCAAAAAGGGCGAATAACTTACATAAGTTGCCCGTAATGAATACTGGCCATCATCAACCCCGGTAAGAGAAAAACTGCCCTGCAGATCGGTCTGCATGTTTTTTACGGTATGATTATCTGATTTACGTATAAGCGAAACAGTGGCAAGCTCAAGCGGACGGTTATTTGCCGCATCAACTAATTTGCCTGATATAGTACCACCAGCCGGGGTTTGCTGGGCATTAACAGTGACAAAAGAAAATATGCAAAGTGAAAAAAAGGTCGTTTTTATCAAATTCGAATTCATAATACAAAAATCACCTTTTTACATTTTACATAGCAATAATGCTTGTAACTTTGTTGATATTCTAAGGTAATTTTTTGGTTACGGATAAGAGAGCCAGCATGGCGGCGAGTAAATATACAAGCGAAATTAATGCTAATATGCTCTTACAGTTTTTTAACCGCAGCTAATATGTCTTCAACTTTAGGGTCTTTATCAATATACTTTACCGGTTTACCAATTTTATCATAAATGGCAATGTATGGGGTAGTAGCTACATGGTAATATTGCTGTACTTTGTAGGTGTAGCCTTCAGTGCCAACCGTCCAGTTTGGATATTTTTTCAGATCAAAATCACGGGCAAAAACCTGGATCGCTTTAATTTGCTGTACAAATGTTATCATTATTACCTGTACGTTTTTAAGTTCCTTCATATGCGGTTTTAGCTCGAACATTAAATGCTGGCAATGGCTGCAATCAGGAGCAAAATAAATGATCATAGTAGCTTTATCCTTTTTAAGATTAGCCGGGGTTATATTAACGCTGTCGGTAGTTAATATTTTATAAGGGGGAATGGTGGGCGGCGGGGTAAAAGTTTGTGCATTAGTGCAGCTAACAGCCGCTATAAGGCATAAAAAAAATACTAATTTCTTCATTGTTTTTAATTGCAATTTAACAGGGGACATATATACGATATTTTTACTTTTCAAGCAATTCTAATTGCCAGGCAACATGCTCTTCCGTTACTGGGAATAACGCGTTATTGCGGATTGTGTGATGAACGGCGTCAAATAGACCGTTGTAATTTCCTTTTGGCGGTTTTATATATTCGATATTTTTTTTGTTATCGAGCCCCATAATTACCAGCTTGCCATCACTGCCTTCGGGTTCAATGCCAAAACCGGGGTCGGTGGGCATCATGCCATTGTCAAGCTGGGCCTCCTGGGTATCGCAACGTTCTTTTGCCAGGCTTCCCAACGTTCCGTAAACTGCAAAGCCGGGCAATACTTCAGCCATCAGCAGGCCCGAAGTTAAGTATACGTTCAGCTGGTTGGGGTATTTTAGATGATAGTTAAAATAATCAGGCACTTCTGATCCTTCACGGTAAATACCTGTTGTTTTGGTAAAGGTTAAAGGCTTGCCAAATAAGGCTATTATATTATCAATAAGATGCGGCCCAAGGTCATAAACCAAACCATTGGCCGGAGTGTCCCTGCTCTCCTTAAACAATTTTGGACTAAGCGCAGTTTTATACCTGTCGAACCGCATGTGGACCTCTATCAGCTCACCCAGTCTGCCACTTTCAATTACATCCTTTACCAGCATAAAGCCGCTATCGTACCGCCGGTTTTGGTAAAGCATCAGGTGCAGGTTCTTCTTGCGTGCCAGGTCGAACATTATCTTTACTTCAGCGCTGGTTGCTGCGGCAGGTTTTTCGAGCAGTACATGCTTGCCCGCATTCAGCGCTCGCAAGGTGAAATCAAAATGGGTATTGTTGGGGGTATTGATAACTACCAGCTCAATTTCATCATCAGCCAGCAATTCGTCAATGGAGCTGTAACTGATAACATCCGGGTAGCGGACCGCTGCCTTTTTCTCATGCCGCTCAACAACGGCTTTAAAAGTAAACCCGGGATTGGTAGTTAAAAATGGCGCATGAAAAATACGTCCCGACATTCCGTAGGCCATCAGGCCCGTTATGATTGGTTTTGACATAGCTTTGTATAAAAAATCATGTCATTGAGAGCAAGAGCGTGCAATCGCAAACCATGCATGACCGTTTCGCAAAGTTCGCGATTGCATCGTACTTCTCAATAACAATCGGTTAAATAAATCCGAAATCGAACATTCTAAATCCGAAATCAAAAATCCCCTTCCCCAATAGGGCTTCCATCCGGCATATCCACCGCCGCTGCCGGCTTAAACTGGGCGGGGTCTTTTTCAAAGGCGTTGATCTGCGAAAGTCCGAATATAAGGTTTGCTTTAATATTATCACCCGCCGAACGAAGGCTGATGACCATCCATTTTCTCAAATCGTCTATTTCCATCAGGGCAATTCCCCTAACACTTTCGGCTGCTTTGTTGTTAGCTGCCAGGGTTAATAACTGCTTTAGGGTTAAATTGTTCACCAAGCGCTGCAGTTCGCCTTTATAGCCGCTTTGCTGCGGGGCTTTCCAGGTTTGGGCCACAAGCTTTTCCATTACAGCAATTAACCCCGGCTGTGCATTGTCTCTCGAATTATATTCAACCAATCTTGCATCACGCTCCGGATTCAACATAAATTTAAGTGTAGTAGCAGCCGCAGATTCAGCAGCATCCATCGGGTCAAATGTCAACCCGGTGCGCGATTTAAACAACTCCCTCGTCCTGGGGTAACCATCAGGCCTTGGCGGAATTTTTTCCAAAAGCTTTTCAGGCAGCGCCAGTGCATTCGGACTAATGGTTAACATCAGCGCATTAAAAGCCTTCCACTGCTCAGCCGGCGGAATAAACCGGGCAACTGGCTGGCCATCGTTTTTAATAGCATAGGTATAGTATAAGCCGCCGAGCATTTTTGAGGCTGCCTCAACCTGGTAGCGGTGCAGCAGGTATATGGGTACCAAAGGCTCCTCAATGGTAGCCACCGGCGCATCCTGCCTTATCGCTTTTTCCGAAAAGTTATCCAGCAAGCGCCTGCGGATGTCCATCAGCCTGTTCAGCTCATCGGCTGCATTTTTGCCATTGTCCCACAAATGGGCCAGCGGATGTACGCTGCCCTCAGGCCGGGCATCTTCATCAGTTATAAATAGCTGCCCCTGTTTTAATGTTTCGGTTATAATTCCTTTTAAGGCTTCGTCTTCATTTGTGCCTGCCGGGAAATCCTGGTAGCCGTATAAAATGGCGCGTTTGTCCCATGTGCCAATTTCGGGAGTGTAAGCATTGGACAGGTCGATTGTTCCGTCAGCAGCTAAAGTAAATGCCGGTGGCGGATAATCCATTACCGATGCCCTGTTATTTGTACTGGCAGCAAAATTATGCTGCAGGCCAAGGGTATGCCCAACCTCGTGCGCGGCAAGCTGGTGCAGGCGGGCTATGGCCATTTTTAACATTTTATCGCTTGTGGGTTTGCCGTCTTCATAAGGCTGTAAGAGGCCTTCGGCAATTAAAAAGTCCTGCCTGTCACGCAATGAGCCTAATGACACCTGCCCTTTTATGATCTCCCCGGTGCGCGGATCATTAATAGATGCTCCATACGACCAGCCCCGGGTTGAGCGGTGGATCCACTGGATGATATTGTACCTGATATCCATCGGGTCAGCATCTTCCGGTAGTAATTTTACCTGGAAGGCATTTTTATACCCGGCTGCCTCAAAGGCTTGGTTCCACCATGATGCGCCTTCCATTAATGCAGTCCGCACAGGTTCGGGGGCGCCTCTGTCTACATAATAAATAATCGGTTTTACCGGTTCGCTCATAGCAGCCGCCGGGTCCTTTTTTTGCAGCCGGTGCCGGGCAAGCATGCGCTTAACAATGGGCTGATCTATCGGAGTAGCATAATCCATATAGTCCACGCCATAAAAACCGGAACGCGGATCAAATTTGCGCACTTTATAATTATCATCAGGCAGTTTAATAAACGAGTGGTGCATCCGCACAGTAACCGAATTAGGATCAGGCGTTACCGAGCTTATTTCGCTGCCTTTAGCTTTTCCAGCCAATGTTATTGTAGCCTCAAATTCAGCGTTCTCCGGGAATGCTTTGGTATTTGGTAAATAAATGGCCGAGCGTGACTCATCAAGGTTGAAATTTCCCTGGTCGCTGCTTCCTAGTCTATCCGCAAGATGGTGACTATCGCGCAGTAAAAAAGGGGTGAAGTCAATTAATACCTTATCACCGTCCTGTGCTTCGGCCTTAAACCCCCATATAACAGATTGTGCAAATGCCTCCTCAACTGATTTTCTTTCATCAGCGTTATTGCTAACTGCCCTGTAAGCATAATTGGGTTGCATCAGCAATACCTTTGGCCCGCTTTTAACAAATTTAACTATCCTGCTATTGCCAATTTGCCCGCGGTCTAAACCCAAATCGTTTGACCCTACGCCGGCAGGCAGGGAGTTAACATACAAAAATTCGGTATTCAGCTTATCAATTTCAAGCAGGATCCGGCCGGTGCTTTCATCCCAATAAAAATTAAAATAGCCTGAGTATTTAGTTAAACCTTTTACCTTAGATTCAATATCGCCGGTTTTTTGGGCACTTGCAGCCTGTAAAAAGTTAATTAACAGTAAAAAAAGCAGGTAAATTTTTTTCATTATCAGTTATAGGAATGTTCGGTCTAAAGTATTAATTTTAATCAATATTACCCAATTCACTGGTTGATTGAGCAATCAATCTTTAGATTTATCGTTTAACCATTAACTGTAATTTCTTATTCAATTTATTCTTAAAAGGGATATAACCTTTAAATCTTTGTTGCGTATAAAGCATATCATAATTTATTTATATGGAGTTTAATAGCAGATCCGTTAGTATTTTACTTGTTGATGACGATGAAATAAACAACTTCATCTCTATTAAGTTGATAAAGAAAGCGCTTACGAATACCGAGATCATGGCTTGCCTTAACGGGAAATATGCTATCGATCAACTGGTTGAGATCCAGAAGGCGGATCCTGAAAAATTGCCTGATTATATTTTGCTGGACATAAATATGCCAATTATGAATGGCTGGGAGTTTTTAGATGAATTTAAACGCTTAAATGTTGATCCGGCGGGAAAATGCAAAATTTACATCATCTCATCATCAGTATTTAGTAACGATATTAATAAAGCACGCTCATACCCACTTGTAAAAGACTTTATATCGAAACCGCTTAATGTTGAAAAGATAGTTGAATTATTTAAAGTTGAGGATCCTGCTTAAGCAGGAATAACCTTAAAATGATCATCATTATAAACAACTTTACCAACACATAATGATTTTGCATGGTAAAATAAACAAGTCCAGCCTTCCCCGGCGGCAATTTTACCATATTCTTCTCTTAACTGCATAGCTTTACGTCCGTCATAATCATACTTAGCAATAAACTTCCGCATCAATTGCTCTGGCTCAGGTAGTTCATCGCCACCAAAAAAACATTTTTCACCATTGCTTTCCATCCATATAACCATGTGGTACGGAGAGTGACCGCCTGATAATTCATACCTTATTCCCGGTTTAAATTCACCGCTGCCCTCAACAAGGGTTAGGTTGATGTTGCCTTGTAATGCTGCAAAAATTTCTTTATGATAAGATGATGAAGCGCCGGACAGCGCTGTTTCCCATTCTTTTTTCTGGATAACATGCTGTGCTTTAGGAAAGTTTGGCACCAGTTTGCCACCACGCTCAACTACCAGGCCGCCGGAGTGATCATAATGCAGGTGCGACATAATAACCAGGCTTACTTCATCCGGATCAAAGCCTGCATTACGGATATGCTGGTGGATAAAAAGCTCATCCCGGGTATCTTTATAGCCAAGGCCTGTATCTAAAAGTATAAGATCGGTATCGGTTTGTACTAAAAAGGGATTAACATGGATAAATAAAGACGCCGGCCTGTCCTTGGGGCTATCCGTTTCAGGATTAAAAGGAATAAATTTTTTGGTTATATCAACAGAATAGGAGCCTTCGCTTAATGTGAAAATTTTCATTAATGTATTTTTTTGTTCGTTCAAGCGTCAACACTTAAACAATTATTACTTATTTAAACTTTTTTATTTGTCCTTCAAATTTCTTGCTACCCGAAATCCAAGGTCATCAATTTTAAACGATGACGGGTGGCTGCGTCTGCGGTTAGTGGCCAAACAACCTCTTGCTTCGTCACACCAGCCACCGCCTCTGAATATGCGGTATGAGCCATAAACTGTTTCATCGTAGATGTCCGAGCACCACTCCCACACATTACCCAGCATATCATACAACCCCCATGAATTGGGCGCTTTCAGGGCTACATCATGTGTCGTTTTTTCTGAATTGTCCTTATGCCATGCAATGGCATCAATCTCTCCGTACCTGCTTTCCGTAGTACCTGCTTTACATGCATATTCCCATTCTGCTTCAGTGGGGAGCCGGTAACCGTTGGCTTTTGGGTCAAATGTTATTTCGGTGCTGTTAGCGCTCAAATAATACCAAGGTTGCAATCCCGCTTCCCGGGAGAATAAATTACAAAACATCACCGCATCTTTCCATGATACAGTTTCTACCGGCTTTTTATCCCCTTTAAATGAAGCAGGAGATTCTTTTGTGATCCCAAAATATAGTTCCTGTGTAACGGGAAACCTGGCAATCAAAAAAGGTTCTATGTCAACACTCCATTTATGCTTTATTCTGTCATCTCTCAACTCAATTTTTCCACCCGGTATTTCTACCATTTGATTATTTATTGCTGAAATACCTGGTGTGTTAAAATTGTTCTGATTCAAAATTCGCAGTTTGTTATTTTTATAAATAGGTTTCCTAACCTCTGATCACTAATCCCTATCTTTATGTGCCCGTTCAAGCGTCTTCGCTTGAATGAAAACCATTGTAAGCGGCCACGCTTACGTACAATATGGTAAGGTAATTTAAGCGTGGACGCTTAAATTTTGGTCATTCAAGCGTGGACGCTTGAACGGGCGTTAGTATTTCGTTTGTTAAAAAAAATCTGATCTCTAATCTCTAACCTCTACTCACTAATCTATATCTTTACCTTTTTTAAGCTACAAAGATATGAATAAACGGTGGGCAGTACGAGAAAATGCTGACGAAGAGGAAGTAAGAAATTTGGCTGCCGCGTTAAGTATTGATCTCGTTTTAAGTACCTTGCTGATACACAGGGGTATTAAAAGCTATGATGAGGCCCGCCTGTTTTTCAGACCTGATAACCGCCACCTGCACGATCCCTTTCTGATGGCCGGTATGGAGCAGGCTATATTGCGGATAGAGGCTGCAATGGCCGCCGGCGAAATGATCCTGATCTATGGTGATTATGATGTTGACGGTACCACCGCCGTATCTTTAGTATACAGTTTCTTTAAGAAATATTACGATAAGCTGGAGTACTATATTCCCGACCGGTACCTGGAAGGATACGGGATTTCGACTAATGGAATTGATTATGCACACGAGCATGGCTTTAAGCTGATAATAGCGCTTGATTGTGGCATTAAATCGGTAGATAAAATTGCTTATGCCAATACAAAAGGGGTTGATTTTATCATCTGCGATCATCACCTGCCCGGCGATGTATTACCTGGCGCCGTTGCCATCCTCGACCCAAAACAGCTGCATTGCACCTATCCTTTTAAAGAACTGTCAGGCTGTGGCATCGGTTTTAAACTGATCCAGGCGTATGCCGAAAAAAATAATATTCCGTTTAGCGAGGTTGATTGCTACCTTGACCTGGTAGCTATAAGCATAGCTTGCGACATTGTACATATCATCGGCGAGAACCGGGTGCTTGCCCACCTGGGCCTGCAAAAAATAAATAATAATCCGTGTATGGGCGTTAAAACCCTGATGGAAGTTGCAGGCAGGGGGAATAACTACACTATATCTGATGTGGTGTTTTTACTCGGTCCGCGCATTAACGCTGCCGGGCGCATTGACGACGCCAAACATGCAGTTGAGCTGCTGATTGCGAACGAAGAAAATGCTGCCAAAGAAAAAAGCCTGCTTATCAATGTTAAAAATACCGAGCGCAAGGGTCATGATCTATCTATTACCGATGAAGCTTTGGGGATGATAGACAATGATGAGGTACTGATAAGCCGTAAGTCGACCGTATTGTTTAATGAGAACTGGCACAAAGGCGTTATCGGTATTGTGGCGTCCCGCTTAACAGAAAAATATTATCGCCCAACCATAGTGCTTACCCGCTCAAACGGGCATGTGGCAGGTTCGGCACGTTCTGTTTTGGGATATGATTTGTACGAGGCGCTTTGCGGCTGCAGTGACCTGCTGATCCAGTTTGGCGGGCATAAATATGCCGCCGGACTAACTATGCACCCTGAAAATGTGGAAGCCTTTATAACCAGGTTTGAGGAAGTGGTGAGCGCCACCATTAAACCCGAGCAATTGATTCAGCAGATACAGATTGAGGCAGAATTACGTTTAAGCCAGGTAGAACCAAAGTTTTTCAGGATCCTGAACCAGTTTGCGCCCTTCGGGCCCGAGAATATGGCACCGGTATTCATAAGTAAAAATGTGTATGTTAGCGGATATGCAGGTTTAGTGGGCGGCAATCACATAAAAATGATGGTAATGCAGGAAGATTCTGCTATGTTTGATTGCATTGCATTTAACCATGGCGAATATTTGCCCAAACTGCTAAAAGATGTGCCTTTTGATATGTGTTATACCATTGAGGAAAATATTTGGAAAGAGCGGAGAACGATCCAGTTAAATGTGAAGGGAATTCGTTTTGGCGGAAGTTCATAGTTGATGGTTCATAGTTCATAGTAGAAAGTCCATAGACGATGGTCGATAGTCCATAGTAAGGAGGTTCATAGTTGATGGTTCATAGTTCATAGCAGGAAGTCCATAGACAATGGTCGATAGTCCATAGCAAAAGAATCTTAAACTATTAGAGAACCATATAATCCTTAAATCAATCATGGTTTTAAAACAATCATGGTTTAAAGAATCAGTGAAATCAAAAAATAATCGGTGAAATCCCAAAAAGAAATAATCGGTGTAATCATAAAACAAATCGGTGTAATCAGTGAATTTAAGAGCAGAACATATATTAAAAAGGTATAAGCAGCGTACGGTTGTAAACGATGTAAGCTTCAATGTTTCGCAGGGCGAAATTGTGGGTTTGCTGGGGCCTAACGGTGCCGGTAAAACCACATCGTTTTATATGATAGTAGGTTTGATAAAACCTAATGAAGGCAGGATCTTCCTGGATGATGTAGACATAACCGGCGACCCGATGTACCGCCGTGCACAAAAAGGCATAGGTTACCTGGCACAGGAAGCATCTATATTCAGAAAACTATCTGTTGAAGATAATATAAAGGCCGTTTTAGAAATGGGCACCATGCCTAAAGACCGCCAAAAGGATAAGCTGGAAGAACTGATTGACGAATTTAGCTTGCATAAGGTGCGCAGGAACCGTGGCGACCTGCTCTCAGGCGGCGAACGCAGGCGTACAGAAATTGCCCGCGCACTGGCAGCCGAACCTAATTTTATTTTGCTTGATGAGCCATTTGCCGGGGTTGACCCTATTGCGGTAGAAGAGATCCAGGCTATGGTGGCCAAGTTGAAAACCCGTAATATCGGGATCCTGATAACCGACCACAATGTGCAGGAAACGCTGTCAATAACCGATAGGGCCTACCTGCTTTTTGAAGGTAAATTATTAGAGTCGGGGGTACCCGAAGTGCTGGCAGCAAATGAGATGGTGCGTAAAGTTTACCTTGGCTCGAACTTTGTATTAAAAAGAAAGGTATTCAACTTTGATAAGCCGGTGGCAGAGATTAAAGATTAGAGACCAGAGATTAGGAAGGAATAATCCGGGTTTATATAAATGAGTTCAATCACAAATTCACTAATTATTCACTCACTAATTCACTAAATCGCTAATTCACTAATTATTCACTCACTACTTCTTCCATGACCATTTTCAACTCTGTTTTTACCTGGTTCATGAAAAAGCGGATCCACCAGATCGAGCTTTTTATGAAGTACCCTAATGAAGTACAGGAGGAGTGGTTTGAGCAATTGATCTCGGGAGCTGAACGTACCGAATGGGGGCGCAAGTATGATTATAAAAGCATCATCCACCTGGCCCAGTTTAAAGAACGGGTACCCATTCAAACCTACGATACGCTAAAACCCTATATTGAGCGGATGTTAAAGGGTGAGCAAAATGTGCTTTGGCCATCAGAAATAAGATGGTTCGCCAAGTCATCAGGCACCACAAGCGACCGCAGCAAGTTTATCCCTGTAAGCGAAGAATCGCTGGAGGAATGCCACTTTAAAGGTGGTAAAGATCTGCTTACCATTTACTTTAATAATAACCCCAATGCCCGCATGTTTACCGGGAAGATCCTGACCCTTGGCGGCAGCTACCAGGTGAGCCAGCTAAGCGCCGATACTTCTTTTGGCGACCTCTCTGCAGTGCTGATGAAAAACCTGCCCCTATGGGCTGAATTGCACCGCACCCCGCATATGGACATTGCCCTGCTGGAGAATTTTGAAGAGAAAATAGAAAAAATGGCCTATGCCACCAAGGATGTAAATGTTACCAGCCTTAGCGGTGTGCCAACCTGGAATATCCTTTTATTTAAGCGGATCCTGGAGATAACGGGCAAAACGAACCTGCTGGAAGTATGGCCCAACCTGGAGCTTTATTTTCATGGGGCGGTAAATTTTACGCCGTACCGCGAGCAGTTTAAAAAGCTGATCCCTAAGGATGATATGTACTACCTGGAGAACTATAACGCATCCGAAGGTTTCTTCGGCATCCAGGATACCCGCGAACCCGGCGAAATGCTGCTGATGCTGGATTATGGGATCTTTTATGAATTTTTGCCATTGGAGCACCTGCATGATAAGAGCCCGGAAACACTAACGCTTGATGAAGTTGTGCTTGATAAAAACTATGCCCTCATCATCAGCACCAATGCCGGACTGTGGCGATACATGATTGGGGATACCATAAAATTTACTTCGCTTTCACCGTTCCGCATCCAGATAACCGGGCGTACCAAACACTTTATAAATGCCTTTGGCGAAGAGCTGATAATAGATAATGCCGAACGTGCGCTGGAAGAGGCCTGCCAGCAAACCGGCGCCATTATCCGCGACTACACCGCCGCCCCGATATATTTTAACGGCGATGAATGCGGCGCCCACGAATGGATAATAGAGTTCGAGAAGAAGCCCGCTGAATTTGAGCGCTTTGTAGACCTGCTTGACGAAACCCTGCGCCGCATTAATTCCGATTACGATGCCAAGCGCTTTAAAGACCTTGCCCTGCGCCGGCCATTGGTGCGTAAAGCACCCAAAGGGACCTTCTTTAACTGGATGAAGGAAAAAGGCAAATTAGGCGGTCAGCATAAAGTACCACGCTTGGCCAATAACCGGGAATATATTGATGAGATATTGAAGGTGATGGAGCTGGTGGGGTGATATAGAATTGGAAAGGTTAGAACAATTATTATCAGATAGTAATTATGACAGAAGAAGTATCTAGCCCATATTGGAGTTTAAAAGGGTTGCATTGCAGAAAAATATGTAAACGAGATAGTTATTTAAAAAGTTTTATAGACTACCACTCGAATCTCGAAATAGGTGAATCTAAATTAAAACCGTCTTACAACATTATAAAAAAAGCGAAAAATTTCGACGATCTGTCCATAGAGGAAATTGGAATATTGGGTGAAAAAGCCTGTTTCAGATTTATAGCCGAGGTTTGGAAAAATAATCGAGACCGGCAAAAACGAGAACTGGTTCACCACAATCAAATTTCTGAATCGTATAAACCTTACGATATCTCTTTGTGCTACCAGTCTAACGAACTAATTGTAGAAACGTCTTTTATCGATGTGAAAACTACGAGATATTTTGAAAACACTCCTTTTCATTTGTCTCTTAAGGAAGCAGAATTTGTGAAAGAAAATTATTCTAATTATTTTATTGTTAGAGTTTTTCCACTGTTTGAAAGTCATAGTTATTTTGGGATACAAATCAGCTCAACGTTGGGAATGAATGTTTATAAATTTGATCCGGAGACAAAGCAACAATTTATGGAAGTTGTGGATGAAATGAAGTTAGTTACTCTTGGCTATGGGTTTAAAATAAAATCAGAATGGCTTATACAAATAGGTTTAAAAGACAGTTGGGAATTAAGTCAATATTTTAATGAATATAAGATTAAGACTGGGCTTTATGAACAAGAGCCTGCAATATGGAATTATTTTAGAAATGCTGGTGTTTACAATGACAATGACAAAAAGCTAAAAGACATAAAAATTAATGTTGAGTTTAACGAAATGTTCTTTTTAGTAAAATAGCTTATTATTTTACGACAACAAGGTGAATTATCAGCTCCATTGAGGTCACGAATTGATAAGATATCAAGTGATTGGAATAGCCAAGAATTAAAATTCTTTTTTCTTGAACTTCATGAAGGTAGATGGACAAATGAAAACGTATTTTATTTTTTAGCAAACTTGCTGGCTAAAGACGACCTATTAAGTTTAGATGATCACATAAATCAGTTAAGAAGGCATTTAAGAGGCGCTTAATATATCTTAAGAATAGCATGTATTAATTTTCATACTCCCCTGTAAAGATTTAGATTTGACAACTTTTAAAAAGTTGTCAAATCTTTTAGCAATAAGGTTATAGGTTTTTCTTCCTTAAGATCCATAGTTTTAGAGCTAATTTCGCCAACATTCAAATCTCCAAAAAGATTTTTTTGCCATGTAGTATAATCAAAAGGATCCCTGTTAAGCAAGGTGATAAAACGCGCTGCATTTACTTCACCCAATGCTTCAAGCAAAGCTCCCAATCCTTTTTACTTCAGTATCTGTCATTCTGATAACATTCTTAATATATTATACTAATGTACTAAACTTACTTAAATATTTATAACACCCTGTAGCGTTGTATCTTACCTCCCCGTATTAGCTATAAATAAACCGTTATGAAAATATTTTTATTTCTCATTTGCATCGCATCCACCATTGCCGGCTGTAAAAAGGGGAACCCTGAGCCTTCGGGCTTAGTTGGCACCTGGGAGTTACGGCATTATTCGGGTACAATTGCAGGGGTATCAAAGGAACTGCCTAAAGGTAATGGGAAGCTGATCCAATTTAACGCGGATAGTACCTGCAAATTCTTCACTAATTTTAAGCAGGATAATCAGGGTACTTTTAAAATAGTAAAAAGCGGCGTTACCTGGGGTGATGCAAAATATGATGCCATATATTTCGGTGAAAATGAAAGTCCCAGTTTCATGGTCTTAAAGGCCGACTCTTTAATCATCGGCAGTACTTTTGCTGATGGTGAAACTTCGTTATATATCAAACAAATCAGATTTTCAAACCAATAAAAGTTATGAAAGTGTTTTTATTTATTTTCTGCATTGCTGTAATAGCAATTAGCTGTAAAAAAGAGTCGCAGGGTTCTAAAATAAAGAATGTTGCTAATAGTGCCTTATTTGCCAAATGGGAATTAAGGTTCCAAAACGGGGGACTGATGCCACAAAAATCATTTGCTCCCGGTAATGGCAATATGATCCAATTTAATGCCGACAGCACCTATAAATTTTATCTGGGTTTTAGTGTTACTGCCCAGGGCACATTTCATATTACTGAAAAAACCTTTACAATGACTCCTGAAAAGTTTAATTATATATACTATGATCATGATACAACCGGGGATCTACTACAGCTTAAAAATGACACTTTAACCATAGGCTCCAGCGCTGCAGATGGACTTTCATCCATCTATGTAAAGCAGTAATAATATAGGGGTTGTCTTAAAAACATTATCCTAATTAAGAGTAAAAAATAATACTTGGTCTTAGTAATCTCCGTGTCTACTTAGCGCACTCTGTGGTTAATTTTTTACCACACAGAGCAAGTCACAAAGTACACTGAGTTTTCATTGACCGGCTATTTAGATTTGACAACTTTTTAAAAGTTGTCAAATCTTCCCTAATTCTCTAACCAATATTACACCACTCCCAGATCTTTACCGCCTCAACTGCTTCTTTTACATCATGTACCCGTAGTATATTAGCACCTTTTGTTAAAGCAATAGTATTTAAAGCTGTTGTGCCGTTCAAAGCTTCGGAGGCATTAATCCCAAGCTCACCATAGATCATTTTTTTGCGGGAGATGCCAACCAGTATTGGCAGTTGCAGCATGTTTAAATCCTGCAAGCGACTCATTAAAGCATAACTATGTTCCGGTTTTTTTGCGAACCCAAAACCGGGATCAATAATTACATCATGTACCCCAAGCTGTTTTAATTGGTAATACTTATCGGCAAAATAATCATACACGTCGGCAAATACATCGTCGTAAATAGCCAGTTGCTGCATAGTTTTGGGATTGCCTTTCATGTGCATCAAAATGTAAGGCACCTGTAAACGGGCAACGGTGGCAAACATATCCCCGTCCAGTTGTCCGCCACTGATATCATTAATAATATGCGCTCCGGCATTAATGCCCGCTTCAGCAACCCCGGTACGAAAGGTGTCTATCGATAAAACGGCATCTGGATATCGGCTCACAATTGCTTCAACAACAGGCAACAGGCGGTCGGTTTCTTCCTGTACGGAAATATCATCAGCACCGGGGCGTGAAGAGGAGGCGCCAAGATCTAAAAAGTCCGCGCCCTCTGTCAGCATTTTTTCGGCTTGCAGCAGGGCATCAGCAATCCCCGGCTTCCGGCTTCCGGTATAAAATGAATCAGGAGTAAGGTTAATAATCCCCATCACCTTTGGCTTGCTTAAATCAATAAGTTTACCTCCTGCATTTACAGTTGCCTTTTTATGAAAAAATGTATCTTTAGCCACTGGTTGTTGTAATGTTTAAAGGTTGTAAAGTTGAAATGTTATTTTCTGGTTTCTCAACCTTACAACTTTACAACGTTACAACTTCTAAATTACAAATGAAAAACAAAACATCACAATTGGTATGGGTAGCCCGGATATTGGTAGGCCTGCTTTTTATATTTTCGGGCCTGGTAAAAATAAACGACCCGCTTGGCTTTTCGTACAAGCTGGAAGAATATTTCGAGGTTTTCCATATCACTTTTTTAAACGGCTTTGCGCTTAGCCTGTCCATTATTCTGTGCTCGCTCGAAATTATTTTGGGCTTTGCCCTGCTGATTGGCGTGCGTGCGGTATCTGTTGCCTGGGGCTTGCTGCTGCTGATCATTTTCTTTGCCTTTTTAACCTTTTATTCAGCTTACTTCCAGGTGGTGCAAACCTGCGGCTGCTTTGGCGACGCTATCCCGTTAACCCCATGGCAATCATTCAGTAAGGACCTGGTTTTATTATTGTTGATTGTAGTGCTATTTATTAATCGACGGAATATTAAACCCTTATTTGCGGCCAAAACAGGCGACAATTTACTGATCACTATAACAGTCTTATCAATAGGCTTTGGTTTATACACTTATAACTTTTCGCCGGTAATTGATTTCTTGCCTTATAAAATTGGCGCAAACATTCCTGCTGAAATGAAAACACCGCCGGGTGCAAAGCCAGATGAATATGAGCTTACCTATAACCTGAAAAATAAAAAAACAGGCGAAACCAAGGTGATGACCAACACCGAATATTTGAAAACCAACATCTGGAAAGATAATAACTGGGAGGTTGTAGGTCAGCCGGAAAGCCGTTTGGTAAAAAAAGGTTTTACTCCTAAGATTCGCGATTTAGCCATCCAGGATGCACAGGGGAATGATTATACAAAAGAGCTGTTGACAAATCCCTATAACAACCTGGTGATTGTGGCTTACGATCTGAATAAAACCGACGATGAAGCCATTGGCCGCTTAAACGCTATGGCAATAAATCTCGCTCAAAACTTTAATACCCGCACGGTAATGCTCACTTCAAATTCGCACCAGTTTACTGAGGCTTACAGCAAGCAGCACCATTTAATGTTCGAGATTTTTTATGCCGATGGGGTGCCATTAAAAACTATGGTACGTGCTAACCCGGGGGTGCTGTTGTTAAAGAACGGAACGGTTGTAAACAAGTGGCATTACCATTCCATGCCAAAATATGACGACCTGGTGAAAAAATATTTTCAGGAATAAAACAAATGATCAGCTACCTCATCCGAAAACTATTTTACGGTATTGCTGTAATGCTCGGCATTGTGGTGGTAGTTTTTTTTCTGTTCAATATTTTACCCGTCGACCCTGCCCGCATGACCCAGGGCCAGCGCGCCGATGTACAATCATTACAAGCTATCCGCAAAGAGTTTGGGCTGGATAAACCCGTGCCCATGCAGTTTGCTTATTATATGAATGACCTTTCGCCAATAGGCATCCACCTCAATAATACAGAGGAGCAACAGCGGTATCATTATGTAAAATTGTTTAGTATCTCTGATGATAAATTGGTAGCTTTAAAGTGGCCCTACCTACGCCGTTCATACCAAACGCATAAAGAAGTAGCTGTGCTGTTGCTCGAGGTGATCCCCAACACTTTAGTACTGGCTACAACCGCCATGATCTTCGCTATAATTATCGGTGTTTTTTTAGGGGTAATAAGTGCCGTAAATCAAAATACGTGGGTAGATAAGCTGGCCATAGGCCTTTCAACCTTAGGCGTATCCGCTCCTTCTTTTTTTGCCGGAATCATTATAGCCTGGATCTTCGGCTTTGAGCTGAGCAAGTACACCGGCTTAAATATGTCGGGCAGTTTGTATAGTTATGACCCGTTTAAGGGTGAGGTAATTACCTGGAAAAATTTAATTTTGCCAATGGTTACCCTTGGCCTGCGTCCGCTTGCTATTATTGTGCAGCTTACCCGCAATGCTATGCTTGATGTGTTGGGGCAGGATTATATCCGCACCGCAAAAGCCAAAGGTTTAAGCAATAATGCCATAATTTACCGCCATGCCTTAAAAAATGCGCTTAACCCGGTTATTACTGCAATTGCCAACTGGTTTGCCTCCTTACTGGCTGGCTCATTTTTTGTAGAATATGTGTTTGGCTATAACGGGCTGGGTAAAACCACGGTTGATGCCCTTGAAATGTCAGATTTCCCGGTGGTAATGGGCTCTATATTATTTATTGCTTTTATTTTTGTGGTGATAAGTATTGTGGTTGATGTTGTTTATGTTTGGGTTGATCCGAGGGTGAAGCTGGTGTAGTTGTAGGTCAGTTGGCAGTTTTGAGTAGGCAGTTGGCAGGTGAAGAATGTAAAAAAGGGTGTCATTATAAATAAGATATAAACTCCTGCGGAATCTAAAGGGGGAATGACAAGGGTGGGATGTCATGGTGAGCTTGTCGAATCACGACGCGGGCAAAGGCCTTAGCACCATGCTTAGCATGCGGACAGGCCTCTGCGCACGTCGCCCTTCGACAAGCTCAGGGTGACAGCCCATTGCATGTTCAACATAACTTGTCATGGGTAGGCACACGAAGTATTTGGGCAAAGGCCATAGCACCATGCTTAGCAAGTGGATAGGCCCCTGCGTGGTTCGACAAGCTCACCATGACAGGCCGACAGGTTCAGGATGACGCCACCACACGTTCTAAATAGCTATTAATAATTAATACAAAGGAGTATAAATTGTCTGAAAATAATAATCAAAAAGATACACATAGCGGATTAGGCTTAATATTCCTGATCGGCTTTATGGGTTGCGGCAAAACTACCTTGGGCCGTAAGCTGGCTTCAAGACTGGGCTATGAGTTTATGGATCTGGATCATATCCTGGAAGCACAGGTGGGCATGAATATTGCCGACTACTTCAGCATTCATGGAGAGGATGCCTTCCGTAAGCTGGAATCAGAAGTTTTAAAGCAAACTGTATATCCTAAACATGCAGTAATTTCAACAGGCGGAGGCTTGCCCTGCTTTTTTGACAACATGCAATGGATAAATGCACACGGCAGATCGGTATATATCCAGCTATCCCCAAAAACACTGGCCGACAGGCTTGAACACGAAAAAACCAAACGTCCCTTATTGCGCGATAAATATGGCGAGGCACTTATTGCTTTTATTG
Organism: Mucilaginibacter sp.; assembly: GCF_028288225.1. Taxonomy (GTDB): domain Bacteria; phylum Bacteroidota; class Bacteroidia; order Sphingobacteriales; family Sphingobacteriaceae; genus Mucilaginibacter. Next base: position 143,137 of record NZ_JAQBOC010000028.1, read on the forward strand.
ATGAAAAATTACAAGAGCGTGAACCTTTTTATAAAAAGGCTACTTTTATTGCAAACGGCCTGAGTTTAACGGCGGAGAAGGCAGAAGCATTGCTGAAATAATAAACAGACAAATTGTTTATTAATGTAACATTATCTTAAAGACTGCCGTATATCTTTGCATACCCCGCAAACCACATTATTATATTTATTACAACCTTACTATTATCATGAAAAGATCTTACTTTACTGCTTTTTGTTTATTGCTTTTGTGCAGCGTTTCTGTTTTAAAAGCCCAGGATGTTTATCAGCCCGGTTATGTTATTCTAAATGATGGAATACGGTTAAGCGGTACAATTATTTTGTACGCAAATTCACCATGGCTTAATCAGCAGCATATCTTTTTAAAAGATTCTGCAGCGGTTGCAGCTAATCCCAATGGAGATGTTAAGCCCAAAAAGTATAAAACAGGCGACATTAAATATTACCAGGTTGGCGACCGTAAATTTGATAAAGTACATTATGTGGAAAGCTCCGATCTTCACTTTAGAATTTTAGGGTCAAATGACCATATGCTGGAACGGCTGACCGCCGGAAGAATAGCATCTTACCGTTATTATTCTTATCCGCCTGATATGGATACCTTTACCGGTTCGTACGAAGATTATGAGAAACGGAAAACCCATGAGTTGCTGGCTGGCTATAAAATTTTAGCAAGGAAAGATAACGACGGAAAATATCATGATATACTAAACGACGGCATTAAAGATTATTTAAAAGATGCCCCGGATATAATGAAGAAATATGACGACGGCACTTACGGAAACGAACCATCAGCATCCGGCAAAGGACTTATGGCTAAAATGATTGCCAGGGCCAAAAAGACCACTTTTAAGCAACAGGAAGCGGATGCGATTGTAGCTGCGTTTAATGAGTTTAACCAGGAGTATCCGGCTAAAAAATAGTATCAATCAGCCTTACGGAATTTTTTAAATTTCGTAAGGCTCTCTAAATCTACCTCAAATAAACCCCATCTTCTTCACCTTCTTCATCCAAAACAACATCCACATGCTCTTTTAAAACAGTTGATAATGCAATTCCGGCAAAGTCGGTGGTCATTGGGAATTTTTTGTGGTTACGGTCTATTAATACGGCGGTACGGAGTTTCTTTAGTGGTACATCGCGGAATACGCCAAAGCCGTAGGCAAGCGTTTTGCCGCTGTTCAACACATCATCAACCAAAATAACCACCTTGTTACTGCAGTCCTGCACATTAAAATTAATGGTAGCTTTCAGGCTGGTGCTTTGCTTATCAAGCTCAATGCCTATCATTTTGCTTTTGAAAGGGGCAATGTCGTCCAATATAGCTTTTATTCTTTTGGCAATTTTATCGCCGCTGGGCAAAATACCGGCAATCAGGATCTCTTCTTCATCAAAATTATCTTCCAGGATCTGGTAAGCAATCCGGTCAATCTTCTGCCTGATCTGCTGCTGGTTTAATATAAGGAGGTGTTTGTCTGACATTGCTTCGCTGTTGTAATGTTGAAAGGTTGTAAAGTTGAAATGTTATTTCCCTAGGCGCCTTAATAACATGGTAAAGATAGCAACTTTACAACATTTCAACTTTACAACGTTTCAACAAATTATTACTTAATGTACGGCACATATACAAAATTTGCTCCTTCAGGAACCACCACAAAAACACACATAAAATCGTGCGGGTTTTTATAGCTGCTGATAAAGCGTTCTTTTAATATTTCCTTTATTACACCCTTCTCTACAAACTCTTCAAGAGTTGAGGCGTGGATGCTCCATTCCGTGTTCAGGTCAAAGCGATCGAGGATCAGCTCGCCTAAAGCCAGTTCATGCTGGTGAGCTATAAATATGGGGTAACTTGAGAGTCCTTCCACCATTATTTCAACGGCAACCTCGCGGATGGATTCATTAAAAAATTTTAAATCCCTCTCCAAACTCAGCAGCGGACTTTCTTTTTTAGGCCCGTCACCGTTATCTCTATTTTCATTTAAAAGTTCTTCCGGTTCCATATTATTATTTTTGATTGCACCGATTTTTTGATTGATTACACCGATTTTTTTGAAAGATGATTTATTTTTGAACCCTGATTTTTCACAGGTGTTTGTTTTTATAAGGTGTTCAAGAGGGCTTCGCCGTTCGCTTGATTAAAGATCACATGATCTTTTTCGGTGGATTATTTAAACTTCTATCTGTCCTCACTATGGACTATCGACCATGGTCCATGGACTTTTCTGCCATGAACCATGAACTACCTCAACACCAGCAACACCACATTCTCCACGTGCTGTGTATGCGGGAACATATCAACCGGCTGAATTTTCACCGTATCGTATTTCTCCTTCAATACCAGCAGATCGCGGGCCTGGGTTGCGGCGTTGCAGCTTACGTAAACAATTTTTGGCGCTTCAATTTCCATCAGGCGGGCAACCACATCCGGGTGCATTCCTGCGCGCGGTGGATCGGTAATGATCACATCCGGTTTTCCATGCTCAGCCACAAAATCGGCCACCAGCACATCCTTCATATCGCCTGCAAAAAATTTGGTATTGGTGATATTGTTAATGGCCGAATTGATCTTTGCATCCTCAATGGCCGATGGCACATATTCGACACCCACAACCTCGCGCACATGGCCGGCAATAAAATTGGCAATAGTACCTGCACCTGTGTAAAGATCATATACCAATTCGTTGCCTGTAAAGCCTGCAAAATCGCGGGCTATTTCATACAGCTTTAATGCCTGGATAGAGTTGGTTTGATAAAATGATTTTGGCCCGATGCGGAATTTTATGCCGTTCATCTCCTCGTGGATATATTCCGGACCTTTAAAGGCAACTACATCCTGGTCAAAAATGGTATCGTTCTTTTTTTGGTTGATGATGTACAGCAGGGAAGTGATCTCCGGGAAATTGCTGTCGATATAGCTCATCAGCTTATTTACTTGCTCCTCATCTGCGTAAGCAAAAACCACGATCACCATAACCTCACCGGTTGATGAGGTGCGTACGATCAGGTTGCGTAATGCGCCTTCATGCCCTTTCAGGTCATAAAAAGTATAACCTTCGCGGATCACAAACTCACGGATACTGTTGCGCAACGTATTTGATGGTTCTGCCTGCAGCCAGCAATGGTTAACATCCAGGATCTTATCAAACCTGCCAGGAATGTGAAAGCCCAGGGCATCCATATTCAGTTCTTCATTGTCACGGCTCTCGCCATCATACAGCCATCGTTTGTTGCTGAAGGTATATTCCAGCTTGTTGCGGTAATATTTATCGGCAGGGGAGGGTACAATAGCATCCATGCCGCCAACATCTATCTTAGCTATGCGTGTAAGTGCGTCTGCCACCGATTTTTGCTTGAATTTTAGCTGCGCCTCATACGTCATGTGCTGCCATTTGCAGCCGCCGCAGGTGCCAAAATGCTCGCAAAAGGGTTGTGTGCGGTATTCAGACGACTGTTTTAATTCGGTGATCTTAGCTTCACCAAAGTTTTTTTTACTGCGGAAAACCTGTACGTCAACAATATCACCGGGTACGGCTTTGTCGACAAAAAGCACAAAGTCGTCCGCCTTGCCTACACCTTTGCCTTCTTCAGCAATGTCAATAATGGTAACGTCTTCAAAAAATCTTTTCTTAGCAACTTGATTCATCAGGATGCAAAGGTAGGGATTTGTGTTTAGAAGTTGTAAGGGTTGGGGTTGTTGTAATGTTGAAAGGTTGTAAAGTTGTAATGTTGTTGTAAATGGTGAAGCTGCTCTTTACTGCATCTGTATCGCAGGGCTTCGCCCTGCGCTGGCGGATGTCACCCTTTCAGGGCTTGGTAAAAATTTTCTGACCCTGTATTCTAGGATTAATACATTTCCAAATTTATTTTAAAAAAGCCGTTTTCTATGCCGCTCTTTTATAGTTTTCCACATACAATTCACTTCTTTTTACCAGGGAGAACATTCGTAGGATCAGTTTGAATT
>NZ_JAQBOC010000030.1 GCF_028288225.1 Mucilaginibacter sp.
GTAATTAAAAGATTATACTTGTTTTATTGAATTTTATACCTATCTTGCCAACTTTAATAAATAAAATAATGCAAAAAGAAGGAACAGTAAAATTTTTCAATGAAACAAAAGGTTTTGGATTTATTACACCAAGTGCTGGTGGCCAGGACGTATTTGTTCATTCAACAGGTCTAATCGATGAAATCCGTGAAAATGATAAAGTGGAGTTTGAAGTAGAAAACGGAAGAAAAGGCTTAAATGCGGTAAATGTAAAGGTTATTTAATTATAATATAATCATTAAGCGTACAGGCATTCATTGAAAAATGGATGCCTTTTTTCGTAGTGCCTCACCACATAACATTGCACAGAGCCTCACCTAAACGGCATAGCCCTCATGAACGCCTATTAAAAATAAACAACTGTGAATAATCCTCCCGGGTAGGGAGGATTTTAGCTTTGCTCAATGAAAAGATGTTTTTTTAGTCTCCTCAGTCCGGGGAGATTTAGAGGAGCCTATTGGGATCAGTTTTTTAAAAAAATAAAAACAAAACGCAGGCATTGTTATTATATTAATGTACCCATCTAAAAATGAAAACTTATGAAAGATCAGACAAGAGTTATAGCAGCACTATTAATAGGCGCAGCAGCAGGTGCCGCATTAGGATTATTGTTAGCACCTGAAAAAGGCGAGAAAACAAGAGATGACATTGCCGGTTATATTAATGATTTAGTTGATGCTGCTAAAGATAAAGCACAGGCAGCCGGTACCGGTATAAAGGAATATAGCAGCAATGCTTATGACAAGGCAAAATCAAGGTTTAGCACTGTAGCTGAAAAGGTGTCTGATTATAAGGCCGCTGCTGTTGATACAGCAAAAGAAAAAGCTAATGACTTAAAAGATCAAGCTCAAACCAAATTTGATGAGGCAAAATCAAAAGCAAAAAGCAGTGCAAATGATTTGAATCATTCAGCTCAAAATTCTTAAATTATTTAATTATATAAAACAAACAAACCCGGTTTATGGCCGGGTTTGTTTGTTTTATCACGAATATTTACTTAGCAGTCCATTTGTTATTGTTTTCATTAGCATCCATAAATATTCCACCATCAAGTACTGCCGAGGTTACAGTTTTTGTGGTTTTTATATTTACGCTTATCTGTTTTCCATTATGTTCCCAAACAGCAGGCGTTTGATGGAAACTGGCAGTAGTGCCATCGCTGTAAGTTACCTTAACGTCAAACGGAACCACAAAGCCACCAATATTTTGAATAGATAATGTATAACCTCTATTAGCTTTAGTTACTTTTTGCAGATTAAGGTCGATATAATAATTGGTAAAAAACCAGTTATTAAAGAACCAGTTAAGGTTTTTGCCCGATCCACTATTCATCGAATTAAAATAATCCCATGGTATCGGATGCTTTCCGTTCCAGTTATCCATGTAGGTGTGCAGTGCTTTTTTAAACAGATTATCACCCAGCAGATCTTTCAAGGCAAAGTAGCTTAATGATGGCTTTCCGTATGAGTTATTACCAAAACCGCCTCTTAGTTCGCTTGTAGGGGTGATGATAGGCAGATCTTCAGCAGTTGAAGCGTCATGGATCCACTGGTCCACACGGAAGCCTTTATATAGTTTCTCCGCCTTTTCTTTGCCCACCTCTGTTGTTCCTATTAGTAGCTCGAAGGTTGTAGCCCATCCCTCATCCATAAATGAATAACGGCTTTCGTTAATACCCATGTAAAAAGGGAACCAGGTATGCGCTATTTCATGATCCTGTACAAATTGTGCAAAGCCTATATCGTCTGTATGGCTATCATTAACCATCATCGGATATTCCATATCTGCAAAACCCTGGAATGCCGTCATTTTTGGGAACGGGTAAGGGACGCCGGGCCAGTTGTGAGATAACCAGCTTAACGAGTTACGGCCAAATTGAACGGAATGATGAAAATCGGCAGAATTATCTAAAAATGCAGCTTGCATACTGGCACGGCGGCCTGTTTTATCATCAACAATAGCACTTGCAGCATCCCAATCGTAATGGTCACTTATCCCAACAGCCATGTCACTAATATTATTGGCGGTCCAGGTCCAGGTGTTTACATCATTTTGTGCCGTAATATTTTTCTTTGCAAGGTCTTCTTTGGTAGCCACGTGAATTGTTGAATCACTGGTGAACGATTGTTCCAGCCTTTTAACATATTCGGGTTGTAAAACCTGCTTAGGATTTTGTAATGTTCCCGTTGCCCAAACCAGGTAGTTTTTTGGTACCGTTACATTTAGGGTGTAATCATTAAAATCGTTATAAAATTCCTGTGCATCTAAAAATGGTAAGGTGTCCCAGCCATTATAGTCGTCATAAACAGATACCCGCGGGTAAAAATAAGCCATGTAATAGGTAGTTGAATCTATCATACCTTCTCGACCGCTTTCTTTTGAGATCTCAAAATGCCAGGTAATATCCAGCTTTACAGAATCATGCGGCATCAATGGCTTGAGCAGGCTTATCATTTGATTGGTGTTAGCAGCCTGTTTATTGTTCCATGGCTTTTTTGTTCCGTTTATAAATATGGAATCAACCTGTACGCCTGGAGTAAGATAATCATCGCCGGCGCTTCCAAACCGGGCCACTCCCGGGCGGTGGATATTGAGGATCAGCTTCATATTCAGCCTTTTCAAGGTATCAGGACTATTGTTGAAATAAACAATCTGTTCAACGCCTTTTATATTTCTGTCGGGAGGTAACGCACTGATAGAAATGGTGTAACGGCCATGATTTTGCCAGTAATTTTTACCGGGTTTGCCATCTAATGAGCGGGTTCCCTTGTTAAACGCGTGTTGGATATCACGTGGCATGTACAGGTTTTGCGCCTGCGCCTGGAATAATGCCAGGCTGCAAATTGCACCTGCAATAATTGATTTAAACATTTGAAGTAAATTTTATGAGCAAATAAACAGATTTAAGCCAATATTATATGGCGTTAATAAAATTAAAGAGAATTTATGCACGGTTAGACGCACGAAAACAATAATAATTACATTCACGTTAAAAAAATTAACACTTTACTATTTGCAGAGCGACAAATATTTTTTTAATTTGCACCCAGTTATTTTAATAGGGGTATTAAATAACTAATTTCTAACCATCTGCCTTTGGGCGGGTGGTTTTTTGTTTTAGGGGATTACACCGATAGATAAAGATTACACCGATGATGATCAGTGAAATCTTCCAATAATCGGTGAAATCAAATCTAATCAGTGTAATCATGAAGTATAAATTAGGCGATTTTGTGCGTTTTGTGGACGAAAAAATGGAGGGTTTTGTAACCCGCATTATTGACGACCAGATGATAGGTGTAACCGGCGAGGATGATTTTGAGATCCCGGTGCTGGCCAGCAAGGTTACTACAGTACATGGTTATGTAGGTGCTGGCGCTAAAAAAGATGATGTTACTGAAGACCAGCCAGTGCACTCAGGCGAGTTTAAAACAAAAGGCGTTTATATTGGTGTGGTGAATGACCCGAAAGCTAACTCGGTGGTTCATTTTTATTTGATAAATGACACGTCGTTTCAGTTGCTGGCATCGTTAACAACAGAAAAGACAAATACCTTTAAAGGAGAGTACACCGGGATAGTTGCACCAAATACAGCAACCAAAATTTATTCGGCACAACTGGCTGATCTGCAGCTTTGGCCTAAATTTATTTTTCATATCCTTTATCACACTAAACAAAATGCAGAACCGCCTGCGCCGTTGGTAGTTAATGAAAAATATAAAGCGAAGGATTTCTCCGGTTCAAAAAAACTGATCCCGGTACTTAAAACCCAGGGATGGTTGATTCAACTGGATGAGCCTGAATTGGTAATTGATGCCCAAAAGTTAAAGGAGAGTTTCTTCCAGTCGCCTGATGAAAAAGCAGTTGTTGAAAAACCAGGTAGTGAAGTGGACCTGCATATTGAAAAACTGCGGAGTGATCACCAGTTTTTAAACAGCGGCGAGATCTTGAAAATTCAATTAGATCATTTTCATAAAGCGCTCGATGCTGCCATTGTGCACCAGTTACCCGAAATTATATTTATCCATGGCGCAGGTAACGGAACTTTAAGGCATGAGATTCATAAGCTATTAAGCAAACACCAAAAGATCCAAACATTTATGGATGCCCGGAAAGAGAAGTTTGGGTATGGGGCAACAAAGGTTTTGTTGAAATAATTACTCCGGTGCAGGCCTTCGACCTGCGCTGTTAAATGTCGCCCTTTCAGGGCTTAATGTTTTTGATTTTATCAAATTTTCAAGCCCTGAAAGGGCGAAACACGTCAGCGCAGGTCGAAGGCCTGCAATAGAAGGGGCATAATAGTCCTCCCCCGCTGGCTGTGTCCTCACAGACAGTTAACTGCCAGGTTGAAAATAGTTGGCTGTGAGGACACAGCCAACGGGAATAGTTTACAGAATTGTTAGCGCAAACGATTGCGTAGGGTGTCTTAAAAAGATAAAGTATCTTTAATTTAGCACTCCAGTAACTGTTCCTTCATGAAAAAAATATTTTACTTATCCCTGCTAACTTTTTTCTGTCAAATTTCCATCGCGCAGCAAATAAAATACGTTACAAAAAACAACGATTGGGATGCCGATTCATTGGGCAACCATAGGGTAGTGCTTACCCTGCAAAATGCCAATACCCCAATAGCTAAAGCGGTAATTAACTGGCGCAGAAACGACCAGCGCCCTGAAAACAAACAGCTTATTGTGGTAGATTCTGTTACCAATAAACGGATAATGAACGTATCGGTAGCTGCTATCAGCCGTGAAAGCGGGGTATTGTATTTTGAACCATCACAGGGCAATAAAAAATACTTTGTTTACTACATGCCTTATAAGGTTGACAGGAAATCAAACTATCCAAACGTAAAATATTTAAAAGCACAGCAAACTGCCACTGATGATTGGGCGCAGTCTGTAGCCAATAATAAAAATATTGAGGGAGCGAATGTTGAGTCTATCCAATCAGTAAACGCAATGAATAGCTTTTACCCGATGGAGGTGATAGCAACCGAAACCGAAGTAAATAACCTTATTTCACAAAACGCCGGGAAAACATACCTGGTATTTCCTGAGGACAGGCTACATGTTATAAAAATGAAACATGACCTGCCACAGCGTTGGATCTTAAGCGGTGTGAAAAGTGTTTTCAATGGCGAGGCTAAAAAAGGGGAAAACTATGCTTACCAGCTGGGGATTTATCCAACGGCTAAAGATTTAACGGGTGTAAAAATCACTTTCTCTGATCTGAAAAGTAAAGCAAGGCAAGTAATTTCATCAAAAGTAATATCATGCCTTAACAATAGCGGTACCGATTATAGGGGTAAAGCATTTGAAAAACAAGTCGATATAACCAAAGGCGATGTGCAAGCTATGTGGTGCCTGGTAAATATTCCCGCAACTGTTGCGGCCGGTACTTATGAGGGAACGGTAACCATAAGCGCAAAAAATGCGGAGAATACAAAAGTTGGGATCAGGATAAAAGTAGAACCTGCCCTGGCTGTTAAAGGTGGCATTAATGAACCCCAAAAAGAAACACGGCTAACCTGGCTCAACTCAACCCTGGCACAGCAAAATGATGTGATAAAGCCTTATATCCCCCTGGTTGTAAAGGGTAACAGCATTGCCCTGCTGGGCCGTAAGGTTATACTGGACAAAACAGGTTTCCCTAAAAATATCCAAACCTATTTTGCGCCTGAAATGACCTCCTTTTCAACTAAAGCAAAAGAGGTTATCAGCGCGCCGATCAGCCTTGTTGCGGAGAATAATAACGGCACTGAAAAATGGCAGTCAATAGGTGTGAAATTTACCGAAACCCAGCCCGGCACAGTTAAATGGGAAGCTGTAAATACCTCTGCCAACCTGCAGATGAATGTATCCGGCTCAATTGAGTTTGACGGCTTTGCCCTATACACCGTAAAAGTTACTGCTTTGCAGGATGTGGATCTGAAGGATATCAGGATGGAGATCCCTTTTAATAAGGACGCTTCGAAATACATGATGGGGTTGAATTTAAAAGGCGAAAAACGACCGGAAAATTATGAATGGAAATGGGATGTGCCACATAAAAACCAGGATGGTGCATGGATAGGCGATGTAAATGCAGGCCTGCAATATTCGCTGCGCGATGAAAACTATGTGCGCCCGCTTAATACCAATTTCTATCTTCAAAAGCCTTTATTGCTGCCAACCTCATGGGGGAATGATAACAAGGGAGGCATAAACATCAGCGAAAAAGATAACCATGTTTTGGTGAATAACTACAGCGGCGCCCGTACTATGAAAAAGGGCGATGTACTGTATTATAACTTTACGTTACTCATCACGCCGTTCCATCCTATAAACACCGATTTTCAATGGGCAACCCGTTTTTACCATAAATACAGTGCGCTTGACAGCATTAAGCAAACCGGGGCAACTGTGGTTAACGTACACCAGGGAACACCAATAAATCCTTATATAAACTATCCGTTTATAAAGTGGAAGGAAATGAAGAGTTACATTGATTCGGCACATCATTTGGGATTAAAGGTGAAAATATACAACACCGTGCGCGAGCTGTCAAACAGCGCTTATGAAACCTTCCCGATGCGGAGCCTGGGGCACGAGATCTATTCGCCAGGGAAAGGGGGTGGCTATTCATGGTTGCAGGAGCACGTGGGCGATGATTATATTGCTGCATGGTTTGAGCCGGGATATAAAGACGCAGCACTGATAAACAGCGGGATGAGCCGCTGGCATAACTATTATGTGGAGGGGATGAACTGGTTGGTACAAAACGTTGGTATTGATGGCATTTATTTGGATGATGTGGCCTTCGACCGGATTACCATGAAACGGATTAAACGCGTGCTTACTAAAGATGGTCATCCCGGTATTATCGATCTGCATTCGGCTAATCAGTATAACAAAAGCGATGGCTTTAATAACAGCGGCAACCTGTACCTGGAACATTTTCCGTACCTGAACCGCCTGTGGTTTGGCGAGTATTTTGATTATGAGAAGAACTCACCCGATTTCTTTTTAACAGAAGTTTCGGGTATTCCATTCGGCTTAATGGGCGAAATGCTGCAGGGCGGCGGCAACCCGTGGCGCGGAATGATCTATGGGATGACCAACCGCATGCCATGGAGTGATAATGCTGATCCGCGCCCGATCTGGAAAGTTTGGGACAATTTTGGTATGCAAGGCACAAAGATGATTGGCTACTGGGTAGAAAATAACCCGGTAAAAACCAATAACCCCGAAGTGCTGGCAACCATCTATAAAAAACCTGGCAAAGTGTTGGTTTCAATAGCAAGCTGGGCAGCTGATGATGTTAATATCAAACTAAAAATAGACTGGAACGCACTGGGCATTGATCCTGCAAAAGCCACCATAACCGCACCGGAGATTAAGGATTTTCAGCAAGCAGCAAGCTTTAAAGATGGCGATGAGATAAAGATTGAAAAGGGTAAAGGGTGGTTAATTATAATTAGCGAGAAAAAATAACCTGATGAAAATAAATAAATTAACAACCGGTGCAGCGTTAATTGCAATAACATGCCTTGCAATGGGTTTTACCAAAATAACGCACCATGCCCTGCTTGCTGCCAAAAACAACGATAGCTTATTAACCGTCCCTTTAGGGGGCAATGCCTGGCGCGTGGCTAACGACACTACAGGCGGTACTATTACCAACGATGGTATTGTTGGCTGGACTGACAATAAAGTGAAATTTACAGCTTATTTCCGGGTAGCCGTTAAGGGCAAATTTAAGCTTTGGCTTAACTTAAAAGTACCGGACGGTAAAAGCGTTATAGCGGTTTCTGCGGCAAAATCCACCAAAAATATAACCGTATCGGGAGCAACAGCTAAGGATTACTATGTTGGCGAATGGAACGCTGCCGACACCGGGTACGTTGCGATCGGGATAAAAGGCATCAGTAAAACCGGCAAAACTTTTGCCGATGTTTGCAGTGTAAAACTGTGTGGTACTGCTATTAATGCCAAAACCGCTTATGTGCCAAATAACGAAGGCAATTATTTTCATTGGGGGCGAAGGGGGCCATCGGTGCATCTGGCATACGAGTTGCCCAATACCAACGTCGAATGGTTTTATAATGAAGTAACAGTGCCGGTTGGAAACGATGTGTTAGGCTCGTATTTTATGGCAGATGGTTTTAATGTAGGGTACTTTGGCATGCAGGTAAATTCGCCAACAGAAAGGCATATTTTGTTTTCGGTATGGAGCCCCTTTAATACAGATAACCCTAAAGCCATACCCGACAGCCAGAAGATTGTGATGTTAAAAAAAGGCCCCAACGTGCATACCGGCGAGTTTGGTAACGAAGGATCCGGCGGGCAAAGTTATATGTTGTATAACTGGAAAGCCGGCAATACCTACAAGTTTTTGGTGCAGGCCAAACCTGATGGTGACAACCATACTACTTATACAACCTGGTTTTTTGCGCCCGAGGTTGGCAAATGGCAGTTGATAGCGAGCTTTAGTCGCCCGCAAACAAATACCTGGTTAAAAGGCCTGCATTCGTTTTTAGAAAACTTTGAACCTGAAAATGGCATAACAACCCGCCTGGTATTATTCAACAACCAGTGGATTGCCGACAATAACGGCCACTGGACCGAAATAAACAAAGCTCATTTTACAAATGATGCCACCGCTATGAAAGGCTACCGTATGGACTATGCCGGCGGTATTGATGACAATGCTTTTTACCTTAAAAACTGCGGATTTTTTAACACCTATACCAAACGCGGGATAGAGTTAATAAGGCCAACAGGCGGAAAAGCACCGGAAGTGGAATTGGATAAATTACCCTAAATCCATGAAATCAAATTGGCGTTAAATTTTGGAAGTTTAACGCCAATTTGTGTGTTTCTTATAGACCTTATTGCGGGCCGCGCCGTTCAAAACTTCTTAGGTTTTCCTTGTTCTATTTATTCAGCTTATCAACCCTGTCGTAAAACTCGTTTTGCAGCTGTATGGTCTTGGTATCGGCCTTTACTTCTTTCAACGCCTTTATAAATGAAGCTATTTCATGGTCGGTTATAAATTTACCAAACTCAGCGGTGGCTTTATCACCTTCGCCCGCGTAATGATTTGGATATGATGAATACCACCAGATAGGTGTGTACAAGCCAGGCAAGTCGCTGCGTTTTTGGTCGGCGCCACTTTCGGTAGCTGCCCTGTCCATCCGCATCAAATCAGGGCGGTAGTACATCAGGGTTGAAGTTTCACCCTCACCGGCATGCTGATCATTTTCCATAGGCGATTTATGCATCTTGCGGTATTCTTTTGCAAAATCCTTGTCGTTTTCGGGACTGTACAGGTAAACCGCATAATTGTGCCGCTTATTAAGCAATGATTGCATAAAAAAATGCAAAAATTCAGGATTCCCGCCGTGGCCGTTCAGGATAACTATTTTATCAAACCCGTTGCGGGCTATTTCATCACAGGTGGCCTCAAGCAACTCATAAATAATTTTGCTTGGCAGGGCAAATGTACCCGGCTGGTGCCTGGCTTCGTTGATCTGTCCATAAAAATAATCGGGGAAAACAACCGCATATTCTGATTTTACCGCATGTGCAGCCCATTCCCGCACATGGATCAGATCTGTACCGATAGGGGAGTGCGGGCCGTGTTTTTCAAGGATCCCGATAGGAAGGATACAAGTTTTTGAAGATTTTTCCACCGCTTTCGGAAAGTCGCTGGCAACAAGCTCATCCCAGCGGGCAGGAATTTCCTGGGCAAAAGTGCTGGCTGAAAGAAAAAGGGCAACAAATAGTGATAAACAGGTTTTCATATCTTTAAGAATTGGTTTATAAATGGAATTACTGCATGAATTTACAAACTTATTTAGGGATATTGGGAAATAACGGCTCTGTGTAACGTGTTTTTGACCGTAATGCCAAATAGCGATGGGTTAATTCCTAAAAACACCGCCTGTCATGCCGAATTTATTTCGGCACCCCATAGGACATTCCCGTGTGCTTGGTGTACGCTTAGCGTGTGAGGTGCTGAAACAAGTTCAGCATGACGTGCGTTTTAGTTGAAACTTAAGACCCATGAACATGGATTTGTCCTTATTTACTTCTCCAGTATAAAAGTAATATTCATCATTTACTTCTCCAGTATAAAAGTAATATTCATCCAGTTAGATACGGTTTGGCTATGGATTGTTTCTTTAATTACCCAGCCTTCATCAAGGTATTTATTTACAAAGGGAATTTCGTAAGCAGAGTGACGATTGGTAACCGATTGCTCGTACACATTTACATTTACAGTTATAACTTTTTGTGCCATGATGTTTTTTAGTTAGCTTTCAAAGGTAGATATTTATACAACTATTATACTGTGATTATGCATGAAATACTAAGAAATACATTATCGCCGGGCATAAATTTAACAGAGGAACAATGGGACTTTGTTTTGAGTCATTATAAACCTAAAACAACGAAAAGAAACGAAATACTGTTAGAAAAAGGCAAGGTTAGCCAATACCTGTATTTTGTTGTTAAGGGCTGCTTAAGAATTTTTTTAATTGATGATGAAGGGCAGGAAGCTAGCCGCTTTTTAATATTTGAAGGACGGTTTGGAACAGCTTTCCCAAGTTTTGTATTGCGTGAACCCTCTGCCGCGTCTATACAGAGCATAGAGCCGTCGGAATTATTAATGATAAGTTATAATGATTATCAATTGTTGATGGATGCTGTTCCGGGATGGGAACGGATGAATCGCCTTGGGCTTCAGCAGGATTATATTGATGCTATAGTACGTATTGAAAGCCTGATAACGATGGATGCAAAGGAGCGGTATGATATTTTAATGAAAAAAAGTCCAAAAATGATCCAAAGGCTACCCAGCAAAATTGTAGCCGATTACCTGGGGATCTCGCAGGAAACGCTGAGTCGACTGAAGTCGAGGAAGAGTTGATTAAGTTGATTAAGTTGGATTGGGTTGATTAGGTTGTAGATGTTGTAGTAGTTGCAGAGGTTGAAAATGTTGTAGTTGTTGAAAGCCAATTTAATCAACCACTCTCTTAATCTAACTCAATCCAACTTAATCAATCCAATCTAACTCAATCAACTCCCCCCCCCCATTTATTGACTTTTGTCAACTTTTTTTAGTTTGATTATAGATTGCTTTGTAAACTAAATAATAGTCACATGAACAGATCAATTTTAATCACAGTAATAGTTGCTTTTCTTCAGCTATTTTCATTTGAACAAAAGGTAGCGGCTCAAAACATTGGGCAAAAAACATTTCAATATAAAGATGAAAAACGTAACCGCCCGGTAATTACTGAGGTATGGTATCCTACAACCGATACATTAACACAAAAGGATAAAGCATTTTCGCCTTTTATCAGGCTGCAAACGGTGCGGAATGGTAAAGTCCCCGCTCAAAAAATGCCGCTTGTGTTTATATCTCATGGTGCCGGCGGCGGACGATTAACCCTGGAGTGGCTGGCTGATAAATTGGTACAAAACGGCTTTATAGTAGCCGCGGTTGATCATTATGGAAATACTTTCGACCATCCAACTGCTGAGGGTTTTCTTGAACCCTGGGAGCGACCACAAGATATTGGCTTTGCTTTAACATCGTTGTTAAAAGATGCTGATTTTGGAAAAGTAATTGATGAGCAGCGCCTTGGAATGGCCGGATTTTCAATAGGAGGCTACACCACGTTGGCGCTTGCAGGCGCTGAAATAAATGCTGACACATTAAAGGCCTACTATAAATCGCCAAAAGGAAAAAGAGAAATAGACCTGCCAGAGTTTCCCGGCTTGCTTAATTTTATTGATAAACCAGAAGTCGCTAACTCTTTTAAAAACGCGCCTCCATTAAAAGATGCAAGGTTTAAAGCGTTTTTTGCTATTTGTCCGGCAGCAGGCCAGGGGTTTGTTAATAAAGCGCAAGTGAAAAATATTCATAACCCAACATACATAGTAGCAGCGCAGGCCGATAGCATTGCACCAACAGTTACGAATGCTTTACAGTATCATGAGCTTATTGGTAAGTCAAAATATTATGTGGTGAAAGGGAAAACCGGGCATTATGTGTTTTTGAATGAGGCTATTGATGCGCTTAAGAAAGAAGAGCCAACATTTTTTAATGATGATGCATCAGTAAGCAGGAAACAAGTACATGAAGAGGTTTCGCAACTGGCTACTGACTTTTTTAAAGCTAACCTGAAATAAATTTTACTGCTGACAGGCTGTTGTCAATACGGGTTGTTATTTTAGCATAAGTAAAGAAGAGTAAGGAGTTAAGAATCAGGAGCCAGGAAAATAAAAGGAATTGAAACCCCGGGTTCTAATAGGTTTAAACTATTTGTCTTGATTCCTGACTCTAAAATATAGACTCTTTATTTATGACAGAGCCCGAAATTGCACAACAGCGCCTTTATACCCAGCATATTGCGGCGCAAACTTTTAACACGCCCGCAGAGATTGTGAAATACATGGGCGCCATGCAGGCGCAGGATTATGCAGGCGCTAAATGGGCCGTGGGCATGCGCCTGCAAAAAAGCAATGATGCTGCAATTGATAAGGCGCTGGCTGATGGCAGTATTATCCGTACCCATGTATTGCGGCCAACCTGGCATTTTGTTGGTCCCGCTGATCTGCGATGGATGCTCAATCTTTCTGCTCACCGGATTATAGCGCTTAGCGCGTCAAGGGAGCGGCAGCTGAAATTAGATAACGATATATTTAAACGCAGTAACGATGTATTAGGAAAGGCCCTTGCCGGCAGCAAGCAGCTGAACAGGCTCGAAATGATGGATGTACTTCAGCAAGCAGGGATTGACACTAACGAACAAAGGTTTATCCATTTGCTGATGCGTGCAGAGCTTGACCAGGTTATTTGCAGCGGTGCCAGGCAGGGCAAGCAATTTACCTATGCACTTTTTGATGACCGGGTGCCAAAAGACAACCAACGGACAAAAGAGGAAGCTTTGTCCGAATTGGTAAAACGGTATTTTATAAGCCGCGGCCCGGCTACCTTGCAGGATTTTGCCTGGTGGAGCGGCCTTACTTTAGCTGATGCAAAAACCGGGCTTGAGATTATAAAATCAGAGTTGACCAGTACTGAGGTTAATGGCCGTACCTACTGGATGGCAAAAGATCAGCCGCTTATAAATACTAAAGCTCCTGTTGCTTATTTATTGCCTGCATTTGATGAATTTGCCGTTGCCTATAGCGATAGAACAGCGGCCGTTAATTCCAAATACCTGGTGCAGGCCCGTAACGTTATTTTCGACCCTTCAATAGTTGTTAATAACCAGGTTGTGGGCACCTGGAAGCGGGTGATCAATAAAAACTCAATCGAAATGATACTAAACCCCTTTGGCAAGCTCAACAAAGTTCAAACAAAGGCAATTGAAATGGCTCAAAAGCGGTATCAGAAATTTATGAAGATTTGAGAACTGACGTAGAGACGCAATACTTTGCATCTCCCGCTATAAAAGATTTTTCGTAAATGATTTGTGTATCGGAGACTCAAAGTATTGCGTCTCTACGTGAAATAATTTTAATTACCCCTTTGGGAAAAATTGTCCATTTACTTGCGTACATCATCCATGTTGTAAAATCCGGCGTCATTGCACATTTGTATTGTCAATACAGACGAATCAAACTTTAAGAAAATGACACGTTTAAAAGCAATAAGCCCTGATGAGGCAACAGGCAAAACCAAAGAATTATTTGATGCAATACAGGGAAAATTAGGCCTGGTGCCGAATATGATGCGTACCATGGGGAACTCACCTGCACTGCTGGAAGGTTACCTTAACCTAAGCGGTGCGTTAAGTCATGGTAAATTAGGCGCTAAAACCGGTGAACTGCTTGCATTAGCTATCTCTCAGAAAAATAATTGTGATTACTGTTTATCGGCCCACACATTTATAGGTGAAAAACTGGTACATATTGATGCCAGCACTTTACAAAACGCACGCAACGCCAATGCTGCCGATGCAAAAACAGATGCCATATTGAAATTTGCCAATGTGCTGGTTAACAAGCAGGGATTGGTCAGTGATGCGGATGTTGATACCATTAAAGCAGCAGGCCTGACTGATGGCGAGATAGGTGAAATTGTGGGTCACGTTGCCCTTAATGTTTTAACCAACTACTTTAATAATACTGCAAATACAAATATTGATTTTCCGGTTGTTAACGCAGGTCAGCTTGTTTAAGCTATCAATCCAAATCTCATTGTACAGTAAAAGTTAGGGAATTTGCCTTGGCTTTTGCTGTATTAGTTAATTTTATAAAAAATATCAGCATGGAAAACAAACGATATCCGTTACCTCCATTTACAATGGAGACCGCCCTGCAGAAAGTACAGGCCGCCGAAGACGCATGGAATACAAAAGATCCTGAAAAGGTTTGTATGGCCTATACCATTGATACAGAATGGCGCAACCGTACCGATTTTATAAACGGGCGGGAGGAAGTAAAACAGTTTTTAAAACGCAAATGGGAAAAAGAGCTTGATTATAAACTTAAAAAAGAGCTTTGGGGTTTCAAAGATAACCGGATGGCTGTAAGGTTTGAGTATGAATGGCACGATGCAGCCGGCCAATGGTACCGCAGTTATGGTAATGAGTTATGGGAGTTTGATGAAAATGGCTACATGCAAAAAAGATTTGCCAGTATTAATGACCTGGCTATTGCCGAGACTGATCGAAAATTGTTTTAAATGTACAGTGATTAGAAATTAGTGATTAGAGATCAGCAGTTCAGAACTAACATTTCAACTTTACAACATTCAAACATTACAACAACCACCCCATGCTCACCACTCAAACAGCATTCACTTTAGTAAACCCACAAACAGGTAACCTTGCTTTCCGGCTATTTTCTTTTGATGACAACAGTAATTTTGATCATCTGCAAAGGCATAATTATTATACAGTAATTTGGGTTACAAAGGGTAGCGGGAAGCTGAGGTGGAATTTTTCAGAGTATGATTTTGAGACCAATACTTTGTTGGCCTTTGCAATTTACCAGCCGTTTATGGTAATTACAGATGAACCGTTTGAAGGTGTAGCCCTAAATTTTCATCCCGATTTTTTTTGCATCCACAAGCATGATAAAGAGGTATCATGCCATGGTGTTTTATTCAATAATATTTACGAGCCGCCTTTTGTAAGGGTTGATGAACATGCTGCCACAATATTTAAAATGGTGCTGGAGCAAATAAAAGCCGAAATGCAAAACCCGGCAATAGCCCAATATGAATTGCTTATATCATACCTCAAAATATTTTTAATAACAGCAGTACGGCTAAAAACGGAGCAACAACCTTCTGAACAGACCATACTTATAGATCGGAAAGAGCCTTTTATCCTTCAAAACTTAAAAGACGCCATCGAAGCTCATTTTAAAAAGAAACACTCGGCAAGTGATTATGCCGATATGCTTAATATTTCGGCAAAGGCATTGGCTAAACTTACCAAAACACATTTTAACCGTACCTTAACCGATATGATTGCCGAGCGGATTATTATTGAAGCTAAACGCGAGCTTTATCTTACCAATAAACCTGTGAAAGAAATAGCTTTTGAGTTAGGTTATGACGATGAATATTATTTCAGCAGGTTCTTTAAAAACAATGCGGATGTTTCACCGCAACTCTATCGTGATACTGTTGGGGCCGGGAGGGCTGTAATGGCTTAGTTATATTAAATAAAAATTCACGTAATACTTACACCTGTCTTTTTTTAACCAGTTGCCCTTCATTTATACCATTTTCTTTAATATCATCCTGGCACAGTTTAAAACTAACATAAAAAGCTGTTCCGGCTCCGGGTGTACTTTCAAATGTTATTTTCCCATTCTGTAATTCGGTAAATTCCTTGCATAACAATAATCCTAAACCAACGCCTTTTTCATTTTTTGTCCCGAAAGTTGACTCGGTTTTTAGCGAAAAGATATCATTTTGTTGTTGATAAGAAATCCCAATGCCATTATCTTTTATCATTATCCGGCAATCGGTGCCAATGGTATTTGCAGAAACGACGATTTGGCCGCCAGGATTGGTAAATTTAAGAGCATTATTTATTAAGTTTCTTATTACCAGCTGCAGCATATCCACATCCGCAACAACAAAGATGGAATCTTTTAATTGATCTGTCAGTTGAATGCCTTTTTCAGCCGCTACAGCCTGATGAATTTGTAAGGTAGTTTGTAGTGTTTTTTTCAAGTCTAACTTAACCATGTTTACTATTGCACCTTTCATTTGCGATTTACTCCACAAGAGTAAATTTACAAGCATTTCCTGTGTGTTTTGGGTAGAATTTAACAAACCCTTTTGCATAGATAATCTGTCATCCTCATTCAGTTTAAACTCCGAAAGTATTTCCAAATAATTTTGTATAGATGCTAAAGGCGACCTCAGATCATGCGCCAGGATAGAAAATAGTTTGTTCATTGTATTATTCGCATACTCCAGTTCGCTTGCTTTTTGCTCAACCAATTTCCTCTCCGTATGATAGCTTTTCCTGACAGTGGTAGTAACCAGGAAAATAAAAAACACAATAAAAATATAAGTATACCCAAAATCAATAAAACGGTGTTTATTATCAGGATAGGTATTAATTATTGCTTCCGGGTATTTGTATTCAACCGCAAGCAGTGTAATAACAATAAAAAGGTTAAGGGTTATCCAAAACCAATATTGTTTCTTAGGGATTGTTGAAATGGTAAGGAAATAAGAAAGTATAAAAATTAAAAGAGAGGGACCGTCAATGCCTGAATTATACTTAAAATTTACAATAATTATAATATTAATTGTAATCATGTATATGATGATACATGTATTCAGCTTCATTTTAAACCGGGAGTAATAATAACAGAAAGCCATGACGACAAATACAGCCACCATCAAAATAACCAATTGCTGGATGCCAAGCAGAAGATCTACAAAAACACAAAGAAACAAACCAATAGAAGTGATAAGACAAGCGGCATTAAAGATTCGCGCCTCTAAGGAGAAAACGGGAGGATACCCAAGACTTTTTTTCCAGAAAGATTGCATCATTTTAATTTGAATAATTATTGGTTAATAACTTCAAAGTGTAATAATGGTTTAATTACTATTTGTAGCAGAGATCGGTGTATATTAATAACTAAAAATAGGATTAATATTTCGTATATTTTGACATTGTTTGCTATTTCGAAGTGTGTGTGATTTTTTCTATAGAAGGTTTGCACGGTTACTGTTAAAATGAAGGGATTCATATATCGACAGATACAACAGCAGCTGTGCATTTTTATAATGTAAATAAGTTTTTTATGGTAAGTAAATTTCTCTTTTTTCTTGCTTTTGTATTGTTAGCTCATATAGTCCCTGGTCAAACAATATACCCTGATAATCAGATCCCCTCCAATACGCCTAAATTGTTTGGCAAAGGTGTTTTATCGGATGGTTTGAGCAATCGCGATTTTACCATTTCGCCCGCGGGAGATGAAATATTCTTTACCCTGCAGCAGCCCCGGTTTTTAAACAGCACCATATTGCGGATGCAAAAAGCCAATGGTAAATGGGGAAAGCCACAGGTTGCTCCGTTTTCAGGAAAATATAAGGATTTGGAAGCCTTTTTTACTTCGGATGGAAAAAGCATTTACTTCTCGTCAAACAGGCCTGTAAGCGGCACAACGCCTAAAAAGGATTTTGATATATGGAAGATCAGCCGCTTGCCCAATGGCCACTGGGGAACGCCAATGCATTTAGATACAATAGTGAATACCGATAAAGACGAGTTTTATCCGAGCGTTGCAAAAAACGGCGATCTGTATTTTACCGTTGAAGCAGCTTACGGAAAGGGAAAAGAAGATATAGTAATGTGCAGCCCGGTTAAAGGTGGCTATAGCAAACCGGTTAGTTTGCCCGAAGCCGTTAACTCCCCAAACTATGAGTTTAATCCATTTATTGACCCTGATGAGCAGTTTATTATGTTCACGTCTTTTGGCCGTAAAGATGACCTGGGTGGCGGCGACCTTTATATTAGCCATAAGGACAAGGGTGGTAACTGGCTGCCGGCAAAGCACCTGCCGGCCCCCGTTAATTCTGCCGGCATTGATTATTGTCCTTTTGTTACCCGTGATAAGAAATACCTCATTTTTACAAGCAACCGGGCTAATGCTGAATTTTCTGATGGCAAAACGAAAACCTATCAGCAATTAAAAAATATATTAGCCAGTCCCGGGAATGGATCCGATGATATTTATTGGGTAAAGTTTGACTGTAACTGGTAATTGTTTAAACTATTTACTTAATTGCAATTCAAACCGAATTATGAAAAACCTTACCCTGTGTTTGTTATTGTTAAGCTGTATGGCCAGTGCCCAGCAAAAGAATCCCTGGCCTCATCATAAAAAAGCGGTAATTGTGCTTACTTATGACGACGCGCTCGATTCACAATTGAAAACCGCCATCCCGCAATTAGATGTACATAATTTTAAGGGCACATTTTTTCTGACCGGCGAACTTAACAGCATCACTATTTCTAAATGGCGGGCGGCGGCTGCTGAAGGTCATGAGCTTGCCAATCACACGCTTTTTCATCCGTGCCTGAGCGAGACTATGCCAGATAACCCGGCAAATGCTGCTGAAAATTATTCCATCTATCAAATAATCCGCGAGATCTACACCATGAATAATTTTTTGTATGCGCTGGATGGTAAAAGCAGCCGCACCTATGCTTATCCATGTACCGAAACTGAAGTAGGAGGGAAAAGCTATGTTGATTCACTCCGGAAATCGGGCCTGATTAAATATGCGCGTGTTGGGGGAGACACCGAAGCTGTTATTAATGATTTTAAAAAGCTCGATCCATTACAAGTCCCATCTTATGGTTTAGACGATAGCACATCTGGCGATAAACTGATAGCTTTTGTAAAAAAGGTAGAGCAAAGTGGCGGTATGGGTGTTTTTATGTTCCATGGCATTGGAGCTGATTATATAACAACATCAACAGAAGCACATAAAGAACTATTGAATTACCTTGCAATAAATAGAAAAGAGATCTGGGTTGCTACTTTTCAGCAGGCAATGGACTATATTACACAGGTAAATAAAGGTAAATAATTCAATTTGCCGCAAACAAAATGTTTAATAAGCTAAAAAGTATTTTAACAGGCACAGGTTTAGTTTTTGACTATATCTATGACAATATTTATCGTATAGTAGCAGGCATCCCCCGCTTAAGCCGCTCGCAAATAACTGCCCATTTATTTTTAGGCAGTCAGTATAACTTATTAGGATTAGAAAAGCTGAAAGCCCTTGGCGTTACCGCCATTGTAAACATGCGCATGCACAATGATTATAGTGATGCCGAACATAAAGGGATCAAATACCTGCATTTACCCACTGTTGATAACACACCACCACCACTGGATGTATTAATAAAAGGAGCTGATTTTATTGATGAGGAAATAAAAAGAAAAGGCATTGTATACGTGCATTGCCGGCAGGGGCTTGGCCGCGGGCCAACCATGGCTATGGCTTACCTCATTAAAACAGGATTAACTTTTGAAGATGCATATGCGATGATAAAAAAGGTCAGGGTATTTATAAACCCGAGGCCGGGGCAGGTAAAGATGTTGAAGGAATTGGAGGAGTATTATAAAAATAAAATTTCGTAAATAGCGATAGGACATGCCCCCCACCAAAACTGAAAATATCGATTGGATAAATAACCTAAGGCTGGTTGCCTTATATGCCGTTATCGTATTGCATTGTACTTCCTTGTTGCTGATGCAATATGGAAAAGTTTCAATGGGCGATTGGCTGGTAGCGGATTTTTTAAACGCAGCCGTTAGATTCGCGGTGCCTGTTTTTGTGATGATAACCGGGGCATTATTATTACACCGGGAGTATGAAATTGGGAGCTTTCTTAAAAAGCGACTGGTAAGGGTCGTGGTTCCTTTCCTTTTCTGGAGTTTAGTTTATATTGGCTATTCCCTGTATAACGAGGAGATAGCTTTAACCCGTGATGTTTGGACAAACATTAAACTGGTTTTACACCTGTTAAAAATTGGCAGCTCGTATCACTTGTGGTATGTATATATGCTGATAGGGCTTTACTTTTTTATACCCGTTATAGGCAAATTTGTACGTCATGCTTCAGAGAAAGAGATTTTGTACTTTTTAGCAGTTTGGTTTGCTGTTATGCTGATAACGCAGCCTTATTTGGTGCGCTATAATCCGTCGGTTGATATGCATTATTTTGCAGGTTTTGTGGGCTACCTCGTGCTTGGCCATTATTTGGCTTTTAAAGATTTTAAAGTAAAGCACATGAGGCTGTGGATGATTCTGCTTTTTCTCTTTAGCATTGTGTTCATCACTGTTGGTTCCCGATGGGTCATGGCTGGTCATAAATGGCCGTCTACTATGTTTTTTGAGCCTGTGAGCCCGGCAATTGTTTTGCTTGCTGCGAGTGTGTTTCTTGTTTTTAAGCTTTCTTTACCTAAATTATCACCCCTTGTTATTCGCATTCGTGATTTTGCAGGTGGATTTAATTACGGTATTTACCTTGCTCATGCGCTGGTATTATACTTCCTGGAAGATCCTTTTGGCATTAGCTATAAGCTTTGTACGCCTATAATAGCCATCCCGCTTACTGCATTGATCTGTTTTATTATCACATTGCCATTGGTTTGGTTGGTTAGCAAGGTGCCTTTTGTGGGGAAATGGATTTCGGGGTGATGGGAGTACCTAACCCGATCTCCGCGTTACTCTGTGCATCTCTTTGCGAACTCTGTGGTAAAAATTAACCGCGGAGTTACCAGAGAGGGCACTGAGATCACCAAGGTCAGGTGCAATATCATCTCTAATAAAAAACTCCCAATAATTCATAATTTTTTTAAGAGATTTGTGCCCTTGCAAACTCTGCTGATTAATGAAGAAACTAACTGAAAGTAATGCAGCCCGGTCTGCGGCAATATTAATTTTGATAACTTTCGTGCTCCGCTGCCTTATTGCAGGTTATACCGGGCTTGGTATCGGCGAATCATATTATTTCAGGGGAGCGCTTAATTTTGATTTAAGTTATTTCGACCAGCCGCCTTTGTTTTTTTGGCTGAGTGGTATCAGTGTAAAAATATTCGGATTAAATAATTTCGGGCTCCGGTTCCCGGCGGTATTGCTGTTTGCCGGTACCAGCTGGCTGATTTTTTTGGTTACCCAAAAATTATTTACAGCAAGGGCAGGTTTTTGGGCAGTTGTTGCAATAAATTTAAGCGCGGTGTTTACCGTAGCTATTGCCTGCTGGTTTCAGCCCGATGCGCCTCTGATGTTCTTCTGGATGCTGGCAACCTACTATATTGTTCAATTGATGGTAGGGCCAGGCGCCGAAAAATCAGAAACTACCCGTTACAGCCGCAAAACCTGGTTGTTATGGCTGGCAGTTGGTGTAAGCATGGGCTTTGCCACATTGAGTAAATACCATGTGCTGTTTTTATTTGCCGGGGTATTTATGTTTGTGGTAACTAATAAAAGTCAGCGCCATTGGCTTCGTCATCCAGGGCCTTATTTGGCGGTTTTAATTACCATTATTATGGCCTTCCCGGTTTTGTGGTGGAATGCCCATAACGGTTGGGTATCGTTCATCTTCCAGGGCTCAAGGGCAGGCGCTAACACGGAGCATTTTAAGCTGCACTTTGATTGGTTTTTTCGCAGCATAGGCGGGCAGGCCGCGTTCCTGCTGCCATGGATTTGGTTCCCCATTGTAAGGCAGCTGTATATTTCGTATAAATTGCGTAAGCAACTGCTGGCGTATAGTTTTACCTTTTGGATGGCCATATTGCCTATCGTATTTTTTACAATGGTTACGCTATGGTCAAACCTGCAATTTCACTTCCACTGGCAGGCGCCTGGTTACATGATGCTGTTTATACCTTTAGGCTTTGCTATTGATAAAAGCTTAACCAGTGCTGATAAGCGGGCAAGGCTTAATCGCAGATGGATCAGTTTTTCTATTTACTTTACTATTATAACCATTGGTTTGCTTGGCACGCACATGGTGACCGGTTTTTGGCAATGGTATGGGCCTAAGTGGATAGTGTATCAACTTCATAAAGATAATAACGACCCGACCATACAAGGGGTTGATTATACCGATATAAAAACCCGTTTTGATAAAGAGGGCTGGACAAACAATCCCAACATATTTACAGGTACCCCGCGCTGGTGGCTGACCGGTAAGGTAGACTGGGCGCTTAAAGGAGCAAAAGATATCACAGTATTTAACAGCGACCCGCGCAACCTGGCTTTTATGGTTGAACCTAAAAAGCTAATAGGAAAGGATGCCATAATAATAAGCGACCAGGAACAACTGGATGTTAATGCAGATGCCAAGCCATTTTTTGATAGCGTAACGCAATTGCCGGATATCGAAATAATCCGCAGCGGGAGGGTGGAGTATAAGCTGCAGGTTTTTTATGGGAAGAACTTTCATGTGCCTGCCGGCAAGCGCATGGATTTGCCGTTGTATAGGCAATTGATCGGGTTGCCACCGTTTGGAAAATGAGATATACACGAATAGCACGAATTGATTCGAATTTCACGAATTAATAAAGGCAAGAGAATTAAATTGGCACGAAGTAAGAAACATATTTACACTAATCAATATCCCTAATTATACGAATGAATTTATTGAATATAAAAGATCAACAAACAGACAACCCCGCCATCCAAAATTCGTGTAATTCGATCAAATTCGTGAGATTCGTGTCCACTCAAAGATCAAATAACCCCGCCATCCAAAATTCGTGCAATTCGAATCAATTCGTGAAATTAGTGTTCACTCAATTAGTGTCCATTCTGTTTCTTTTATCGCCATTTTTTCTATCGGCACAAAATATTAGTATCATCCCATTGCCGAAATCAATTATAAAGACTAACGGGCAGTTTCAATTAAACAGCAATACTATTATTGGTATGAATAGCAACTCATTGCTTCCACAAGCCTATTATCTGCAAAAAGAGCTGCAAAAAACAAACGGGATGGTTATTGAGATTGATCCGAATGAGGTAAAAGCATTGATAGACCTTCAATTGGTAAAAAAAGACGAATTACCCGGTTCATACACGTTAAAGATCGAATCAAATAAAATAACAATTACGTCATCAGGCAACGAGGGTATTTTTTACGGGTTGGTTTCATTAATTCAAATGATAAAGACGCAGCCGGTTGGTGCCATAGTTAATTTAACAACCGGCGAAATAAATGATGCCCCGAGATTTCAATGGCGGGGTTTTATGCTGGATGAATCGCGCCACTTTTTCGGTAAAGAAAAGGTAAAGCAATTGCTGGATTGGATGGCTTTTTACAAGCTGAATAAGTTTCACTGGCACCTTACAGACGTTGATGGCTGGCGGATTGAAATTAAAAAATATCCTAAATTAACTTCTGTTGGAGGAATAGGTAACAAAACTGATTCACTGGCTGAAGCAAAGTATTATACACAAGCCGATATTAAAGAGGTTGTGGCATACGCAGCCGAGCGGTTTATAACTGTAATCCCCGAAATTGATATGCCCGGCCATGCAACAGCTGCTAATAAGGCCTATCCGGAATATAGCGGTGGCAGCATTAATAAGTACCCCAACTTTACATTCGATCCGGCAAATGAGAAAACATACCAGTTTCTGGCTGATATCCTTAAAGAAACAAATTCATTATTCCCGGCAGGAATGATCCATTTGGGTGGTGATGAAGTGGCTTTGGGCATCCAGGCCTGGGCAGGCAAACCCGCTATTATGGACTTAATGGCGAAAAACAGGTTTACTTCACTTGCCGATCTTGAGCATTACTTTTTTCGCCGCATGGCTGATACTGTTATCGGTATGAATGATAAGATCCTTTGCTGGGATGAAGCTGCTGAAACCGACCTGCCTGCTGATAAAACAATTGTATTTTGGTGGCGTCAAAATGTTCCATCGCAATTACAGCTGGCGCTCCAAAAAAAATACCAGGTGGTACTTTGTCCGCGACTCCCGCTATATTTTGATTTTGTGCAGAATAAAAGTCATGTTTCGGGCCGTAAATGGAACGGAACTTTTAACAGCGTAAGCAGCGTTTATAATTTCCCTTACAAGGAATTCCCGGCTGATCAATTACAGTCAAGTCAAATACTTGGCATCCAGGCAAACATCTGGACAGAACTTGTGGGTTCGGAAAAACGATTGGATTTTATGGTCTTTCCCCGTATGGCTGCACTTGCAGAAGCCGCATGGACAGATTCGGCAGCCAAAGATGAAAATTCATTTAATGAAAGATTACGATCTGATTTTGTACTATATGATAAGGCCGGGATCTATTACTACGATTCTTTAGATCCTGCAGCACATCCCGAAGCTATTGATTTTGCCCCAAAAATTGTAAAGCCGGCTGTTAAAGGGAAACGTCATAAACGTGGGCACAAATTGACTTTGCGTGAACGGCATATAAAGGGTAATCATGCAAAAGCCATATTAAAACCACATCATACAAAAACATCCGGCAAGCGAAAAACAAAGCACCGCTAAAGGGACTATTTGTAAAATTTGGCTTAATGTTTTTCACTATTTTCATTAAATATTGATGCATAATAGCATTACTTTTAACTGTTTAAATTAAAGTAATACTTATTAAGCGATATCATTTTGAAAAGCAGCTGCACTAATACTAAAAGACACAAGCCGGTAACCTTACTGGCCGTTATTATAATACTAATGGCATTTGCAAATGATGCCTACAGCCAGGTTGAAGTTGAACCCTGGGGTAATTTAACCGGCATTCGCAAACACGGACAGCTTTTTGATTTTGAATCGAGCATTAAAGTTGTCAACACCAATAGCAAGCATGTAACCTCAACTGCTAAAGAAATGCAGCAGCCACATTATAAGCGCGTTAGTGACGAAGAGCAACAGATTACAACAAGGATAGATAGTTTATTTTTTAAGGAGAACGTTAACGATGATGGCGCCGGAAAAATAAAGGTAACCATACAAATGACATCGCATAAGGATACCATATTACAAGGTGTCTATTTCTGCGTAACGCTGCCTAATGTGTTTTTAAACGCAGATCTCCGTTACTCGGATGGTGATAAACGCGAGCTTGATCATTTTATTAAGGCTGCCGCCGCTGAATATGATGACAATGCAAAGGAAATTGAGTTTGAAACGCCTAAACGTAAATTAAGTGTTAAACCAGGTGAGAAGTCCCTGATTATGGTGAGGATGGATTCTATCCATAATAAATTACTGTTATACATCCCCATAAAGCTTGGCGATGTGAAAAATGGCGAGGTAGTTGCAAAGCAATTCACGATAGAGGCATCCGGGGATGTAGATGAAACCCCGGTTAATCTTGCCTTAAATACCACTCAGCAAGGTCGGGCGTTTGAGGGTCTTGGCGGGAATTTCCGGCTGCAAAACCCTAAAATGGATCCCCAGGTTATCGATTATTGCCTGCAAAATCTGCGTGTGGCCTGGGGCAGAGTTGAAATGCCATGGCGATTTTGGCAACCTGATAAGGATGTTGATCCTATAGCTTCAGCAGATTCCGGTAAAGTAAACCCGGCTGTTAAAAAAGCGATGGAAATGGCGCACCGCTTGGATAGCATGGGTATCCCGATTATCCTTTCTGCATGGTTTCCGCCAAATTGGGCCGCTGAGGGTAAGCTGAACTTTCGCCCTGTAAATGGCATTTGGGGTAATAAGCTCAACAAGGAAAATATGGATGCCATATATAAATCAATTGCCGATTATATCATCTACCTGAAAAACAAATACGGCACAGAAGTGAAACTGTTTTCGTTCAACGAATCTGATCTCGGGATCAATGTTCGTGTAACTGCACAGGAGCATGATAATTTTATAAAAGGATGCGGCGCTTATTTTGTTGCTCATGGCCTTAAAACAAAAATGCTGCTTGGCGATAACTCTGATGCTACAACTTATAATTTTATTGACCCTGCGATGAATGATGCTGCTGCCAGGCCATACATAGGCGCGGTTTCCTTTCACTCGTGGCGGGGATGGGATAATGCAACATTGAAAAAATGGGCCGATGCTGCAAAGAAACTGAATGTTCCCCTGATTGTTGGCGAGGGAAGTATAGATGCTGCAGCATGGAACTACCCGGATATTTTCCAGGAGCAAAGCTACGCACTGGAGGAAATAAACTTATATACCCGGCTATTAGCAATTTGCCAGCCCAGATCCATATTGCAATGGCAATTAACGGCAGATTACTCACCCCTGATCGGCGGTGGTATTTTTGGAAATAATGAACCGCTGCACCCCGGTCAAAGATTCTGGAACCTTAAGCAATTATCAATAACGCCAAAAGGATTATTTGCCATGCCCATAACATGCGACAAATCTGAGATTTCATGTGCAGCTTTGGGCGATAATACTAAGGGTACCTATGCTGTTCATATAGTAAATAACGGCACCACACGTCAGGTAACCTTAACAGGTTTGCCTGCCGGTGTAAAGCAACTGAATGTTTATATCACCAGTAAGACATTAAACATGAAACAAGGCCATCTGTTACAAGTAAAAAATGGAGGGGTGAACTTTAAATTACCGGCTACATGTTATGCAACGTTAATAAGCCAGTAGCCGGAATATAAACACCCTGCTGTTTATAAGACCGGCAGGGTGTATTTAACTGATTTTATGATTTTTATGGATTCTCTACACTGGTATCCTGGGCTAAAATTGCGTCGTCAGGTGTTTTACCCAGGTCATTGTCAAGATTGTAGAGGGCATCGTCATTAGCTGTTGCACCGCCTGCCTTTTTAATCTTGGCAAGCAGATCAAGAGCCATTGTTTCTTCTTCTGTTTGTTCCTTTACAAACCATTGCATAAAATTCCAGGTTGCCCAATCTTTTTCAAGCAGGCTCAAGTCAACAATACTGTAAATCTTTGAAGTGTTTTCTACTTCCGAATTAAATACCTTTTCAAAACAGTCATTTACACTCACAGGATCGGGGCCTGCTTCCGGGATTGCCGTCACCACTACTTTTCCGCCTCTTTTTAAAATGTATTCCAGGACTTTCATCATGTGATTGCGTTCCTCGTTTGAATGACGAAAGAGGAAGTTAGCAATACCATCATAGCCATTATTGCTGGCCCATGCTGCATAACTGAGATAGATCTGTGCATTATGCGCTTCATTGGTCATCTGATCGTTCAGGGCTTTTGCAAGCGGATCAGAAAGTCGGTTAGTGTTCATAAGGATTTATTTAAACACTAAACTAATAGCACGGGAAAATGTTTATTATATCTTAATCGCCCCACAAATAATTATGGCGTTATATTTAGATATAAAAATTGGAAAGGCTTATTTATAAGCAGAAATATGATTGTTTTTTATGCTGAGGACGAATGACTTACCCACGCTTATTTTTATGCTCCTGTTTTGAAGCATGGCTTTTATGGCTTCGTCATCTTTTAAAGCTTCGTACAAGTCGCGTGCAACTGCTGATCCGCTGATGTTGTTGGTCACTTTGCCATTCTCTAAAGCTATATTGAAGGTGTAGCCTGATTTTCCGCGATCACCTGCAGATTCAAAATCAGTGATGTTTAATTTAAACTGCTGTTCTTCGTTAAGGCTTCTTTTTAAATGCAAACGAATTACCGGGATATATCTTTTCCAGGTAGTTAAGTATTTTCTTTCTTCCATGTAAGACCGTAAAGGTATTATTATTTATACACGAATTTGTTAAACCGGGCAGATTATTCGTCTCTCGCTGGTTTTGAGGTATATAAAACAAGTTGGTGGCGTAATTTGTATAGTAAATTGGCACGTTTACACCTCTTATAGCCGGTTTAAGGCCGCTAAATTTGTTTATTATTAATTAATTGTAAAATGCCGGATTCAAATAAAAGCTTGAGAACCTGCGACAATGGCCATAAATATTACAAAAGCAGCGATTGCCCAACATGCCCGATTTGCGAACAGGAAGGTAAACCGGTAGAAGGTTTCCTTTCATTACTTGGAGCACCTGCAAGACGAGCATTGGAGAACAACAGGATAAAAACTGTGAAACAGCTTTCAGAATTTACCAAAGCTGATATTTTAAAGCTGCATGGGATGGGGCCGGCTTCAATCCCCAAATTGCAGGCTGCGTTAGCTGCCGAAGGATTATCATTTAAGAACAAAGGGAAATAAAACTCCCCCAAACCAATTAAATTATGTTTAAAGACACAAAAGCATTCAGTGGTTTCTCAGTAAACGACATGCAAAAAGCAAAAGAATTTTATAATGGAACGCTCGGTATCAATGTTTCTGAAAATGATATGGGGATAATGACCCTGAAAATATCTGGCGGAACAGACATTATCGTTTACCCTAAACCGAATCATGAGCCCGCAACATTTACTATTCTAAACTTTGCGGTAGCTAATGTTGACAAAGCAGTAGATGAGCTGACCAAAGCCGGAGTTAAATTTGAGCATTATGATTTTGGTGATATAAAAACCGACGAAAAAGGTATTATGCGCGGTAATGGTATGGGTCCGGATATTGCCTGGTTTAAAGATCCTGCCGGAAATATTTTATCGGTGCTGAAGGAGGGATAAATATCCTTCAATATATCATAAGCCTAAACCAAACATCTGTATATTAGTATTCACAACAATGGAAACAATATACAACACCATCGGTACAAGCTATAATGCAACAAGACAGGCTGACCCATTTTTAGTTGGCCGTCTTTTGCATTTTTTAGAACCTAAACCCGATAAGCTATACCTGGACATTGGGTGCGGCACAGGAAATTATACCATCGCACTTGCAAATCAGGGTTTAGACTTTGTAGGGGTAGAACCTTCGGAAGCAATGCTGAAAGAAGCACGAAAACGAAATGAACGAATTACCTGGCTGCAGGGAACTGCGGAGCAAATACCGGTTGAAGATAACAGTTTTGATAGCGCTATTGCTACGCTTACCATTCACCATTGGGCAAACCTTAATCAATCACTAAAAGAAATTTACAGGGCGACAAAGCTGGGTGCCAGGCTGGTTATCTTTACCGCTACTCGTCAACAAATGGAGGGATACTGGCTTAATCATTATTTTCCAGGAATGCTTAGTTCTGCTATAGCTCAAATGCCATCATTCGATCTCATTAATGATGCGCTCACAAAAGCAGGCTTTGAAATTGCAACTACTGAAAAATACTTTGTAAAAGATGACCTGCAGGATAACTTTCTATATACGGGGAAACACAGACCTGCCCTTTATTTAAATGAGGAGATAAGAAAAGGGATCTCCTCATTTGCAGCACTGTCCAATGCAACAGAAGTAGAAGCTGGCCTGTCGAAGCTTCACGCTGATCTGGAAAGCGGCCAATTCATTAACATAAAGAAGACCTATGAAAATGATTTGGGTGATTACCTTTTTATTGTTGCCGAAAGGAAAACTGCAATTCCTGTTATATAATGAGTCATTTCAAAAATTTTCCGGCAATAGCTCAAGATCTTCAGCAAACAAAGCTTTATCTCCTTTAACCATAAAAACCTTAGCTAAATTAAGCTGTAGACTCTCTTTTCCAGGCGCCTTTAGTTTGATATGCTTTTTAAAATGGATCAACACCCTGTCGCCTTTTTCCAGCATGGATAGATTCTGCTGCGTCCCGGAGACTTTTTCAATGCTAATCGTTTTAACATCTCCCGGAGATAATTTGTCTTCAGCGGTAATGTCAAAAGCATCCTGAATTATTTTCACAACGAAATTAGAATGATTTACAATAAGCAAATCAGCATGCAACGTATCCTGTTGATAGTAGTTTTTAAAACGGAAGTTAAGGCCGGAAATAGCAATTTCCTGGTTGGTTAAAAACAGGAATGGGGGCTGCGGAAGTTGTTTTAAAGTTTCGAGATATTTCCTTTGATTTTCGGAGAACCCTCCATCTGTATTGAAAGAATAACCGATTACAGGCTTTACATATTTTTTAAGGTAAGCCAGGTACTCACTTTTTTCTGCTGTAGCTTTTAGCGATAAAGTTGATGTGCGATCGCTGCCTGTTACTTTATAGGTGATGGAAAAATTATAAGTTGGCTTAAAACTTCCATGCATTCCGGTGATTTGGTAAAGCTTATAATTATTATAGGGGTTGAATTTTAATGTTAAGGTGGTATCACTTCCCTGCTTCAATAAAAAAGGCGTGAATGCTGATGTAGGTAATGAATGGGAACCATCAATTGTGCTTATGGCAATTTCCTGCATTTCCAGGTCTTTTGACGCGATATTTGAAAGCTTGAGTTGCGCACTTAATTCCTGTTGTTTTATATCTCCCGTAAGGGCAGGTTCTACATTTAATGCGCCAGTGTTTATATTATCAGCATTGTAGGCTAATTCATTTGCATTGCTTAGTGACTTTTTATTATTGTTTGTGCAGCTATAAAATAAAGTGGTAGTAAAAATGAGTAACAGGGGTAGCTTCATATTGGAGATTTGGATTGTGGGTGTTTAAAAAGGTTATATCAAAAGTAAAATTATAAAATACCTTAAGGCTTAAATTACGGGTAACGAATACTCCGTGTTTCTCTGTGCCTTCTCTTTGCGCCCTTAGCAGTTTAAAATTAACCACAGAGGTCGCTAAGAAGGCACAAAGATCACAAAGACTGAATTTTATTTTAGGATTTTAAGTTTACTACTGTTGACATAACCTTAGAATTAATATTATCAATAACCTGTAACTGACCAGATTGAATAAGCATGCGGCGGTGCCTGGATCAATACACGACCGTCAGCAGCTACTGTTTGGATCCAGCTTGAAACCCCGGTATATTCTTTGATCTGTTTATTTGCCCAATTGGAAGTTACCCATTGCTGTTGCCAGTAATCGGTTCCGTTAAAATAAACAATTACACCCGGCGCAGCACCGTAACCATTTCTCCTGTCGATGTATTGATCGCTGGCGGAATATAAATTGGTAGTTGTGCCGCCCGCTAGCGTTCTATGGATCCAGATTAAATTGTTCATCCGGCTTTTAGTAAGCCATGTCTCATAGTCATTATAAAATACGCAAGGGTAGCCTTCATGGGTCATAATATAGGCATAGGCCGAATATTTATTCCCGATGATATCGGTATCATGATTAGATACAAAGGTTACTGCTTTAGCTGCGTTCCTCTTCAATAACATATCGTCATTAAGGTGCGTAAGGTCATTACTATCAAATGCTGAATGCATGGCGTAGAAGCAGGCAAAGTCAAATGCCGAAGAGGTACCGCCGGTAGCATTTACCCAGTTTTGCAAATTTGCTGCGTTGCCATCCCAGTCTTCGCCTACGGCAAAACCACCAACGCTATTTACATAGTTTTGAACAACCCAAGCGCCATAGCCTAACACATAGTCAAAACGCCATCCATCATAATGCATGGTGTTTTTATAATACCTTGACATGCTGTAGGTAGCATTGTAAACCCAATTAGAAACGTTGGCCTGGGCATGGCACAGATCTGGAAACCCGCCAAATGCACCTTCATCAGAAGCATGAATATTGTTGGGATGAAAGTCGCTATATGTTCTTGGGAATTTACCTGAAAGCGGAATAAATTTGGTATATGTGTTTGTACCAGTGTATGGGTTTGCCTCTAAAGCGCCGCCACTGCTGTGGTTCAATACCATATCTGCATATACTTGTATATTATGGCTATGTGCGTTTGAGATTAATGTATTAAGGTCGGTTAAATTGCCAAACCTGGTAGTTACCGATCCCATTTGATTATAAGTGCCAAAATCAAAATAATCGAAGGGATCGTAGCCCATGCTTGAGCCGCCACTTTGTCCTTTTGTTGCCGGTGGCAGCCATATGGCCGAGATTCCGGCGGCGTCCCATGCTGCTATTTTGCCGTTAACAGTGGTCCACCATGATCCTGCAGGCGTATTCCAGTAAAAAGCCTGCATTAATACACCGCCGCCAGGACCGGGGGCCGCAAATGATGAAGTGTTTTTGATCTTAATGTCAACCGCCGGCGCGGTAGCTTTCACATCTGTTTTTTTACATTGTGAAAAGGTTAGCAGTACCAGGAAAAGGAACGCCTGACTTAGCTTGTAGAATTGTTTTTTCATAATTTTGGTTTTAAATAATATTTACAATTGGTTTTAATTGTCTTTCTCATTGCTTCGGGAACGTTCCCGGAGCATAATGCAAAGCATCAGGTATAATTACTACATTAATAAGCCTGTTTTAAATAAACTCAACCGAATTTATAGGCACAACAAAATCATGCAAATAAGTAAGCCGTATTATTTAAGTGGCGATTAAGCCAAATCAATTTTTTAATATAAACAGAACAGGGTATAAGTATTGTAATTGGTTTAGTAATTGGCGTAAGCTACGCGTTGAAACTAAGTTACAGTAATGAATAATAATTGCAAATTGATTTTTAGTAAATATTGAAATTAATTCTGAATTATGTTTTTTGTGAATATTAATTATTGAGAAACTTTTATTTCTGATAGTTGCACGTTAATTAAATTGGATTTTGTCGGGTGCTTATAATTTAAATGATCTTTATCCTTAAAATACATGTACAAAATACACTAACTGTTTTTTACTTGTAGTTAATTCAATTTACGGTAACGTTCCCGGAAAGAGGCCCCGGATTTGTCTTTGATGGAATTTACGAGGGAGACAACACGCTGATTTTCTGCGCGATTTTGAATTTTTGAATTAGATTTTGAGCAGAACCGGGTGTTTATAAATGCCATTCAGTTTATCAAAGCGTATTGGCAAGTTTTATAATTTCACTCACCCGCACGGCATCCGTTACATCATTACTGTATTCATCTCCAACAGTATCGCCCATAATAATGTGTTCATTTTTATACTTCATTTTGCTCAGCACATGTACCCTGGCTGATGAATGGACTTCAGTTGCGCCGGTAAAACGCACCAGGTCGGCAACGTTGGCTTCATTTACACCGCTTCCGGGCATTATTGTTATACGGCTTGCAGCTTTACTTATAAGGCGGGCTATATTATATGCCCCTTCCATTGCAGTGCTTTTACCGCCTGATGTTAAAATGCGTTCGCATCCCAGCTCAATAATATCTTCCATGCTTTGGAAAAGATCAGCGCACATATCAAATGCACGATGAAAGGTTACACCTAAACCCCATTGTTTAGCAAGGGAAATCATTTCGGCGCAGCGTGCCTTATCAATTGTGCCATCTTCATTAAGCATACCAATTACCACTCCGTCACAACCGGCCTCAATGCAGTACCTGATATCGGCCATCATTATATTAAACTCCAGGTCGGTGTATAAAAAATCACCACCGCGCGGTCTTATCAATACGTATAATTTAATATGAAGAAGCTTACGGGCCATTAATATTTCCCCGTGGCTGGGAGTAGTTCCGCCTTCAAATAAGTTTTCGCAAAGCTCAACACGAACAGCCCCGCCATTTTGTGCCGCTAATGCAGATGTTACCGAATTGGCGCACACTTCGAGTGAAACGGGATAGCCTATGGTTGACGGTTCAGTGTTACTCATATTTCATGTAGTTTGTAGTTAGGCCAACTATAAACTTTTAATTAATTGAAAATTAGAACTTTTATAAATGATTTTTAACGAAATATTGATGTGAATAGTTTTAGTTTGCAGTTAATATTTGCGCATCCTTCAACCGTGAATTATTAACTATAAACCACCTCAACAATCAATAAAAGCTTTTACCAGGAATCAGCAGATCTTGCTTGTCGGCATTGCAAACTGCAAATGAAAAACCTTTTTGAATGGCAAATGCGCCATATTCTCCCTTTTTATTGAGAGCCAAAAAACCAACCTGGATATCTTTAGCAGTATCGGGCTTCTTTTTTATAATACGTTTAACAGCCTCTTTGCAGGCATCTTCAGGAGAATATCCCTGGCGCATTAGTTCAACAACTAAAAAGCTGCCCACATTACGGATCACTTCTTCGCCAACCCCGGTAGAGGTTGCACCTCCAACTTCATTATCAACATATAGGCCCGCACCTATTATTGGACTGTCACCAACACGGCCATGCATTTTAAATGCCATCCCGCTGGTAGTGCACGCGCCTGATATATTACCTTTGGCATCAATGGCCAGCATGCCTATGGTATCATGATTATATTTATTGCCAGGAGCATGCTGCTTGTTCTCAATATTCATTACCGGGGAATATTTGGCTGTTTTAAGCCATTCTTTCCAAGCTTTTTCTGATTCGGGAGTGAGTAATTTCTCTTTTTTAAACCCTTGTTCAATAGCAAATTGGGTGGCCCCATCGCCAACAAGCATTACATGCGGAGTTTTTTCCATTACCAGCCGCGCAACAGATATTGGGTGCGCAATACCCTCCATAGCTGCTACAGAACCACAATTACCAAATTCATCCATTATACAGGCGTCAAGGCTAACATGGCCGTCACGATCAGGATAACCGGCCCTGCCGACAGTATGGTTGTTCATGTCTGCCTCCGGGATCCTCACGCCGGCTTCAACAGCATCCAAAGCCCTGCCGCCTTTTTCAAGTGTTTTCCAGGCTTCTTTATTGGCAACAATTCCGAAATCCCATGTTGAAATAACAACAGGAACACCAGAAAAAGCAGCGGGAATAGCTGCCCTTGCAATTTTTGATGTTGATAATGCCGCTAATGAAACACCAGCAGCCGATATTTTTATAAAGTTACGGCGGTTATACATAACCGCTAATATAGAAATTAGGTTTCATAACGCTTAATGTATCTTTATTGATACAATTGAATTTTTATAGGGCGACCCTTAGTTAAGTCGTCATTTTTAGCATTCCTATCCTGGCTTTTTGTTCTAATAAATAAACCAATAATTAATGAGATTATAAGGCCGGTAACAAACTGGCCAACTATTGCCATCATCACCTGGGCGCCAGTTGAACTGCTTGCTTACCATTACCGAATGCTGGTTTATTTGCTGCTGCGACTCTCCATTAGCAATCATAGTTTTTTGAGCATCCTTAACCATAAGCTCTGCATAGCCGGGGTTTAGATACTATTCAAAATTCTGCTGGCAATTATGGCAATGCCAGTTTTTTTGGCTGTGAAACGGATTTGCCAGGTTCATCAGTGTATTTAAAAGCCCGCTATCTTTGCCTTCGGTAATATTGCTCACGTTGGTTGAAGCACAATAAGGGCATACCACATAGGTGTTATTTTCATCATCTATTTCAAAATGATCACTTTCATGCAGATCGCCTTCGCTTGCTAAAATTTCACGGCATCTTTCTATATCCTTTTCAAAAATTTTTAACTTTACACCACCAACCGCCTGGTTATAAATGGGGTTGCCCATAACTATATTTTCATCGGCAATAAAACAGGAAATCCCATTGGCCTCAAGCCGGCTGCGGATAATATGCGCAAGCATTGGATCGTAATACGATTCAAATGTTATTATTTTATCTTCGTCGGCATTCATTTATGCAAAATAATAAATTTTGTACGAAGATACCGGGTTTTTATTTAATTTGGATGACATGAACCGTATTGACAGAGTTTCGGCTATATTAATTCAATTACAATCGCGAAGGGTGGTTAAAGCCAGTGATATAGCCGAGCGGTTCAATATAAGCTTGCGCACTGTTTACCGGGATGTAAAAACATTGGAAGAAGCGGGAATTCCGATAATAGGAGAGGCGGGAGTTGGATATTCTATTGTTGATGGATACCGTTTGCCGCCTGTGATGTTTACCAAAGAAGAAGCCACCGCTTTTTTAACCGCCGAAAAGTTTGTCGAGAAACTTACTGATGCCTCAACTACTGAGCACCATAAATCGGCCATGTATAAAATTAAGGCAATATTAAAAACTGCTGAGAAAAACTTACTGGAAGATATTGATGGTAATATTGAAGTGCTTAGAAGCCATAGCCAGCTTCGTGTTGATAATAAAGATCACATTCAGACCTTGCTAAATAGCATCGCCCAAAAAAGTGTATTGCATATTAATTATTTTGCCAACCACAGCCAGGAGCATACCAAAAGAGATGTTGAACCAATAGGTATTTTTTATAAGGATAGCTACTGGCACCTGATAGCCTATTGTTTATTACGGGCCGCATACCGCGATTTCCGGATAGACAGAATAAACCATATTGAAGTTACAGGCAGAACTTTTACCAGCAAACATCCAACGTTGAAAGCTTACATTGCCCAAACCGTTAAAGAGCAGGAACTGGATATGGTGATAATGCGGGTTGATAAAGCAGTGTGCAGGCACCTTGAATATCAGAAGTACTATAGTGGTTTTATTTCTGAAAAAAACGTAGGCAACCAAATAGAAATGACATTTCTCACAACATCTTTAGAAGGCTTTGCCCGCTGGTTTATGATGTTTGGCGACCAGGCCGAAATTATAAGCCCTGATAGCTTAAAAGAAAGAGTAGGGAACATAGCCTCCGCAATAGCTCAAAAAAATCTTCAATTAACAAATTCCTACTGACATAGGGCTGTCATTAGCCATTGTTTAATTTGTGTAAACAAACAAAGCAACCGTTTTTAAACGGTCCATTACACATTTTAAATTGCATCGTTATGCATTACTGGATAGTAGTAGTTTCAAAAGATCATATTGCCCATGGCGTTGAGGGTGGTTTTATGCAGGCTAATCATGGCAAGCAAGGGCCTTTAAAACGAATGGGTGCTGATGATTGGGTAATATTTTATTCGCCCAAACAAACATTTTCAGGAAATGAGCCTTGCCAGGCGTTTACCGCAATTGCCCAGGTTACTGATGATAAGATCTATCAACACAAAATGACAGCGGATTTCATTCCATACCGCAGGAACATTAAATATTTTAAAAGCAGGGAAACACCAATTACCCCGCTTATAAATAAACTGGATTTTATAAAAAATAAAACCTCGTGGGGCTATCAATTTCGCTTTGGATTTTTTGGGATCCCGGAGAGTGATTTCAAACTAATCAGAAATAAAATGTTGATTAAGTTGATTGGGTGAGTGGTTGATTGAGTTAAAAAGCAGTCACCACCCATAAAGAAAAACTTAATCAACCCAATCAACATAATCTAACTTAATCAACTAAAACATGAGCACATTAACATTAAACACAACCATCAACTTTAAGGCCCCTATTGCCGAAGTTTGGA
Organism: Mucilaginibacter sp.; assembly: GCF_028288225.1. Classification (GTDB taxonomy): domain Bacteria; phylum Bacteroidota; class Bacteroidia; order Sphingobacteriales; family Sphingobacteriaceae; genus Mucilaginibacter. Next base: position 37,153 of record NZ_JAQBOC010000030.1, read on the forward strand.
AAGGGCTTACTGACCCTGCCATTGTAGAACAATATTTTTTTGGAACACATTTGAAATCCGACTGGAAGGTTGGTGATCCGATAACTTTCAGCGGTGAATGGGAAGGACATAAATATGAGGACGGCGGAATAATCCTGGATATTGATGCGCCAAAATTATTGAAGTACACTTATTGGAGCAGTATGGGTGGGACAGAAAATAAGCCTGAAAATTATAGTAACATCACTTATGAACTAAGCGAAACAGGTGGCGAAACTACCCTGATCATAACCCAGGATGGCGTTAAAAACCAGGAAGCGATGGATCATTCTGAGCAAAACTGGCAATCTGTTTTTGGTGAATTGAAAAAAATTATTGAAAAATAATTGTTTATGTAATTATTTAATTGATCTTTATAAATAATTCATTGAATGTTTTTTATATGTCAATATAACTTATAGTAATGATAGCCAAAACCGAAATATCCAGCCAAAATCAATTCTATCTTACCGGCATTTCAGTAAGAACAACCAATCAAAACGGGCAATCGCAAAAAGACATTGGCGGGCTATGGACAAAGTTCACAACCGGGAACATGATGCAACAAATTGCGGGCAGGCTAACCGATGATATGTATTGCGTCTATACGGATTACGAGACAGATCATACCGGTGCTCATACCGCAGTATTAGGTTGCAAGGTTAATTCTTTGGATAATATTCCTGGCGGGTTTATCGGCATAACTATACCTGCAGATAAGTACCAGGTTTACTATTTGGAAGGCCAGTTTCCCGCCAATATTGGCGAAGCGTGGCAACAGATCTGGACAAGTGATATAGACAGGAAATATACCGCTGATTATGATTTTTATAAAGCAGATCCAAAAAGCTTTGAAGAAACAGAATCGAGGATTTATTTGGCAGTTAAATAGAGACGAATTTATAAAGGGATGGGTTTCAACCCATCCCTACAAAACCAGCCGAGCCTTTGGCTCAAAAAAACAATTACATTTTAACCCAGGAAGAAACCAGAGGTGTCGCCTCGGACAATATTGTAACAACGGATTTTAATTCGTTGAAATTTAACTATAACGAATTATCTGATAAAGCTCAGTCGTTTACCGGCTTCATGTTCAATTAAACTTCCATTAGCCCACACAACCTTCCCTGAAACAATGGTATAGGCGATTTTCGATTTAAAAATAGTGCCTTCAAACGGGCTCCACTTGCATTGGTATAATATATTGTCCTTATTTACTTTCCACGGGGCATTTAAATCTGCCAGCACAAGGTCGGCCCAGTAGCCTTCGCGGATAAAACCCCGTTTTTCTATTTGAAAGCAAACAGCAACATTATGCGCCATTTTTTCAGCTATTTGCTCTAAGCTAATTTTTCCCTGGTGAAATAATTCAAGCATCGCAGGCAAAGCATGCTGTACCAATGGTCCGCCGGAAGGAGCTTGCAGATAGGGCAATGATTTTTCTTCCAAAGTATGTGGGGCATGGTCGGTTGCTATTACATCAATACGGCCGTTAAGCACCGCTTTTAAAATGCCATCGCGGTCGTGCGCAGTTTTTACAGCCGGGTTCCATTTTATCAGGTTGCCTTTGGTTTCGTAATCCTTGTCGGTAAACCAAAGGTGATGGATACAAGCTTCGGCGGTTATTCTTTTATCCTTTAGCGGAACTGAGTTATCAAATAGGTAAGTTTCTTTTTCGGTTGAGAGATGTAAAATATGCAGCCGGGTGTTGTGTTTTTTTGCCAGGTCGACTGCCATTGACGAGGATTTATAACAGGCCTCGGCGCTGCGGATCTTAGGGTGCAGCCTTACCGGAATGTTTTCGCCCAGTAATTGTTTGTAGTGTTCAAGATTGCTTTTTATAGTGGCCTCATCCTCACAATGCGTGGCAACCAGCATAGGCGACTGTGCAAAGATCTTTTCGAGCGTATTAAGATCGTCCACTAACATATTGCCGGTTGACGATCCCATAAAAACCTTTATACCGCAAACACTGCTTGTATCTGTGCGCAATACCTCATCAATATTATCATTTGATGCACCCATGAAGAACGAGTAATTGGCCAGCGAGGTTCTTGCGGCTATATCATATTTATCCTGCAGCAATTGTTGTGTGAGCGTATTAGGAACTGTATTTGGCATCTCCATAAATGAAGTTATGCCGCCGGCAACTGCCGCTCTTGACTCAGAGTAGATAGTTGCTTTATGAGTTAGGCCCGGCTCACGGAAATGTACCTGGTCGTCAATACAGCCGGGGAAAAGATATAAGCCTTCGGCATTGATCTCCTTATCGGCAACGGCATCAATTTGTTTATCAATCCGATCAATAAAGCCATCTTTCACCAAAACATCAGCAATAAACTGCTGATTTTCATTAACTATTGTTGCCGATTTTATAAGAATTGAGCTCATAAGGCAAAGATAGTCTTTAGGTAACTTCTAAAAACTCCTTTTTTTTCGAAAGCGTCGATTTCGATGTTTTTAAAAAAAAGGCGTTTTTAGTTTTGTTTACATAAAACGGTGATTTTTAAGTATGTATTGCTGTTTTTGTTCATTA
>NZ_JAQBOC010000042.1 GCF_028288225.1 Mucilaginibacter sp.
ATAAACTTGTACAGCGCATTTTCTCCTGCGTGAACCAAAATAGAATGTATGAAAAAAATTATCTTATTTTAGTTGCGTAAATCATAGAAATCGAGGTACGAAGCAATCGCATGCTATACAGAGCGAAAAGAAAGTTGTAGAACTTGCACTGGCGATGTGCATGGCGTGCGGTTGCCCTCCGCTAGCCAGCGGATCGCAATGACATACTTTTAATTGACCTTTTTTCATTTTCCCCTTCAGATTTACGCGGGAATTTACTTCTCAGCACGACATGTAATTATTAAAATATTATAAGAAACGCTCCGATACGTCAGGGCGCTTCTGCAAATACCTATATTTTAGTAAACGTTATTCCAAAGTTATTTGCCTCCTGATGCTTTCTTCAAGCGATATAAAAGTTTCTGTTCGCTGGATGCCTTTTACACCCTGGATCTGCTCGTTTAATACCTCGCGCAAATGGGTGGTATCATGGCATACAATTTTGGCAAAAATACTCCAGGCACCGGTTGTGTAATGCAGCTCTACTATTTCTTTTACGGTTTTTAATTGCTTAACCGCCTCGTTGTATTGCGAGCCTTTTTCCAGGAAAATCCCCAAAAATGCCGTTATATCATAGCCTAATTTTTGCGGATCAACCTCTAAACTGGCGCCTTTTATAACACCCATCTCCTCCAATTTTTTCATCCTTACGTGTATAGTTCCGCCGGAAACGATCAATTCTTTAGCGATCTCAGTGTATGGAGTGGTCGCATTTTTCATCAATATTGATAAAATCTGGATATCGAGATTATCAATTTCTAAATTTTGGGCTTTTCTGTGGGACATAAATTTGAAATTCTTTATTAATATACAAGAATAATTAAAATTCGATAAAAATAAAAATATTTCATTGAAATATTTGCAACAAATTGCTATGTCTGTTAGATTTGTAATAAGCAAATGACAAAAGCTTAGCGTTCTTTAAAAAAATAAAACATTGTTGGGTGGTGAAATTTTAGGCAGACACACCTCCTTGTCCCGGTGGCGGAGATTATGGGAAACCCGAAGCGGGCTAACCACTCCTTGAAGGTTCGATTCCTTCCCCAACAGCTTTTAAGTCCGAAGTCGAAAGTCTTCAGTCCAAAGTCGAAAAAGACCCAGGACTAATGACTACTGACTCAAGGCTTATTACAACCCTGTAGGATGGTGAAATTTTTGGCAGACACACCTCCTTGTCGCGGTGGCGAAGATCATGGGAAACTCTTAGCAATAAGAATAACCACTTCGTGGAGGTTCGACTCCTTCTCCTACAGCTCTTCTCATAATTTAGGTTTATAATTGGTTAGCAAAGGCCCCTGCCCATCAGGGGCTTTGCTTATATATAGGGTTTTTATTTGTTGGGATGACAAATAAAATAACCTTTTGCCGGTTGGTGTTTATCGTTTGCAAGTAATTTCGAAATTGCTCAAACCAAGCTAATGCGTGTGAATTTAATTTTCTTTTATATCTTCGCCGCAAACTTTATTACATGAAAAAAATCCTACTTTTTATGGCAGGTGTCTTTGCCAGTATTACAACTTATTCTCAAACTATTAAAACAGACTCTTTAAAATCGTTAAAACCGCAGGCCGGCAATTTTTCCACAGAATTGAATTTTAACCCGTTTAATGGACAACTGAAACTCAACAATTCACTTAACCAGGTAAAGGTTAGGTATTTTGTTAATTCGAGCGTTGCTTTGCGGTTAGGCTTTAACCTCAGCAAAAAAGATTCTACATCGAATTTTAATAACCCCTATGGAGTAAACAGCAGCTTTTATAACGACTCCAGGCACACCACCACCTATGGTGTAAACTTTGGTTTTGAAAAGCACCTCGCCGGTACAAGGAGACTCTCTCCATACATTGGAGCCGATGTATATTATGCTAAAAAGTCATCAAATCAAACTATCGTCAACAATCAATCTACTACTACTGTAAGTGGAGGATGGTTGTCCTACTCTTATAACGGTAATGCCACTATACAAACAGTACAGGAAAATGGCTATTCGCGCTACGGTGTAAATTTGATCTCAGGATTTGACTTTTACATAGCCCCGCACTTTTTCTTCGGCTATGAATTTGGCTTCGATTTAAGCAAGAAAAATTATGATAATGTTAATGTTACTGTAACAGGACAGGGAAGCGGTAATAATAATAACAGCAACAGCACAGTCTCGGCCTTTAATTTCGGCACTAACTTAATGAACGGGATACGTTTAGGGTACAACTTTTAATTCAATAGTAAGATGAAAATAATTTTATATTTCCGTTGGGTTGTATTCTTCCTAATCGGTTTTGCGCTGTTTCAAAGTTGTAAAAAAGACGCTCAAGCTGTTAACCCTGAAGTTCAAACCCTATCGGTTGTTACGTTGTCTCCAAGTAGCGTAACTTTTAAGGGAAGCATTGTTAAAGTTGGAAACTCAAGTGTCCTTGATTATGGATTTGTATACAGCTTCTCCTCAAATTTTGACCAAAATACTGGCACTAAAGTTTCATTTGGTAGTAGTCCGAAGGTGGGAGATTACACCAGGCAGGTTAACGGAATAGTATCAATTAATTCGTATCAAAACACCTTATATGTGCGTGCTTATTTAACTAATAGTAAAGGGACTGTTTTCGGTTCAATGGTAAGCGTTAATATGCCAACGCTTTCGATTGGAAGTGTTAGTCCGCAAAGCGGCAAATCTGGCGACCAGGTGACATTCACAGGGCAATTTTTTTCGCCAACAATTGACCAGATAAATGTTTCATTCGGTAATATGCCGGCAAAAGTTATTTCGGTGTCAGACTCTAAGATCGTAGCGGAGATACCCTCGGGTATACCATCCAGCGATAATAGCCAGATCCAAGTTCAGATAATTATCGGCGGAAGAAATTTAAATGCTGGCACGTCATTCACAATCCTGGCAAATATTAAGGATTTCGCACCAAAAACCGGCCCTATTGGAACCCAAATTACTTTTATAGGAGACAATCTTCCTTCATACTATTCTAATAATTTACAGGTGCTTTTCGGACAAGTACCAGTTTCTATAGGCTATTACAATAACTTACAGGTTGCTGTACCTCCAACTATTACCAGTGATACTTTTCCAATAACGATGATAATTAATGGGAAGTCGACAGTTTTATCAGGTAATTTTAAAGTAACCGCCCCAACAATCACTGCAATATCACCAGCGTCGTCATTAGGCGGAGGTAACTTTGTGATTACAGGGACAAATTTACCCGCAAATTACTCTTATGGCAGTAATCCAACAGCAACACTTGGAAGTACTTTAGTCTATCCAAACATAGCATCCGACACCCAGCTTTCTTTCTCTATTCCTGCTGATATATCGCCCGGCAGTTATACCTTCACGTTGAAAGTTGGTCCTTATACTATTGTTGCGCCACAAAAGCTTAAAGTTATTACTCCTTCGATTTCAACCTTTACGCCATTATCAGGCGGCCCTGGTACAGCGGTAGATATCCAAGGAACGTTTATTCAGGGTCAAGGTTACAATGTGATGTTTGGTTCGATATATTCATATGGTACAGCCAGTTCTTCAACAACCTTGCGGGCGTATGTTCCGGCCGGTGTTCAACCCGGCAATGTGGATCTATCTGTGGTCATAAATGGCCAATCGTTATTAGCTAAGAATAAGTTTAAAGTTGTAGGTCCTTCAATAACATCTTTTTCGCCAACATCGGGTGTGGCTGGTACAGTAATAACAATTAACGGAGCAGGTTTCGATCCTAATACATATAATACCGTCGTGAAATTTGGTACTGTTGCAGCGCCAATTGTAACCGCTACCGGCACTTCAATAAGTGTCATGGTACCATCGAATATACCACCAGGGGCGATGAAATTAAGCGTTATTACTAACGGGCAAACAGTTGTGAGTACAACTAATTTTACAATTACCAATTAAATTACCCGAAAGGCATATTTATATTGACGTTAAATTGTGATATAAATTCAATTCCCGTCGGGATCACAGGAAAAATCAAAGAGGCGCAAGAAATTGCGCCTTTTCTACGTAATGTTTTTTTCAGCGATAAAAGTAATAAGTAAATCATTTCAAATCCCTTACTGGTCGAAGTTTGTAGAACTTCGACCAGTAAGCAGGATGCTATAGATCGAAGTTACGCTTTGCTAAACTTCGACGAGTAAGTAATCTTTACGCGGATTTTAAATCTACATATATTAAATCAGGGATTATAAATCCGGGCTAACAAGGGTTCATCATAAAATGCTGAACTACTATGGCATATAAATGGTTGCTTACAGGCGCTGAAGTATCCGTTGTAAGGATCCTCTGATTCCTCCAGGTATTTCGAAATTTTTTATAAATGATTTATAAAATTTCAGGATTTGTAATTAAGCCAGTTTCCATTCGGGTCTTTCAAAATGACAGGTATATCCGTAGGGGTTCTTTTTTAAATAATCCTGGTGCTCCTCTTCTGCATTCCAAAAATCAGTTGCAGGGACAACTTCCGTTACTATTTTTCCCGGCCATTTACCGGAGGCTTCCATATCTGCGATCAAAGCCCCGGCAGTTTCCTGTTGTGTTTCATTTATAAAAAAAATGGCGGAACGATAAGAAGCGCCGATGTCGTTCCCCTGCCTGTTTCGTGTTGTCGGATCGTGAATTTGAAAAAAATATTCAAGGAGTTCCCGGTACGACAAACGCGCCGGATCAAACAAGATTTCTATGGCTTCAGCATGTGTTCCGTGATTTCGGTAAGTTGCATTGCGGACATCGCCGCCGGTGTATCCTACTACCGTTGAAACAACGCCTGGATAATTTCTGAATAGTTCCTCTACTCCCCAAAAGCACCCCCCCGCCAAAATGGCTTTTTCTGTATTCATATCGCTTTTTCTATAGAATAAAGGTACAGTACAATTGAGTCAACGACAAGTAAAAAAATGCAGGACGATGAACCGTTAAGGGCAACTACTGCCGAAGACATGCTCAAATCATCAACGCTTGTAAAACTCATTTAACCCGCCAATCGCTTCAAATTCCTTATAAAAAGCGCTGGATTTTCCCTTATGGGTTTCAAGCCTTTAATGAAAGTCGGTTGCCTTCATCTCCTTCAAAAAATAAATTAACAACTTGGTTTAATGTCAATGTTTATTCCACATTCCCTAGCTTTTGCGCCAGGCCGTCTTTATAGGTTAGCCCTATGGGCAGGTCGCTATTGTTTATCCGTACAAAATTGCCCTCAACATACTGAATATGACCAAGATTTATGATTGACGACCGGTGGATCCTTACAAACTTACTTGCCGGCAGCAGCGCCTCCAGTTTGTTCATGGTAAGGTAAGTAGTGTACGTTTGTGCGGTAGTGTATACTTTAATATAATCGCCCAGGCTTTCGGCATAAATAATATCCGGATGATCTATCTTTACCAGGCGCTTGTCAACCTTTAAGAAAATATAATTATTCTCATTTCCCTTTGCGGCTATCTCTGCAAGCTCTTCTTTTTTTGGGGAGATCTTCTGCACCGCTTTTATAAAACGTTCAAGTGTTATGGGTTTTAACAGGTAATCAACTGCTTCCAGCTCAAAGGCTTCAACGGCGTACTCCATGTAGGCCGTAGTAAAGATGACTTTAGGTGGATTTTTTATCGACTTAAAAAAATTAAGCCCTGTTATTCCCGGCATCTGGATATCTAAAAACATCAGATCTACCTGCTGCCCATGTAAAACGGCAAAGGCCTGTAATGCACTCTGGCAAACGGCAACGCAGCTAAAATTCGGCAGCTGATCAATGTATGATCCCAATAGCTCCCTGGCAAGCGGTTCGTCATCAACTATAATACAGCGGATCATTTCTTAAAGCTTATGGTTAAAATTACATTAAATGTTTCGCCCGCTTTGTCAATTTCAAGCTGGTGCCTGCCGGGGTAAAGCAGTTCCAGGCGTTTCTTTACATTTTTTAAGCCAATGCCGCCTTCATTTATTTCGGGTTGATGCATGCCTGTTTTTTGTTTTGGGTTTGATGTTTGAAATACCAGCTCGTCATCGTCAATTACCAGCGCTATTTTTACATACTTACCGGGCAGGTCTTTTTGTAATGTATGCTTAAATGCGTTTTCAATAAGGGGCAAAAAAAGCAGGGGTTCTATTTCAATTAATGTTGGATTACCCTGCACAGCAAAATCTACCAGGTTGGGCTCATCGTGCCTGATTCGTTCCAGCTGTACATAGCTGTTAATAAAATTTATCTCCTTTTCAAGCGGCACCTTTTCGTGCTCCGTTTCATAAAGAACGTAACGCATAATTGCCGAAAGATCAGCTATCATGGCCGATGTTTTTGATGATTTTTTTACACTTAACGCATATAAATTATTCAGCGTATTGAAAAAAAAGTGCGGCTGTACCTGCGATTTCAGGTGCGTTAATTCAAGCTTTAGTTTATCGGTTTCCAGCTGGAACATTGCGTGCTGATTTTTGAACAATTGCCTTATTACATATAATGAGGTTGCTGCAAGCAACACGAGGCATGTCCAGCCCAGGTTTTGGATAATATAGGTAATGGTAAAATCCTGCGGGTGGGCGGAGGCCAGGCTCTCGCGGTATGCTTTAGGTACAAAAGGCAACACGCTTACCAGGATGCTTGATAACCGGCCATTGAGCTCATAAACTATAATGTAAACAGGAAAAAGAAGAAAAAATAACCAATACTTTCCTTTCCCAAAGGTAGCGGGCAGCAGCCACCTGTAAAAAAGCAATATGCCTGGGAGGTGCAACAGGTTAACCAATATAAGGCTAAGCGTATGGCTAAACTTATCGAAGATTTGCAAGCCAATGGTAAGCGGCACCATTACGCATATAATAAACAGGTAAAAGACCTCTGTTAACAGTGATTTTTGTTTATAAGTAAGCGATGATAAGCTGGTTTGCATCCCTCAAAATACTTTATTCTTTTTTATAAACGGCAATAATTTTCGATGAACCATTGATTTTGCCCGCTGAATTTTAAAAAGCTGGATTAAACCCGCCATAAACGAGGTTCATCTAATAAATTCGTGCCGGCTGCCCGGCTTTTGCGAATTTGCAGCATGAAAAAACCAATTGCCTTATTTACAATAATAGCTTTAAGCTTAAACAGCCTTTATGCGCAGGATAAGGAGCAGACAAAAGCCCTGGCCACCTTTGCCAAAGTTTGGGGATTTTTAAAATATTATCACCCCGAAGTAGCAAAAGGCAACCCCGATTGGGACAAAGAGCTGATGCGGATGATTCCAATTATAAAAGCGAGCCAAACGGATGAAGCTTTTAATAAAACGCTAACCGAATGGTACAACGCATTGCCAAAAGCTAAACTCTCATCAACTATCACCCAACTGCAAAATGATACCATTATGCGTGTTTTTGATGAAAAGGATATTCGGCGTTTTGGTATCACCGGAAACTTACAGAATGAATTAACAAGGCTTTACCTGTATCACATCCCCGATTCGAACAAGTTTATAGATAATCATTACAAAGAGATCCGGTTTGATTATATCTATCATAAGGAAGACCCGTTGGCTGCTCCTGCCTACCCGGATGAGGTGCATCGTTTACTGGCACTGTTCCGGTATTGGAATATCATCAACTATTTTTATCCCCATAAAAAAATAAACGCATCACATTGGAACGATGTGCTTGCTGATTTTATACCGCGTTTTATTACAGCTGCCAATGCTGATGATTACCGCAGAACGTTTTTGATGCTTACAGCACAAATAAAGGATAGTCATTCGTTTTACAAACAGCAGGAATGGAACAATGCGCACGACCGCATGAACGCCCCATTTACTACTTATTATATTGACGGCAAATATTTTATTGGGGATAGCCGGTACGATTTGCTGATGAAGCAGCAGGACTTAAAAGTGGGTGATGAAATAGTAAGCGTTAATAGTAAGCCTGTGAAAGAAAGAGTGAATGAACTAATGCCATTTACTGCGGGGACCAACCAGCTCTCGGTTTATAGAAATATTGCGGGCAGCCTTTTTAAAACAGATACCAACCATACAATGCCCGTAACCATTAAAAGACAGGGCAGCCTGATAGAAAAAACAATTCGTCTTTATACCTGGCCCGAATTAAACCGGTATAGTAAAGATCACCCTTTAAAGCTTTGGGAAAATATGGGCAAAGGTATTTGGTATGTAAGGATCTGCGAAATTGAAAACCCTGATACATTAAAAAAGCTATTTACCGATCTCCAACAGGCAAAGGTTGTTATGTGGGACATGCGATCATACCCTAAATTTAAGGTGATGCAGGTAATTAGCAGCGGTTTATTTGCACAGGAGCCAGAAACCACCGTTTACTATAACGGGATGCTTTTTTATCCCGGTGCTTTTGCTAAACATGCGGGGCTGGCTTATGACAAGCTGAGCACCTCAAAGCTGCTGCTATACAAAGGGCGAATGATCGTGCTGGTTAATGAGCAAACCCAAAGCCTGGCCGAAAGTGCTGCGTACGAGCTTAGGTTCAGGCCGAATACCATTATAATGGGGCGGCAAACCGCGGGCACTACGGGTAATATCTTATTTGTTGATTACCCGGGTGGTATTGAGGCATCATATACCGCCGTAAAAACCATAGGCTTAAACGATAGCTTTAGTGAAGGCAAAGGTGTTAAAATTGATAAAAAAATAAAGCTTAGTGGTGATAAGCTGTTAAAGTATCCTGATTACATGCTGGAAATGGCATATGAATTGGGGTTGAAAGGGTTGTAGTTGTTGAAAGGGTTGTAGAGAGTGATAAAGCCTTTAATGTATAAAAAAATCCCGGCTGTTATCAGCCGGGATTTTTTTGTTGTAGGATTTTGGGATGATGTTTAATTGGAAGAGTATCGGTTTCAATAACCTTTCAAACCCTTACAACAACTGCAACCTTTACAACCCTTTTCAACAACCTACTTACAGTAACTTAAATCCAACGCTCAGCGCCCACAGATTTTGACGCTGGCCAAAGTCGGAATTAATTTTGGTTAGGCCGCCCTCGTAACGAAAATCGGCTGTAATAGCGCCAATATCAACACCTGCACCAGCCTGGAAACCGAGTGTGCTGTTTTTGTAATGCCCAAAATCGGCATAGGCATTATTAAGGCTTTGTGATAGGCTTTTGCTTAATACAGAGGTATAAACAGGCCCGGCCATTATTCTGAAATTCAGGTTTTTTTCGCCAAAAGAGTGACCTATCAATACTGGAACGTTCAGGTTTGTAAAATGAGCATTACCGCTTACCGAGTTATCGCTGGAATGAAATTCGCCGCCTGTTCCGCTCACATAAAGCTCTGGTTGTAAATAAAGAGCGCTGCCAAAGCGGGTAAAAATACCGGCCTGGTAACCAGTACGGCTTGATGAGCTCAGGTTATCGGTATTGATTTTTGAAAAATTCACACCACCTTTAATCCCTAACGAGAATTGTGCCTGTGCGCTGACGCATACCGCTATCAGCAGTGCGGCACTTAATAGAATCCTTTTCATAAATTTCAATTTAAGTTTACATGTTTTGAAACCGGCACCGGTAGTGTGCGCAGCCTCATTGTTTTTCATAATTAATTTACCAAATGTTTAATTGAATAAATAATTACATTATCTTAACAATAGCCTTGCCAAAAAATTAGTGGGTGGCACGTTCTATTTTTATATTTTTGTTGAAAATAAAATTAATCATGGCTGAGATAAGTATCACCAATAAAGAGTGGGAACGTGTTAAAATTAAGATCCAACGTAAGTATAACCACCTCACAGACGAGCAGTTACAATATGCCGAGGGGCAGGAAGAAGGCCTGATAAGCAAGCTGATGCAGTTGGTTAACCGCGACAGGAAGTATGTACTATTTACCCTGAAAAAGGCGTTAGTGAATATAGACAATAACCGTTTGTAAAACAGCGGGATATAAAAACTGTTGTACTTTTTTGTAGCTTTATATTTTTAAAATTAAGTTTAAGGATGAATAAGGGTAAGGTGATTTTGAGTAAATATAAAAAACTGTTGTTTTTTACAGGCATCCTTGTGCTGGCTTTTTGTACATGGAGCTTTAAGGACGATCTTTTCCAGCTGTCAAAAAACCTGGATGTGTTTGCTTCTGTATACAAAGAGGTTAATATTAACTACGTTGATGATATTAATTCGGCAAAAATGATAAAGACCGGCGTAGATGCTATGCTGGATGGTTTGGATCCCTACACTGAATTTGTTCCCGAATCGGAAATTGAAGACTATAAACTACACTATGTTAGTACACAATATGGTGGAATAGGCGCCGGCATTTTTACGCGCAATGGAAAAGTGTTTGTTTCTGATGTGTTTTTGGGTTTCCCTGCCCAAAAGGCTGATATCCGCCCTGGCGACCAGTTGGTTAAAATAAATGACATAACCCTTGATGGTAAAAACAACGACCAGGTAAGTCTTTTACTTAAAGGTGCAAAGGGCGCTACAATAAAACTGCTTGTTAAGCGCGAAACCGACGAAAAGCCTGTTGAAAAGGATTTGGTGCGTGACGAAATTAAACAGCCAAATGTATCTTACTCGGGCATGGTTGATGGCAATATGGGTTATATTAAGCTTGATAAGTTCCTTGAAAACTCAGCCGAAGAGGTTACCAATGCCCTTACCAATATAAAAAAGAATAACCCCAGCGGCGTCATCCTTGACTTACGCTCTAACGGTGGCGGGATCCTGCAGGAAGCTGTAAAAATTGTTAATCTGTTTGTGCCGAAGGATGTTGAGGTAGTATCGCAAAAGGGTAAAATAAAAGAGAAGAACTTTACTTACAATACCGTAAGCGCACCGCTTGAACCTAATTTGCCGTTGGTTGTACTGGTTAACAGTCACTCTGCTTCGGCATCTGAAATTGTTGCCGGCTCGTTACAGGATCTTGACCGTGCCATTATCATTGGTCAGCGCAGCTATGGCAAAGGCCTGGTACAGCAAACGTTTAACCTGCCTTATAACAGTCTGGTAAAAATTACCATTGCCAAATATTACGTGCCATCGGGCCGCTGCATCCAGGAGATTGATTATTCCCACCGCAAGGACGATGGCAGCGTTGTTAAGGTCGCTGATTCATTGATCCACGAGTTTAAAACCAAAAATGGCCGCTCTGTTTATGATGGCAGCGGTATTTACCCTGATATTTTTGTAAAACAGGAGCGTTTTGCCAATGTTACCCAGGCGCTGGTGGGCAAATTGTTTGTATTTGATTATGCCAACCGTTACCGCAACACACATGCAAGCATTGATAACAGCAAAAAATTTACGTTAAGCGATGCTGACTATGCTGATTTTGTGAAATTTCTGGATGGGAAGAACTACAGCTACAACACCACGTCTGAAAAAGTACTGGCTACATTAAAAACCGAGGCGACCAAAGAAAAACAGTTTGGCGAGATCCAGACAGAATATGATGCTTTGAAAGTAAAAATGGCCGCCAGTAAAAAGAACGATCTGCAACAGCATAAAGACGAAATAAAACAGGTGCTTGAAAACGAAATAGCCGGCCGTTTCTATTTTGAAAAAGGCCGTTACGAGTCTAATTTTAAGTATGACAAGGAACTTGCACAGGCCGTAAAGGTAATGCAGGATAAAGACATGATGGCCTCCATACTAAAAGGCGAAGGCAATTATAAAGTGATTGGCAAACCTGTTTTGGCAATGGCCGCTAAAAAGGTTGCTGATCCGGATGCTGAAGAGCAATAATTATCTTTTGTTATAACGGATGTAGGCGCGGAATTTGGCTAAAGCCCTATTTTGATCGCCCATTACCCGTTGGCTGAAGCCAAACGGCAATGAATAAAAAATAGCAAACAACTTCATTGCCGTCACTTTTTAAGTGACGGATAGGATAAATGAGTGACTAAGGGCTTTAGCCAAAAAATCAGCAGGTTAGCGACAATTGCATATGCACCTTTTCTAAAGATTTAAAATCAATCGTTTAGAAAAGGGGTATTTTAACTTTATTGCGGATCGCGCCCGCAGGATGAATTTGAATTGCGCCCTAATCGTTATTATCAGTTGAATTTACAGGGTAAACATCGTTAAAAGCCTCAATAGTATACTTTCCAATTGTAGCCCTATTCATTACTTCAAATTACTCTTGCTTATATCATCCGCACATTCGCACATCATTTACATCATCCGCACATTTGCATATCTGCACATCATTATTCCTGCTTCAAAGCTTCCCTGATCTTATTCGTTGTAGTTTCCAATTGCTCAGGCGTAAAGCTAAGTTTAGGGCGTGAAAAGTTCATATCATCAACCCTGTTCATCGGGATTAAATGAATATGCGCATGAGGTACCTCAAGGCCGATAACGGCTACACCAACTTTCATGCACGGTATGGCTTTTTTTATGCCTCCGGCAACAATTTTAGCAAAGATCTGCAGGCCTGTATACAGCTCATCGTCCAGGTCGAACAGGTAATCAATCTCCTTTTTAGGGATTACCAGCACGTGCCCTTCGGCAAGCGGGTTAATATCCAGGAATGCCAAAAAATCGATAGTTTCGGCAACCTTGTAAGCCGGAATCTCGCCTGATACTATTTTTGAGAAAATGGTCATGGTTAAGTTGATTGGGTGAGTAGTTGATTGGGTTGATTAAGTTGTATTTGGAGTTATGGATTAGGTCGATTTTCTGCGTTTGATCTTTTCGGACTTTACTGACTTTCCGACTTAAAAAAACCACTCACTTAATCAACCCAATCCAACTTAATCAACTATCTTGATATCTCCATTATTTCAAATTCCATTTTACCGGCTGGTACAGTTATTTCAATTGTTTCGCCTACTTTTTTGCCCAATAAGCCTTTAGCTATTGGCGATGCTACCGATATTTTGCCCGATTTCAGGTCGGCCTCATTTTCTGATACCAGCTGGTAGCTCATTACGCCGCCATTTTTAACATTTTTTATTTTAACAATAGATAGTGCCAGTACTTTTGATGCGTCTATTTTCGATTCATCAAGCAGGCGGGCATTCGCCAGCATTTCGCCCATTTTGGAAATTTTTGCTTCATGCAGTCCCTGCGCCTCTTTTGCAGCATCATATTCTGCATTTTCCGACAGGTCGCCTTTGTCACGCGCCTCGGCTATTGCCTTACTAATGTTGGTCCGGCCTGTAGTTTTCAGTTCGTGTAATTCTTTCTTTAAATTTTCTAAACCTTCTTTGGTATAATATGCTACCTCTGCCATAACGCACAAATTAAATTTTATTAATACTAAGTTCTCGTGGTTGCCCCAAAAAAAAACCGCCCCCCTGTTTTAAGAAGGACGCAATGACGTTCTTTTAAAAAGCAAACAAGACTATATGGACAGCGCCTACATAGTCTTGCTTTTGTGTAAAACGAAGATAAGTCATTTAAGTTTTAATATCCAAATATTTTTTGCGTGCCACAGAGACCAGAGGTTAGAGATCAGAGGTTAGTTGTTCGGTTTCAAAAAGTTGCACATTCCTGACTAATCTCTGATCTCTAACCACTATCAGCAATTATTTCTAACTTTGCCTTATGATAATTGAAGTATTAAAATCCAAGCTTCACCGGGTAAGGGTAACACAGGCCGAACTGAATTATGTAGGCAGTATTACTATTGATGAAGATTTGTTGGATGCGGCTAATATTATAGCTAATGAAAAGGTGCAAATTGTAAATAATAATAATGGCGCCCGTTTTGAAACCTATGTTATAAAAGGCGAACGCGGTACCGGTACTATCTGCTTAAATGGTGCAACAGCCAGGCTGGCACAGGTGGGAGATATTGTGATCATTATGTCGTACGCATACATGGAAGTTGATGAGGCACGGCAATACGAGCCGATATTGATCTTTCCGGATAACGATAATAAATTAATAAAGTAAATAAAGGATTTTCTGCTTTTGGAATCTTCTTGTGGGAGAGGGCGCGGGCGAGACCCTAATTTGATGGGTAAGCGCCAAGCCCCAATACCAGGTGCAGACTTACATCTGTATCGATATGGTTGCGCAGTTTGTAGACCATTTTTATCCTTACCTGCGGCTCGCGCGCCCGCTGATCTAAAAAGGTTGAATTATCAATATCCAAAACCAGGCCGTTGCCAACCCCGGCAGTTATGTCTGACCGGGATGCTACCAAAACCTCTTCACTGCCATCAGCCTTTGCCATATAAACCCTTACCGAAACCAAATTGCCAATGTTAAAATCAGAAGGATCTTTTGATTCCAGCCTGGCCGATACCATTCTTACCTCGCTTATTTTGGCGCCGTTATTCCCGTCCTTCCTAAAATCCTGGTCGAAACTGGTGGCCATGCCTGTTACAGAAAGGTCTTCGCCCACCTTTGATGTTTTTGGGATTACAACGGTTGTAGTATAAGGGAAAGTTGACTTTACAATAGATTGCATCATGGCACAGCTGCCGGAAACCAATGGTAAAATAAGTGAAATAAATAAAACGATCCTTCTCATAATTATATCTCTCTCTGGTTTATCTAGCTGGCGGAGAATCCGCACATAAAGCTAATGTAATAATTGTGTTAAATTTTGGCATTTTCAACTATTTGGCAATTAATATTTTATAAAATCACAACAATTCCATCTTTGATAATGTTCAGGATATTTCTTTGATAAAAATTAAAAAATAAGGGACATTTAGTCATGTCTTTGCTGTTTTTTCTAAACCTTGATTTTCCTGGTCACGCCCTTGTTGGTGTTGTCACCAACAAGCGGAAAGCGCTTATGGTTTGGACTATACGTTTGACATATCAGAATTCAGATTAGTATTACACTCCGCTGTCTGGTACACACCATGGGCATCATCCGTTTGTTGGTGACAACACCAACAACGGCGGGAGAGCCTCCTAATGATATGTATTATTATTTATTGCGTTTGCCCTAATCATCCACTATAAAAAACTTGCAGCAATTAATTTATTGATTTATATTTATAGCACTAAATTTACTTATTAACCTGAAACCTTACCATGAATACACTTTCAAACGGATCAAGCGGCGGCGAAGTAACCATGTTGCAGCGCGCACTTTCACTATTGGGCTATAACTGCACTGTTGACGGAAGCTTTGGCCCGGGAACACAAGCCGCTGTAGAACAATTTCAAACAGCACAGGGCCTTATAGCCGATGGCGTAGCCGGCCCTGCGACCTGGGGTGCGCTGGATAACCTGGCCCCGCAGGGGATGGACATTTCACACCATAATGGAACCATCGGGTGGAGCAGCCTGTCGCCGCACATTCAATTTGTTTATAGCAAATACAGCCAGGGGGCAACCTACAAAGATCCCATGTTTAGCACTAACCTCAGTTCTATCCAACAAAATGGGCTTTTGTACGGCGCCTATCATTTTCTCACTTTCCAGGACTCTGCCCAGGTACAGGCGGATAATTTTTTAGCTTGCTGGCCATCTTTTTCAGGCCCGGGCGTGCTGCCGCCGGTGCTGGATGTTGAGTGGCAGGTTGGCAGCGATGACGCGGAAACAAATCAGCTTAATGATTACATCACCAATAATAAAAACACCTGTGTGCAAATAATAGCCGACTGGCTGAATATAGTATCAGCACAAACCGGGCGCACGCCTTTAATTTATACCGCCAAGGGCTTTTGGAACGAGTATTTTAACGGGATAAGCCAGTTTAGCAATAACCCGCTCTGGATTCCGGCCTACCAGCAGCAGGTTCCCGGGCTACCCCAACCAGGTTGGACCAAATATGCAATATGGCAATATTCGGAAAATGCCTCTATCCCGGGCGTTAGCGGCGGCAGTTTGGATCTGGATATTTTTAACGGGGATCTTGCTGCGTTGAAAAGCCTGTAATAAGGGGAACTTGCAGTAACATGACCCGCTGAGCATTACTATGCTTTTGCTGATGCCGGCAAAGCGTTCCATTTTCACGCGGAACGGGTGGAACAAAGTGGAACATTCTCATTATCAATATATTCCATTTTTACACATTCTAAATCCCTGATAATCAGGCGTTCCGTAATTGAATGTTTTTTGATGGGTTTGTGTAATTGGTTTATAATCAGCGTGTTTCACTTTACTCCATGCGTTCCATGGGGGCTTGTCCGCTTTTGGGTTTACACTCCCGTCTCCGCAGGGTCTCTCGCAGAGGACCCTGCGATGGTTTGCAGTGATATAGGAGTGGAGTTTGATCTTGCGCATACCTGGCAAGCGGCGCAGGGTCCCTTTCAGGAGACCCTGCGGGGACGAAACGAGGATTAAATATAAGGTAAGGTTATACTTTAACTGATTAATAATCACTATTTTTAATAAATATTGCCAGGTAACCCATTCTTTAACCGAGCTAAAAAATCCTAATATGAAAAAGACAGTAATTCAATACATGAGTCTAACATTTTTATTTATGTTTACTATAACGGCTGTACGCGCAACGGAAAGCAGGGATATCAAGGCTGCTTCGCCTCCACCAGGATTTAAACATCAATACGCAAAGGTTAACGGGGTTAAAATTCACTATGTTATTGGCGGGAAAGGCGAACCCTTATTACTGGTTCATGGCTTCGGACAAAACTGGTACATGTGGAACCGTTTGTTGCCCGAGCTTTCGAAATATTTCACCGTGATCGCACCTGATTTGAGGGGTGTTGGCGAATCAGGCAAACCCGCCGGCGGATACGACAAAAAAAATATGGCCGTTGACCTGCATGAATTGATGAAGCAATTAGGTTACCGGCATATTAACCTTGCCGGGCATGATATCGGTTTAATGGTTGCCTACGCTTATGCAGCGCAATTTCAAGGTGAGGTAAAAAAGATCGCGTTAATGGATGCTTTATTGCCGGGTGTAGAACCGGTATGGAGCCAGGTGCGTTCCCAGGCCTGGTGGTTTGGTTTTTTCGCAATGCCTAACTCAGGACAAATTGTTGCGGGCAAAGCCGGCCTTTTTCTGAAAAGTTTCTGGCCGGTAGTTGGCTACGTAAAAAATCCCTTTACCAAAACGGAGGAAAATGAGTTTATCAGGGCCTATTCGGTACCGGGCGCTACTACAGGAGCCTTCCACTGGTTTGGCGAATTTAACCAGGATGCAAAGGATAACCTGCAATTAATGAAAACCAAACTTTCGATGCACTTACTTGCCCTTGGGGCTGATCACTCAGCCGGATCATACCTGGCAGCTCACTCGCGCCTGGTGGCGACAAACGTAAAAGAAGTTATTGTTAAAGGCTCGGGGCACTGGATTGTTCAGGAACAAACTGCACAAGTGCAAAAAGCGCTGTTGGATTTCTTTTTGAATTAATTAAGGGAAAGTCCGAAAATAATGTGTTATCAGCGAAGAATCACAAAGCGTTCTATGGAACGTGAATCCTTTATGTTCCCGTCTCCGCCGGGTCTCTCGCAGAGGACCCTGCGATGGTTTGCAGCGATATAGGAGTGGAGTGTGTCTCGCGCATACCTGGCATGCGGCGCAGGGTCCCTTTCAGGAGACCCTGCGGGGACAAAACAATTCCATCTTTGCTAATGTTCCCGATATTTCTTTAATAAAAATTAAAAAATATGGTCTCAATGCCGTAATTTACGGCATAGCTATGGAAACTGCCAATCTTTTAAATACCCTAAACAGCATCGCAATATTGTCTGAAAGCCTCCAGGATCAGATAAAGGCCTGTTTAGTAGAGGAGCATTTCACCCGGAAAAGCCATTTACTAAAAGAGGGGCAGGTATCGCAACGCATCTACTTCATAAAAAAGGGGTTTATCCGGGCCTATTATCACAAAGGAAACAGCGAATTTTCTACCTGGTTTATGGGCGAAGGCGAGTTCATTATCTCCGTTTACAGCTTTTTTTCAAGGAAGCCCTCGTTTGAAAATATTGAGGTGCTGGAAGATTGCACCCTGCAGTCCATCAATTGGGATCAGCTGCAATTACTTTATAAACAACATCCGGAGTTTAACCTCACAGGCAGGATAATTACCGAACAATACTACATCCGCAGCGAAGAAAGGGCTATCAACCTGCAAACCCTTACCGCGAAACAACGCTATGAAAAACTGCTTGCAGATTATCCGGGCATCCTCCAAAAGACAACATTAGGACAGATTGCTTCCTACCTAAGTATCAAACAGGAAACCCTGAGCAGGATAAGAGGACGTAAATAAACTTTTTGACTTTGGTCAAAACTTATTGCCTTGTTTGGCAGCGAGATTTGATGGAACAAAAAAAGAAAATCATGCTTATCATTATCTTATCCTCATTTGCACTCTGCTTCCTTATTGAAAGGCTTACCCCGGGCTGGAAGCTACCCGAAGTACCCACCTGGACAATCCGTGTGCTTGCTATAAATTTCGTTCAATTACTGGTGGTGGTTGCTGCCGGCTTCAGTTGGGAAAAATGGCTGTCGGCCTGGTCAGTTTTTAAACTTTCGCAGCATGTGCCCAACTGGCTGGGCGGGGTGCTGGCCTACTTTATAGCAACCTTTATTTTTTACTGGTGGCACAGGTGGCGCCATGAAAGTGATTACCTGTGGCGTCATTTTCACCAGATCCACCACAGCGCACAAAGGATTGAGGTAATCACCTCATTTTACAAACACCCTTTGGAGATGACGGTCAATTCAATCATTGGCAGTCTGCTGGTTTATACCTTGCTGGGCTTAAATCCGGAAGCTGGGGCAATTTATACCTTGTGTACTGCGCTTGGCGAATTCTTTTATCATACCAATATTAAAACCCCAAAATGGGTAGGTTATATTTTTCAGCGGCCCGAAATGCACCGCATCCACCATGAATATGAAAAGCATACCAGCAATTACGGTGACATTGTTTGGTGGGATATGTTATTTGGCACTTATAGCAACCCAAAAGAATTTACCACATCATGCGGTTTCGATATGGATAAAGAACTCCAGCTGGTGGACATGTTGAAGTTTAAGGATGTGCATAAGGAGTAGGTTTTAGTTGGCTGGGTTAGAATTGATCCGGCAACTTTTTCTTCATACAAATATTTCTACACCTTAATTATTAATTCCATTAGTTTTAATCATCTGTATATTTATAAAAGTATTTTTGCATACTTTACATTAATACATTCTAAATCCGTACATGACTAACCTGGAACTTGAAAAGACGCTTTGGACTGCTGCCGATAAACTCCGCAATAACATGGATGCTGCGGAATATAAGCATGTTGTACTTGGGTTGATATTCTTAAAATATATATCTGACGCTTTTGAAGAGCTTTATAAAAAGCTCGACGCCGAACAATCAACAACCGGCGCCGATCCGGAAGATAAGGACGAATATACTGCCGAACGCGTTTTTTACGTCCCACCTTCTGCCCGTTGGAAATGGCTGCAGGGTAGGGCAAAATTACCAACAATTGGTAAGGATATTGACGAAGCGATGGATGCCATTGAAAAAGATAATCCATCCCTAAAAGGCGTGTTGCCAAAAGATTATGCCCGTCCGGCATTAGATAAACAACGACTTGGTGAGCTTATCGATTTGATTGGTTCAATTACATTGAGCAGCAATGGTAACGGGAAAGGCAAAGATCTGCTAGGCTTCGTGTTTGAATATTTTTTGGGACAGTTTGCCGATGCAGAGGGTAAAAAAGGCGGACAATTTTATACGCCACAAAGTATTGTAAAGCTATTGGTTGCTGTACTTGCGCCCGAAGCCGAAAAGCGGGTGTATGATGGCTGTTGCGGCAGCGGCGGAATGTTTGTGCAGAGCGAGGAATTTATAGAGATGCATGAGCATCGAAAGGGCAAGGTTTCCATTTATGGGCAGGAAAGCAACCCTACTACTTATAAACTGGCTAAAATGAACTTGGCCATTCGCGGTATCGATGCTAAAATTGAATTGGGTGATACCCTCTTTAATGATAAATTTCCGGGCCTTAAGGTAGATTATGTACTTGCCAATCCCCCTTTTAACGTAAGCGATTATAATATCAACAAAACCGAAACGGATAAATGGAAATTCGGTATTCCACCCGCAGGTAACGCTAATTATGCCTGGTTGCAACACTTTATCAATAAGCTGGCTCCATATGGTACAGCAGGTATCGTTTTGGCAAATGGCAGCATGAGTAGCGACACTTCAGGTGAAGGGCAGATACGGAAGGAATTAATTGAAAACGACTTGGTTGATTGTATGATAGCGCTACCTGCACAGTTATTCTACAACACTCAAATCCCAGCCTGCTTATGGTTTTTGGCCCGAAACAAGACCAACGGAAAATTTCGCGACCGAAGCAAAAAGATCTTATTTATTGATGCCCGAGAAATTGGCAGCATGATAAGCAGGCGGCAAAAAGAATTGACTGATGACGATATTGAAAAAATCTCCGGGGCCTACCACAGCTGGCGAAGTAAAGAGTGGGAAACCACTTACCAGGATACGCCTGGCTTTTGCAAATCTGCAACGCTGGAAGAAATAAGAAAGAATAACTACGTACTTACACCTGGTCGTTATATTGATTTTAAGGAAACCGAAGATGACGGGCCCGCATTTGACGAAAAAATGAAACAGCTAACCGCAACGCTTAAGGGGCAAATGGAAAAGGCCGCGGATTTGGATAAGGCAATAAAGGAAAATCTTGCAAAAATTGGATACACTATTTAACCAAATATTACGGCAATGATAGATTATGATAAATTCGGGAAATCCCTCAAACACCTGCAACTACAATATAATAATTATAATACACTGGATGACAGGCCAGATTTAGGCTCTTTAGAAAAAGAGGCAATTGCAGAGTCCGTTATCCAAAGGTTTGAGTTTTGCTATGACAGTTTGTGGAAAGTATTAAAGCGCTACTTAATTGAAGAATTAGGTATAGCGGATATGCCGAATAGCCCGAAACCAATTTTTCATTTTGCTTTTGAAAATAAACTGTTCAATTCCGACATAAAACAATGGCTGGCTTATGCGGATGCCCGTACGGATACCTCGCACGATTATTCTGAAAATAAAGCGATAAAAGCGCTATTGCTGATGGGCGATTTTATTGAAGATGCCATTGATCTGTATATTACCATGAGCGGAAAAATATTTGAATAAATGCTGCTTGACATAACAACACACGACCAAAAAACGGTTGTTACTTTATTGAAAGCTTTTTTACCTGAAACAACCATTTGGGCCTTTGGCTCGCGTATGAAATTTACCTCGAAACCTGAATCCGACCTCGACCTGGTTGCTTTTATCGATCCTGAACAGCAAAGCCAATTGGCTGAATTGAAGGATGCCTTTGCTGAATCAGACCTGCCTTTTAAGGTGGATGTATTGGATTGGAATGTTATTCCGGATAATTTTAAGGAAAATATTAAAAAAGACTACGTTACTTTACAAGACGCAAGTCTTGAGTTACCGCTAAATTGGAAAAACTACCATTTAGCAGACTTAATTCAAGTAAAACATGGCTATGCATTCAAAGGTGAATTTTTTTCCGATACTCCTACAAAAAACGTACTCCTAACACCAGGAAACTTCAAAATTGGAGGAGGGTTCAAGAATGCCAAATTCAAATTTTACAAGGGAAGTTATCCGATCAAGTATATTTTAAGTGAAAACGATCTCGTTGTTACAATGACCGACTTAAGCAAAGCCGGTGATACGTTAGGTTATTCGGCGAAAATTCCAACGGAAAAAGGTGTTAATTATTTGCATAATCAACGAATAGGCCTGGTTGAATTAAAAACTAATGATATCGATAAAGACTTTCTTTATTGGGTATTAAGAACTCAATTATATCACCATTATATACTAGGATCTTCGACTGGCTCTACAGTCAAACATACATCCCCAACAAAAATTTATAATTATAAATTTAGTGCCCCTTCATCTCGCATAGAACAACAAGCAATTGCCAACATTCTTTCATCTTTAGATAATAAAATTGACGTTAATCAACAAATAACCCAGAGTCTCGAAAAAATAGCGCAAAATGTCTTTAAAGAGTGGTTTATCAAATTTAATTTCCCGGGATTTGATGGCTTTTTTGTGGATGAATTACCGAAAGGATGGAGAAAAAGTAAATTAGGCGAGGTTGTTGAAGTAAAAGGAGGAGGAACTCCGAGCACATCAAACAACGATTATTGGAACGGTAATATATTCTGGACTACCCCCAAGGACTTGTCTGATAATAAATCACATGTATTACTCAGCACAGAAAGAAAGATAACGAAAGCTGGGTTGCAACAAATTAGTTCAGGTATATTACCAAAAGGGACACTACTTCTTTCATCAAGAGCACCAATAGGTTATCTAGCAATTTCACAAGTTCCTGTTGCTATTAATCAAGGCTACATTGCTATCCAAGGAAAAACTGTTTCTAATTATTTTATGCTTTATTGGCTAATTCAAAATATGGATTCCATTAAAGGCCGGGCCAATGGCTCAACATTTCAGGAAATAAGTAAATCCAATTTCAAGGATATAGATATTGTTATACCAGACAGCAAGACACTAAAAAATTTCGACAACATTGCTACTTCAATTTTTTGCAAAATTGTTACTAATGAAATAGAAAATGAAAACCTATCCGAGTTAAGAGATTCTTTATTACCTAAACTGATGGACGGAAAAATTCAAATTTCTGATGGATTGGATTAGGAGCAAGCTATCTACAATGCCCAGTTTCGCGCCTTTGTTGGATCAAGTTGAGGTTATTGATAATTATGTTATTTCTAATCCTACGCTATGTGTAGAAACCTGTAAATCATTAATTGAAGGAATTTGTAAAACTATATTAAGCAATAAAAACATCTCTTACTCAAATGATGCAGTATTTAATAGTCTCGTCAAACAAACGATTGATGCTATTTTAAACCCGGAGGAGTCATTTCGAAATGATTTAGTCGAATTAGGCAGAAGAATAGCAAGTGTCTCTCAAAAATTAGGGGAAATTAGAAATAACACCGGTTTTGTTTCACATGGAATGGATGTATTAAATCCTAGATTAACGGAAACAATTTCTTATTTTTCTTATAAAATAACAGATACAATCGGCGGGTTCATTTTGAACTGTTATATTAATAATCGAATTAGCAACGCGGATAACAGAATACATTATGATGACAACCAGAACTTTAATGAATATTTTGACGAAATAAACCCCATGTCAATCGGGCCGATAACTCTTTCTGCCAGTAAAATTTTATTTCAAGAAGATTATCAAGCATATAAAGAAGCTCAATTTGATTATTTAAGTACGTTAGACGACGACGAATAAATTATCATAGCTATTTGTTAATATTAGAGTAAATTGCCTTTTTAAATGAACCCTATCTCCGAAAACGATATTGAATTAATTGCTATCGCGTACCTACAAGGGTTGGGGTATCAATATCTCAATGGCGTAGATATCGGGCCGGATGGGAGTTCACCCGAAAGGCAATATAATGAGGTTGTTTTGGTTGAGCGGTTAAGGAGTGCCATTGACCGGCTTAACCCCGGCATCGCACATGAAGCGAAGGAAGATGCTTTGAAAAAGGTATTGCGTACCGATAGCCCAACTGCATTGATCAATAATGAAACTTTCCACCGGTACCTTACCGAGGGCATTGCTGTAGAAATGCGCGTAAACAGTGGCATTCGCGGCGAAATAGTGTACATTGCTGATTTTGAGAATTACGAACGCAACGAGTTTTTAGCCGTAAACCAGTTTTCCATAGTTGAAAACAACCAGCACAAAAGGCCGGATATAATTCTGTTTATCAATGGCCTGCCGCTTGTGGTTATCGAATTAAAAAACGCAACGGATGAAAACGCGACTATCAAATCGGCGTATAACCAGGTGCAAACCTATAAGCAGGCTATCCCGTCGTTATTTACTTATAATGAGCTGTTAATAGTTAGCGATGGCTGGGATGCCAAATGTGGCACCATCACCAGTGATTGGGGGAGATTCTTGAGCTGGAAAACCAAAGATGGCCGAACAACCGCGGATACGCTTACCCCGCAAATGGAGGTGATGTTTAACGGCATGTTAAACAAACAAACCCTGCTCGATCTGCTAAGCCACTTTATCGTATTTGAAAAGAGTAAAGACAAAACCTTAAAAAAAGTTGCCGCCTATCATCAGTATTATGCAGTTAATAAAGCAGTAATAACAACAGTAGCAGCAGCAAAAGATACCGGCGACAGGCGTGCAGGCGTAGTATGGCACACACAGGGCAGCGGTAAAAGCTTAAGCATGGTTTTTTATACCGGTAAAATGGTATTGGCTTTGGACAACCCTACCATTGTTGTGCTTACCGACCGCAATGATCTGGACGATCAGCTTTATGAAACCTTCAGTAATTGCCAGCAGCTGTTGAGGCAAGAACCTAAGCAAGCATCGGACAGGAAAAATCTACAAACGCTGTTAAGCGTTGCTTCCGGCGGCATTGTGTTTACTACTATTCAAAAATTTACCCCTGTTGAAAATGATGATATTGTTGAACCGAATGTATTTAGAGAACCGGAAGTAAAATACATTGGTGCAAATGCAAAAGCTTTAAGTCTTCGTAAAAACATTGTAGTAGTTGCCGATGAGGCACACCGGAGTCAATATGATTTCTTGGATGGCTTCGCCAAATATATGCGGGATGCATTGCCCCATGCATCATTTATTGGTTTTACCGGAACCCCTATAGAAAGCAGCGACCGCAATACACAGGCTGTTTTTGGAAACTACGTTGATATTTATGATATTCAGCAAGCGGTAATTGACAGGGCTACCGTGCCCATATTTTATGAAAGCCGGTTGGCCAAAGTTCAGTTTAGCGAAAATGAGAAGATCCATCTTGACGACCGCTTTGAAGAATTAACCGAAAGCGAAGAGTTAACAAACAGGCAGCAGCTACGCGCCAAATGGACAAGGCTGGAAGCAATAGTTGGCAACCTCAACCGGATAAATAAAATAGCAGAAGATTTGGTTTACCACTTTGAGCAACGAAGTTCGGTATTGGATGGTAAGGCAATGATAGTTTGCATGAGTCGCAGGATCTGCGTTGAAATGTATGATGCGATCATTAAGCTACGGCCCGGCTGGCATGATGAGGAAGACGATAAAGGTGCTATAAAAGTTGTAATGACCGGCTCATCAAGCGATGAACTGAATTTACAGCCGCATATCCGTAATAAAACAAGAAGAAAAGCAATTGGGGAAAGGCTTAAAAACCCAACTAATAATCTAAAACTGGTGATCGTCCGCGACATGTGGCTTACTGGTTTTGACGCGCCGTGTTTACATACCTTGTATGTTGACAAGCCAATGCGTGGTCACAGCTTAATGCAGGCCATTGCACGGGTGAACCGGGTATTTACAGAAGGTAAAGAAGGTGGATTGGTAGTTGATTATTTAGGTATAGCGCAGGAATTAAAACATGCCTTAGCTATTTATACCGAAAGCGGCGGCGAAGGCAAGCCAACCTTAGACCAGGAACTTGCCGTTGCAAAAATGCTGGAACTATATGAGGCCATAGAATACCAGCTACGCCATTTCGATTGGCAAAAGTTTTTCGGGCTTTCTCCTGAAGAAAAGCTTAGATATATTCCTGTAATTGTTGATTATATCTTTAGTCAGGAAAACGGAGAACAATCATTTGTCGAAAACACAAAGAACCTGTTAAAAGCTTTCGCTATATCAGTCCCACACGAAAAGGCAATTTTAATCAGGGATAATGTTGCCTTATTCCAGGCAATAAAAGCCCGATTGGTTAAAATATCCGACAATAATGAAGGCGGAAAAAGCGATGATGAAATAGAAACAGCTATTAAACAAATCATTTCAGAAGCGATAACTGCTGACAAGGTAATAGATGTTTTTGATGCGGCAGGTTTAAAGAAGCCAAACATTGAGATTCTTGATGACCGCTTTTTGCAGGAGTTAAAAGATCTTCCGCAAAAGAACCTGGCTGTTGAACTTTTGAAAAAGCTGTTGAAAGACGAAATCAAAAAGCGCACAAAGATCAATCTGGTCGAAAGTAAAAAGTTCTCTGAAATGCTGGAGGACGCTATCAAACGTTACCATAACGGCATGATAGATACCGTGGAGTTTTTGGAAAAAGTGTTAATCCCATTTGCAAACCAGATTAAGGAGTCAGACAGGAAAGGTGAGAAGCTTGGACTTGATTATCGTGAATATGCTTTTTATACCGCGCTGGAAGTTAATAACAGCGCCGTTTCCATATTAGGAGATGAAACACTAAAACACATTGCGCAAGAATTACTTAGCACTGTAAGAAACAGTACTACTATCGATTGGGCAATTAAAGAAAGTGTGCAATCTGCGTTAAGGCGAAATGTCCGTCGTATTCTTCGACTTCATGGATACCCGCCTGATTTACAGGAAAAGGCTGTACAAACCATATTGACACAGGCGAAAATGCTGGCCGAGGATATTACAAACCCTGAAAAATAGTTTTCTTTTTTTTAAATTTCGCGTTAGGGATGGCAGTGGATACCGGCCCTGAGCCTAAGGCCTGCAGGCGTATGAACGTACAGCGCGCCCCCCGTTTCTACCAACGGGGAAACGCCCAAATCCCCTTCCAAAACCTACTCAACCCACTCAACCCAATCCACCCCAATCATCCAAAAGAACTAATTCAAAAAAATATAACAACATATTCTCACAAACTGTATCTTTGCACCCCGACAAGAAGATACCCGAATTGCGGAATGCAGCACCATCAATTTCGGAAGTTTTAAGTTGGCATTTCGCACCAGGCATTTCTTCGGATACAAAAAAGCCCATGCCCAAAGACACCTCCATAAAATCCGTTTTAATTATTGGTTCAGGTCCTATTATTATAGGCCAGGCCTGCGAGTTTGATTACGCTGGTTCGCAAGCCGCCCTCTCCTTAAAAGAAGAAGGGATCTCCGTATCCATCATTAACAGCAACCCTGCTACTATAATGACGGATAAGGTTATTGCCGACCATGTTTACCTGTTGCCTTTAACCAGCGATAGCATTGAAAAGATCCTGAAAGAGCAAAAAATTGACGCCGTACTGCCAACAATGGGCGGCCAAACAGCGCTTAACCTTTGTATTGAGGTTGCTGAACGCGGCATCTGGGAAAAATACGGTGTAAAGATTGTAGGTGTTGATTTAGCTGCAATTGAAAAAACTGAAAATCGTGAGGCTTTCCGCCAGCTGATGGTTGACATTGGTGTAGGCGTGGCTACCTCAAAAATTGCCAACTCGTTTTTAGAAGGAAAAGAAGCCGCGCAGGAAATTGGTTTCCCGCTGGTTATTCGCCCAAGCTATACTTTGGGTGGTAAAGGCGCCGGCTTTGTACATAAAAAAGAAGATTTTGATGCGGCTTTAAGTCGTGGTTTGCAGGCGTCGCCAACACATGAGGTTTTGGTTGAGCAGGCAGTTTTGGGCTGGAAAGAATATGAGCTGGAACTGCTGCGCGACAGTAACGATAACGTGATCATCATCTGCTCTATCGAGAATTTCGACCCGATGGGCATCCATACCGGCGACTCAATAACCGTTGCCCCTGCAATGACGCTGAGCGACCGCTGCTACCAGGATATGCGCAACCAGGCTATCCGCATGATGCGTGCCATTGGTAATTTTGCCGGCGGCTGTAACGTACAGTTCTCGGTAAACCCGGCTGATGAGGCTATCATCGCCATTGAAATTAATCCGCGGGTATCGCGCTCATCCGCACTTGCATCAAAAGCTACGGGTTACCCCATCGCTAAAATAGCTGCAAAGCTGGCCATAGGTTACAACCTCGACGAAATAGAAAACCAGATCACCAAAACAACTTCGGCTTATTTTGAGCCCTCGCTTGATTATGTGATCGTAAAGATCCCCCGCTGGAACTTTGATAAATTTAAAGGCGCTAACCGCGAGCTTGGCCTGCAGATGAAATCTGTTGGTGAGGTAATGGGAATAGGCCGCAGCTTTATTGAGGCGCTGCAAAAGGCTTGTCAGAGTTTGGAGATCGGCCGTGCCGGTCTTGGAGCTGATGGCAGGCAGAGCCGCAACCTGGAAGAAATTATGCACAGCCTGGAGCATCCGAGCTGGGACAGGTTATTCCATATTTATGACGCCCTGAGTTTGGGTGTACCGATTGAATCAGTTAGAAAGGCTACTAAAATTGACCGCTGGTTTTTAAACCAGATTGCGGATGTAGTAAATTTAGAGAACGAGCTTCGCCGTTATTCACTCAATAATATTCCTGAAGAGTTTTTCTTCACTCTTAAACAAAAAGGATTTTCAGATACGCAGATAGCTTACATATTAGGCAATGTTACTGAAGAGGATGTTTACCAGCGCAGACAAGTATTAAACATCCGCCGCGTTTATAAAATGGTGGATACCTGCGCGGCCGAGTTCCCCGCAAAAACGCCTTACTACTACTCAACCTACGAGGGTGAGAACGAATCCATCGCATCTGATAAGAAAAAAATAATTGTATTAGGCTCGGGCCCTAACCGCATCGGGCAGGGTATTGAGTTTGATTACAGCTGCGTGCATGGCTTGCTTGCCGCAAAAGAATCAGGCTTTGAGGCCATCATGATCAACTGCAATCCTGAAACTGTATCTACCGACTTTAATATGGCGGATAAGCTATACTTTGAGCCGGTTTACTGGGAGCATGTAAGAGAGATCATCGAGCTTGAAAAACCTTATGGGGTGATTGTTCAGCTTGGCGGGCAAACGGCATTAAAAATGGCCGAGAAAATGCACGAGCATGGCATCAGGATCATAGGCACATCATTTAATGATATGGATATTGCCGAAGACCGCGGCCGCTTCTCTGATCTTTTGAAGGAGCTTGACATCCCTTATCCAAGATACGGGGTAGCTGAAAGCGCCGAAGAAGCCATTGAAGTAGCGCACCAGGTAGGTTACCCGGTACTGGTTCGCCCAAGCTATGTATTAGGCGGACAGGGGATGAGCATCGTTATTAACGACGAGGACCTTGAAAAGGCGGTGGTTAGCCTGTTAAAGAACCTGCCCGGTAACCGCGTACTGATAGATCATTTCCTTGATCGTGCTGCCGAGGCCGAATCAGACTCGATAAGTGATGGCGATGAGGTGCACATTGTAGGCATTATGGAACATATTGAACCTGCCGGGATCCACTCAGGCGACTCATTTGCCGTGCTGCCACCGTTCGACCTGTCGGACAATGTGATAGCCCAGATAGAAGAATATACTATTAAAATAGCAAACGCCCTTAATGTGATAGGCTTGCTTAACATACAGTTTGCCGTTAAAAACGATAAAGTGTATGTGATAGAAGCCAACCCGCGCGCATCGCGTACAGTTCCGTTTATTGCAAAGGCCTATGATGTGCCTTACATAAACATTGCGGCTAAAGTGATGCTGGGTGTAAATAAATTAAAAGATTTTACCATTGAACGTAAATTATGGGGTTATGCCATAAAAGAACCCGTGTTCTCGTTCGATAAATTTCCGGAAGTAAATAAGGAGCTTGGCCCTGAAATGAAATCAACCGGCGAAGCTATCCGTTTTATACCAAACCTGCAGGACCCCTACTTCAGACATTTGTATAAAGAAAAATCAATGTACTTAAGCAGGTAGCAGGATCTCCGGCTATTCAGTTAAAGTTTACCGGCGTTATTTTGACGCCTGTAAGCTATGGTTTCACTTTAGTGAATTAGTTTTGAAAGTTAACGTAAAAAATAATAACCCGGCCTTCAATTTAAATAATGTTGATCCGGAAGATATGGATGATGTGCTGAGGAAGATCCAGAATTCATTTGATATCAAACTTGCTAATGAGGACCTGAGAGAGGTTAAAACGTTTGGCAGCCTTTGCGATACCATTGTTGAAAAGGTAAAGCATAAAAACGGCGATGCCTGTACTACGCAGAAGGCGTTTTACAAGCTCAGGAATGCTATTAATGCAACTGTTTCCGCCGATAAGGAGCTGATAAAGCCGCAAACCCGCCTGTCGGATATTTTCCCCAGGGATACCCGTTTACAGGTTATTGCAGAGATTGAAAAAGAAATGGGCTTTAAAATGAACCTGTTAAAACCCAAAGGATCTGTCGTTTTTGTATTTTCTTTGATTTTGGGTGTATCAATCATCGGCCTGTTCTTTTACCCGGCAATAAGCAGTGTTGGCTTAATATTATCTGCCACAGGTTTAATACTTGCGGGCAAATTTGGTAAAGAATTGCCCGTAAAAACATTGGGCGATCTTGCGGAGAAGATTGCCCGGGAACATTCCCGTAACTGCCGCCGCAATGCACAAACAGTAAACCGCAATGAAGTTGCCGAAAAGGTAAAAGAGCTTTTTGTACATGATTTGTATTTGGAGCCTTCGGTGCTAACCAGGAATTCGAAGTTTAATTAAGATCAGGAATGGCCGGGGGGGGGGGGGGTGAAACCTTAATACTAAGATAATGTCATGCTGAATTTATTTCAGCACCTCACATGCTAAGTGGCCAGCATGTAGGCGATCTGTCCTGTGGGTGCCGAAATAGATCGGCGTGCTTATCCCCTTTTATTCCACCATCAGCCCCTTAACCTCAAAGGTGAGCCTATGTTTAGCATCTGTTTTAACGACATGCTGCTTTTTCCCTGTAGCGGTATCGCCGGCAAAGTGCTGCAGATCATCGGCAATAAATTGTTTTGCGGCTATGCCGTCGGCAATAATATATTTGCCCTTTAAATTTGCCGGGATATTAACACCATAATTTTTAAAGTGTGCCGCTATTACTTTCCCATTGCCGGCATCAATAGTAAACCAGCCCCCCTTTGGTTTGGTAACGTTTAAAACACGCCCCTTAACAGTTGTGCTGATCCGCGTTTTTTTACCCATAAAAGCTTCCAGCTTTACAGCATCCAGCATAGCGCCGGTATCGGGCTTAGTGCCGTAAACCATGCCATGAGGCAGGGGTGTTTGCTTTTGTGCGAATGTGGGTAGGGAAAATAACAGGCCCCAAATTAATGCTAATGCTTTCATGATATTTAATATTTAAGGGGATAGCTATACAACAATAAAAGTGAAGGGTGGTTTTTGTGAAACACTGGTTATGTATTGAAAAATGAATGCCGTGTTGAAACTATTTCACGATAACCGGGAGTTAAACCGCCCTGTTAATATTTGTTAAATTTTTTCCCATTTATAATATGAATCCTATAATTGCAGTTCATTAATAAAAACCAGCACAAGCTGCATGAACTAACTTTTACATCCTTATCTTTTTATTTGCATGAAAACCCCCTATTTCCGCAAAATCTTTTTACTTGCACTATTATTATCATTTGTATTATTAGCCAACAGCTGTAAAAAAAGTACTACCACCACCGACACCGGAATTGTACCAACCATTGCTACGGCCGGATTGATCATCAACTTAACATCAACTACGGCACAAAGCGGCGGAACAATTTCTGATGCCGGCGGCAGCTTATTAACAGCAAATGGTGTTTGCTACAGCGCAACCAATAAAACACCTACAGTAGCTGACAGCAAAACCTCCGAAACGTTAAGCACCAGCGGTTCGCTCCCAATTATTTTTACCAGCAACCTTACTGGCTTAACGGCAGGTACCACGTATTATTTAAGGGCCTATGCCAGCAACAGTAGCGGCACAGCCTATGGCAGCGTTGTACAGTTTACAACAAGCACAGGCGTTAGTGCTGTAGTTACTGCGGTAAGCACACTTGCAGGCAACGGGGCGGCTGGCTTCGCTGACGGAGCCGGCTTAAGCGCCCGGTTCAATAACCCACAGGGAATTACGGTTGATGCATCCGGAAAGATCTACCTGGCCGACTCGTATAATAACCGCATCCGCGCTATTACAGCAGCAGGGTTGACAAGTACTACTGCCGGGACCGGAGCACTTGGCTATGGTGAAGGCAACGCCCTAAGTGCCGAATTTTATGGCCCTAACGGGATAGCTGTTGACGGGCAGGGAAACATTTATATTGCTGATTTTGGTAACAATGTTATCCGTAAGATCACAGCCGGTGGAGTGGTGAGCACTTTTGTAGGTAACGGTACTGCCGGATTTGTGAACGGCACCGGCACATCAAGCGAATTTAACAATCCGGCCGGTATTGCCATTGATGCATCCGGGAACATCTATGTGGCCGATCGTGGTAATAACGCTATCCGTAAAATTACACCGGCTGGTGTGGTAACTACCCTTGCCGGCTTTAAAACGGGGGGTTATATAAATGCAACGGGCGTCGCTGCAGCCTTTGACAACCCTAATGGCGTGGCTGTAGACGCCGCCGGCAACGTGTATGTGGCCGACCAAAGTAATTCTGCCATTCGCAAAATTACTGCAGATGGTGTAGTTACAACCATAGCAGGCGGCCCAACACAAACCGACCTGATAGACTACCCGACAGGCATAGCGCTTGATAAGCAGGGAAATATTTACATAGCCGATGAAGGCGGCCGCATAATGGAATGCACTACCACCAATGTGCTCTATATTTTGGCAGGGACTTTAAATACTTCCGGGTTTGTAAACGGTGCGGGTACTACAGCGCTGTTTAACCAGCCTCAGGCAATAGCGGTTGATGCCAACAATAACATTTATGTTGCCGACCAGGATAATAATTGTATCCGT
Organism: Mucilaginibacter sp.; assembly: GCF_028288225.1. Taxonomy (GTDB): domain Bacteria; phylum Bacteroidota; class Bacteroidia; order Sphingobacteriales; family Sphingobacteriaceae; genus Mucilaginibacter. Next base: position 32,543 of record NZ_JAQBOC010000042.1, read on the forward strand.
AAGTTAACAGTTACGAGAACACCTTAGGGAGGTGAAAGCTGAAAGACCAAAGCAGAAAGCTTTTTAAGCTTTGGTCTTTTTGCTTTATGCTTTCAGCTTCCCCAGCGCATAAAACAACCCAGTGCAATGCAGTGCCTGGGCTATTTTATTATCAGCCAGCAGCTGTTTTACTTCATCAATGGTGAAGGTTTCAACAATAAGCTCTTCGTGCTCATCAAATTGCTGATCCTGCACTTTTTTGCCGTTGCGGGCCAGGAAACACGAGGTTTTATTATTGGCGGTTGACGGGTTGGCGTATATTTCGCAGAGCAACTCAAAATCGTCAAACTGGTAGCCGGTTTCTTCCAGCAGCTCACGGCGCAAGGCATATTCCGCAGATTCACCGGCTTCAATTACTCCACCCGGGATCTCGAGCGAAACAATGCCGGCTGCATGGCGGTATTGGTGTACCATTAAGATCTTATTGTCGTCAGTTATGGCAACTGCGTTTACCCAGTTAGGGTACTCTAAAACGTAATAATCTTCAACAATCCGGCCGTCGGGCATTTCGCACCGGTCAGACCGCAGCGTGGCCCAGGGACCTTTATGGATATAGTGTGATGAAAGTATTTTCCACTTTAGTTCATGGTTCATAGTTCATGGTTCATAGTAGAACCGGGCGAATGTAAGAAATAGCCGTTTTAGTTCATAATAGTTCATAAACGGAAGCAACGTTACGATCTGTCAATCATAAGCGACCTGCTTTCCGGCCATCAACTATGAACAACCTATTGCTTTCTCAGCGTATTCACATTTACATGCGGCCACATAATTAAGCCGGGAATACCAAATTTCGGGAGAAAATCAAGGTCGGCCTGTTGCGAGTATTGCAGTTGTTTAAAGTGAAGGTCATTCATTGTTACATCTTCTATCCAAAAAGTTGACATGAACCGCGAGGCATTCACATGCTCATGAATAAACGGAATATTTGAAATATTGCCACCATGGTTTTTAGTATCAACATGAATGGTGGTTACATTACCTATAGTTTGATTTGCGATAGCTTTCTGCAGCATTAAATTGGGATTGGCAGCCCTGAAATGCGGGAATTGCGGAATAATTTTATAGGCATCCAGGTAGCCCAGGTCGGGCCTTCCCATATCAACAGGGAGGGCATTCATATCGGGTATTGAAAATTTACCGCCTGATGTTGTTGCATTTCCAAGTGCCATAACCACATCTCCATGCGGGATGCTGGCCATCCTTGCTATGGTAAAAGGCATTGGTGCTGCAGCTTTTACCGGACCGTCAGGCTGAGCCTGCACATCGGCCATATTTAGCCACATGCCGTTTTCAATATGCAGAACGCCCTGGGTTGTGTTATCGGTTACTGTAAGCTCATAGGTAAGACCGGTAATAAACTGCTCGGTAGCGCCGCCACGGTTTGGCACCGGTGCACCAATTGCGGTGAAAGTTATAGTTTCCGAATAGTTTTGTACCAGCAGCGTAAAAGAAGGCTTGCCGTGATTTTGAGAAGGAACGGCTATCAGGTTCCATCCGTCGGTGCCGTGCCAGGTACCTTCAAGGCCTGCAAGTGGGCCAAGTTTACTTGCTACTTCGGCTACAGAGCCGCTTAAGCGTACAAAACCCTTAAGTAAAGTTTGTGCATTTTCTGTCATTGTGATAATTTTTTCAGGTGTGATTTAGTGCTTCTAAATTACGCTGCAAAAATCATATTAACAACAAGTGTTTCTAAGGATATCTTATTATCCTGCTATTTAAATATTAAAGGTAAGAGGTCCCTTATTTAATAAATATTTACAGCGGGAGGTTGCCCGAATGAGTTTTTAAAAATTGATGAATGATGTTTCTTTTACTTATATTTTCAAAAGACTGCCGGTGATATTGCTGTTCTAATCTATCATAAATAATAAGCACCTTTTGCAGCGTTTTAGCTGTTTCGGCATTGTTCTCAAGGGGTTCACTAGTAAGGTATAAAACCGAGGCTAGCGCATCAAGTTTGCCAGCACTATAATTTTGCTCCGCAAGCCTAATTTTAAAATCCTCAATGCTTAATTCAAGCACCTCATGCAAAGTAATATCGTACTCATTCAGCATGGTGCTTTCTGCAAGATGCGTAAATTCATCAGCCTTCCCTTCGGCTTTAAAACCCAACAGTTTTGCCAAAACAAGTGCAAGTTTTTGAGTCTCATCAACTATAATATCTCTGAACATGTAAACAGGAAAAATTATCGAATTTTATGATCCGCACAAAAAAATCAGCTTAATCAATTAAAATGGTAAAGCCCTCTTCTCTGCCGCTGAAAACAATTAACGTGAAAATCAGCGGTCTACCAACTCCCGCTTGAGCCGCCGCCGCCGAAATCGCCGCCGCCGAATCCGCCGAAACCACCGCTGTCACTTCCTCCTGATGATCCGCCGCCGAAGCCGCCGCCACCGTCAGAAAAGCCACCCCAGCCGCCGCTGCCCCGGCCAAGCATAGCACCGCCAAGGAACCACCAAAACGGACTTGCACCGCCACGGCCGCCAATAATATGCCCGCCGCCGCCACCGCGTTTACGGAACACTATGATGAGGATCACTACCACAATAACAATTACAATAAAACCAATAGGGCTGCCACCATCACTGGCTTTAGGCTTTTTACTTGCCTTGTACTCGCCCTTCATGTATTGCATCAGCTTGGACGTGCCGTCATCAAGTCCGCCATAATAATCGCCCTGCTTAAAGCGTGGCGTAATATCGTTTTGAATTATCTGGTGTGTAATAACATCGGGTACGGCTCCTTCGGCGCCATAACCTGTTTGAATGGCCACCTTGCGGTCGCCTACTGCAACCAGTATCAGGATCCCGTTATTCTTGCCCTTTTCGCCAATGCCCCATGCCCGGCCGAGTTTTTGGCCAAACTCATTAATATCATAATCGCCTACTGATTTAATAATTACTATTGCAATTTGGGTTGATGTAGAATCATTAAACTGCACCAGCTTGCTTTCAAGCAAGCCTCTTTGCTCATCGTTAAGCGTGGATTTGGTAAAATCAGTAACCAATGTGCCCGACTTTGGCGGCAGCTCCTGCCCAAAGGCAATAAAGCCTATTAGCAGCAGGTTAATAAATAAAATGAGTTTTCTTAACATGAGTTTATGTTTATTCGCCATCCATAAAGGATACATCGTCTGATAGTTCATTGTTGCCGCCAGCCTGGTACGGGAAGAATTTTTGCAGATGCGTGCCCGCTATTTCAAGCCCGGTAACAATCCCTTCAACCAGGTTGCCATATTTAAAATTCTCCAGCATTTTCTCCCTGGTATCATCCCAAAAATTGGCAGGCACTACTTTGTTTATACCGGCATCGCCAATAATAGCAAACTTACGGTCAACAGTGGCCACATAAATAAGCACACCGTTGCGCAGCTTGGTTTTGTGCATATCCAGCTGGTGAAAATATTTAGCGGCACGGTCAAGCACATCTTCGCTGCAGGTTTTCTCGATACAAACGCGGATCTGCCCTGAAGTATACTTCTCGGCATTTTCAATTGCGGTGCGGATGCGCTGCTGCTCATCTTCGGTAAATACTGCCATACTGTTTATGATTACACTGATTTTTTTAGAATGATTACACCGATATGTTAATAGGATTACACTGATTTGAGAGTGATCACACCGGTTTGATTGCTAATCAGTATAATCATTCCTCTAATCGGTGTAATCACAAAATCGTTAAAAAGCAACTTTAGGTGCCTTTTGCGATTCAGGGTCGGCGGTAAAGCTTCCTTTTTCGTTAAAGCCGAATAATTTGGCAGTTACTACAGCCGGGAACGAGCGGATAGTTGTATTGTATTCCTGAACGGCGGCATTAAAATCGCGGCGCGAAACGTTAATCCGGTTTTCAGTCCCTTCAAGCGAGGCTTGCAGATTGGTGAAATTACTGTTTGATTTCAGGTCGGGATAATTTTCAGATGCAACCAGCAACCGGCCTAAAGCGGTGCTTAACTGCCCTTGTGCCGCCTGGTATTTTTGAATGCTTTCAGGAGTCAGTTTTGTAGGATCAACCTGTATAGAGGTAGCCCTTGCACGGGCATTGGTAACTTCAACCAGTGTGCTTTTTTCGAAATTAGCCGCACCTTTAACGGTAGCAACCAGGTTAGGGATCAAATCCGCACGGCGCTGATAGTTTGATTGTACATCGCCCCATTTAGCTTTTACATTTTCTTGTTTTGATACCATGCCATTATAGCTGCATGACCCAATAAGGCATATCACTATAATGATGCCCAATACTATTAATAAGTTCTTCATTATGTTTCTTTTTTAGATTTAAGCAGTTTGAATTTACAAATTAGATAGCAAACCACATACCGTTGTTACAAAAGTTGTTTTGCATGCCAATATGGCAAGCATGGGTTTTTGTAAATGTAATGAAAAGGAATTACAAAAAGCTAACAGCGAATCCCCCTGACGAGGGAAATCGCTTTTAAAAATAACAAGACCAAAAATCGGTTAGAAAAACGACGATAAACTAGCAGCCGGGGTTTATTAACATGTTTCTTATACCCTCTTCCGCAGGCCTTCGACCTGCGCTAATGTATTTCGGCATTTCAGGCCTTTAATATCAGGCCTTTATATAGTGTAGAGAACCAAAAACATCAAGCCCTGAAAGTGCGAAATGGACCAGCGCAGGTCGAAGGCCTGCGGAATAAATGGTGTTAAAAATTCTAAAAGTGATCCCTCTGACATTCTGCACTTTATTGCAATAACCTGCTGCTGAGGTTTAATTATTTATCACCCTAACTACCTGTATAAAAGCATTATATAAAATAAAACATAACGGTACTTTTTGTAAAATCTTTGTTTCCTCTTCTTTATCTAAATAAAATATTCCCTAACTTGTACTACAATAAAGCCATATCCTATGGAAGACGAAAAAGACCATGCTTTGCCCGGACATGACCCGGAGGCGAAGGATAATTCACGCCGTAATTTCTTAAAACAGAGCACCTTATTAACTGCTATTGCCTTAACACCAGGTACCGCTGTTAAAGCTGCGGAGATGCATGTTGATGAAAAAATAGCGGCAGCATTTGAAAAGATGCCCATAAAAATTGAGGTTAATGGTGTTGCGCACAGCCTTTCGGTTGAGCCGCGTGCTACTTTACTTGATATTTTACGCGAACAGCTCGACCTTACCGGCACCAAAAAAGGCTGCGACCATGGCCAGTGCGGCGCCTGTACGGTGCATGTTGACGGGCACAGGGTAAACAGCTGCCTTACACTTGGCGTTATGGCCAGTGGCAAAAAAATAACCACCATTGAGGGACTTGCCAAAGGCGAAGAGCTGCACCCTATGCAGGAAGCCTTTTTAAAGCATGACGGGTTCCAGTGCGGGTATTGCACACCGGGGCAGATCATGTCGGCAGTATCCTGTATAAGGGAAGGGCACGCCAATTCGGAGATAGAGATAAGGGAATACATGAGCGGGAATATCTGCCGTTGCGGGGCCTACCCAAACATAGTTAACGCCATACAGGAAGTTAAGGAAGGAGGGAAAGCCGTATGAAACAGTTTCAATACACCCGGGTATTAACGCAGCAAAGCGCCATTGAGGCCATTGCCAAACCCGGTACAAAAATTATAGCAGGCGGGACCAACCTCATCGACCTGATGAAGCGTGGTGTTACTGCGCCTGATAAGCTGGTGGATATAAATCAGCTGCCATTAAAAACTATAACTGCTACTAAAACCGGTTTGCACCTTGGTGCGCTGGCATTAAATAGTGTAGTATCAGAAAATAGCCTGGTGCTTCAAAAGCAACCTTTGCTAAGTATGGCCTTAAAGGCAGGGGCATCGCCTCAGCTGCGCAACATGGCCACGGTTGGCGGTAATATGATGCAGCGCACCCGCTGTACTTATTTTTACGATACCACTATGCCCTGCAACAAGCGGGCGCCCGGCACCGGTTGTGGTGCGCTGGAAGGTATTAACCGTATGCATGCCATATTTGGCACAAGCGAGCAATGTATAGCCGTAAACCCAAGTGATATGAGTGTAGGTTTGGCTGCGCTGGATGCTGTTGCAATTATTGCCGGTAAAAAAGGCGAAAGACGGATCCCCTTCACAGAGTTTCACCGCCTGCCCGGAGATCATCCGGAACTGGATAATCGTTTGGCAGCCGGCGAGATGATTGTCGGTGTGGAGATCCCCGATAATAACTTTGCTAAAAACTGCTATTACCTGAAGGTGCGCGACAGGCAGTCATACGCTTTTGCGCTGGTATCTGTAGCGGCAGCTTTGGAGATCAGCAATGGCACCATTAAGCAGGCCCGGCTGGCAATGGGCGGTGTGGCGCATAAGCCATGGCGTTTATTTGATGCTGAAAAATCTCTTATAGGCAAGCCCGCAACCGAAGACAGCTTTAAGCAAGCCGCACAAATAGCCATGCAGGGCGCTAAAGGTTACCAGTATAATTCATTTAAATTAAAGCTGGCCCCTGCTACCATTACCGAAGCATTGAAACATGCGGCGGGGTTAGTTTAGTTTATTGCGAGTTGTAAGGGTTGTAATTGTTGTAGAAGTTGTAAGGGCATTTACGAAGCAATAATTCAATCGATTAACAGGTTCCTTTTTACCAATGACACAATGACTAATGACACAATGACCAAAGGAATGAGCCGGATAGACGGGCGGTTAAAGGTTACAGGGGCAGCCCGGTATTCTGCAGAGTTTACCCCTGCCGGAATGGTTTATGGGGTGCTGGTGGGCAGTGCCATAACTAAGGGCAGCATCCGGTTGATAGATACCAAAGCGGCTGAACGAGCGCCTGGTGTTTTGAAGGTTATTACTTATTTAAACTCGCCAAAAGTGGCTGGTTACCAGGTTGAGCCAGGCAAGCCGGAACCGGCTAAAGGAACGTATAAGCTATTTTATAATAACAAGATCCTGTTTAACGGACAGCCCATAGCCATTGTTGTTGCAGATACTTTTGAGCGGGCCCTGTTTGCTGCATCATTAGTTAAGGCGCAATACAACGCCGATAAGCATCATACCAATCTTAGGGATAATGCCGCCAAAGCTTTTGCCCCAGAGGGCGACGGCCAGACAAAGCGCGGAACGGTTGATGCCTGGAAAACTGCCCCGGTAAAAATTGAGCAGGAATACATTATCCCATCCGAGGTGCACAGCCCAATGGAGCTGCATGCCATTATTGCAAAATGGGAGGCTGATGATAGGCTTACCATGTGGACAAAAACCCAGGGGGTACAGGATACCCGCGATGGGATTGCCAATATATTTAAGCTTCCTAAGGACAATATCCAGGTAAACTCAAAGTTTGTAGGCGGTGCCTTTGGCAGCGCGTTACAGGTTTGGCCGCATGAGGTTGCCGCAATTATAGCTGCAAAGGTGGTTAAGCGGCCGGTTAAGCTGCTGCTTGGCAGGGCCGATATGTTTACCTCGGTAGGTTACCGCCCTTATACCTGGCAAAAAATAGGAATTGGCGCTACTGCAGATGGAAAGCTGGTAGGCATAACCCATGAAGCCATAGGCCAAACATCAACCTACGAAGATTTTAACGAAGGGCCAATAGGTGTGAGCAGGTCCACTTATGCATGCCCCAATGTAAATACCATTTATAAGCTTGCCGCACTTGATATCGGCTCACCAACATGGATGCGCGGGCCGGGAGAAGCAACCGGCGCTTTTGCGCTCGAATCGGCACTGGATGAGATCTCTTATGAGCTGAAAATCGACCCGATAGAGCTCCGCCTGAAAAACTATGCCGAAACCGACCCGGAGAGCGGCAAACCTTTTTCGAGCAAGTTTTTGAATGAGGCCTATAAGTTGGGGGCTGATGGTATTGGCTGGAACGACAGGAATGCCAAACCGGCATCGGTTACAAAAGATGGCTGGATGGTTGGCTATGGAATGGGGGGCGGCATGTTTGGCGCCTATCGTGACAAAGCAGCTGCAAAAGCAATAATGATGGCTGACGGAACACTGATTATACAAACGGCTGTAAGTGATATTGGCCCGGGTACAGGCACAGCAATGGTAACCATAGCATCCGAAATTATGGGCATCCCTGCAGAAAAGATCAGGTTTGATATGGGCGATTCGTCATTACCACAGGCGCCAAGCCAGGGTGGTTCGGCAACTACGGCAACAGTAGGCTCGGCTGTTTATGCGGCGTGTACCGAGCTGAAAGAAAATTTTCAAAAATTAATAGGTAACGGCGGTACTGATCATCCTGATTATGCAGCCGTACTAAAAAAACATAACCTGCCAAAACTGGAAGTAACCACCTCAGCAAGCGGTGGGACTGAACGCGATAAGTATGCGTTTTACTCATGGTCGGTGCATTTTATAAAAGTGCTGGTGCACCCTTCAACTGGGGTTGTTAAGGTAGACAGAGCAGTTTGTGTGGCCGATTCGGGCCGGATAGTGAGCCCTAAAACGGCCCGCAGCCAGATAGTTGGCGGTGCTATTGGCGGGATAGGCATGGCGCTGATGGAAGAGACAGTGATAGATCATCGCTACGGCAAAATAGTGAATAACAACTTTGCCGATTACCATGTACCTGTTAATGCGGATATTCCGCAGATAGAGGCCCTTTTTGTAAACAAGCCCGATCCGTACATAAACCCGATGGGCGCCAAAGGCATGGGCGAGATCGCTTTAATAGGCATGGCCGCAGCAGTAGCTAATGCAGTATATAATGCAACCGGTAAACGGGTAAGGGAGCTGCCCATTACGCCAGATAAGCTGGTAGGGATGGATGTGGAGTTGAGTTGATCGGGAGAAGTTGATTGGGTTGATTAAGTTGGATTAGGTTGATTGAGTTAAGAGGGGGTATGCTGAAATATAAATTCCGGGGGAAATCCTGGAGAAATGATAAGGGGGATGTCATGGTGAGGTTTTCAACGGCCTGTCATGGTGAGCTTGTCGAACCACGACGCGGGCAAAGGCCTCTGCTCCATGCTTGGGCAAGCGGATAGGCCTCTGCGCACGTCGCCCTTCGACAAACTCAGGATGACATCCCATTGTAAGGTCGCTATATCCGTTGTAACGACTGTAACAATTGTACCGGGGTGAAACAAATATTACAAGCGTTACAGGATGCCAAGCTGGTTCAGCTCTTTAAAAGTTCATTTATACTACCCCTTATATCTACTATAAGTATGGAAAACAAAACAATAAGCAATACAGAAGGCCTTAGCCGTGTTGACGGCCGTCTGAAGGTTACCGGAAAAGCCAAATATTCCGCAGAATATAATGTGCAAGGTTTGGTGTATGGTGTGCTGGTTGGCAGTACGGTTGCCAAAGGCAGCATCAAAGCCATCGATACAAAAAAAGCAGAAGGCGCACCCGGTGTACTTTCGGTGCTTACCTATTTAAATGCTCCAAAAATTCCGGGTTACCAGGTAGATAACCCTCCACCAAAAGGTCCTTTAAAAATATTTTATAACGATCAGATCTACTTCAACGGACAGCCAATTGCCCTTGTAGTTGCTGATACATTTGAACGGGCCCTGTTTGCCGCATCGCTGGTTAGTGCCACGTATAATGTAACTGCTCATCAAACTGAGTTGAAAACAAATATGAGCAATGGCTTTGCGCCTAGCAAGGGAAAAGATTATGTAAAAGGGCAGGAAGATGCATACAAATCGGCTCCGATAAAAATTGAGCAGGAATATATCATCCCAACCGAAGTGCATAACCCCATGGAGCTGCATGCCATTATTGCCCGATGGGATGCCGACGATAAAATAACCGTTTGGGATAAAACACAGGGCGTAAAATCAACCCAGAGAACTATTGCACAAGCATTTAAAGTACCGCCCGAAAATGTGCAGGTAACCTCGCCATTTGTCGGCGGCGCCTTTGGAGCCGCCCTGCGCACCTGGCCGCATGAAATTGCTGCAGTACTGGCCGCAAAAGTACTAAACAAACCGGTTAAGCTGGTGCTGAGCCGTGCCGATATGTTTACTTCGGTAGGCTATCGCCCTTATACCTGGCAAAAGGTGGGCATAGGCGCTACTGCCGATGGCAAGCTGGTAGGCATCACCCATGAAGCTACCGGGCAAACCTCGGCTTATGAAGATTTTACGGAGGGTGTGGTTAATATCAGTCAGCTGATGTATGCCTGTCCGAATGTAAATACAAAATACCGCCTGGTATCGCTCAATGTAAATGTGCCAACGCCTATGCGTGGTCCCGGTGAGGCGACAGGAGCGTTCGCGCTTGAATCAGCGATGGATGAGCTTTCCTACGCCCTTAATATCGACCCAATAGAGCTGCGCCTTAAAAACTACGCCGATACTGATCCATCAAACAACAAGCCGTATTCGAGCAAATTTTTAAGTGATGCTTATAAGCTTGGCGCGGATAAAATAGGCTGGAGCAACCGGAGCCAGCAACCGGGTTCGGTAACCCAAAATGGCTGGCTCGCGGGCTATGGAATGGCTGCCGGCATGTTTGGCGCTCACCGCAGCTCGGCTACGGTAACGGCCAGGATGATGGCTGACGGTACACTGATATTGCAAACCGCGGTAACAGATATAGGCCCCGGTACAGGTACGGCAATGGTAACCGTGGCAGCTGAAACTATGGGCATCCCTGCTGATAAGATCAGGTTTGATATGGGCGATTCATCATTGCCGCCATCACCAACTCAGGGCGGTTCGCAAATAACATCAACCGTAGGTTCGGCAGTGCACGATGCCTGCGAGGCGCTTAAAGAAAAGTTTAAAACCCTGGCAGGCAACTCCAGCGCCACTGATTATACCCAGATCCTTAAACAGCAAAACCTTGACAAGCTTGAAGTAACCACCGCATCAAAAGGCGGTGAGGAACAGGGTAAATACTCCATGTACTCATGGTCGGTACATTTTATAAAGGTGCTGGTACATCCCGCTACGGGCGTAATAAAAATTGATAAAGCAGTTTCAAGTGCAGATGCCGGAACAATAATAAGTGCAAAAACTGCCCGCAGCCAGATGATAGGCGGTACTATTATGGGAACCGGTATGGCGTTGATGGAAGAGGCCGTGATAGATCACCGTTATGGCCGGCTGGTAAACAATAACTTTGCCGATTACCATGTACCCGTACAGGCCGATATACCACTGGTAGAGGCATACTTTGTAAATAAACCCGACCCCATAATTAACCCTATAGGTGCAAAAGGCATGGGCGAAATTGCCACCATAGGCGTAGCCGCAGCCATAGCCAATGCCATATACAACGCAACGGGCAAACGGGTAAGGGATTTGCCTATTACGCCTGATAAGTTGATTTAGGCTGGGGTTGTTGCAGAGGTAGTAGATGTTGAAAAACAAGGCTTGTGCAATCCCCGTCCCTGGGCTATCGCGTACCCATATCTTTTTGTCAGGCATGTTTTTCTTGACCCATGGGTTCTACCTCTTTGTAGCTACTGGAAAGAAAGATATTTTGCCCCGTAGGTGGCTACCCTTTACCACCATTTCCGGCACGATGCGGATCCGATTGTTACAAATCTGACGGCTGGGTAGCCTCGATGAGGCAAAAATCTTAATCGTTATTTTTCTACAAAGCGGTAGAGCCTACGGCTCATTGTCATTCACGTGTTCTTAAAAATTGTGGGTACACGGTAGCTTCCCTGGGAGAGCGTGATATCATTAAGTTAGCAGAGCCTTACGATATGGGCCATCTTTACGCTGTATTGAGACGGGTAAACTAACTTTAACTGATCGGTTAAAACCTTCCTAACATCTATTGTTTTTCAGCTTAGGTCGATTTTAAAAAAAATTGACAATATATGTGGTTACCTTAGAGTACCCAAAACAATTCATAAAGCTTTTTAGTCATCACTTTATTCAGCCTAAAATTATGAAAATCACTAAAGTAATATTTTTATTATTAGCCTTGGTTTACCCCGCAACCGAATGTGCCGCCCAGGCTACGCCTCCGCGTACGCTGCTGGCGCTTTCAAAAGGCGATCATATTCTGGCAATAATAGATCCGGGTACGCTGAAGATTATCGCACGTGTCCCGGTGGGTTCCGATCCTCATGAGGTTATCGCATCAGCTGACGGAAAGACGGCGTATGTTTCGATCTACGGCGGCGGCAGCTTGCACGAGCTTAATGTGATCGACCTGGTGGCACAAAAGCCTTTACCCAATATTGATACAAAGCCACTGATGGGCCCGCACGGCCTCACGTTCGTTGGCGGTAAGGTGTGGTTTAGTGCAGAGGGCGCCAAAGCCGTTGGCCGTTATGACCCCGCAACGGGTAAACTAGACTGGGCCATGGGAACAGGCCAGAACAGAACGCATATGATTTACGTAACCCCGGATGCGAAGACGGTCTGCACCACAAACGTTTCGGCAGGAACAGTCAGCATTTTGGTGGATAGCCTGATCAAGCCCACACCCAATCCGGCGGGGTTCACGCCTCCGGCGCGTCAGGACTGGGTGCAAACTGTTATCCCTGTAGGAAAAGGTTCTGAGGGGTTTGATGTTTCGCCTGATGAACGCGAGCTGTGGACCGCAGGCGCTGATGACGGCACCATTACCATTATCGATATCGCATCAAAAAAGGTAACCGGCACAATTGACGCGAAGGTTTTTGGGGCCAACCGGCTGAAGTTTACTCCGGATGGCAAACGGGTACTGATCACAAGCCTGCGAACGGGAGACCTGTTCGTTTATGATGCCGCATCACACCAGGAATTGAAACGGCTAAATACCGGGCGCGGCGCGGCTGGCATTTTGGTGGACGATGACGGATCGCGCGCGTTTATCGGCTGCACAGCTGACAACTATGTGGCGATTATAAACCTCAAGACGTTAGAAGTCGCCGGGCACATTGATATACGCGGGGCAGACGGCCTGGCCTGGGCAATTCGGCCTTAGGATTTTTTGATGTACAAGGGTACAGTGAGAAACCGGCGCCAATAAGCACTTCAACCCGGGATTTTTATGCATTTGCAGAGGTGCTTTTCCTTGTGAACATCTACGCTTACAATTAATTCTGCCATATCAATTTAAAAGCGCGTTGATAATAACCTTAATATCCTTCCTGATTATCACATTGTTTTGTTGGAAGTATGATTGTTATGTCTATCTTGCATTGCATGACGGAATATATTACGGTATTTAAAGACTGGGTAATCAGTTTGGGAGAAAAGCATGAGGTTGATCCTTTAGTTCTCGGCAGTTTATACCTGATCAGCAAAATAGGATTTTTTATATTTCTTGCCTGGCTCCTGAAGAATTTAAAAGTAAAAAAGGCTATTCTTATTCCCTTGCTTTTCGCCTCGCTTAGTTTTAGCCTGCCCTATCTTTACCTGGTGATCGCTGGTCGCAACATTTCAATTTGGGTGTACCTTTTTATTGGATTGATGTTCATTTATGGTGGATTTTCCATTTGGAAGAAAATTACAATAAAGCCTTCCCGGCTTAGCTAGTTGCTCAATGTTATTAAGTTAAGGAAGAAATACAGTTCCCCCTCTTTCTGTGAAGCAAAGAGTCGGCGAGCGAAGCAATGCCGGGGTGAGTCCACGCCGCCATGCATTAACGCCAATGCATTTGCGTTAATATCGCCCGCAGATTTACCCACCCGGTCGACGCTGCGCTGGACCACCCTCCCTTCCGCAAGCGTGATCGTTGCGCAACTATTGTCAACAATTGCGGTCGTGAGACCATAAAGCGTTCTTTGAAATATTGATTAAAATGATGGAATCAGGTTTATAAGGTATTGCTGGTTT
>NZ_JAQBOC010000055.1 GCF_028288225.1 Mucilaginibacter sp.
GATCCTACGAATGTTCTCCCTGGTAAAAAGAAGTGAATTGTATGTGGAAAACTATAAAAGAGCGGCATAGAAAACGGCTTTTTTAAAATAAATTTGGAAATGTATTAATCCTAGAATACAGGGCCAAGGGAAAATTGGCTTAAGCCATAGGGCCATATATAGCTCCGGATGTTGTCCAGAGCTATATAAAAAAGCAATTTAATCAATCCATTCAAACTTAGTATAAGGTACTAATACCTCAGGGATTTTAATGCCTTTTTCTGTTTGGTTATTTTCCAGCAGGGTGGCCACAATACGCGGTAAAGCCAATGCGCTGCCATTAAGGGTATGTGCCAGCTGTGTTTTGCCTTCGGTATTACGGAAACGCAGCTTTAAGCGGTTGCTTTGAAAGCTTTCAAAATTTGATACAGATGATACCTCCAGCCAACGCTGCTGCGCCGCGCTCCAGGTTTCCATATCATAAGTTAAGGCAGAGCCAAAGCCCATGTCGCCGCCACATAAACGAAGCACGCGGTAGGGCAAACCCAAATTCTGCAAAAGGCCTTGCACGTGCTGGCTCATTTGTTCCAATACCTCGTATGATTTATCAGGATGTGCAACCTGCACGATCTCTATCTTGTCAAACTGGTGCAAACGGTTTAAGCCGCGAACATGTGCACCATAAGAACCCGCCTCGCGACGAAAACATGGCGTATGCCCGCAATTTTTCATCGGCAGATCTTCCCCTTTTAATATTACATCACGGTACATATTGGTAATAGGTACTTCGGCTGTAGGGATCAGGTACAGGTTGTCTTCGTTGACAAAATACATCTGTCCCTCTTTATCTGGTAGCTGACTTGTTCCGAATCCTGATGCTTCATTTACCATTAAGGGCACCATCACTTCGCTATAGCCAGCTTTTTCGGCCTCGTCAATAAAATAATTGATCAGTGCACGCTGCAGCTTGGCTCCTTTATTTTTATATACCGGGAAACCGGCACCGGTAATTTTAACCCCCAGCTCAAAATCAATCAGGTTGTATTTGGCGGCAAGTTCCCAATGCGGCTGTGCATTTTCCGGCAGGTTTGGCTTGGCCCCATTTTCAAGCACAATTTCATTTTCTTCGGGTGTTAACCCTTTTGGCACTGAACTATGCGGCAGATTGGGCAGCAATACCAACTTTTGATATAGTTCTTCCTCTATAGCTGCCAGTTGATCACCCAGCTTTTTTATATCTTCTTTCCAGGCACCTGTTTTAGCCTTAAGGCCTTCTGCTTCGTCTTTTTTTCCGGCACGCATCAGCTCACCTATCTGTTTAGCCGCAGCATTAGCCTCAGCCGACGTGTTATCCAAACTGGTTTGAGTTGAACGCCGTTTGTCATCTAATTGAATAACTTCATCAACCAATTCAACCTGTTTGAAATTTTTTACGGCTAAACGTTCTAAAACCTGTTCCCTGTTATCGCGGATATAACTAACTTGCAGCATTATTTTATTTTTAGGCAAAGATATAATCAGTTGGCAGTTTGTAGTGTGCAGTTTGCAGTTTTTTATTTAATGCATTTGATTGCACACTGCTATTTCGAAACTGTAAACTTGCAAATGCCCACTGCTAACTGAAAACTGCCAACTTATATGAGCGGAAAATTATACTTAGTCCCCACCCCGATAGGTAACCTGGAGGATATAACCTTTAGAGCTATCCGTGTTTTAAAAGAGGCGGATTTGATACTGGCGGAAGATACACGCACTTCAGCACCGCTGCTAAAGCATTTTGAGATCCATCAAAAGGTATTTTCACATCACCAGCATAACGAGCATC
Organism: Mucilaginibacter sp.; assembly: GCF_028288225.1. Taxonomy (GTDB): domain Bacteria; phylum Bacteroidota; class Bacteroidia; order Sphingobacteriales; family Sphingobacteriaceae; genus Mucilaginibacter. The sequence continues at coordinate 1,805 of NZ_JAQBOC010000055.1, forward strand.
AATCATCAAACGAGATCATCCGGTTTTTAAAGGAAGGAAAAAATATAGCGCTGATCTCAGATGCCGGTACACCGGCCATATCCGATCCTGGTTTTTACCTGGTGCGCGAGGCTATTAAAAACGAGATTGCGGTAGAGTGCCTGCCAGGTGCCACGGCCTTTGTGCCCGCCCTGGTCAATTCCGGTTTTCCGACAGACCGTTTTTGTTTTGAGGGTTTTTTACCTTTAAAAAAAGGGCGGCAAACCCGGTATAAAACGCTGGCAACAGAGGAGCGAACCATCATATTCTATGAATCGCCACACCGTTTTTTAAAAACGCTGGATGAAATGGCTACTCATTTTGGTGCTGAGCGGCAGATCTCCGTATCGCGCGAACTGACAAAAATGTTCGAAGAAACCGTTCGTGGAACCGTGGAAGAGGTGAAAACCTATTTTGAAACACACCCTGCAAAAGGAGAATTTGTGATATGTGTGGCAGGGGCTATAACTAAATCCTCTTCAAAAGAGAAGGATTAAAAAATGAATTAGAAACGCGTCATTGCGAGGAACGAAGCAAACTTTGAGCTTTATAGATCAGGGATTAATAATATTGTGGTGACTATTCAGCGGCTGTAAGGTCACTGCGTGCATCTTGGTCCGTGATTACCCTATGCAGTCCGCCAGCTGGCGGATCGTTCCTCGCAATGACGCTTTGATTTTGAAGTATATAAATGAAAAAAAACATTCTACTCGCCATTCTCTCAGGTTTAATGCTTTGGATAGCGTGGCCGCCGATGCCTTACACCACCTTCTTTTTATTTGTCGGTTTTGTGCCTATGCTGGTAGCAATTGAAAATATCATCCGGTCTGATTATGTTAAAAAGGGCAAAAAGATCTTTGGAACCGCTTTCCTGGGATTTTTTGTATGGAACACATTATCTATTTACTGGGTTTATAATGCGCTGAAAATGGTTGGGGAGTATGTGGCATTGCCCATATCTTTCATTCCATATTCTTTAGGTGCATTGCTAATGGCAACAGCCTGTTGGCTGTACTATCGTTTAAGGCTGGTAACTAACCGTGGCTTGGGCCTGGCTGGTTTATTTTGTTTTTGGATAGGATATGAATACCTGCATCAGAGCTGGGATCTGGCCTTCCCATGGATGACTTTAGGCAATGGCTTTGCTTTGACCCATCAGTGGGTGCAGTGGTATGAATACACAGGCGTGTATGGCGGCACAATATGGATCTGGGCTTTAAATATTCTGCTGTTTTTAATTTACATTGGCTTACGCGAAGCGCCAAATAAAAAACTAAGATTAAAGCTTATTTCGGCATTTGTTATTGTTTTGATAGGGCCGCTAAGCTTTTCACTATACAGGTATTACAACTACCAGGAGCAGCTAAACCCATCAAACGTTGTGGTGGTGCAACCGAATATTGATCCTTATGCAAAGGAAAGCTCAATACCTGCCTCTCAGCAAATAAGCATATTAACTCACCTGTCCGACTCTATTGGTCAGCCTAATACGGAGTTTTTTTTATGGCCGGAGACCGCAATACCCGACCAGGTAAACGAAGAAACAATCCGTACCAGTCCCTACTTTTTACAGGCGCAGCGCTTTTTAAATAAATATAAAAATGGCAACCTGATAACCGGGGCCGAAACATTTAAACTCTACAATAAACATACTACAAAAACGGAGACCTATGATCCGCAGGCAAGGTTGTATTATGATAATTTTAACGCGGCTGTGAATATTGAAAACTCTGCCGAGGTGCAATTTTATCACAAATCAAAGCTGGTGCCGGGTGCTGAATCCCTGCCATTTGCATCCACATTATCATTTTTAAAGCCAGTGTTTGCGCATTTAGGTGGCGCAACCGGCACCTATGGCGGGCAAGGGGATCCTGGCGTGTTTTATTCGCAAGGTGGCATCGGTGTCGACCCGGTTATTTGCTATGAATCAATTTGGGGAACCTGGGTAGCTGAGTCGGTACATAATGGGGCTCAGTTTATTGCTATTATTACTAATGACGGCTGGTGGGAAAATACATCGGGGAAAGACCAGCATATTGATTACGCCAAACTGCGTGCTATTGAAACCCGCAGATGGGTATGCAGGTCGGCCAATACCGGGATCTCCGCATTTATTAACCAGCGCGGCGACGTGGTACAGCAAAGTAAATGGTGGGTTAAAACCGCCTTAAAACAAGACATCAACCTGAACACTGACCTTACTTTTTATGTGCTTCATGGTGATTATTTAGCAATGCTGGGGAGTTTGCTGGCAGTGTTGGGGACTGGGTTTATTGTGGTGAAAAGGATATTGAGGAAGTGAAGTTTTCTGCATGCGTCATTGCGAGGAACGAAGCAAACCCTGCACTTGCTAATCAGAGAACGAAAATATTGTGGGTACCAAACAGCGGCTTTAAGGTTCGCTGAGATATCAAGGTTCGTGATTGTCCTTTGAAGAGTTTGCTTCGTTCCTCGCAATGACGCATGATTCGATAATCCTATAAACCTTAGTTCTCCCTGCTCAAAATAAACGCCAGCAGATCATGGATCGGCTGTTTAATGATCTTGCCGATATGGATGTCATTTGCTTTACAAACTTCGGTCAGTTCATCAGTAAAAACATAGGCAATTGAGCCTACAAAGTGACATTTATAGCGATGATATTGCGGATATGACTTTATATTGGTCTCAATAAATTCAAGCAGGCCTTTATGTAATAAATTTTGGGCATAATCAGTTTGCCTTATCCCGCTTAAAAACTTAGTGAAGGTTGCCAGGTACGAGTTTGCGTTTGGGGTTTGATAAACGTATTTTATTACCTTTTCTTTGTCGAGCTGATAGGCCTCAGCAAATTTTATACTGATGTCATGCGGCATATTGCCATATAAAAAATCGGTTATCAGTGCTTTGCCAAACCAGGTGCCGGCACCTTCATCGCCCAAAACAAAACCGAGGCCATGTTTGCCTGAATGGATCTCCGCGCCATCAAAAAAAGAAATATTTGAACCTGTTCCTAATACGCAGCACAGGCCTTTCTCATGCCCGCAGGTGGCATATGCGCAACCCAGCAGGTCACTGTCAACACTGATATATGATTTGGAAAATAGCTGACTTAGCGCGTTTGTAACTATTTCGTGCCTGTCGGGACTTGAGCAGCCTGCGCCAAAAAAGTAGATCTCATCAATATCAGCAGCGAAGGCGATCATATCGGCCGCCTGTTCCTGCAATATTTTTACAATTTCTTTTTCCGATAAAAAATATGGGTTAAGTCCGGCCGTTCTGAATTGCTTTACTTCACCATCTTTAAGTGTAAGCAACCAGTCGGTCTTGCTCGACCCGCTATCAGCCACAAGGATCATGGACAAAGTTCTTCGAGTGCTTTTTGAGTTAGTGGTTTATGAATAAACTGGGTGATGTATTTATTATCTGCTGACTTCCGCATATCCATCGGATCAAGTGATGACGACAGCATAAATATTTTTATATCATCCTTATTGATATCGATCTTATCGTATTCTTCTAAAAATTCAAATCCGCTCATAAGCGGCATACGGACGTCTAAAAAGATAACGTCAGGTGTTACCAGGCCATCCCTTAAAGAATTTATGGCTTCTGGTGCCGAACGGACAACTATGATAGATTCGGCAAAGTTACTGCCCTCTATTATTTTACGTGTAACGAAATTATCAATGTAATTGTCGTCAATCAGCAAGCAGGTTTTAAAGCACATAGCCATCAAGTTCAAAAATAGCTTTTTAAACCAATTTAAAAAATATAGTTTTTGAAAAAATAATTATTGTTTTTTAAATTCCCCTCTTGAGAGGAGAACCTGCGTGCAAGGGCCATGTTAACCCAAACAAATAGCCATCATGTCATTGCTGTAAGGTACGAAGCAATCGCATACTATACAGATCGAACGGAAATGTGTTGAACTTTGCATAGCAGACTTACATAGTTCGCGATTGCTTCGTATCTTATAATGACATATTTTAGATTATCCTTCTTTACTGAATATTTATACTCCCTGTAATCTCCTTCAACATAATTTCAGCACTCTTAGACTGGTATTGCGCAGTAAAGAATTTTGATTGCGCATCCAAATAATTTCTTTGTGCTTCCCTTATTTCCAGCGGAGTAATGTTCCCCAATTTATATTTTTCGAGGGAGATGTCAAGGTTCCGCTTGGCTACTTCAACGTTTGATTGGCCAAGCTTCATCAAATCAAGTCCTGATAAATAGCTTACATACAAATTACTGATCTGGGCCTGAACATCAAGCGTTACCTGCTTAAAATTAATGTTGGCATTATCAATCCCAATTTTTGCGTTGCGCTCTAACCTGTTTTGATTAAAGCCATTAAATATGTTTATTGAAGCAGTAAGTCCATAATTAAAGCCCCTGGTATTTTGCGACAGGGTAAAGCCTGCCGGGGTTTGACTATGGCCGATGGTATACCCTGAATTTAAAGCAACCTGCGGATAACGGCCTGCCTTAACCTGTTTAAGGTTGATCTCGGAGATCCGTTTGTTTATTTGGGCGGATAGGATAGCCGGGTTCTGATTTTCTGCCTTCGAAAGGATCTCGCCTAAAACAAGCTTATCATCAACTATAATAGTATCACCAACAGCAAAATCAGTTTGCAGGTTACGCACCAGTAACTGGTTCATCTGGATCTTGGCCGATTTAAATTGCTGTACCTGGTTCAGGTAATTCGCTGTGTCGGTATTAAGGTTTACCTGCGCATTCAGTACATCTAGCTTAGAAGCCCGGCCGACCTGGAATTTGTCACTGGCATATCGCAGTTGTATCCTGGATATGGCTATAGCTCCCTGCAGGGCCTTTAAACCTTCGTTAAGGTTTATTAAATTATAATAGGTACTTATTACGCTGGCAAGGGTGTTCTGTATAGTATCCCGGGTTTGCAGCTCGCCCAACTTGTTTAGCTGCTTTAGTTCATCATAATTGGCAAACATCCCAAAGCCGTTAAAGATGGTCCAGTTAAGGCTTGGCCCGTATGATGTTGACGAGTTCTTAGCACCACTGATATTATTTACAGAGCCATCGCTGCGTGTTTGTTTGGTGTTTTGAATGCTGCGGGTTGCAGTTAAGTCGCCGTTTACTTGTGGTAAAAACCCCGCATTGCCTATGGTAACATTATTTTGTGCTACTGTTGAATTGTTTTTTGACAGCAATATATGATAGTTGTTTTTTAATGCTATTTCAACAGCATCTTTTAAACTGAGTACGGTATCAGTTTGCGCCTTAACACCGGCAGTAAATGCTATTAAGCAAAAAACAAGGCAACCTAATTTTTTAATGGTCATAATCGCTTATTCTTTATCTAATGTTTCTATTAGTTTTTGAGTTCTTGTCTTCCTTACTTTTTTTACATCATCCGGGTCTTCGGCGTCCGGGTCTTTACGTGTTTTTGAAGCAAATATTAAATACATCATGGGTATAATGTATAGTGTTAATACCAGCGAGAACAATACCCCGCCCATAATAACTATTCCTAATGACACCCTGCTTTTGGCGCCTGCACCCAATGCAAAAGCAATTGGCACCGAACCCAGTACCACAGCCAAGCTGGTCATTAATATAGGGCGTAAACGGGCGGTGGCTGCTTCAACCACAGCCTCGTATTTGGCAAGGCCATGTTCCATTTGCTGGTTGGCAAACTCCACAATCAGGATCCCGTTTTTGGTTACCAGGCCAACAAGCGTTATCATTCCTATCTCGCTGAATATATTAAGCGTTTGGTTAAATAACCATAACGACAGGAATGCACCGGCAATAGCCAGCGGCACGGTAAGCATAACTACAAAAGGGTCAATAAAGCTTTCAAATTGCGCTGCAAGTACCAGGTAAATCAACAATAAGGCAAATGCAAATGCAAAAATAAGACTCGATCCACTTTCGGCAGCATCACGCGAGGCACCACTTAAAGCCGTGCTGAATGTATCGTCAAGCAAGCTTTTTGCAATCCTGTTCATCTCTTCTATTCCATCGCCAACAGTACGGCCCGGAGCCAAACCGCACTGTATAGTTGCAGACTTATACCTGTTAAAGTGATATATGGCCGGCGGCGTAGCGTCCTCACTAAGTTTAACAACATTATCAAGTTGTACAAGCGCACCTTTTGAGTTGCGCACATAAACAGATTTTAAATCAAGCGGCTGGTCGCGGTTTTCACGGTCAACCTGTGCAATTACCTGGTATTGCTTGCCATTTATCAGGAAATAAGCCAGGCGGCCGTTACTGTAATAGAGTTGTAAGGTTGCAGCAATATCGGCAACCGAAACCCCAAGGTCGCGCGCCCGGTTACGATCTGTGGTAACGCGCAGCTCAGGCTTTGTAAATTTTAGGTCAACGTCTGTGCCCTGGAAAACAGGGCTTTTGGAAACCTCGGCAAAAAATTCAGGCAAAACCTTTCTTATTTTTTCAAAATCCTGGTTTTGAATTACAAATTGAATAGGTAAAGAAGTTTTTGACCCGCTACCTCCCCCGCTAATGGTTTGCTCCTGTACTACCAGCGCACGTGCATCAGGAAAACGGTTTAGTTTTTTACTTAAATAATCGGCCAATTGCTGTTGTGTACGATTGCGTTCATCAGGTGACACCAAACCAACACGGCCAAACCCTGAGTTTGCCGAACCACCGCCGCCACTTCCGGGCGAAATAACCTCAAGGTTTACATTTTGTTCGGGTATAGAGTCAGCAACCAGGTCTGACACTTTATCCATATACCTGGCCATAAATTCATAGCTGGCGCCTTCCGAGCCCGTAACTGCATACCTTAACATGCTGCGGTCATCCAATGGTGCAAGTTCATAAGGGGTAGCAAAATATAATATCCCGGTTATAACCAATGAAATGGCCAATATTATAAATGATACCCATTTTACCTTCATAAACTTAACCAGTGTCTCTTTGTAAGAGTTGGTCATGTTTACAAAGAAAGGCTCGGTGCTTTCATAAAATTTCGATTTTTTTGAGCTCTTACGGATCAGCTTAACATTAAGCATTGGGGTTAATGAAAGTGAAACAAATGCAGATATCAATACCGCGCCTGCTACTACAACCGCAAACTCCCGGAAAAGTCTGCCCGTAAAGCCCTGCATAAATACAATAGGCAGGAACACTGCAGCCAAAGTAACTGATGTAGAAATTACTGCGAATAATATTTCGGCCGAACCTTCAAACGCCGCTCTTCGCACCGCCATGCCTGATTCAACTTTTTTGTAGATATTTTCGGTTACAACTATACCATCATCAACTACCAGCCCTGTCGCGAGCACAATACCCAGCAGTGTTAATATATTTATGGAGAACCCAAAAATATACATAATAAAGAATGCGCCTATTAACGATACGGGGATATCTATCAGCGGCCGGAAAGCAATAAGCCAATCGCGGAAAAACAGGTAAATAATAATTACTACCAGTATAAACGAAATAAGTAATGTTTCCTCAACTTCACTTATAGACTGTTTAATAAATTTGGTGTTGTCTGTTATTACCTTAATCTGTATATCGGGAGGAAGGTCCTTTTTTATCTGGTCAAGCCGCTTGTAGAAGTCTTCGGCTATTTGTACATAGTTTGCACCGGGCTGCGGAATAATTGCCAGTCCTATCATCGGCACACCCGCTTCCTTTAAAGCTGTTTCCTCATTTGCCGAACCCAAAACAGCATATCCAATATCCCTGAAATGAACCACACGGTTGCTGTCGGCACGGATGATAAGATCGTTAAACTCCTTTTCGGTTGATAATTTACCTACTGCCCTTACCACAACCTCCGTATTGTTACCTTCAATTTTACCGGCAGGCAGCTCAACGTTTTCTGCATTAAGGGCGTTGCCTATGTCTGTAGCTGTTAAACCTAAGGCCGAAAGTTTGTTCGGATCAATCCACAGCCGCATGGCATACTGGCGCTGGCCAAAAATGTTTATCTGGCTAACACCCGGTATTGTTTGCAAACCTTCCTGCAATACGTTTTCTGCGTAATCATCAACCTGGTTAATATTACGTGTATTGCTGCTACAGGTAACTGTAAGTATATTATCAGCATTGGCATCAGCCTTTGTTACAACTGGTGGCGCATCAATATCCTGCGGAAGCTGCCTTTGTGCCTGGCCTACTTTGTCGCGCACGTCATTTGCAGCGGTTTCAAGGTCGGCGTCAAGGTTAAATTCAACAGTTATCCGGCTTGAGCCTACTGAACTTGTTGATGATATATTGCGGATCCCCGGTACGCCATTTATGCTTTTTTCAAGGGGCTCAGTTATCTGGGATTCAATTACATCGGCATTAGCGCCAGAATAACTCGTAGATACGGTAATAATAGGAGGGTCGACCGAGGGAAAATCACGAATACCCAAAAACTTATAGCCCATAACGCCGAATACCACGATAACGATAGACATTACCGTAGCCAATACGGGCCTTTTTATACTTACTGACGCTAAACTCATAAATATGGTTTACTTAATAACTTTTAAAATTTGTAATGGAACCTTATTACGGATTTGTATCAGCCCCGAAACAATAAGACTATCGCCAGCTTTTAAACCGCTTGTTATCTCAATCCTGGTGTCGGTACGCAAATCTGTTTTTACTGTTTTTGATTCAGCAATCCCGTTATGATAAATAAACACCTTACTATCTTTCAAATCAGGAATAACACATTGTGTTGGTACCATTATGGTTTTCGGGATCTGATCAAGCGTTAAATTTATTTTGGCAAATGCCCCGGCTTTTAACAAGTTGCCCGGGTTTGCGGCTTTGGCACGTACCGTTATGGTGCGCGAGCTCAGATCAATCGCCGGTTCAATTGCATAAACCGCTGCCGAAAAATTATTTCTTGAGCTTTCTATCGCGAAATTGATCTTAGTGCCTTGCTTTATTAATGGTAAATATCTTTCAGGAACAGAAAAAGTAACCTTTGCCGGGTCTATATTCACCAGCGAAGCAATTGATGTTGACGGCGAAAGGTAACCACCCGGGCTGATGTTTCTTAACCCGATAGTACCTGAGAATGGCGCCCGTATCTCTGTTTTTGCTATCTGTGCTTTTAATACATCGCTTTGTGCCTTTAATGTATTTAATGAAGTTAGCGAAGTATCATATTCCTGCTGGCTTATGGCTTCTTTTTGTAATAAAATACCGTTGCGGTACTCATTTTGCTTAGCAAGTGCAACCTGGTAATCATTCTGTTTTAATGATGCTATAATATCCTGGTTATAAACCTTAACTAATAGCTGTCCTTTTTTTACGTAGCTGCCTTCATTAAAAAAGATGCCGGTAATGTTGCCTGCTGTTTCACTTATCAGGTTTACCTTTTCATTGGCATCAATGGTGCCGGTAACATCAATAGTGTTATCAACAGCGGTATCTTTAACAATCATTATGTTAACAGCTACAGGTCCGGTTTTTCTTTTTGCACCTTTGCTTGCATTTTGAGCCATGGCAGCTTTTCCTTTTTCACTAAAAAACTTATTGTAAATTAAAAAGCCAATAAGCAGCGCCAGCGCTATGTATATAATATACCTTGTTCTCATATCATGGTAATCTGTTAGGGTTTGGTTCCGTTGTTAGTTTCCTGTGCTGTCAATGGCTTTATATTAGTTCCCATTTTTGTTAGCACGCTGTTAAATATTTTCATTTCCTCGTCAGAGATATCTCCTGTTATGCTTTGGTTAAGTATTTCAAAGGCCTCAACTATTTTAGGCACCGCCTCCTTTGCTTTTTCTGTTACCTTTAATAGATGTTCGCGCCTATCGGCCGGGTTGATTTCCCGGTAAACAAAACCTTCTTCACTTAAGGTATCAATAATGTTTACAATTATCGATTTGTCTTTACCCAGCTCATTTGCCAGCGCCTTTTGCGTTAGCTTACCATCATGGTAACATATATACGTTAAAGCATAGTAATACCTGCTTATACCCAAATTCTCCACCTGTTTTGCCAGCAGGCTTAAATACGCTCTCCCTAAATGATTTAACTTACGGGATATAGGTTCAATCAATTTCACATCCATCAGGTCAAAAGTAATTGGTTATAATCCTTAATAGTTGTATGTATCAACCATTTTACAACTATAGAAGCTATGCATGCATTGAAAAAAATTATAAATTGCACCTCAAATTATTAGACAACCCTCAAAAATATTTCATCACCTGTAAATTATTGCCGCTAAAAAAAACTTCTCCCTTTAATGAAAACTATTAAGCTGACCGCCCTTCTTTTTATAACATTATTTTTTATGAATTCTACCCTCACCAAAGCAGCAGGCGCTGTTAAAATTTTGTATACCGTTACTTTTCCTGAGGCACAGGCACATTATGCTGATATAGAGATGAACATCTTCGGCTTAAATCAAAATACTTTAAATCTTAAAATGCCGGTATGGACCCCGGGATCATACCTTGTAAGGGAGTTTGCAAAAAACATAGAATCGTTTAACGCGACAGTTAATGGAAAAGAAATAAAAGCCCCCAAGATCAATAAAAATACCTGGCATATAAATACTGCAGGCATATCTGCTTTAACTGTTAAATACCGTGTGTACTGTTTTGAAATTTCGGTACGTACCAGCTTTATTGATGCATCGCATGGCTTTTTATCAACGTCAGGACTTTTTATCTATCCTGACAAAATGCTGAACTCGCCATCAACCATAAAAATTATTCCTTACAAAGGATGGACAACCGTATCAACCAGTTTAGAGGCTGTTAATGGCGATCAGTTCACCAGGCATTCACCTAATTTTGATATATTATTTGATTCGCCAATTGAAGTGGGCACCCAGGATGTGTTCGGCTTTGATGCAGCCGGTGTGAAATATGAAGTTTGCATGGTTGGCGGCGGCAACTATGATAAGGAACAGCTAAAGATAGATATGGCCAAAATAGTTGAGCAGGAAACTGCGGTATTTGGCGAAAACCCTAATAAGCATTATGTTTTTATAGTACATAATCGCCAGCGGGGCGGCGGTGGTTTGGAGCATTTAAGCTCGACCACATTAGGCGCCTCCCGCGATAATTATGGCAATGCCAACGGTTATCGTAACTTTCTGAGCCTGGTAGCCCACGAGCATTTTCACCTATGGAACGTAAAGCGCCTGCGCCCGGTAGTGCTTGGCCCGTTTGATTATGATAACGAAAATTACACCACTGACCTTTGGATTGCCGAAGGGTTTACTGCCTATTACCAGAACCTTATTTTACGCCATGCACAAATTATAACCCCTGAAACCTATTTAAGTGCGGTAACGGGCGAAATCAATATTATCGAGAACCAGCCCGGCGCTAAAATACAGCCATTGGCAGAAGCAAGCTTTGACGCCTGGATAAAATCATACCGCCCTAATGAAAACTCTGCAAATACCGGGATCTCTTATTATGATAAAGGGGCTGCAGTAGGTATGTTGCTTGATTTGGAGATAATTAATGATACGAAAGGAAAAAACTCGCTTGATGATGTAATGAAATACATGTATAGTACTTATTACAAGCAGAAAAAGCGCGGTTATACCGATGAAGAGTTTAAACATGGACTTGAAAAATTTGCAGGTAAAAAACTGGATGACTTTTACAAGAATTACATTTACGGCCTTACACCGCTTGATTATAATAAATACCTGGCCTATGCAGGTTACAAGGCTGCTGATGAAGCCGCAGATAGTAATGAACCGGGCTTAGGGATAATAACTACCGATGTTAACGGCAAAAAAATTGTTACAGGTGTACAACGCGGCGGCGCAGGCTGGGTTGATGGCATAAACGTAAATGATGAGCTTGTAGCTATTGACGAAACCCCGATAACAGACATCACAACCATTCTGGACGGCAAAAAGGTGGGAGATAAAATTTCAGTATCTGTTGTGCGTGATGGCCTGCCGGTTACCCTGCCGGTTACCCTGCTCAGAAATACCCGTTTTAAATACAAAGTTGATTCATTGCCCGATGTTACCCCGCAGCAAATGGTAGTACGGAAAAAGTGGCTGGGGTTAATTGATTGAGGTTGTATGAGTTGTAAATGTTGTAGTTGTTGAAAGGTTTTGGTTGTTGGAATGTTGTAACGTTGGAAAGTTGTAATGTTATTATGTTTCATCATTCAATTTCCCTGAATTTTGAACTCTAGATGAAATAAATTTCATTTAAACGAAAACATTCTGATCGTTTTTGATATTTTATAACATATCTATGAAATAATTAACTAAAAGAACACGATCATGAATTCATTACTATACGTCATTGCGGTTATCCTTATTATTGGGTGGGCAATTGGTTTCTTTTTTACCGCTGTAGGCAGTTTAATACATATATTATTAATTATAGCTATTGTAGCTTTTCTGCTTGGAATTATCCGCAGGCCAACAGCAGTATAAATCTTAGTCCAAAAACACTACAATTGGAAAAAGGTCTGGTTATTTTAGCCGGACCTTTTTTGATAGCTTTTTTGGCATTTAACGAAATTTTTAGATCATGCCTCTTTCTTCGCATTCAAACTTTGCATCAGTTGCTCATACAGATCATCCCCGGTGGCTTTTTTGGGTTTTAACTTTTTAATGGTGGCATGCTTGCCTTTTGCTTTTGCATGGATGATCTTTAAAAGCTCGTTATTATATTCATCCTTAAACTTTGATACATCAAACTTTTCGGCATACTGATTAATAAGTGCCAGGCCAACATCAAGCTCTTTTTTGCTTACCGTTACATCATCTGCAATTTTCAGATCTTCGGTACTGCGGATCTCCTGCCCAAAACGGATCCGGGTTACTACCAGCACACTTTCAACCGGGTGAACTATGCAAAGCGACTCCGTGCTGCGCAAAACAAAGCGCGCAAGTCCGGCCTTTTTTGATTTTATCAGCGCCTGGGTCAGCAGGGCATAAGCCTTATTGTTTTTTGTATCCGGCTCGGTATAATAGGATGTTTCGTAAAACATAGGATTTACATCAGCAATATCCACAAAGCTTTCAATTTCAATAACTTTGCTTTTTTCGGGCGCAGCCGCTTCAAAATCCTGTTCCTCAACTATTACATAATCATCGTTTATTTTATAGCCTTTTACAATTTTATCATAAGGCACTTCCTTGTGTGTGTGCTCGTTTACCCGCTGATAGCGGATGCGTGAATGATCGCGGCTGTCAAGCATATCTAAATCAATCTTACTGGTCTCAACGGCCGAATACAATTTTACGGGAATACTTACCAGCCCAAAACCAAGTGAGCCTTTCCAGATGGATCTCATAATCAATTGATTTAATGAATAAGTATAACCTTTGAAATGGGGAAAGGGTTTTTAAGGATTTAAACGAATTGATCTTTAGAGCGGAATTTCTTGATTATTGACGAGTAATGATTAAGTATCTTTGTAAATTGACAGGATATAATTAATACTTCTACAAACAAACGCGTTTAATTTACTAAGCGACTCGATATATTAAAATGCGAATAATACCCAAACCGCTTGAAGGTGAATATCCACCTTATACCATAATGTACATGAAACTGATACCGGATGACGGTTTAGTTTTAAAACACCTGTGGAATAACTTAATAGCTGCAAAAGAGCTCATTTACAGTATGCCCGAAGACATGTTGTATCACCGCTATGCAGCTGATAAATGGAGTATTAAAGAAACATTGGTACATATTATTGATGATGAACGCATATTTGCCTACCGTGCACTCCGCTTTGCCCGTAACGAGCAAATGAACCTTATCGGCTTTGACCAGGATGCCTATGCCCAATATTCAAAAGCTAATGAACGAGGCCTGGATAATATATTTGATGAGTACGAAGCCGTACGCAAATCAACCATCGCCCTGTTTAACGGCCTGCCTGAAGATTCATTTATGCGGATAGGTAAAGGCACGGGCACATTTAACAATGCAAGCGTAAGGGCACTGGCTTACCACATTGCAGGCCATGAGCAGCGTCATATTAATTTAATAAAGGAGAAGTATATTCCAACTTATCTTTCTCTTTAACGGATTAAAATCCGTTGTTACATTATGGCCGGGGCGATGCCTCTGAATATTCTGGGTCGCTGAACATCGACTCCCCTATATTATCCTTTTTTGTTAATCCATCCCGAAATAGCCATCCTAAAATCTTATCAATCCAACAAATCTTAGTTAAAAATTTGCATTTATATAAGTACTTATATAAATTGCGCTATGAATTTATATCAAAGTTTGGGTTACCTGGTATTGGGCAGTCGGCTAAGGCGGTTGAGCGAGGGTTTCTTGGCCGAAATTAACCGCGCTTACCAAAATGAGGGGATAGATTTTGATGCCAGTTGGTTCCCTGTGTTTTATTTATTATCAAAAAACAATTCACTCTCTATTAAGGAGTTAAGCGATCAAACCGAGGTTTCTCATCCGGCTGCAAGTCAGTTGATCACCAATCTTAAAAATAAAAAGCTGGTTACCAGCGCCACCTGTGCCGATGATGGCCGCAGGCAACTGGTACAGTTAACAGATAGCGGCAGGGAACTGCTTGCACAGATCTTACCGGTATGGGATGCCATATTATTGGCAATGGATGATGTACTGGCAAATGATCCTGCCTGCAAAGAGCTGTTGCCCAGCATCAGTGCATTAGAGAACGCTTTCCGCTCGGCCAACCTTGCCGACAGGATCAGTGATAAATTGAGTGTAGAATTAAAAGCCGAAACCAATGAATAACATCTTTAACTATGGCAGCAGCCATTTAACTATTGGAACCTGCCTTGACATTGCAAGCGGGAAAGTTAAAGGTGTGATAGATAGTGAAGCTGCCGGAAAGATCAGGGCATCATGGCGCGAGGTTGAAAAAATAGTGCACGCACAGCACCCGGTTTACGGCATCAATACAGGTTTCGGGCCATTGTGCGATACCCGCATTTCTGAGGCTGATACGTCTTTGCTGCAAAGCAATCTGCTTAAAAGCCATAGCGTTGGTGTGGGCAACCCCATCCCGCAGGAGATAGCAAAGCTGATGATGATCAGCAAAGTGCAGGCTTTGGCGCAGGGCTTTTCAGGCATCGCGTTAACAACACTGGAGCGGATAATCTGGCATATTGATAGTGATATTATTCCTGTAGTTCCCGAAAAGGGTTCTGTAGGCGCCTCGGGCGACCTTGCTCCTCTCGCCCACTTATTTTTACCGCTGATAGGTTTTGGCGAAGTTTATGAAGCCGGCGAACGAATGCCTGCAGCAAAAGCACTGTCAAAGCATAATTTACAGTCCCTGGTTTTAGGGCCAAAAGAAGGGCTTGCCTTAATAAATGGTACACAGTTCATCCTGGCATTTGCCATAAAAGCGGTACAGCGTTTAAATGACGCCCTGAATCGTGCAGACCTGATAGGCGCTATGTCGCTGGAAGGATTGATGGGTTCAGCCCGTCCGTTTGATGAAAGACTGCACCAGCTGCGGCCTTATAAGGGGAACAAATTGGTTGCCAAACGATTACACACCTTATTAAAAGATTCGGAGATCTGCAACTCGCATGTAAATTGCGACCGGGTGCAGGACCCCTACTCCCTGCGTTGTATGCCGCAGGTTCATGGTGCATCGCGCAATGCCTGGCTGCATCTGAAAGAATTGACAGAGATCGAACTAAATTCGGTTACCGATAATCCCATTGTTTTTAATGCGGATGACACCATTAGCGGGGGCAATTTTCACGGACAGCCATTAGCCATGGTACTTGATTACGCCACCATCGCCACAGCAGAATTGGGCAACATAGCCGACAGGCGTTGTTATTTAATGAGTGAGGGCAGGTATGGGTTACCAAAATTATTAACCAATAATGCTGGCCTAAATTCAGGTTTGATGATCCCGCAGTACACAACGGCGGCATTGGTCACCGAAAATAAAACGTTGTGTTTTCCGGCAAGTGCCGATAGCGTGCCTACCTCGCTGGGGCAAGAAGATCATGTTTCCATGGGCTCCATTAGCGGGCGCAAGTTAAGCCAGGTAATTGATAATCTGGAATATATCCAGGCCATTGAGCTGCTTTACGCATCCCAGGCAATGGATTTCAGGCGACCATTAAAATCTACACCTGTTGTGGAAGCTTGCCATGCATTGGTACGCAGCCATGTGCCTCATATACAGGATGATCGTATTTTTTCGGATGATATTAATGCCCTTCATCAAATAATTACCAATGGCACGTTATTGGCAGTAGCCAATGAAACTGCTGTTACTAACGATATAAACCTAAATGATGACGAATTCGGAATTTATTAAAACCTACGCCAGTCACCCGGTGTATAAGGCGCCGCGAGGGATGCAGCTGCATGCCAAAAGCTGGCAAACAGAAGCGCCTTTGCGCATGCTGCTCAACAACCTCGATGGCCAGGTTGCCGAAAACCCCGACGAACTGGTGGTGTATGGCGGCATTGGCCAGGCTGCCCGTAATCCGGACGCATTGCGCAAGATCATTGAACTTTTGCTTGAGCTGGACGAGCATCATTCTTTGTTAGTTCAATCGGGCAAACCGGTTGGGATCATCCGCAGTCACCCTGAAGCGCCGCGTGTTCTTATTGCCAACAGCAATTTGGTACCGGCATGGGCAAACTGGGAGCATTTTAATGAATTAAGATCGAAAGGCTTGATGATGTACGGACAGATGACCGCCGGCAGCTGGATCTACATAGGTACACAAGGCATTTTACAAGGCACTTATGAAACATTTGTGGAAGCGGGCCGCCAGCATTTCAATAATGATTTAACGGGCAAATTGATAGTTAGTGCAGGCCTTGGCGGTATGGGTGGTGCACAGCCATTGGCCGCAACCATGGCGGGTGCTGTGTTTTTAGGTGCCGATGTAGATGCTGCGCGAATTCAGAAACGGTTAGATAGCCAGTACATTGACAGGATGACCCACAGCTATGAGGAAGCCGTCACCTGGGTACGGAATGCCATGAAAAAAGGCGAAACACTATCTGTAGGATTGGTAAGCGATGCAGGGGATCTGTTGGAAAGGCTGATGGCTGATAACTTTATCCCCGATATGCTTACCGACCAAACATCTGCCCATGATCCACTGAACGGATACATCCCAAGTGGTTTATCATTAACCCTGGCGGCATTGTTAAGAGACAGTGATCCGGCAGAATATAAAAGACTTTCGTTAGCCAGCATGGCAAGGCATGTGGGTTTTATGCTGCAATTGCAAAAATGCGGCGCTATCACTTTTGATTACGGCAATAACCTGCGCGAGTTTGCAAGGCAAGGCGGTGAAGATGAATCCTTTAACTTCCAGGGCTTTACCCCGGCCTATATCCGGCCGCTGTTTTGCGAAGGTAAGGGACCGTTCAGGTGGGTAGCTTTATCCGGCGATCCGGAAGATATTTTTACAACAGACCGGGCGCTTATGGAACTGTTTCCTGAAGATAAACCATTGATAAAATGGCTAAAAAACGCGCAGGAAAAGATCTCGTTCCAGGGGCTCCCTGCCCGGATCTGCTGGCTGGGTATGGGCGACAGGGAAAAGGCAGGTTTATTATTCAACGATCTGGTAAAATCAGGCAAAGTAAAGGGCCCGATAGTAATAGGCCGTGATCATTTAGACTGCGGCTCGGTGGCATCGCCAAACCGGGAAACGGAGTCGATGAAAGATGGCTCTGATGCGGTATCAGACTGGCCTTTGTTAAATCTTATGGCCAACACAGCAGGCGGTGCAACATGGGTATCATTTCATCACGGCGGCGGTGTTGGTATGGGTTATTCGCAGCATGCGGGCATGGTTGTTTTGGCTGATGGAACAGACAGGGCAGCAACCTGTTTAAGTCGTGTTTTATATAATGACCCTGCAATGGGGATTTTCAGACATGCAGATGCAGGATATGATAAGGCTCAGGAATGGGCGGAAAAGTTTGATTTGAAAGTGTGGTAAGCCGTCTGAATCAGAATTCACAGAATTTAAGAATTAACAAAATTCGCTTTCTTATTATTCTGAAAATTTTATAATCCTGAAAACGGCGTAGCCTTCTTGAACGCTAAGAAAACAAACAACAGGTAAAAAATTCTGATTCAGACAAAAATAGTTAACATGAAAATATTGCACGGTCCGTTTACCCAAATCCTACCCCTAACTGACTTGCCTTTAAAAGGTGCATTGAAGGACGATCAGCTGCAGATCATTCCTGACGGGGGGATATTAGTTGAAAATGGATTGATATCAGCCGTTGGGAGTTTTGAAACATTACGCAAGCAAAACCTATCGGAACAAATAAATGAAATTGAGGGCGATAGTGTGTTACTGCCGGGTTTTGTTGACTGCCATACGCATATTTGTTTTGCAGGCAGCAGGGCAAAGGACTATGCCATGCGCATCCAGGGGAAATCCTATTTGGAAATTGCCAAAGCAGGCGGCGGCATCTGGGATTCGGTTACCCAAACCCGTGCAGCTGATGAAGCATTGCTAACTAAATTACTATTAAAAAGAATTGAACGCCATTTAGCCGAAGGTGTTACCACCATTGAAGTTAAAAGCGGCTATGGCTTATCTGTTGAACAGGAGTTGAAACAGCTAAGAGCGATCAAAACGGCATCAACCCAAACAAAAGCCAGCCTTGTTGCTACCTGTTTGGCGGCACACATGATTCCGAAAGATTTTAATAGCGGCCAAAGCGAATATTTGGAGCAGATCTTAACCAACCTGCTTCCCGTCATCAAAAAAGAAAACCTGGCCAACCGGGTTGATATTTTTATTGAAGAAAGTGCCTTTAATGCTGAGAATGCAATAATCTACCTAAACAAAGCCAAACAAATGGGCTTTGATATCACCGTTCATGCCGACCAGTTTACAGCAAGCGGCAGTAAAGTAGCCGTAAACGTGGGTGCCGTTTCTGCCGATCACCTGGAAGCCAGCGGGGATACAGAAATAAAATTATTAGCTAATTCAAATACCGTAGCAGTAACTTTACCCGGTGCATCGCTGGGTTTGGGAATGCCTTATGCACCTGCACGGAAGCTGCTTGATGCAGGGGCCTGCCTCGCCATTGCCAGCGACTGGAACCCCGGTTCGGCTCCCATGGGCGACCTGTTAATGCAGGCAGCTGTAATGAGCGCTGCTGAAAAGCTGAATACAGCCGAGGTGTTTGCCGGGTTAACATTCCGCGCAGCAAAGGCTTTGAATTTAACAGGCCGGGGGATGCTGGCTACAGGAATGAAGGCAGATCTGCAGGTGTACCCCACCAATGACTATAGGGAAATTCTATATCACCAGGGGCGGCTAAAACCGGACCGCCGATTAATTTGATTAAATGATTGCGCTGATTAAAAAATATTTGAAGTTAGATTTGACATCTTTTGAAAAGTTGTCAAATCTTCCTATCCAACCGAACCAATGACTAATGACAACTGACCAATGACTAAACTAATAGAATGCGTTCCAAATTTCTCCGAAGGTGTAAACCTTGATATTATTAAACAGATCACCAATGAGGTTGAATCAGTTGAGGGTGTAAGGCTGCTGAATGTTGATCCGGGTAAGGCTACTAACCGTACGGTGGTAACTTTTGTGGGTGAGCCGGGCAAAGTTATAGAGGCTGCTTTTTTGGCGATAAAAAAGGCAGGTGAACTGATAGATATGAGCCAGCACAAAGGCGAACACCCAAGGATGGGTGCTACAGATGTTTGTCCGCTAATCCCTATTGCCAATATCAGCATGGAAGAAACTGCAGAATATGCAATGCAGCTGGCCAAATGGGTGGGTGAAGAATTAGGCATCCCCGCTTATTTGTATGAGTATGCCCAGGCCGATAAAAAGCGTAATAACCTTTCAGTGATCCGCACGGGAGAATATGAAGGGTTTTTTAAGAAGATAAAACTACCGGAGTGGAAACCTGATTTCGGTCCTGCGGAATTTGATGCCAAACGCGGTGCAACGGTTATTGGCGCGCGTGATTTTTTGATCGCTTACAACGTAAACTTAAATACTACCAGTACCCGCAGGGCAAATTCCATTGCCTTTGACGTGCGTGAGGCAGGCCGTGTAATGCGTGAGGGCGATCCGGTAAGCGGCAAGATCATCACTGATGAAAACGGCAAACCAAAATCAATCCCCGGTTCATTAAAATCGGTAAAAGCTATAGGCTGGTATATTGAGGAGTACGGCATAGCGCAAATCTCCATGAACCTCACCAATATTGAAGTAACCCCTTTACACGTAGCCTTTGATGAAGTTTGCACCAAAGCAGCAGAGCGCGGCATGCGGGTGACCGGCAGCGAGCTGGTGGGATTGATCCCCTTAAAAGCCATGTTGGACGCGGGAAAATACTTCCTGCTAAAACAACAGCGTTCGGTTGGGGTAAGTGAAAAGGAGCTGATCAAGATCGCCATAAAATCAATGGGCTTATCTGAGCTATCACCTTTTATCCCGGAGGAAAGGATCATTGAATATTTACTGAAAGACAAAGCATCATCCAAACTGGCCTCAATGACATTGATTGAGTTTGCAGATGAAACAGCGAGTGAAAGTCCGGCGCCGGGTGGTGGTTCAATATCCGCCTATATCGGCGCTTTAGGCGCTGCATTGGCAACTATGGTTGCAAACCTTTCATCGCATAAAAAAGGCTGGGATAACCGTTGGGAAGAGTTCAGCAACTGGGCGGAGAAAGGTCAGCAGTATAAGGATGAACTGATCCGCTTAGTTGATTTGGATACCGCAGCTTTCAACAAAATAATGGAAGCATTCAGCTTACCAAAAGGAAACGATGAAGAAAAAATGGCAAGGGATAAAGTCATCCAGGATGCTACCCGGTATGCCATTGAAATTCCTTTTAAAGTAATGCAGGCCGCATACGGAAGCTTAACGGTTATAAAAGCCATGGCCGAAACCGGTAATCCAAATTCCGTAACTGATGCCGGTGTGGCCGCACTTTGTGCCCGCAGCGCGGTGATAGGTGCTTTTATGAATGTGAAGATAAATGCATCTGGGTTTAAGGATAAAGATTTTGTTGCTAAGGTTATTGCTGATGGAGGTGAGATTGAGCGAAGAGCTATTGAGTTGGAGGGGGAGATTATTGCGTTGGTGAACAGTAAAATTGTTTAATTTGATGATTTGACAATTAGATGATTTGAAAATGGGTAGCTTTATAAGGATAATGAAGCAGCAAATTTTTAAATTTTCAAATCATCTAATCTTCAAATTACTATTCCTTGTACTATTCATTTCCTGCAACACAAATACCACGCCCACAAAAAAAACAATCTTCAATATCAACCTTGATGAGGGCTTAAGTTCGCTCGATCCGGCATTTGCGCGTAATCAATTCAGCATTTGGATGGATAACCAAATTTATAACGGTTTGGTTCAGATTGACGACAGCCTTAAAACCCGGCCCTGCATTGCCAAAAGCTGGGAGATCTCTGCCGATGGCCTTTCTTATACCTTCCATTTACGTAATAATGTGCATTTTCATGACGATCCGCTGTTTGCAAACGGGCAGGGACGTACTGTTGTAGCTAATGATTTTGTTTACAGTTTCCATAGACTTATCGATCCGAAAGTGGCATCATCTGGTTCGTGGATCTTTAGCGACAAGGTATGTGACAACCCCTTTATTGCTGTAAACGATAGTACTTTCCGCATCAAACTAAGGCAGCCCTTCCCTCCGCTGTTGAGCATGCTTACCGCGCAGTATTGTTCAGTTGTACCGCATGAGGTGGTTGATCATTACTGGAAAGATTTCAGGCAGCACCCTATCGGTACCGGCCCCTTTAAGTTTAAATACTGGAAAGAGGGCGAAGTAATGGTTTTGCTTAAGAATGAAAAGTATTGGGAAAAAGATAAAGATGGCAGTCCCCTGCCCCACCTGGATGCTGTGAGGGCAACCTTTATCAGCGACAAGCAAACCGCCTTTATGGAGTTCATCAGTAAAAAGCTTGATTTTTTAAATGATATTGATGGCAGCTATCGCGATGACATCCTCACAAAAGCAGGTCAGATAACACAAAAATATAAAGGGAAATTCACTTTAAACACCGGGCCGTTCCTGAACACCATTTACCTGGGGATCCTGGTAGACAGCAGCCTGGCTATTGTAAAATCATCGCCTTTAAGAAAACTAAAAATAAGGCAGGCCATTAATTATGCCATTGATAAGGAAAAAATGATCAAGTACCTGCGCAACAGCATGGGTGCACCCGGCACAGCAGGTTTTATCCCGATGGGGATGCCTGGCTTTGATGCGGCACAGGTCAAAGGGTACAGCTACAATCCTGAAAGATCACGGCAGCTGTTAAAGGAGGCCGGCTATCCGAATTGTAAAGGCCTGCCTGAAATTGTTTTACATACCACCGTCGGCTACCGCGGACTGATAGAATATGTACAAGGTCAGCTGGACAGGGTGGGAATTAAAACCAGTGTAGAAATAACCCAGGGTGCCAGTCTGCGCGAGCTGGTATCAAAAAATGGCGTTAACTTTTTTTACGGCACCTGGATAGCCGACTACCCTGATGCTGAAAATTACTTATCTGTATTCTACTCAAAAAACAAGATCCCCTTTGGCCCCAACTATACCGGCTTTAACAATAAACAGTTTGACGCGCTTTTCGAACAGGCCTATCACGAAGTAAACGACGAAAAACGCTATCTCCTTTACCGGCAAATGGATAACCTGGTGATGCAGCAATCGCCGGTTGTGATTTTATATTACGACAAGCGGGTAAACCTTTATCAGAATAACATATCAGGCTACAGCGTTAACGGGCAAAATTTGCTGGTATTGAAGAGGGTGGTGAAAAGAGATTAGAGACTAGTGATTAGAGAGGTTAGGGGTTGTTTATGGTATAATAAATCTGACACCAAGCCATAAAAAATTTACAGAATGAAAGAAAGCGAATTCTGACAATTCAAAAATCCTGTAAATTCTGATTCAGACAATAAAAAAGCCTCCCAAAAATGAGAAGGCTTGAAATATTTCTATGTGTTAATTGCAACTGGATTAAACAGGAAGTTTATATTCCTTAACCAAAGCAGAAGCAGGCAGGTGTAATAATTCGCTGAACTTTCTGATCATATTCAAAGATAAAGGTTGCTTATATTACTAACAGTTCCTTTATCTCCGTAAACATTAGCAAGATCAGCTGCTTTATACCCAAAGTCATCCATGCGGATCTTGATCATTTCAACAGGATTAACTTCAGGTAAGTCCCAAAGGTTATTTTCATAATTTTCAATCAAATGCACAAGCAGAAGCTTTTCTTTATGTTCAGCTCCTGCTGTTGAATTTTTAATCTGTTCATGCCTTGCAACAGCTTCATTATATTCTTTTTCGGTTTCAATTAAAAACCGTTGTGGTTTTTCGTTCATGATTTAAATATTGTTGTTGACAATGCATTTTATAAAGATAGACTTGTGCCAGGTCTTTTCAAAATGCTTAAATACTCTTCAAAAATCAGTTGAATATCCAACAAAAAAGCCTCCGCAAAAATGAGAAGGCTTGAAATATTTCTAATTCCGAATTCCAACTTCCGAAATCCTTACGAAGCCATTTGCTTCCTGATGATATTCAATGCGCCGCCCGCTTTAAACCACTCTATCTGCTGTGCGTTATAAGTATGGTTTACCGGGAATGATTCTGTTGAACCATCTTTATGGTGCAATACAACAGTTAATTGTTTATCAGGTGCAAAAGTTGTTAAGCCTGTGATATCTAAAATATCATCCTCCTGGATCTTATCATAATCGTTGCTATTTGCAAAGGTGATGCCTAGCATACCTTGTTTTTTAAGGTTGGTTTCGTGGATCCGGGCAAATGATTTTACCAGTATGGCACGTACGCCAAGGTGACGCGGCTCCATAGCTGCATGCTCACGTGATGAACCCTCGCCATAGTTTTCGTCGCCAACGACAATTGAACCTATGCCATGCGCCTTGTAATCGCGCTGGGTGGCAGGTACCGGGCCGTATTCGCCGGTTAGTTCGTTCTTAACACTATCAGCAGTATTATTAAAATAGTTGATAGCGCCGATCAGCATGTTGTTTGAAATATTGTCCAAATGCCCACGGAACTTTAACCACGGACCAGCCATGGAGATATGATCAGTAGTACACTTGCCTTTAGCTTTTATCAGCAGTTTTAAGCCGGTAATATCAGTACCTTCCCATGCGGCAAACGGATCAAGCAATTGTAAACGTGATGATCTTGGGTCAACCTTTACCTCAACACTGCTGCCATCTTCGGCAGGCGCCTGGTAGCCGGCATCTTCAACTGCATAGCCTTTTAAAGGCATTTCAATACCTTGTGGTTCATCAAACTTAACCTGTTCGCCATTAGTATTGGTCAGGGTATCAGTTAATGGATTAAAAGTTAAATCGCCTGCTATAGCAAATGCGGTAACAATCTCCGGAGATGCCACAAATGCGTGGGTATTAGGGTTACCATCCTGGCGTTTCGCAAAGTTGCGGTTAAACGATGTGATAATAGAGTTTTTGCGGGTAGGATCATCCGTATGACGTGCCCACTGGCCAATACACGGACCACAAGCATTGGCAAGCACAACACCACCCATACTTTCAAAAGTACCTAAGTAACCATCACGCTCAACAGTGTATCTAACTAACTCAGAACCCGGGGTAATAGTAAACTCGGCTTTAGTGGTCAAATGTTTATCAATAGCCTGTTTAGCGATAGAAGCAGAACGGGTAATATCTTCGTATGATGAATTGGTACATGAGCCAATCAAACCAACTTCTAATTTGGTAGGCCAGCCGTTTTCTTTAACTGCTGTTGCAAATTTAGAAATAGGCCACGCCAGGTCAGGAGTGAACGGACCGTTTACATGCGGCTCAAGCTCACTAAGGTTGATCTCTATAACCTGGTCAAAGTATTGCTCAGGGTTAGCATAAACTTCAGGGTCGCCGGTTAAGTGTTCTGCTACTGCATTGGCAAGTTCGGCAATATCGGCACGTTTGGTACCGCTAAGATAAGCTGCAGCTTTTTCATCATATCCGAAGATCGATGTAGTTGCACCGATCTCAGCACCCATGTTACAGATGGTACCTTTACCTGTTGCAGAAAGTGAACGCGCACCTTCGCCAAAATATTCAACAATAGCGCCGGTACCACCTTTTACAGTTAATATACCTGCCACTTTTAATATAACGTCTTTGGCTGATGTCCAGCCAGATAATTTTCCGGTTAATTTAACACCTATCAGCTTAGGAAATTTTAGCTCCCATGGTAAACCTGCCATAACATCGCAGGCATCGGCGCCGCCAACACCAATAGCAACCATACCCAAACCACCTGCATTAGGTGTGTGTGAGTCGGTACCTATCATCATTCCACCCGGGAAAGCATAGTTCTCTAAAACTACCTGGTGAATAATACCTGCGCCGGGTTTCCAAAAGCCCAGTCCGTATTTATCAGATACCGAAGCCAGAAAATCATAAACTTCTTTATTTACATCTTTGGCAGTGCTCAAATCCTCATCAGCGCCAATTTTGGCCTGGATCAGGTGATCGCAATGTACGGTTGAAGGCACAGCAACCTGCGGACGACCGGCCTGCATAAATTGCAATAAAGCCATTTGCGCGGTAGCATCCTGCATAGCAACACGATCAGGTGCAAAGTCAACATAATCAACCCCGCGGCCAAATGCTTTATGAGCATCGCCTTCGCTAAGGTGGGCGTATAATATTTTTTCGGTTAAAGTAAGGTGTTTACCGGTCGCTTTGCGGGCAGCAGCCACGCGGGTGCTATAGCGGTCGTAAACCTTTTTGATCATATCTAAATCAAAAGCCATTGTATTTGATCTTTAGGTGAAAGTAAAAGAATAGACATTAGCCAGTT
This sequence comes from Mucilaginibacter sp., assembly GCF_028288225.1. Lineage (GTDB taxonomy): Bacteria > Bacteroidota > Bacteroidia > Sphingobacteriales > Sphingobacteriaceae > Mucilaginibacter. Next base: position 27,613 of record NZ_JAQBOC010000055.1, read on the forward strand.
AATAGCTTGTCAATGCGGCGAATTTACGAAAAATGCAGGTAAAAGGAAGTCAGGGAATTGTACAATTGTTATTTGGAGGGGTTCTAAATAGTTAATTAGTGATTGGAGGTTAGAGATTAGGTGGGTTAGATAGGTTGATTGAGTTAAATAAGTTTAGGAAAGGAGCTCGGGAGTTTAAGTTCTTTTATAACGATGGTTAAATCATTTTAACTTAATCAACCACTCACTTAGTCAACTCCATCAACTAATAGTAATGGCATTGCCTGCGGCCCGGGCTGTACGCTCATACTACACAGGCATTAGGCTCTTGGCCGGTATCCGCTGCCATCCCTAATGCGGGAAATTGTTCGGTTCAAATTTTGTCAGAATCAGAATTTACAGAATTTAAAAATCAACAAGATGCTACTTTACGCCAATCATTCTGAAAATTCTCTAATCCTGTAAATTCTGATTCAGACATTTGAACTCATACCCCTCCTTACTCCAAACCTCCAACGCTCTCGGCAAAGCGTATTCCATCCGTTCCTTAGCTTTCAAACTATCATGAAACAAAACGATATCTCCACTTTTGGTATTCTTCAAAACATTATCCAGGCATTGTTCGGGTGTAACATTAATATCAAAATCGGCAGACAATATATTCCACATAATAAATTCCAAACCGGGTTTGGCTTGTTTAAGCAGCTTTACCTGTGATCTTTTTGCCCGTCCGTAGGGTGGGCGGAAGAGACTGGTATCCAGTAGTTTGTCGGCCTTTAAAAAATTATCAAGGTAAATATCATCTGCAGTATCCCAGCCTTTTAAGTGGTTATAGGTGTGGTTACCTATGGCGTGCCCCTCGTTTTTGACCTGCTCAAAAATGTCCGGATGTTTGCTTACATTGTCGCCAATACAAAAAAATGTAGCTTTGGCATTGTACTGTTTTAAAATATTTAAAACAAAAGGTGTAACAATCGGTATAGGTCCATCGTCAAAAGTGAGATAAATACACCTGGTGTTGCGGTTTACATCCCATATTAAATTGGGATATAGTTTTTTAAGCAGCCAGGGTGTTTTTATCAAATACATTTTAGACGTGAGATTTTAAATATGAGATATGAAACAAAAGATATATGTTAGTATAATTACCAGTTACCTAAATGTATCTCAAATCTAACACCTCAAATCTCATATCTCAAATTATATTCAGAATAACCTTATGACACAACGGATATTAAAATTAAAAAGAGTAAGTATTTTAAGCGTAATATGCCTGACCTTACTGAATTTCACAGTAAAGGCGCAACGGGTAATAAGCCTGCAGGAGGCGGTTGATCTTACTATAGCTAATAACCTAACCATTAAACAGGCGGTGGTTAATGAAAGTTTAGCTAACGAGGATTACAAACAAGCTAAGTATAACCAATTACCAAGCATAACGGCAAACCCGCAGGCTTCCTATAATTTTGGCCGCAGTCCCAACTTAACAACTTACTCATTAAGCAGTCAATCTTTTTTATACGTTAATGGCCAGGCTTCCGTATCTGTTACCCTTTTCCAGGGTGGCCAGCTGCGAAATCAGATCATGCAAAATAAATTACAGCTCGATGTTAATAAAACCAGTACAGCTAAAGTTAAAAATGACCTGCTTTTAAATGTTGTTACTGATTATTTAACCATACTTACAGACCAGGACCTTGTACTTGCCGCAAAGCAACAAATTGAACTGGCTAAAATAACTTTAGACCGGTCCCAGAAAAACTTCGATCAACAAAATGCCACGATGGCTGATCTGGCCCAGGCCAAGGCGCAGCTTTCAACAGCCGAGCTTAATTTAACCAACGCCCAAAATCAGGTTGACCTTGCTATCCTTATCCTGAAACAATACATGGAGATGGATCCTTCTACTCAGATTGCTGTTGAGAAACCAGATATCAGTAAGTTAACAAATATCCGTACACTTTATGATGCTACTGAAGTAATCAAAACTGCCTTTATCATTAACCCGGACATCCGCCTGGCTGAATTACAACAGCAAACGTCAGCCCAGGCAATTAAAGTTGCTAAAGGTGGTTATTATCCAACCGTATCACTATTTGGAGGCATTGGATCAAATTACTCCAACCAAAACACGCAGAAGGTAATTGGCCTAACACCTATTACCCAACAGATAGGAATAGTTGAAGGAACAGGACAAGCGGTAATCGCTCCCAATGTTCAACCAATTTATGGCCCGTACTCGTTCTTTAACCAGTTTAGTGATAACTTTAACCAATCAATAGGTGTAAGCGTACAGATCCCGATTTTCAATCGCTTTACTGCACGTACTTCTGTACGCAAAGCAAAGCTGAATTATCAGAATGCCGAGCTTGCAACACAAATTGCAAAAAATAATTTAAGCAAAACAATTATACAGGCAGTGCTTGACCTTGAAGCTGCTGAAAAGAGTTACCTTTCTGCAAAGCAAACATTCGACTCAAATAAGGAAGCTTTAAATATTACTAAACAACGTTACGATGCCGGTTTTGTAAACACATTGGATTACAATACGGCGGTTACTAATTTCGATAAATCACAAAACGATATGATCGAAGCACAATACCAAATGATATTCAGAAGCAAAGTAATTGACTATTATATCGGCAACCCTATAAAATTATAAGAAGTCCGGAAAGTCCGAAAGCAAAAATTAGAAATTTCAAATAAAAGAATAAAAATAAATAAATCCGAACTCGAAATTCCGAAATCCGAAACGGCGTAGCCCTCTTGAACACCGTTAAAGAACAAATTAAAAAGTGAAAAATCATAAACAATCATGGGAAAAACTACAAAATATATTCTGATCTCATTAGGCGCAATCATCCTTTTGCTTATTGTGCTTAAGGTAGCAGGCGTTATTGGTAAGCCTCAAAAAACGCAGGTTGCAACCGAAAAAGCTGCCGACCGTGACATTAATGAGTCAGTATCAGCAAGCGGAAAAATAAAACCGCACGTTGAAGTAAAAATAAGCCCTGAGGTTTCGGGTGAGGTTGTTGAATTGCCCATAAAAGAGGGTGATGTGGTTAAAAAAGGTCAATTGCTTTGTAAGATCCGTCCGGACATTTTACAGTCGGGATATGACCGTGCTGTGGCATCATACAATACACAAAAAGCAAGCGTTGGCAATTCAAGCCAGATGCTTAAACAAGCTGAAGCTACTTTTATAAACCAGGCATCAATTTATAAACGCGACCAGGTTTTGTATAACAACAAAGTATTAACCGCTGCCGAATTTGATGCTGCTAAAGCAAGTTATGAAGGCGCCAAAGCCGCTCTTGAAGCTGCAAAGCAAAATGTTATAGGCTCAACTTTTGGACTTGCACAATCACAGGCCTCAGTTAAAGAGGCGCAGGACAATCTTGCTAAAACAACAATTTACTCACCTGTTGACGGTGTTGTTTCAAAATTATCTATCCAAATTGGCGAACGCGTGTTGGGCACCCAGCAATTTGCAGGTACCGAAATCATGACGATATCAGACCTGAGTATGCTTGACGTAAATGTTGATGTAAATGAAAATGATATTAACCGCATAAAACTTGGCGATTCATCAAAAATTGAGGTAGATGCCTTTTATGGTAAAACATTTGGTGGCAAGGTAATTGAAATAGGCAGTTCGGCCAATGTGGTAGGTACCAATGCCGACCAGGTAACAAACTTTACAGTTAAAGTAAGGATAAACCCTGAGTCTTACAAAGCCCTGCTTGTTAAAACTGCAAACAACCAGGTACCTTTCCGTCCGGGATTAACTGCTACTGTTGACATCAACACCAACCATACCCATTCATTATCAGTACCAATTCAATCGGTAACTACGCGCCAGGAAAAAAAGGATAGTACCGGTGTGAAAAAAGCCGAGGATAAATCAAAACCGGCAATAAGCGAACCGGTAAAAGAATATGTGTTTGTTTATAAAGCAGGCAAGGTAAAGCAGGTGCAGGTAACTACCGGCATACAGGATGATACTAACATCCAGATCTTATCAGGCTTACAAAGCGGGGATGAAGTGGTTTCGGCTCCATTTGCAACCATTTCAAAACTTTTAAGGGATAAAATGGAAGTAGAAAAGGTAGATAAGGGCAAGCTGTTTGTACCAACGGGTAATTAGTTTGAAAAATAGTCCATGGACCATGGTCTATGGTCCATGGACTATCATTAAATATTATTTAGATTTGTCCCGTCAATTAAACCTGGCAGGACATTTTTTGTTGGCAATTATCAGTGGGCCGGTATAAATACTCCAAACTAATACCTGATTCACTGCAAACTGCGTACTAAAAACTGCCAACTGAACTATGCATAACAAAAAGAACACGATCGCTGTTGTGGGCGGGGGTAGCTGGGCTACGGCTAATATTAAAATACTTACTGATAACAGCACCGAAAAAGAAATCTTTTGGTGGATGCGGAATGAGCTTGCCGTTCAGCATCTTCAAAAATTCAGGCACAACCCAAACTATATAAGCTCGGTTGAAATTAGTGTACCTGCTCAAAATATTTCTACTAACCTGAAAAGCCTAATCAGCAAGGCCGAATTTATACTGCTTAATGTACCGGCAGCATTCTTAAAAGAAGCGTTAATAGGCATAACCCCTGCCGACCTTGCAGGCAAAAAGATAGTTTCGGCAATTAAAGGTATAGTGCCTGATGAGAACCAGATAATCGGGGAGTTTTTAAACCAGCAATACAACATTCCATTTGATCATTTTATAGTTATAAGCGGGCCATGCCATGCGGAAGAGGTCGCACTCGAGAAATTATCCTATCTCACCATAGCATCGCGCGATAATAAGCTTGCGGCTGAATTTGCGGGCATGTTTAATACAAGGTATATTAAAACCATAGTATCTGATGATATTTATGGTACCGAGTACGGTGCCGTATTGAAAAATATATTTGCTATTGCCAGTGGTATTTGCCATGGTATTGGCTATGGCGATAATTTCCAGGCGGTGTTAATAGCAAACGCAATCCGCGAGCTAAAACGCTTTGTTGATGCGGTACATCCAATAAACAGGGATATAATGGAATCGGCTTACCTTGGCGATCTGCTGGTTACTGCTTATTCGCAGTTTAGCCGTAACCGTACCTTTGGCAATATGATCGGCAAAGGATATACCGTAACATCGGCGCAGCTGGAAATGAATATGATAGCCGAAGGATATTATGCAGTAAATTGCCTACAACAGGTTAATAAACAATACAAAGTAAGCATGCCCATTTGCGATGCTGTTTATGCCATTTTATATGAGAAAAGGCCTCCTGCCCTGGAAATGAAACATTTGGCAGAGCATTTGAGTTAGTGTATTTGAACTAATAAATTTCAAATACCATGAAAACTATAATTAAGGTAGCAATGGTTGCTGCTGGCATTTTCACATTTGCCAATAGCAATGCACAAACCCACAAAGATTCAACACTTGGCCACAAAGTAGGCGTCACAGCAAAAAAAGTTGGTCACAAAACATCGCAGATTGCTGCAACAGGCGCGGCTAGTGTTGTCGACAAAAAATACGAGGGTAAATGCGGTCCTAATGGTCAAACCGTTTATATAAATGAACATTCGCATTATTATTACATCGATAAAAAAGGACACAGGGTATACTTAAAAAAATCTCAATTAATGGATAAACCTAAATCCTAAAAATCGTATATTTAAACAGCGTCCCATTTATGAGGATGCTGTTTTACTATCATGAAAAAGTACGCATTAATATTTACACACTTTGCTGGTGCATTCGTGCTGTGTTGGGCGGCCTGTACTTCAAACCCGGCACCAAATAAGTTACAGGGCAACTGGAAATCAAAAGACGGCACTACAAAACTAAAAATAACCGACAAAGCTTTTACCATGGATGATGGTGAAGCTATAGCTGAAGATTACTTTGTAAAAGGTGATACTATTTTCACTTCCTTCCAGGGCAACAAGCCTTATACTGCCTTTTTGGTTCAGAAACTGGATGACCATTATCTTAAACTGATGGGGCCTGATTCTGTTGCGGTAGAGTATAGCAGGTAGGTTTGGGTTCATGGTTGATGGATCATAGTTCATAGCGAAATTGTTTATTGGTTCATTTTTTGCCTTTCGACTTTTCCAACTTTCAAACTAATCTCTGATCTCCGGCCTCTAATCACTAACCCAAAATGCAAAAACCCCCAATCTTACGAATGAGGGGTTTGCAAACAAACTAACTAAACTAAACTTGTGCCCGAACCACCAGGCACTTATGAAAAACTAAACTTTAAAATCTTCTTTTGCGTTCGCCACGGTCTTCACGGCGTTTGCCGGAGAAGTCACGAAAGCCACCACCAGCAGATCCATTTCTTTCTCCGCCGTTGTTGCCTCTGTAACCACCTTCACGCCTTTCGCCGCCACCGCTTCTTTCACGGTTGTAACCACCTTCTCTGCGTTGGTAGCCACCACCGCCGCCTTCGCGACGTTCGCTGCTGCCTTCACCGGATATTTCTATCCTTACAGGACGGCCTTTAAACTCTGCTTCTTTAAAGCCACCCATTACTTTCTCTACGTCAGCATGCGGTACTTCAAAAAACGAGTAAACACCTTTAACATCTATCTTACCTACAGTGCGTCCGCTTATTTTTGATTGGTTGCAGATGTAACCCAGCAAGTCGCCGCGGTTAAATTCATCAACAGAACCTAAATTTATAAACAAACGTGTATATTCAGATTTACCGGCACCTTCACCACGGGGTGAACGCTCACCATCTCTTTCAAAACGACGGCCTTCTTCAAGCGGCGCATTTAAATCAGGAGCATTTTTGTAATAATCAAGGAAACGGTTAAATTCAATTGATGCAAAGCGTTTTATAAAGTCTTCTTTGGTCAAATCCTTAAACTCTTCCATTATACGTGGCAGGTATTGTTCAATTTGCTGCTCATTAACTTGTACATCATGTATTTTGTGTACAATGCTGAACAATTGTTTTTCGCAAACATCAAACCCTGTAGGGATCTCAGCTTTAACAAACTTTTTACCCAAGCCGCGTTCAATCTGGCGGATCTTACCCAGTTCCTTAGCGTTAATGATAGAAATTGAGACCCCGGTTTTACCTGCGCGGGCTGTACGGCCACTACGGTGAGTATAATTTTCAACTTCATCAGGCAAGCTGTAGTTAATAACGTGTGTTATATCACTAACATCAATACCACGGGCTGCAACATCAGTAGCAATTAATAATTGCAGGCTGCGGTCACGGTAGCGTTTCATTACTTTATCGCGTTGCTGCTGTGAAAGATCGCCATGTAAAGAATCGGCATTGTAACCGTCTTTAAGCAATGCTTCAGCAATATCCTGGGTTTCTATCTTGGTACGGCAAAATACAATACCAAAAATATCAGGGTTAAAGTCAACAATGCGTTTAAAAGCGGCATACTTGTCACGGGCACGTACTATGTAGTACTCATGCTCAATATTGGCATTACCGGTATTTTTTTCGCCCATGGTAAGCTCAAAAGGATCGGTCATGTATTTTTTCGCGATCCTGCGAACTTCAGTAGGCATTGTGGCTGAGAACAACCATGTTTTTTTAGTGTCCGGCGTGGTAGATAAAATACTGTCAATGTCTTCCTGGAAGCCCATGTTTAGCATCTCATCAGCTTCATCTAACACAACAAACTTAACCTGCGAAAAATCAATCGCTTTACGGTTAATAATATCAAGCATACGGCCAGGGGTAGCAACAACAATGTGCACACCGCGTTTTATCTGGCGTAACTGGTCAGAAATATTTGCTCCACCATAAACGGCAACAACATTAACGTTGCCCATTTTTTTGGAGTAATTTTTTATGTCGTTCGTGATCTGTAAACAAAGTTCACGTGTTGGGCACAATACAAGTGCTTGCGGATAATTTACTTCGAAGTCCAGCAGTTCTAATAGCGGTAGTCCGAAGGCAGCAGTTTTACCAGTGCCGGTTTGGGCTAATCCGACAAAATCGTTGCTGCCTGTTAACAATACCGGAATTGACTGTTCCTGGATTGGCGTAGGATTTTCAAATCCTAACTCAGAGATGGCATTAACAATATCATGACGGATTC
>NZ_JAQBOC010000071.1 GCF_028288225.1 Mucilaginibacter sp.
CAAAAAAAGAAAAACGTGTTAGGATGTGGAGAACGCTTCGCGTTCCCCACATCCTAACACGACAAACAAGCAACAAATAGTTTTAACTTTATAAAAAAACAGTGACAACTTTTTTCAGGACGCGACACAGTTCCGCGGAACAACATACAGTTATCTTCCGGACTTTCCCGACTTTCGGACTTTCCCTAAAAAACTTACCTTCGTACTCATGTATTTTCTATTAAAACCACTGCTTTTTAAGTTCGACCCGGAGAAGGTTCATTATTTTGTAACGGCTAATTTAAAGCGCTTTAACCGTTTCCCGGGTGGTGCTGCATTGAGCCGGGCTATTTGGGATGTTAAAAACCCTAAGCTGGAACGGGAAGTATTTGGTTTGAAGTTTAAGAATCCTGTTGGCCTTGCTGCTGGTTTTGATAAGAATGGCGAATTGATGGGCGAAATGGCTAACCTGGGCTTCGGCTTTGTTGAGGTAGGCACCGTAACGCCATTGCCACAACCAGGTAACCCCAAACCGCGCATGTTCAGGCTGCCTGACGATGGCGCGCTGATAAACCGTATGGGTTTTAATAATCTCGGGGTTGATGTGGTTGCCGAACGGTTAGCTGCGTTTAGAAAGAAAGCCACTAAGCGGGAGCAGGGAGTGATCATCGGTGGTAACATCGGCAAAAATAAAGTTACGCCAAATGAAGATGCCGTAAGCGATTATATCAAATGCTTCGACCGCCTGTTTGATGTGGTTGATTATTTTGTGGTGAACGTAAGCTCGCCCAATACACCCGGTTTGCGTGCCCTGCAAGAGAAAGAACCGCTTATGGAATTACTAAACACCCTGCAAAAACGGAACTCAAAAAATGGTATCAGCAGGCCCGTCCTGTTAAAGATAGCTCCCGATCTTACCAACGAGCAGTTGGATGATATTGTTGAAATAGTACAGCAAACAGGTATTGCAGGCATCATAGCCACCAATACCACAATCAGCAGGGAGGGGTTAACATCAAAAGATGAATTGAAAAATGAAACCGGCGGATTAAGCGGCGTGCCTTTAACCAAACGATCAACTGAAGTGATAAGCTATCTGCATAAAAAATCAAACGGGACATTCCCGATAATAGGGGTAGGGGGCATTCATTCGGCAGATGATGCTATTGAGAAACTGAATGCAGGCGCAGCATTGGTGCAGTTATATACCGGATTTATTTATGAAGGGCCGGGATTGATAGGGAGGATAAATAAGAGGATAATATCTGGATTGTGATGTTGTAGAAACGCGATGCTTCGCGTCTTTCACCACCATGTTTAACAATTTTACCAGGCTCTGTATTTCAAGTACTGTAATTTATGGCTTATTTGCGTGCGGTTACCTGTCTGGCGTATAAGACGCGAAGCATCGCGTCTCTACAAACCACAACGTGCTGTATTTCAGGTTACCATTATGTATGGCTGATTTGCGTACCGGCTACCTATCTGCTGCATAAGACGCGAAGTATCGCGCCTCTACAAGCCACAACAACGAAAGAGATGTAATAAAAAAATCCCATCGGTATAAACCAATAGGATCTTAAATATTATTCAAAATAAATATGTTCCCTTAAAAAGAGAAATTATTTACCTGCTGCTATCAATAAAGCTGCATTATTTTTTGCTATCTGGCTGTCTTTTTTCTCAGCGCTGCGGCTTCCTGGTTCAAGGTTTGTAGCCAGCTTTAAAAATTGTACTTCTAAACGTGAAGTAGTCTTGTTTTTTCTATCTTTTCTTTTTAAACGAGTAACGCCCATGATGGTATTTATTTTAATGTTTTTAAATCCTTCGAGGTCGGGAGCGGATTCGAACCGCTGTAAAAGGTTTTGCAGACCTCTGCCTAGCCACTCGGCCACCCGACCAATTTTCAAGGTTGCAAAAATAGTAATTATTTATTGGCTGCCAAGTTTATTTCTGCTTATTTCTGCACAAAATAATGCGGTAGCTATTCCAACGTTTAATGATTCTGCTTTTCCAAGGCGTGGTATCGTTACCGCTTTATTAATTAATTGCTCAACACCGGGTCGTAAACCGTTGCCCTCGTTACCCATAACTATCAATCCCTCAAGGCCAAATTGGGTTCTGTAAATATTTTCGCCGTCAAGCATCGCCCCAAACACAGGCAGGTCTATCTGCGGTAAAGCTTCGGTTATATTTACGTAATGCACATTTACCCGCGACAGTGAGCCCATGCTGGCCTGCACCACTTTTGGGTTATAAACATCAACTGTATCGTCTGAACAGATAATATTATCAATGCAAAACCAGTCGGCCGTGCGGATAATGGTACCCATATTCCCCGGATCCTGGATGCCATCTAAAACTAATGAGAACTTTTGTTTAAGCTTTTGGTTACTAAGCGTTGGGTGCACAGGTATTTTAACGAGGGCAATAACCTCTTGCGGGGTTTTTAAACTGCTTATTTTTTCAATATCGGTAACAGAAATATTATATAAGTTTATTTTTTGGGATAATTTGAGCATTTTTGGGTCGAACGGAGCTGTATAGTAAATAGCTTCAATTTTGTAAGGAGAATTAATGAATTCAACAACCGATTTGTATCCTTCAACTAAAAAAAGACCGTGCTCTTTACGCTCTTTTTTGTTTTGTAAGGACTTTAGTAAACTGATTTGAGACTTTGAAAGCATATATTAAACCTAATGGTTACCGCCTTGCAATATTAAGTATTTTGCTGCTCTTTATCGGGAGCGGATGCAGTTTAACACGCCGGCTTAAAGGTAATGAGTCGCTTGTGCGTAAAATTACAATAAAGGGGATTGACGATGAACTCGCCGAAGCCGCTGTTTTGTATGTTGATAAGGAGCAGCAGCCCAATAATGTTATAAACCTGCAATTTTATTACCTGTTCAGCAAAAACGGCAAGCGTGATATTGGCGAAGCCCCTGCTATACTGGATAGTAACCTGGTTGAATTTTCCCGTGTACAGATTGAGCGCTTTTTACAGAACAAAGGCTATTTAAAAGCTAAGGTTACAGATACCATCAAAATTAAAAAGAAAAAGGCCGAGCTGATATTTTCGGCAGTTGAAGGGCCCTTGTTCAGGATCAGGAAGCTGCAGGATAGCATAGCCGATAAAAAAGTGCAGGATCTTTACCGTGTTAACCGTCCCCGGTTTTCGCATGTGCAGCCCGGCGGCAGGTTTGATACCGATAGTTTGGCGTATGACAGGGACGAATTTTACCTGATAATGAAGCGCAACGGCTATTACGATTTTTACCGCCAGTACATCAACTTTCAGTATGATTCGACCTTTAAAAGCAGTGTGGTTGATATTAAAATGATAATTGATAACCCTGCCGGCAAATCATCACATCCTATTTATACAATTAACAATACGCTGGTAACGGTTTCCAAAAGCAACGGGCGTACTCCCGGCAAGGCCGATACCGTGCAGGTTGATCCGCAGTTCAGGTATGTTGATTACTCCGGCAAGTTTAAGCCGCACTCGGTAACCGATTATATTTTTCAGAAAAAAGGACAGATCTATAACATTGATCAGCAAACGTTAACTACCTCGCGCTTATCCGAGCTTAACGTGTTCCGTAATGTGCCCAACCCAACTTATACCAAGCTGCCCGATAGTACCAACAGGCTGGATACTAAAATTGATATTACCCCGCTTAAGCAATTTAGCGACAGGGTAGAAGGTGAGTTCCTTTTTGCAGGCGGTCGTTTTGGTTATAACCTGGGCAATACCTTTACTGATAGAAACGTGTTTAAAAATGCAGCCATCCTGCAAATAAAAACCAACTGGAGCATTTTATTTGATAACAGCAATAACAGCATTACCCAGGCAGCCATTCAAAACCAGGACCTGCGGCTAGGTGCAAGCCTGATTTATCCGCGCATAATAGCGCCGTTCAACTTTCCTTTGCCGGGCAAATATGGCGTACCGCATACTACATTTTCAACCAACTACCAGTGGTTTTATCAAAAAGGACTGGTATCGCGCGAGAGTTTTATCAACTCAATTAGCTATGATTTTTTTGAGACCGGCCGCAAGCTGCACACCATTACACCTATTGATATAGAGTTTTCAAAAGGTACTATTGACCCTGCTGCACAGGCACTGTTGTTGAAAAATAATTTATTTGCCTATAGCCAACTTATCGGGCGTACCATATTTTCGGCAGGGAGCCAGTACACCTTTCAGTATAATGCCATTGAGTTAAACTCCTACAAAAACTTCACTTATTTTAGGGGCAGCCTTGATGTTGGCGGCAATACCCTAAGCCTGCTCAGCAATGTACTTAATACCAAAAGAGATGCAGACAACAGAAGAACAATACTGGGCTACCCATTTGCCCAATATGCAAAAACGGAGATCGACCTTCGTGTTTATAAAAGCCTCGGCGGGGAGCGGCAATTCATATTTCGTCTAAACCCAGGCATAGGCATCCCGTATGGCAACAGCGATGATGGCCACTGGATCTTCGAAAAAGAATTTTATGCGGGCGGTGCTAATGATATGCGTGCCTGGCTGCCGCGTACCCTTGGCCCCGGACAATTTAACCGGGCCACCGCTTATAACAGTGATAGCCTGCGCACGCGTTTAAAATACCTTGATCAGTTTGGCGAAATAAAGATAATTGCTAATGCCGAATACCGCTACAAGCTGATGGATGACTTTTTTGGCTCCAAATTAAAAGGCGCTGTATTTATTGATGCCGGTAACGTTTGGCGCCTGCATAAGCAGCCAGATCAGCCAAACTCGGAATTTAGGCTGGATAATATTTTACAGTCAACTGCTATTGGTATTGGTACAGGTTTACGGTTTGACCTGGCCTTCTTTGTATTCAGGCTTGATGCCGCATTTAAGTTTAAAGATCCCCAGTTTACCGGCTCCGACTCCTGGGTGCTGATCAATCACTTTAACGAGCTCTTTAAATCGGGCACCTTTAAGGCCAACTACAAAGCCACCAACAGCGGCGATACCTACAACTTTATGCAGCTGAACTTCGGGATAGGGATGCCGTTTTAGGTTGGGTTGGAGGTTGGAGGTTAGAGATCAGAGGTTAGAGGTTAGAGATAGAGATCAGAAGTTAGAGAGATCAGAGATTAGAGATCAGAGGTTAGTTGAAGTGCTGTACTGGTTCAATGATCATTCTGATTAAATTATCTTCAATTAACTTACGGTCCGCCTTTCTATAGACGCCTCCTGTGGCACCTCTTGTGCATTGTTGCGCTTTAATTCAATTTTTCTTAATTCTTCATCTGTAATCATAATGCAACCCGTTTAAAGATAGTGGCTATAGTTGAGAGTGAGAAAACTGCCATTATAGTCAGCGATTATTATCTCAATTACATCTGGCTGGCGGCAGGAAGCCTGGAAGGACTGACCCCGGGCAAATGCCGGGTGTTACAAGATCGTACCGTAAAGCTCTATCCCGACGTTAATGATTATGCCAAATGGCATGTTAAAGCACGTTATTTGAACAATCTTATCCCTGCGGCAACCTTTATTGTTGATGAAACATTATTGCACCTGGCAAGCCCAAAAGACCTTGAACGCGGCGTTTATATTGCCGATAAATGGATAGATGCCAGGTTTTGGAGGAGGGTATAATTTATGAAGAAGGTTCAAAAAAAGTGCCTGTGCTATACTCAGGAGTCTCGAGTCTGTAATCCTTGGTCTAGTGTTGTTACACAAAGAGCGCTTTTAACCAACAAAGGACTATCGACTCAAGACTCAAAACTACAAACTCAAAAAAAGTACTTTTACGCAACTACCCCATCCACAAATACGCAATAAGATCACGTACAATTACAGGGGAGATTGCGTATCAGCAACATTGCGTAATAATTTAAATAGCTGAAACTTTGGATTAACAAAGATCCTCATTTATAATATGTTATAGGGATTATGTTTTGGAGGGGTGCTGAAAATCCAATTACAAAGAGTAAGCCGGTAAAACTTAAATCTACATAAACCTATGAACTTCGTTATTAAAGGCAACCTGCGTGGTTTGCTGTGTTCTGATTGTGAATTGCCTGTAACCGGCACTTCGATAAAGATCTACAAACCTGCTGCGGACAGCCGGCAAACCTTGCTGGCGGTGGCAGATGTTAAACAAACGTTTCACCAGGCCAGTGCGGAAGAGTTGAAGGCAAAGGAAAAACTATTTATTGCCGAAGGCAGGCTGCAGGAAAACGGCGACTTTGAAGTTGAGCTGGGCGAACGCAGCGGTTATGACGGCGGTGCGCTTGATATTGACTGGTACTGCGGCACCGGCCCTATAGTAATTGGCCCGGGCCCTAAAAAGGAACTCGACCTTCAGTTTCATATCACCACCCTGCAGCCTATGTGGCAAGGCAACAAGGGGTCTGTACAGTATGCATATTTTGAGTACCGGATTGATTCGAAATGGTTTTGCCGCATCCTGTCGCTGTTTGATATCTGGGTGGTTTGCGGCATAGTTATAGATTGTGAAACCAAAGCCCCTGTCAGCGGTGTTAGGGTATTTTCCTATGATGTCGACCTGATACAGGATGATACGCTGGGTGATGCCTATACTGATGCCAACGGCAAGTTCACTATTATTTATCCCGGCGATAACTTCAGGAAAACCCTGCTATCCCCATGGCTTAATATAGAGTGGCCAGCTGGTCCGGATTACTATTTCAGGATAGAATCATCATCAGGCGCTGTACTGCTTAATGAAGACCGTACACGTGGCCGCCAAAACGACAGGCACAATGCACACAACTGCTTTTGTGTAAGGCTTTGTGTTAAAGGTGGCCCAACTATTGATTATTGGCCATGGTTTACTGAAGTAGGTAATTTCAGCATTACATCTGATATTGATGCCGGGGGTAAAACACTTACAGGTAAATTCGGCGCAGGTGGCGCAGGTTATGGCTTTTTCGGTTCGGTTAAGCTGGGCGGCTATGCTACCAAAACGGTACCTGCTGCACCGGGGAGCCCGTTGTATTACCGCTTTTTAACCTCGCTCGATAATGTAAACTTTAGCCCTGCAACAAAAGCGCAGATGGAAGTTAATATTGCGCTAAAAGTTGCCACACGGCAGATAACCTGGCATGGCGGGGTTGCTTTCCAGAATGTGGTGATCGATATAAACCAGCCGGCATCAATAGCTGACAGTATCCCGCCAGATAATTATCCGGCACCCATTGCCGACCATGTACTGCATCCTGACCCCAACGGCTGGGTTAGGGTTGATCAGCCGGCTATGGATAGTGGCTTTTATGGTCCGCTGTTTTATCTGGATACCAATTCCATCATCAGCGGCGGCGATGCAAGTGCAGGTCAAACTGCAGGCGCAGCGGTAACTGTTCCTAACCAAAAAAACGGCAAAATGCTGTACATCCAGTTTCAGACAACTGATGATCCGGCTAACCCGGCATCACCAAATTTGAATACTCAGGCGCTCATCGGCTCCATTTATGTAAACAACTGGAACGAGGTAAGCCTTGTAAAGCTGGAAGAACTGTATGCAGGTGGGGGCACGGGCTGCACCCCGGTAAAGGCCCAGGCCCATATAGATTATACGGTTGATCATGAATTGATTGGCGGATGGAACCTGAGTATCTACTCAAACGCTACCGGGGGCATAGCGGGTTTACCATCGGGCAATGTGCCAAGGGGAGTGGCTGCACAGCTAAACCTGGCTACAGCACCAGGCATTACTCCGGCGTTTGCTACCTGGCCGTCATGCGCCTATGCATTATCATTAAACACCATGCGCAAGCTCACTACAGGCGAGCATAACGACGATTGGACACCAAATACAGTGCTGTTCTGTAAATAATTCAAACACACTGCATCTCATCTATGAAAACAAAGGCATTACGGGAAACTGTGATGCCTTTTTTTTCGTCATTGGTCATTGTGTCATTAGGGAATAGGTAATTAAAACCAGGTAATTAAAAAGCCACTATCTGCGATCTAAATCAAGAATTCAAAATTTCTTCAATCACTAATTCGCTAATTCACTAATTCAATAAATCACTAATTAATTTCTACATTTATAACAATGAAATTCACTTACCCCAAACAGCTGTTTAAGGCTTTTTTAATATTGATGATAGCCGGGTTGTTTACGGCTTGTACAAAGCAGCAGGTAAAACCTAAGCGGAGCCAAACGGGTACCGGCACTACAACCGGAACTGATAGTACAGGCGGAACGGTTGCACAGGATACTTTGCCATCGTTTTATAGTCCGGCAGGTGTGGCTGTTGATGCAGCGGGGAATATTTATGTGGCTGATTATGGCAATAACCTGATCCGCAAGATAAGCGCCAAAGGCCTGGTAAGCACCCTGGCCGGTAATGGAACACAGGGGTTGATAAATGCAACGGGTGTTTTAGCATCATTTAGCCAGCCAACGGGCATAGCTGTTGATGCGGCAGGTAATATTTATGTTGGCGATGCAGGTAACAACAGGATCCGAAAGATCACTCCGGCAGGTATCGTAAGCACCCTTGCAGGCAGCGATAGTACGGGCTATGCGGATGGGGCGAGTACTATTGCCTCCTTTTTTCATCCTGAAGGTGTTGCGCTGGATGCTGCAGGTAATGTTTATGTGGCTGATGCTGGTAACAACCTTATCCGGAAGGTTGCACCCGACGGAACAGTCAGCACCTTTGCAAGTAATGGCACAGACGTTGGCGAGGCAAATATATTCAGCAATCCTACAGGCGTGGCAGCTGATGCAGCGGGAAATATTTTTGTAGCCAATTATATTAACAATAACATATTAAAAGTAAGTGCCACAGGAGCAATAAGCACATTGGCCGGCAGCGGATCGACAGGAGCTGTTAATGGTGTGGGCAGCTCGGCTACTTTTTATTTTCCAAATAGTGTAGCGGTTGATGCTGCAAATAATGTTTACGTAGCTGATGGCGTTAATAACCTTATCCGCAAAATTACACCCGGTGGAATTGTCAGTACCCTTGCAGGCAGCGGTAAAGCCGGGGCTGCAGACAGTACCGGAACAGCCGCCTCATTTGATGGCCCGGCGGGCCTGGCAGTTGATGCAGCGGGCAATGTTTATGTTGCCGATTCAAACAATAACCTGATCCGCAAAATAACTCCGGCAGGTGTGGTAACCACAGTGGCAGGCAACGGACAGTCGGGCGCTAAGAACGGGCAGGCGGTAGCAAGGCGCAATACAAAGGTTATTAAAGCTGCTGCAATGAGGAGATTGCCGGTGTTTTACAGGAAAAAATAGATATGCGGATGTGCGAATATGCAGATGTGCAAATGTTTTTTTCGTCTCTTTACATTTAACGGAGATAGCCGGCCAATACAACTTAGCGGAGTGGGTAATTTTGTGCCATACAATGACTCAATAATCAATCAGGTGAAATTATAAAAAGACACGATGGCAGTATTTGGGTTGATAGCGAATCCGGGTCAACATTTTATTTTAAGCTGCCTTTTTTTACGAATAACTAATTGATAAAATCAGGGACCAGGAAAATAGTTGTGAAGAGAAACTTTTACCGTAATTCCGGCCACTTTATTTTATTTATTCTTAAGAATATGCATAGCTGCCTGCTTTTGTTCCTCCAGGGTTAACAGATCTCCTTTATAGGTCCAGTTTAACCGGGTATCAAATTCTATCCGCCCTAAATAATCAGGGTTCATATTATCGGGCAGCTCGTTATTAAGCTCAGTTGCTTCAAGCGGCTCAGTAAACAGCACCGACTCATCGCCCAGAGCATCCTTATAAAGCTTGTAAGTTCCGGTATTGTGCAGGCCCTGGTTACCCTTTTCTAAAATGGGTTCAATAATAATATTTCTTTTTGTGCCATCATTCTTAATAAGGCGAAGCTGCCATGGGTTGATCATTTTTGGTTGAGTTAATATTGATAATACATATGATAACGGGGGTTTGTTTTTAGAGGAACGTCAATAAAGTTTTCTGTAAAAATTAACTTTTCCTTCCACAAGGCTTTTTCAAAACCTTTAGGAATATGCTTTTTTTTTAACTGCCGCTTAAACTATTCGCCCTGATTATTATACTATACATTATTAAATTATAGTTATAGGATATTTAATTAGTTTAAGCAATAATTTATGTTTTACTAATTATGGCATCATATTTATATAAATAGGTTAACCAATAAAATTACTACCATGAAAAACCTAACATCAGCCAAAACAAATATCCTCCTAAAGGCGCTTGACATTGAACTAAAAGTTCTCCTTGAAAAGGATCTGAAAAATTTCAGGATGACTGCGTCGCAAACTAAAAATGACCCTATTAAGACTAACCAACAATTAGCAGCATAATAATAAACACAAAACAAACAAACTACTATGGAAACTACAGAAAAATCAATTGACGTATTAAATGACCTGATAGAGATCAACAACGACCGTGTAGCCGGTTTTAAAAAAGCAAGCAAGGACCTTGAAGAAGGCGATTTTGAATTAAGGGGCATCTTTGAGCAGTTTGCTGAAGAAAGCAGGGAAAATTCAGCGGAACTGTCATCATTGGTAAACCAGGTTGGCGGCGATGCAGAAACAGGTACCAGCGGTACAGGCGCTATTCATCGCGCATGGCTTGATGTAAAGGCCACCTTTACCGGGCATGACCGTAAGAGTATTTTAGAGGAGTGCGAGCGGGGCGAAGATGCAATTAAAAAAGCGTACCAAACAGCCCTCGATCCGGAACATCATCTATCATATGAAATAAGCGAAATCATACGCCAGCAACAGCAAGGGATTATTGCCGCGCATGATCAGATCAAGGCTTTGCGCGATAGTCTGGCATAATAAAGAAGCAAATTTTTAATTAGTAGTAGGCCGTTCCAATTAATTGGGCGGCTTTTTTTTAACTATGATACATCATGATAAGCGGACGGTCTGATTAACTGTAATATGAGATCCTAAAATCACTACAATTAAACCTTACTCTAAAATATCCCCTTTAACCCATCAATTATACTTTGAAAAAATGTGGGGATACTAAGGTTATTGTGGTAATTAAAGTACATAAAAATACAGAAGATGATGATGGCTATAATAATAAACCTTTTAAACATGTAGGCCAGCAAAACAAGTCCACAGGGGATAGCCAGTAACAGTACCCAGCTAATGTGCAGCGGGCTTAGCTTATCATCGTGCTTATAGACATAATAAAGTATGCTGTGTGTGCCCTTATCATTTTGGTGCCTGGCATATAAAAATGTCGATTTATCAATTTTGTGCCTGTAAAAAGCGGTGCCCTTATCAAAGGTAAGCTGCTCTTCAAAACCGTTCATAGTAAAGGTAAATACACCATTCACATTTTCCTGGATAACGTTTGCCGTATCAGTTGCTACAACGGCAACCTCGCTTTTTGCAAAAGGGTTTTCTTTAATTACAAAATGGTTGATAGCAATGGTATCAGCAAAAGTAGAGCTTACAGAAATTGTTACCAGGCAAATAATAAGTAATAGTTTCTTCATTATCATACAGCAATTATGTGCTATAAAAATAGCATTTTTTTAAGCTATCGGTTTAGTAAATAAATTCTATAAACACGTGGCTTCTCTGGAGCCAGGAGAATTTACTAACAAATTGAATGGAATCTTAACGCAATTATTTCCTCTATTGGAGCACCCTGTTTGTAGAAAAAGCAAAGTTGTTCTCAGGCTCCGTAGGTGCTCCTTATGCTGATATTATAAATAAATGTGTTACTGAAGAAATTTGTAAAAAATAATTAGCTCATTTTCAGTAAGTTTTAATTCAAATTAAATATATTATATAATGTCTATAGGATTTATAGAATTAATATGTATGTTTGCATCAACAAAATCGTTCTTTATTTTCACTTATCCAGAAAGACCGAGGGAAAAGGCCCTGTGAAGTCTTAGCAACCTGTATTTTAGAGGAAAGTCTAAAGTCATGAGTCCGGAGTCAAAAAAAATTAAAGCCGCAACTTTAATTACGACTTACGACTACATACTCAAGACTATAGACTCAATAAAAGGTGCTAACTCCTGCTCCGTTTACGGAGAAAGATAGGTTATCCCGCCCCTCCGGTCCTCTGATAAGTGATTAAATAGTTTTTTTAAAGTCGCGTGACCGAGAGGATAGGCTGGAGTCTGCAAAACCCCATACGGCAGTTCGAATCTGCCCGCGACGTCTGATTATTATACTGATTTATATAGTTCTTAGCCGAAAATCTTAAGTCCTTTTAAATTAAAAAGTCTTAGGATTTCGGTTTTAAAAGGGTGTGCTGTTATTTAAAATAATTCACAGCACTTCCAATTACTTCTTTTATATAAAAATTCCAGCCATAAAGCGGCCATGGATCAGGTACAAATTCACCGAAAGAGAAATCTACATTCCCGGCTAAATAGTTACATGGGTAAGGAATAACGTCCATTTTTTCTTTTTTGAAGATGCCAAGCGAGCGGCGCATATGAAAAGCCGAGGTAACCAGCAGGTAGGGAGGCTGCAAATGCATTTTGTTCAGCAACACCTTTGAAAATGCAGCGTTTTCGAGCGTATTACGGCTTTTGTTTTCAACTATTATGCAGCTATCAGGTACTTTAAGTAATTGAAGCTGAGTTTTAGCCCAGGTACTCTCCCTAAAGCTGCCGGCCATTAAATTGCCATTACCACCCGAAACAAGGATATGCGATGCCTTACCGGTAGATATTAATTTAAGGCCTTCTATGAATCTATCTGCCGAAGTATTAAAAAAGCCATTCCCTTTGGCATCGCTGCCGGAAAATCCACCTAAAACTATCACACAACTATATGAGCCGCTTTTTTTTAATGGCACAGGTTGTATATCCCAGTTATAAGCAAACCTGTTGAACAAAAACGGGTTAGAAAAAATGAGCAACAATACAGCTGAGATAATAAAAAAGCGACGTTTAAGATGAGGCTTTTTTACAATTAAAGCTGCAAGCAAAAAAGCAATGACCCATGAAAACGGCAGAATGAAAATTAACAACAGCTTTGAAAAAATAAAAAACATAATAACTTTTTTTGTGATAAAAATAGCTTTTTTATCGGTTTATAGGTCGGCCGCATCTAAGCTAAATAAAAAAAGCAAACCGGGCTAACCAATTTGCTTTGATATATAGTGAAAGTTCAATAGTTATTAAAACCCGGTATCCTTTAATTTTATGTAATCATCCAGCGTGTTTATATCCTTTAAACCTTTACTTTTTATTTTTTGGATGTATGCAATTGTAACGCCATGGTCCCTCAGTTCCTGTGCTTTTTCAAGCGATAGGTCTTTAAATCCTAATTTTTGGATGCCGCTTATAAAATCCGGGTTAACGCCATGATCCTTCAACTCCTGTGCTTTATCAAGCGTTATATTTTTATAACCCATATCCTGAATGCTGTTAATGAATTTAGGGCTTACGCCATGGTCCTTAAGTTCCTGTGCTTTATCAAGGGTTAAGGTTCCGTAGCCCATTTTTTGAATGCTGTTGATAAAGTCGGGGCTCACACCATGATCTCTTAGGTCGAGTGCTTTATCAAGCGAAATGTCTTTATATCCCATTTTTGTAAATTCGGTGATATATTTAGCGCTCACGCCGTGGTCACGCAATTCAAGTGCCTTATCAAGCGAAAAGTTTTTAAAGCCAATCTGGTGAAAATCGCTTACAAAACGGGCGCTTACCCCATGTTCACGCAGCTCCACTATTTTATCTATTGACTGATGGCCATATCCTTCAGTTTTAAACAGGTCGAAATATTCAGCTAATTTTTTACGGTTCAAATTCTGTTCGGCAAGGTCCTTAAACTGATCGTTTGTAATAGTTGCATAGCCATTAGCTTTTATATAATCAAAATAAGCCTTGTTAATGTCAGTGAAAAATACATCAAGCATTAATTGATCATCAAGGTTCTTATAGCCGCGTTGTGCCAGGTATGCTTTAAATTGGGTATTCTCAACAAATTGGTAAGAACCGTGGCCAAACTGGCTTTCAAAAACACCTTTAAAAGTCATTTTCCCTGCCTCGCGGTTAAGGCTGAATTCTCCTATTTTTCCTTTAGGCAAAGTTCCTAATTCCGATAGCGGGAAATCTCGGCCCGAGCTCCAGCGTGCACCGTAAAATTGAATATTTACCTGGTCGTCTTTTACAACCGCATCCCATGTACCGGGAGCACGATTGTTATTAAAGTTCCAGTTGTCCTCATCGTCATTTTTCTCTTTTTTTTCGGTCTTAGCTTTTTGCTGCGAAAACGAATTGTTTGTAAATGCTGTCAATAAAACAATGACGGACAAACAGGTTATAATAATTTTTTTCATGATGGTTTAAGTTTTAATTGCTGAATGATGTTTTCAACTGAATGTATTTCCTCAGGTTGTCTGATTTAAAGCCTTTTTGCTGCATGGATGCCACATACTCAGGCGTTACCCCGGTTGATTTTAATGCGGGCAATTCATTTAAGGGGATGTCAGTAAAACCAAGTTTTTTAAAGCCGTTAATATATTCAGGTGTGATGTTCAATGATTTTAAGGGAACCAGGCTATGGGCTGGGATGTCCTTGTACCCGGCATCTTCAAAGCCCTTTACAAATTCAGGGGTAATGCCTAACGACTTAAAAGTAATAAGATCATTAACCGGGATGTTTTTGTAGCCGATAGCGTCAAATCCTTTTATATAATCGCCATCTATCCTCAATGATTTTAATGCGATCAGCCTGTTTATCGGAATATCTTTATACCCCAATTCTTCAAATCCTTTGATAAATTCAGGGGTAACGTGCATTGATTTCATGGCGATTAACTGGTGGCATGGAAGATCGGTATAGCCAATGTTTTTGAACGAATTGATAAACGCCTCATCAACTTTAAGGGCCGACATCGCTATCAGATTGCCCGATGAAATATCGCTATAACCATTTTTCTGAAGCATTTCAACATAGCTTTTTTTCAGATCGATCATATAGAATGAAAATGAATCACGGTCGCGCACGTTAGTAAATCCATGACTTTTTATGTATTCATTAAATGTGTTATCAGCCGTGAATTTATAATGGCCCGAACCCATATCGCCATCAAATGAGCCCGTAAATACAACGTTTCCGGCCTCTCTTTTTAAACTAAATTCGCCCTTTTGACCTTTGGGCAGATTAGGGAAATCGCTAAGCTTAAAATCTGAATCGCTTGACCAGTTGTTTTCATCGTCACCGCTCCTGAATTCAAATCTTATTTTATCACCCTTAACGGTAGCAAACCAGCTGCCTTCTGAGCGGTCGGTGCCAACGAGGTCAATATTAACGTCAACATTTACATCGGGGTTAACATTAAGGTTAACGTTTGTTGTTACTACGGGATTAACGTTGGTGTTTACAACAGGGTTAACATTAACAACAGGGTTTGTGGTTATAACCGGATTAACTTTTACAACCGGATTTGTAGTTATAACAGGGGTAACAACCGGATTTGCAGTTACTACAACCGTTTGCGCCATAGCAGCAGGATTGTAAATAAAGCACGCTATGCAGCCAAGTAAAGGCAGCATGCGGATGATATTGATTTTTTTTGAATGATTCATAGTCATTGTGTCATTAGTCATTTGTTGTTCGTTGGCAATCTTGTTTAAATACTCCGGGTAAAGGGAAAGGTTACAAGCTCTTTAATGTTTTTGCGTAAACAACCGCGGTTTTTTGCTCTGATCAGCTTCATCCATCGCAGGGTCCTCTATGAGAGAGACCCTGCGGAAACGGGAAGGTTACATAGATTCAGCGCTTTTTCCTAGTCTCTAACCTCTGGCCTCTAATCTCTAACATCAATTAAAAGCATTCTTCAACTGAATGTATTTATGCAGTTCTTTTTGAGTTAAAGCCTTAAGTTGTTGATCGTCATGATGTAATTTTTAACTAAGATTCGTGGAATTTTAAGATTGCAGGATATTAGCAAAATTTTTATCCTGCAATGCTCTTATCTACAAATCTTAGTTCAAGTGTTCGCCTTCGAACAATCACTATACTATAATCGAACGTACGTTATAATTGAATATGATATAAATAATTAATAATCAATATCTTATAAAAACGGCATAATTTTAGCCAAACACTTTTTATAAACTCCTGATCATGATCAAAAACTATTTACTTATCGCTTTCAGAAACCTTAAAAAGAACAAGGCTTTCTCATTTATCAACATCGTGGGGCTCGCTATAGGGATGGCTGCAGGGCTGCTGATAATTCAATACGTTGTATTTGAATTAAGCTATGACAATTTTCATGTTAAGAAAGAACGAGTGTTCCGTGTTGCGCAAGACAGGTTTAACAATGGTAAACTAAGCACTCAATGGGCAGCCGGCGCTTTTGCGGCAGGCAGCAAGTTTAAAGCAAACTTCCCCGAGATTGAAGCTTTTGTAAAAGTAGTGGGCGCCGGGCCTGTTTTGGCAATTTACCAGGAACAGCGGCTTAGCCTGCAGAAGGTTTATTTCTGCGGAAACTCGTTTTTCAACATTTTTAGCTACCCGCTTATCAGCGGCGACCCGAAGACGGCTTTGCAGGAGCCATTCTCGATCGTAATAACCGAAACCAATGCAAAAAAGCTTTTTGGCAGTGTAAATCCAATAGGCAAGTTAATAAACTTTGGATATGATCAGCCGGTAAAAGTAACTGGCGTTATGAAGGATTTTCCGGTTAATACACACTTTAAAACGGATATATTATTATCGTACGCCACGCTTCTAAAATTTGCAGGTCCTAAAAGCGACCTGGATAATCGATGGCGCAACGATGGCTGCCTGACTTACCTGCTGCTAAAACCGGGCGCAGACCCTAAAGCGCTCGAGGCTAAGTTCGTACCTTATGTAAATAAAGAATATGCAGTATTTAAGGGCAGCGGCGACGGTGCTAAATATTATTTACAGCCTTTGGAAAGCATTCACCTGAAATCACATTTGATGATTGAAGCTGAACCAAACGGCGATGGCACATCGGTATATTTGCTGGCAGGTATAGCCATATTTGTGATAATTATTGCCTGGATAAATTACATAAACCTTGCCACCGCGCGTGGTATTGGCAGAGCCAAAGAAGTTGGCGTTCGCAAAACACTTGGTTCGAACAAAGGGCAGCTAATTGCGCAGTTCATGATGGAGGCAATGCTGCTTAACGGCCTGGCAATTGTGCTGGCTATAGCTTTGATCATAGTTTTTTTACCGATTTTTTCGTCCATATCTGGTCAGTATATCAGCCTTACCTTGCTGGTTAAACCCGCATTTTGGGCCGGGGTAATTGGGTTGTTTTTACTGGGCTCGTTCTTTTCGGGCTTTTATCCGGCCATAGTGCTTTCAAACTTTAAACCCGTTGAGGTAATGAAAGGCAAGCTTTCTGCGTCGCCTCGTGGTATATTGTTGCGTAAGGTGATGGTGGTGTTCCAGTTTGCGGCATCTATATTTTTATTGATTGGCTCGCTTACGGTGTTTAAGCAGATCCAGTTTATGGAAAAACAAAGCCTGGGCATTAACATTAACCAAACGCTGGTTATAAAACCGCCACTGGGCAAAGTCGATTCATTTTACCGCAGTATGAGCGCATTTAAAAACGAGAGTTTACGCAACTCAACAATTAAGAGTATAACTGTATCAACATCCATACCTGGCGAACCGGTGCAATGGAACGCCGGTGGCATTAAACTGGTAGGCACCCCTGAAAGCGAGGGCAAGCAATACCGTATAATAGGCGGCGATTTTGATTACCTTAGCGCCTATGGCGCAAAACTTGTAGGTGGCAGGTTATTTTCAAAAGAGTTTAGTACCACCGACCCGCACACCGTAGTGCTTAATGTAAAAGCGGCGGCGCAAATGGGCTTTGATAAACCCCTGCAGTCACTTGGTAAGAAGATTGATTTTTGGGGCGAGGTTTATACTATTATAGGCGTAGTTGATAACTACCACCAGCAATCGTTACATGATGCTTATGATGCGCTTATTTTTCGTTGTATCCCCGATGTGAGGGGACAGGTTTCGGTAAAAATAAGCACTGCCAATTTGCCCTTAACGATAGACGCTTTAAAAGCCAGCTGGAAAACATTTTTCCCCGGCGATCAATTTGATTACTTCTTCCTCGATCAGCATTTTAACGAACAGTACCACGCCGACAGGCAGTTCGGACAAGTGTTTGCTGCATTTACAGCCATTGGAATATTTGTTGCCTGTTTGGGTTTGTTTGGCCTGGTATCATACACCATTGTACAGCGCACCAAAGAGATTGGCATCCGTAAGGTGCTTGGCTCATCGGTAAATGGTATTTTGCAATTGCTGTATAAAGATTTTGCGAAGCTGGTTTTGGTGGCGTTCGTAGTATCGGCGCCGCTTGGCTGGTACGCCTGTCATAAATGGCTGCAAACCTATGCATTCAGGATAGATATCAGCTGGACCCTTTTTGCAATCCCTTTTATTATTGTACTGGTGGTTGCCTTTGCAACGGTATCGTACCTGAGCTTTAAGGCCGCGTTAATGAACCCGGTGAAAAGTTTAAAAACGGAGTGAGGTAGGGGAGTCCGAAAGTCGGGAAAGTCAGTAAGTCCGAAAGATAAAAAGTGGTTTTTCGCCGGTTCCTTTTAGAGGAACCGGTGTTTTTATTTTAGTTGAAAAAAGTCTGTAACTTTTTATTTTCCCGAAAGTATTTAAGGCATGATACCAATCCATCGTTCACTAATGATCATTGACCATTGACAACTGACTAATGACCAAACCACATGCTTAAAAACTACATCAAAACTGCTTGGCGCAATTTGTTAAAAAACAAATTTTACTCCGTTATAAATATTGCCGGATTAACTGCCGGCTTAGCTATTGGCATCCTCATATTGTTATGGGTTCAGGACGAATTGAGCTTTGACAGTTTTCATAAACAAACGCGCAATATTTACAGGCTCGAACTTTTCGGCGGCACGGGTGCCAGCAAGCAGATCTGGACCGTTGGCGTTGCTCCTATAGGGCCGCTTGTAAAACAACAACTGCCCGATGTGAAGGATGCCGTGCGCCTCACAGGCAATTATAATTTTTCGCTCTATAAATTTAAAGACAAAGTTTTTGGCGATGAAAATGTAACTTTTGCTGATCCTTCGTTTTTTTCTGTGTTTGATTTCCCTGTAGTCGAGGGTGATGCATCAAAGCCATTTAAAAATGATAATTCAGTTGTTATCACCAAAAAAACTGCTGAAAAATTTTTCGGAAGTGAAAATCCGATAGGAAAAGTTATAGTAGCCGATAACAAAGAGAACTTTACAGTAAGCGCTGTAATTAACGATTTTCCTAAAAATTCCAGGTTTAACTTTGATATGATAATGCCTATGAGCTATCATGTAAAAAGTATGCTGACCAATAAAATTGATTTAAATAGCAATTTTTCAAACTTCAGTTATGAAACCTATTTGCTGCTTAAGCCGGGCGTTTCCTTAAACAATCTTGCAGTAAGGATCCGGCAGATCCATCTTAACCATAAGCCCGATGATACAGATGCGGAATATTTGCTGCTCCCTCTATCAAAAATGCATTTATACAATGCTGACCTAACAGATAAAGGTATGAGCACTGTCAGGATCTTTATAGTGGTTGCGTTATTGATATTGGTAATAGCGTGTATCAATTACGTAAATCTGTCAACCGCCCGCTCCATGCTGCGCTCAAAGGAGATCAGTATGCGTAAAATTGTGGGCGCCGCAAAAATTCAGCTATTTATGCAGTTTATAGTCGAAACAGCTTTGTTGTTTTCACTGGCGGTTGTTTTGGCGCTGTTCCTTATTTTAGCGCTAATACCGGCTTTTAATCAATTGGCTGGAAAACAGCTGTCGCTCAATTTGTATGATTACCATGTATGGACAATTATACTTTTATCCATTGCCGGCACTTTACTAGCATCAAGTATTTACCCTGCACTATTGTTATCTTCATTTGAGCCCTTAAAAGCTTTAAAGGGCAAAATCTCCGCCGGAATAGGAGATGTAATGTTTCGCAAAATTTTAGTGGTTACACAGTTCGTGTTTTCTGTAGTGTTGATAATAGGTACAATAGTTATTACCAGCCAGCTAAATTATATTCGCTCAAAAAAGCTGGGGTACGATAAAACCAACGTATTTTCTTTCTGGATGCGCGATGCAGCGAAGCACTATGATGCCATAAAAAACGAATTATTAAAACAGCCGGGTGTATTGGCTGTAACCCGCTCAAATCAAAATATAGTCAGGTTTGGGGGGATGTCTGGTGATAACGACTGGGATGGCAAAGCACCAAACTCAACTTTTATAGTACACCCCATAGTAATAGATAAGGACTTCATCTCATTCTTTAAAATGCAGTTGATAGAGGGCGCATCATTTACAGGTGCTGCAAGCGACACAGCAAATTATATTCTAAATGAAGCTGCGGTTAAAGAGATGGGGCTCAAAAATCCTATCGGTAAACGTTTCCGGATGAATACCATTACAGGTAAGATAATAGGGGTGGTGAAGGATTTTCATTACGCATCAATGAAGGAAAAAATTGCGCCTGCACTTTTCTGGTACGCACCTCAAAGATTTAGTACTATTTATGTAAAAACCACTACCCAGGATGCGAAAAATGCGCTAACAGCAGCCGAGAGCCAGTTTAAACAATACAACGGCGAATATCCTTTTGGTTATGCATTTTTGGATGATGCGTTTAACAGCCTGTATCAATCGGAGCAACGCGAAGGTACATTGTTTAATTATTTTGCAGGGATTGCCATCATGATTTCGTGCCTGGGCTTGTTGGGCCTTGCGGCGTTCACAGCACAGGTACGTACCCGCGAAATAGGTGTACGTAAAGTATTAGGCGCCAGTGTGGGCCGCATTGTAGGTTTGCTTGCGCAGGACTTTATAAAACTGGTATTTATTGCCATAATAATTGCTACACCTATAGCCTGGTTTGTTATGCATAGCTGGCTGCAGGCCTTTGCCTACCGGGTTAATTTAAGCTGGTGGGTATTTGTTGCGGCCGGTATAATAGCGGTGGTTATTGCATTTGCCACTATAAGCTTTCAATCCGTTAAAGCCGCTCTCACAAACCCTGTGAAAAGCTTACGCAGCGAATAGATGGCTGCCGTATTGCCTTATTAAAATCTTTTAAGAGGAAGGATTTTAATAAGGCAAATTAACAGGTGTTTTAATTAACTTAACTATATACTACTTGGGACAAGATGAAAAAACTATTTAAATTTATTTGGTGGTGTTTTGAAACCAAAAATACCACCAGTCCGATTGATGAGGATAGAGATAAACAAAAATCTGCCATAACAAAAGAAGACCGGCAAAAATACCTGCGCTCCAAGTTGCCCAAAGAAGACGTGTCTTATATGACTTTAGATGAGTTTCCGTTTGAGAAATTTTGATAATTCTATCATCTTCTAAAATACGCTGTTTATCATATCCTATGAATAAATTCCCCTCAAATGTTATTTGAAATGCATAGGCATATCCAACCTTAAAAATATGGATATCACGTTGTAATTTCTCAATTATCCCGTTTAAAACAGACGGCTCAACTACAATTTCGCTCTCGTTTACTAATTTCAACAAATCATCAGGGCTTAAAACTGACTGATTTTTTCTGAAAATGCCTAATATATGGTCTATTTGTTGATGTGCCGTATTTAAAATCATAAAAAAAAGAGGCTTTTGGTTGAGCCTCTTAATATACCTATTTTTTTGTAAGGTCAGCGCCCTCTATATAGAACTTAGTTCTTTTGATTAATTCTAAATGCCTTTTTTCTTGCTCAATAGTAGGCTTATATTCATCTGCTGTGTGTTCTTTTGATGTTACATTAAATATGCTATCTAATTTTGAAGTGTGCGAAGCTAATCTATCCATTGTGGTAACTCCAACATATGGCAAACCCCCGATGCTGTCAATATACAACTCTTCATCTTTTAGTATTTTGTCGTACTTGTCTGAATAATTTTGGTTTTTGTTCTCGCAAGAACATAGCAAAGCCATATAATATTAATAACAATATGGGACAAATTTATTTTTAAATATTTAGTAATATTGTAGGGACTATAAACCTTAACCATGATAGAATTATTAAATGCAGATGAATATAGGGGGTATTTTATTTCTGAATTTGCAAAATTAGAAAGGGCGATAGATTTATTTATTGCAAATTATTTCATACAAAAAAATCCAAGGTTGCATAATGAAATAATATCGGTACTTATAGATAGGCTATCATTCGATGGTAAGAGGACAGCTTTAAAGGCGTTATTAGATTTAAAATATCCTAAAATTGAGAACATTCACAATAGTGGAAAGGTTAGAAATTTTAAAAAACTACTTGATGAAATAGGAAAATCAAGTAGAATTAGAAACTACTATGCGCATTATTTTTCTGTAGATTATTCTAACTTTCCACAAGTAGCAATAGCATTAGTACAGTTCCGAGATAGCGTTAATATAATAATCTATAAAAAAAATGAGTTTGATAAACAAATACAAGACATTAACAAATCGTTTATTGAAGTACAGCGATTAAAAGATGAATTAAAAATCGAGTAAGGGCTGGGTCTATATTATAGAAGCTGCGCAACTTTTATAATAATCATTGACCCCCCATCCTCATGTATAAATATAGCTAAAAAATAAGAGTGTATCTTTCTGAATGATCTTAAATTTAGTTGCCTTAAGGCATGTTGAAAGTTAAGATGAAATAACCACCTCCGCAAATAAATGTAAAATTACGTAGTAATTTTAATCAATAAACCGCGCGTGTATATATACATACATGAGGCCAAATTCTGCCCAAAACAACAACCTCAACGTTTATCCTTTAATAAATGATTAGCTATTGATTTCAATAATTCCAGTGTTGTACCGATTAATAAACCAGTGATAATTGTTTCTAACATACTGTTAAATATGGAATCAACTATATGTTTCAAATAGCAGCAATTTAATTATCCCTTGGGTTTAACTGGTATATAAGTGCCGAAAATTCTGCCCAAAATCAGGGGACAACGCAAAAAAGTTTTAATTTTAACTGTCCCAACTTATATATGGTTACCTTAATTAACTTAACGTGAATTCGATATAAAGGTTGATGGAACATTCTGATTATAAGATACTTGCATTTATTTAATTCTTGATAAATAGCTAAATATTTGATAATCAGCATGTTCCACTTTGTTCCAGGTGTTCCGCGTGAAAATGGAACGCTTTACCGGCGTGGATACACAAACTTGCGCTCCGCCTCATCTAAAGCTGCGGCTGCATGCGGCTGGAGAAGGGTTCGGGATGAGATGATCGTTTGCTTATGTCGAACTCACGTCAACTTAATGTTTCTTCCCTTCAATATTTGGCAAAAAGCCGGTTATGACACCTATAAGCGGAAGAAATGCGCATACTTTAAAAACATAATAGATGCTGGTGCTGTCTGCCAGTTTACCTAACAGTGCCGAGCCTAAACCGCCCATGCCAAATGCCAGGCCGAAAAATAAGCCCGATACCATACCTACTTTTCCGGGCACAAGCTCATGAGCATATACAACTATAGCTGAAAATGCAGATGAAAGAATAATACCTATAATAACGGATAAAGTTATGGTCCAGAATAGATCAGTATAGGGGAGTAGCAAGGTGAAAGGTGCAACACCTAATATAGAGAACCAGATAACATATTTACGGCCAAAACGGTCGCCCATAAAACCACCAATAAGCGTACCTGCCGCTATAGCAGCCAAAAATATAAACAGGTAAAATTGCGATTGCTGTATGGAAATGTGAAACTTGCCGATCAGGAAAAATGTAAAATAATTGGTCATGCTGGCCAGGTAAAAAAACTTGGAGAAAATCAACAGCAGCAATACGATCAACGAAGAAATTACCTTTTTTCGGGATAGATTGCTCTTAACGTCAGCTTTAGGTACGGCCTTGCCTGCACGCATATTTAAATGCGCCTTATACCATTGTCCAACTTTTGATAGTATAACAATTCCCAGCAGTGCAGCAGCTGTAAACCATATAATATAGTGCTGCCCGTATGGTGCAACAATTAACGCAACCAGCAACGGCCCGATGGCACTTCCCGCGTTTCCACCCAACTGGAAGATTGATTGTGCTACCCCTTTCTTGCCGCCAGCTGCCAGGTGGGCAAGTCTTGACGATTCGGGGTGAAATATTGAGGAGCCTATACCCATTAGCGCGACTGCGCAAAGGATTGCTGCAAAGTTAGGCGCGCGTGACAGCATTACTACACCAGCAAGGGTTATACTCATCCCTATAGCTAATGAATAGGGCCTGGGTTTACGGTCGGTAAAGAAACCCACGAAGGGCTGCAGCAATGACGCGGTTACCTGGAAGGTAAAAGTGATGAGGCCTATTTGCGTAAAATTTAAGGCAAAATGCTGCTTTAATAAAGGATAAACTGAAGTGATAATGGATTGAATCATATCATTCAGTAAATGACTAAAGCTAATGGCAAAAAGAACGCCAAAAACGGTTTTTTGAACTAAAAGCTTTGAATCCTGGGTTGCGGTTTGTTCCATTTAATAGTTTGGGAAGGGAGAGTTTTCTTTAAATTATTTTAGGGGTGTTACAAAAATGCAAATTCTAAGCTGGCGACAAAATAATTATCTGTCATTTGGTTGTTGAATTTTATCAATAATTAGATTTACCTGCTTAGCAAACCGGCTTTTTTAAAAAATGTTCATTTGGTTTTGTAAGAGAATGACTACTTTCGATCCTGGTTATAAACCGGTTATTGGTTACATCAAAACAGGGTCTTGAATTTCAATTAGCCCGGTTATTTTACAGGGTGGCATGAAGTTTTTTTTCTCATTAAGTATTTTTCTTGTTTTTATGTTAATTGCAGCACAGCTTAGTGCGCAGCAAAATCCGGTTATCATTAAAAGAATTCCTGTTGGTCATAAAGGCGCTGTAGTAAAGGACAGCATTAATATAGATACATTAGATAACGGCAGCAAAATTAATAGTCGCGATCAAAAAGATATTGGCGATGTATTAACAAAATTGTTCCACAGTAAACCAAGTCCTGTTGTTGATTCAATTACCATCAAACCCGAAATTTCAATAGCCCCGGCTATAGGTTATACTTTGCTGTCCAGATTTGCAGTAGTATTGTCGGGCAATGCGGTTTTTAAAACCGGGCCGCAATCCCGCATCTCAACCGTAATTGCCAGTACCTCATACACCCAAAATAAACAGTTTATATTACCTGTTCAAACCAATATCTGGAGCAAGGATAATACCTATAATTTTGTAGGCGAATACCAGTATTATAAATATCCGCAAAGTTCATACGGGCTTGGCAGTAATTCAAATATTAAGAATGCGGATCCGATGGATTATTCTTATTTCAAATTTTACCAAACTGCTTTAAGACATATAACAGGTGATTTATATGCAGGCCTGGGTTTTATTTTTAATACACATTGGAATATATCCGACAAAGGCGATATAAACGGAACCTTGCCAGACTACGCCCTATATGGAAAAGCCTCCCGCACAATAGCCTCGGGTTTAACATTTAATTTACTGCTCGATTCGAGGGATAATGCAATCAATCCGCTAAAGGGAGGATATGCCGCATTGCAATACCGCGATAATTATGAGTTTTTGGGGAGCAGCACTCCATGGCGCTCGCTTATTATTGATTTGCGCAAGTACTTTAGGTTCCCGGAAAACTCCGATAATGTGCTTGCCTTTTGGAGCTATAACTGGCTGATTTTGAGCGGGAGGCCCGGTTATCTTGATCTGCCCAGCACACAATGGGATGGTAACTCAGCCACCGGGCGCGGCTATATCCAGGGCAGGTTCCGTGGCGCCCAAATGATCTACCTTGAGAGCGAGTACCGGTTTAAAATCACAAAAAATGGCTTGCTTGGCGGTGTGGTGTTTTTAAACGGCGAATCATTTTCAGCAGCTCCGGGCACCAGTTTACAGCGTATCCAACCGGGATACGGTCCCGGTTTGCGTTTAAAGCTTAATAAAACCTCAAACACCAATATAACAATTGATTATGGCTTCGGCCGCCAGGGGTCAAATGGTTTATTTATAGATGTTGGGGAAGCCTTTTAACCCGGCATAAACTTAAAAACTAATCTCTTGTCTCTAACCTCTAATCACTATCTGTTAATTCCTGTTAAATTGTGTTAAATAACTGTTAATCAAGTTGTATGTTGATTTATTGATGGGCCGCATCAATTACATTTGTGATACCAACAATTAAATCATGATAAAAAGCTATTTAAAAATTGCCTGGCGTAACCTTATCCGCCATAAAAGTTTTTCTTTCATCAATATCGGCGGCTTGTCAATTGGTATCGCAGCCTGCCTGCTGATCTCCTTATATGTGCATTACCAGTTAAGCTATGATGCTTATCACATCAAAAAGGACAGGATAGTCCGTATTACAAATTTAATGCACACACCTGAAAATGACAATGTTAACATAGCATTAACCCCCGTGCTTTTAGCAACTACTTTAAATCATAACTATCCTGAAGTGGAAACTGCTATCCGCTTTGAGCCGGATAGAAGTATAATGAAAGTTAACAACCAGTTATTTAGGGAGGACAATGTTTACAAAACTGACGCCAATGTATTCGATGTACTCACTTATAAATTTGCAGAAGGCAGCCGGTCGCAGGCGTTGAGTGACCCGCATAGCATAGTTATAACCGAAACGCTGGCTAAAAAATATTTTGGCAATAGCAGGGCCATTGGCAAAAGCATTATTCATAATGGTCAGCCTTACCATGTATCCGCAGTATTGGCGGACCTACCAGAAAACTCCGACATGAAAATTAGTGCCCTGTTGCCTGCTGATTATTCAAAAGTAACAAACTGGATGACTGATGACTTTTCTGTTTATACCTTTGTGCTTTTTAAACAAAAACCGGATATAGCAGCTTTCGAAAATAAGCTCGCGAAGATCTCGAAAGAAGATCTCCAGCCTGAGCTAAATAAAATGGGTGCTGTAAAATACTCCGTTAAATTTACTACAGAACCTTTAATTGATGTGCATTTTAGCGCAGGAAAATTAGGCGATACAGCTAAAGGGGATAAGCAACTGGTTTATATATTCTCTATACTATCCATAGTAATATTAATTGTCGCACTGCTAAACTACATCAACCTGTCAACAGCCCGCGCTGCCGAAAGGGCAAAGGAGGTGGGCGTGCGCAAGGTAAACGGCGCCATACAATCAAGCCTGGTGAGGCAATTTTTATTCGAGTCATTTTTTGTGACCCTTATTGCCCTGGTTATAGCGGTTGCATTAACTGTAATTACGCTGCCGTTTTTAAATAACCTGCTTCAAATAAAGATCTCATTCTGGAGCTCATCTTTTAGTTTCCTGATTATTTGCGGACTTGTTTTGGCCTCTTCATTATTAACCGGCTTATATCCTGCGTTTGTATTGTCAGCTTTTTCGCCTATCACTGCCTTAAAAGGAAACTTCAGGCATGCTGCAAAAGGCTTAACCCTGCGCAAGGTTATTACCATTACCCAGTTTGTTATCGCCACTGTGATGATAGCCGGGGCATTTATTATGAACAGGCAGATAAATTTTGTGCAGCACAGGTCATTAGGCTATGATAAAAGCCAGGTATTAAATATTTCACTGCCCACTGATTCCGTAGCCTTGTTAAGGGTTGTGCCATTTAACAATGCGCTTAAACAAATGAGCCAGGTGAAAGGGACAGCTGTTCAAAACGGGCTTTCAATAGTTAATAGTGTGCAAGCCAAAGCAACAACTATGGTAAAGTCAAACGGTGTGAAAAGAGAATTAATGTCGAATTATTTTTCAATTGATGATAAATTTATACCGGTTTTGAACATGAACCTTGCTACCGGCAGAAATTTTTCGGAAGGAATGGCGACCGATAAAAAAGAGGGCTTTATAGTGAACGAAGCCTTTGTACAGCAGGTAGGGTGGAAGAACCCCATCGGCCAGACCATTGAAGGGTTTGACCATAAAGGACATGTAGTAGGTGTAGTTAAAAATTTCCATTATGAATCAATGCACAGCCCAATTGCGCCGTTAGTAATGGTTTATACTACATTCAGGCCATCTTCCATTTTAGTAAAGATCAGTCCGAATAACCTGCAGCTTGTAAAAAATGCATGGCAATTGTACTTCCCCGATGTGCCATTTACTTTTGAGTTTATGGATAGTGCCTTTAATACTTTATATCAAAAAGATGTTACCAGCATTAAGCTCTTTAACTATTTCACCATGTTATCCATCCTTTTAGCCTGCCTTGGCCTTTACGGATTGGCGCACCTGATAGCAACCCAGCGCACAAAAGAAATCGGGATCCGTAAAGTATTGGGTGCAGCTTTAAACCAGTTACTGGTATTGCTGGCAAAAGATTTTGTAAAGCTGATAGCCCTGGCAGCAGTTTTGGCCATTCCAATAACCTGGCTTGTTATGAATAAATGGCTGTCATCCTACGCCTATCACATCAATATAAATTGGTGGCTGCTGGTTTCGCCGGTATTTGTTATCCTGCTTATTTCGATATTGGTTATAAGTTATCAAACTATAAAAGTTGCTATTACTAACCCGGTTAAGAGTTTGAAGAGTGAGTGAAATTGCCGGCAGCTTTTAATCTCAGTGCTCACTGTGCCTTCTCTGCTACTTTGTGGTTAATTTTTACCGCAGAAGCAGAGGTATCACAAAGTTCTCGGAGATTTGAAAGTAAATTTAATCAATGAGCCCTACACCAAAGTAAACTTGGGTGATCTGTTTATTTGAAAATTCAGTACGTGAAATAATGTATCGATTGTTTATCTTTGTCGACCTTGCTCCCGTAGTTCAACGGATAGAATTATGGTTTCCGGTACCATCGATATGAGTTCGAATCTCGTCGGGAGCACTTTTAGAGGGAAATAAAAATCCTCAAAAAACAAAAACGCCCTTTTCCTCAAATCAGGGGCGTTTTTTTGTACTCCGTGTTGGAAGAGTGTTGCCTTTTCGCTCTAACAAAGTTCCAACATTTCTATGAAATCATTTCAAGGAATTACTATGTCCGAATGCACCGTGCAGCTGTGGTATAATAAGCAGCGTGTAAAAAAAGGCGATATCGTGTCTCTTTACCTTCAAATTATTGTCGGAAGGCAGCATAAAGCTGTTAAGCTTAAAAATCTTAAGTGGCCGGTTGATAGGTTTGATTGGGAAAAAAAGAAGCTTTTACCCAGGGTTAAAGGCGATCCGGATCTCATGACGTTTAATGCCGTTATCGAACGCGAACGCAATAAATATTGGGGGATAGTAATGAACTTCGTTAAAGAGGATCGGAATTTTACTATGGATGATATCCTTAAAGGGTCTAACCTTTTCCGCTCCGGAACAAACTTTTGCGAGTTTATGGCACAGGCTATAATTGACCGGCAAAAAACAAAGGTTAAAAAGGATATGATTAAGGAGCGCACTGCAGAAATACAATCCGGAACTATGAGAAAGTTTCAAAGCTTTTTAAAGGGTAAAGATTTGCCAATTACGCGCATTGATGGTGAATTGCTGGAGGCCTTTGCCGAAGATTTAAGAAAAGAAGTAACTGAAAATACAGTGTGGATGAGGATCCAGCACATCAAATCATATTTATCCTATGCGACCAGGAACAATGTGGCCACCAATCCTGACTATAAACGCTGCATTGTAAGCATGGAAGATCGTGACCCGGTGTGGCTGGAGGAAGATGAGTTAAATAAGCTGCTTGATTTGTACTGGACAAACTCATTGAGTGACGTAAATCAAAGAAATTTGAGGGCCTTTTTGTTCGCATCGTTCACGGGCCTGCGGATCTCTGACCTTACCCGTTGGAATAAGGATTGGGTAAAAGATGATCATATTTCGTTTATTCCAATTAAGCGGCGTAAATCTGCTAAGCCGCCAAAACCACTCATTATACCCTTAATTCCGGAAGCAAAGGGCTTCATAAAAGCACTGACCGCAGAAACATTTGAATTACCCTCAGATCAGAAGTATAACGAGGGGTTGAAGGTTTTAGCCGAAAAGGCAGGCATCAATAAAAAAATAACCTCCCATGTGGCCAGGCATACTTTCGCTACCTGGTTGGCAACAGAAGGGATCCCGGTTGCGGCCATCAGTAAATTATTAGGGCATAAAAACACGCAAACTACCATGATCTACGTGCACATAGCTGAGGATTATTTGGCGATGCAGATGATGAAATTACAGAGCAGGTTTGGCAGGGAGCGAAAACAAAAAACTACTCCAACGCTCCAATATTAGCTAAAAACGCCAAAAACAGCGCGCAATGGCTGTTTTTGGCGTTGGAGCTATTGGAGTGGTTCCTTAGAAATCATCAGCTTTAGCAGGTTTAGATAGAACCTTTTTTATTTCATCTAAAGTCACTGTTGCAAACACATGGATATCGTTTAAAAACTGTAAATCAAACTTGGCTTCACCGGTTGTTATGTTGGGGTTTTCATTACCTGCTTTTTTTTGATAATTATATTCGTTAACATCAATAATCTTATTTTGTATCGATTTATAAAAGTTACTATAAAGTTCATTGTAGCTACTTTGCGTAGAAAAATCGGAAATAACTACCCTATATTTACTATCCTTTACTGTAATTGCTATAACAAACTTGAGGTAATAAACGTAGTTATATTTTAAAATCATTCTGTATTCGTAGTTCGATTTATAACTGCCACGAATTATTATTTTCCCATTGTCCTTATCGTCCATCTGGATAACATTATTGGCAGAATTAAAATTAAGCGCGGCCCACTCATGGGCTCTATAGAATAAATCATTTTTGTTTAATCCTGGTGCCTCTTCTATAATTCGATAACTGTAAGATTTACTTGCGGTATCGTATGGTATTTTTGGTACCGCTAAAGTATCCTGCCCTTTGCATATAAATGGTAGTAAATAAAAAACAAACAATAATTTTTTCATAACAAGTGGTTTAAGTACGCCCTAAACCTATAAAAAATATTTAACCTTTTGAGTTGTTTTCAATTCTCGCGTTTTTAGCCATTTCTCTTTTCCAGTACTGGTAATTGATAGTTACTTCCTGATGCTGTATTTTATTCTCAATCGCGCTTAGCTTATCGACAACTGCAGTCATATCCATCACTCCAGCTGCCGGGCCTGTGGCTACGCTGCTCGCTGAGCGCTGAGCGGTTGTGTTAATTATCCCTCCATTTGCATAATACCCACTTGCCGGCATTGTGGCCAGCGTGGTATTTATCTTTACCGGCGCGCCATTACGGTATTGGCTATTAAATAGCAGCTCTCGGATCAGCATTTGATTATTTTTAGTGGCTTCCTTACTAAACACGGCCACTGTCTCGTCCCCTTCAACTTCAGCAACCGGTTGCCCGGTATTGCCATTAACTAAAGGGATCCCGCCGGCTGCATGGCTTGGCCCTTGCATTATACCGCCCTTGCTAAATTGTGGCGGTTTTTGGTTGGAGATCTTAGCGATTTCAATCCCCGTTGCAATTGCTGTGCCGGCAGCGCTTATTAAGTTAAGGGGCCATGGCGCTGATGTTAATGCCTTGGTAACAGCCAAGGCCCCGTTTATAACGGCCATTTCAATTGATGCCTCTTTATCGGCCTCCCATTGCTGCAGTTTGATCTCGGCTTCTTGTTTGGCATATTTTTCATTAATGGCATCTTTTTGCGTTTGTGTTAAATTTGCATTGTTTAGTTCAGCTGCTTTTTGGGTTTCCAGATTTTTGATCTTTGCATCTGTTTCCGCCTGCCTGTTTTGTTTGCCGATATCAAATACAGCAGATGATATATCCTGAGCGGCTTGAATGGCGGTATCTAAAATAGCTTTGTTTATCTTTTTGCGATCGTCCGCATCACTTTGCACAATTTCAGCTTTTCTATTCCCGTTGATTTTATCAACGGCATCCTGAAACGCTTGTGTTGCCTGTAGCTCAGTGCTAAATTTCGCTTTGAGCGCTACAATCTCATCATCATATTTTTTATTGATTTGTGCAAGCTTTAAATCGTGTTTTTCGGCATCTGTAACAACGCCTTCTGCATCGATCTTATCCTTTTCGATTTTAAAGCGATCCTCTTCCCTGAGCTTTGCATCAGTTAAAGCTGCAGCCCTGGCCTTTTCAATTTGTGCTAATTGATCGGCATTGTCGCCGGCATCTTTTTTGCGCTTGTCAAATTCGGCGTTTATCTGATCCGTTTCTTTCTGCAGCTCAGTTGCCATTCGGCCGGCCATCTTATCCCGGAATGCTGTAACCGCGTCGGTCAGATCTTTCTCCTGCCTTACGCGCAGATCTGCAACGGCCTGTGATTTTTTACCCGCCAACGTATCAATGGCATCCTGTTGCTTTTGGATCTCATCTTCATTGGCGTTTTTGCTTTGCCTCAGCTTAGTAAGCTGTGCCGTTGCCTCAGTCCATTCCTTGTTATATTTATTTTCAAGCGCTTGAACCTCTTTATCGTTTTTTGAGAGCGTATCAGCTAACTCTGCATGGTCAAATTCCCTTAGCTTATCGTTAAGGGCTTTTGAATTTGCTAAATATTCATCCTGGGCTTTCTTTTCCTTTTCCGGATCAACCAATGTTTTATCCTTCTTGGTTTGGCTAAGCAATTGCTCAGTATCCCGGATATCCTGTATTATTTTTTTATAAGCGGCTGATCCTATTTTGGTATCCTTCAGGCTTTCATTTAATGATTGGATCCTCTTTTCCAACTCACCCACTGTCATTTCAGACAGGGCTTTTATTGCGGTCGCTGTCCCTGTTGTTTTTTTATTCAGATCATCCATATATGAGCCTGTGAGCCCTTTTATAGTATCGTCAACAGTTTTGGTCTGCATGGTAAGGTTCTTCAGCTCATCCCGCATTCTCTTAATTTCTTCGGGATTTAGGTCGCGCGTAATAGTAGTGCCGGTTCCTACCGTTCCCCCGCTAATAGATTCGGTGGTCTGACCGCTATTTAACCCCCGTAATATGCTCTGTCGTTGGGCCGTTAGCGCATCCCTTTCTTTAACCAGGGCAGAGATTGCATCTTTATTTTGAAACTGTAATAATGCTTTTTGCACATCGACAAATTCTTTTGCTTTTTTTGTATTCAATGCCAGCGCATTGCCGTACTTATCCCACTGAGTTACTGCAGCAGGAATAACATCCGCAACTTCAGCTATTATTTTTTTAAGCTCTCCCTGTTCATCCCTATTAAGCTTCCCTTTAGTTGTAAGCTCTTCGTACCGGCTGATTAATGGGAGTGTGTTTTTTTGGAGGTTATTTACCTTTTCTGCCTGCTGGTTAAATTCTTCAGTTAATTTTTCTCCTTCTGTCCTGGTATCGGCCAATGATTTAATAAGCGGATCAAACAGACCCAGCCATACATTTTTCATGTTCACTATCCAGGCGCCAATCCTTTCCTCCAGGTTGCCTAAATCGGTCTCATAAGTTTGCTTTAAGCCCGATGACGTGTTTTTTAACGCCTCTGCAGTGCCGCCAAACTCTTTAGCCAGCTCGTTTAATATTACAGTTTGGGCGCCCATCATATTGCCGCCATCCTGCATTACTTTTATCTGATCCTTTTGCTGCTCCGTAAAAGAAACCCCTGCTTTTTTTAGTGCCGTAATCCCGTTTATTGGATCCTGGAGGGCTTTACCCACTTGTAGACTTGTTTTTTGGATACTTTCCATTGAGACATCGCCGCCATTCATAGCTGCGGTCATATCAATTATTGCCGGGATGGCCTTTTCATATATTACGCCTTTTACATTGGTAAATGTTAGCAGCATCTCTTCGCCCTTGGCAATTACGTCATCATCTACGCCGGTTTTATTCATTTCAACTTCCTGCAGCTTTAAAAGAGCCTGCTGTGTTTCACCTGCAGCGCCTGAAGTTGATTTTAGTACGGTCTGTAATTGTGTTTGTGTTTTTTCCGCTTCAATAAAGGCCTTTTCGCTTTCGCCCCATATTTCACCTATGCCATCTAATGCAGCACTCACCCCTTTGTAAATGATTGCGCCGGCCGTTACCCTGCCTGCTATTTCCTCAATCTCGCTAAACCCCTTTTTAAAGTCACTAAAAAAGCCCTTTTGAGCCTCGCCGGAGCTCATTATTTCATTGCGCATCTGTGCCTGGGCCTCCCTCAGGCGCCCCAACTCTGCAATGCGTTCATGGTACGCTGCCGGGTTATCCGCTTCGCGCATGTTCCGGAGGGCGGCCGTGGTTGCATTCACGGCCTGGGTAACTTCCTTTAGGGTGGTTTTTGATTGTTCGCCGTTAATGATGAGGGTAACGGTGCTCTGCGTATTATTGGTTGCCATGCCGTAAAAGAGGGGGCAATGCAGGGTTTAATAAAGGACAGGTGGATGTGCGGATTAAGCGGCCAGGGTGATATTGGTATTCATGGCCTCAATTATTTGAACGGGGATTTGCTTATTAAATTCTTTAGCGAAAAGTTCAGCAAATCGCTGTGATTCGCGGTAATAGGCCCGGCTGAACCATGGTTTTGGCTTGCGCGCATAATGTTTAAGTGTGCCGTTGGTGTTCCGGGCTGCAGAGAATGCACTTGTGCCGGCCGCTCCGATCGGAACGCCGCGGCCAACGCCCATGTCAACAAAACGGCCGTACTGCAGAAACTGGATGATCACTTTTTGAGCGTCGCCATTGTTTTTTACAATGTGCTCCTGCAGGCTTTTCCATAACTGGCCGTCAAGCTTGCCGATATTATATTTATCAAGCGCCTGGTGCAGCTT
>NZ_JAQBOC010000044.1 GCF_028288225.1 Mucilaginibacter sp.
TGATAGGTCAGCGAGGGGTCTGAGTCACCGTAGACTTTGGTTTTTGCGTCTGCTGTTATGGTTACCGGCCTTGCCGTAATGTCAAGGTTGGCGCCCGCATAGCTCAGCGTATAGTTCGTGCCCAGGGCCACCGTGCCCTGCCCAACCGGGTAGCTGCCCACGGCTTCGCCCGATGTGCGGCTCAGCGCGCCGGTAAAACTATCCCCGGATACCACCGCTCCGGTGGTAACCTTATAGGTTAGCGATGGGTCCGTATTGCCGTAGGTCTTTGTTTGCGCATCAGCTGTTACTGTAACGCTGGCAACAGAAATATTGGCAGTAGTTGCCGCTGTTGTATTAAATGAATAATTACCCGCGCCGGTACCAGTTATCGAAATACCCGATACGCTTACAGTTTTGCCTATGCCTACGTTCTTGTCTGCAAAGTTAGCTGTGGTATAAGAATCAGTGAAAACATCACCAGTCAGACGGTTATCGCTCAGCGTCGCTGTTGCTGAGGTGGTGCCGTCATAAACCTTATTTACGCCGGTTGCTGTTATTGCGAGCGGAAGTTGGGTGATATTCGCTGTTGTAGTTATCGTAGTGCTGGCGAGCGTATAGTTGCCGGAGGCAGGGCCCGTTATAGAGAGAGGTGTTATAGTTACAATCTTTCCGGTGCCTACATTTTTATCTGAAAAAGTAGAGGTAGCGAAATGGACAGTAAGATTATCGCCGCTTATCCTGTCATCATTTAGTATTACCGCAGCCGCCGTTGTTCCGTTATAAACTTTGTTTGAAGCCGAAGCTGTTGCAGTTAATGTCCGGGATGTGATATTGGCTATCGTTGTAGTACTCGAGTTGAAGGTATAATTACCTGCATCGGTGCCGCTGATCGATATACCGCTTACAGTCACCGTTTTACCGTTGGTAACATTCTTATCCGAAAATGCCGCCGAAGTATAGGCTTCTGTAACCACGTCTGTGCCCAGGTGATTATCACTCAGCGTTACCGCGGCTGTTGTATTTCCGTCATACACCTTGTTGATCCCAGTGGCCGAAACCGTCAGCGAAGCTTTGGTAATGTTGGCTGTGGTGCCAGCGGTCGTATTACCCAGAGTATAGTTACCCGCATCGGCTCCCCCGCTGATCGAGATTCCTGATACGTTCACAGTCTTGCCATTGGCAACATTCTTATCCGAAAATGCCGCCGAAGTATAGGCTTCTGTAATCACGTCTGTGCCGAAATGGTTATCGCTCAGCGTTACTATGGCTGCAGTGGTGGCGTTATAAACCTTGTTGACACCAGTAGCCGTTACTGTCAGCGAAGCCTTAGTAATATTGGCAGTGGTGCTAGCGGTTATGACGTAGTTTGCATTTGATGACACAATCACTGTTGCCGTTACAGTCTTTCCAGTGCCCACGTTTTTATCACTAAAAGTAGCCGTGCCGCCACTTGCTGTGACATTATCCCCGGAGAGCACGCCACTAAGGGCTCCTAATGTAAACGTTGAACCGGCCGTGCCATCGTACACTTTATTAGGAGCGGTCATACCAGCAGTAATACCTAGCGGATTAACTGTTAAATTATTCGTATTCGAACTTGCTTGAAAGTTTCCGTCTGCCCCGGTATAAGTAGCATATATATAATTCGCATAAGTATTTGCGTTGATCCTTGTCCCACCAGATGTGCCATTACCAGTTAACGAAACCGTAATTGATGCTACACCTGAACTACTTGTTATGGCAGTCCCCACCGTGGTACCTCCACTGCCATTAAATTTAAAAGTTATCGGCTCACCGCCAATTCCAGCTCCACCACCTTTAGTCAAAGTGGCTGTAAGCGTAATTGTCCCACCATATGTTCCGGGACTCGGGGAACTCGTAATGGCTAGGTTAGAGGAAGCAGCATCCGTAAATGTTGTCTGAGCCGTTGTTCTTGAAGTCTGCCCCACCGCAGTCAACTGCAGTGTTGCGCCTATCTCATCCTCGTCAAGCGGCACTAAC
Source organism: Mucilaginibacter sp. (assembly GCF_028288225.1). Classification (GTDB taxonomy): domain Bacteria; phylum Bacteroidota; class Bacteroidia; order Sphingobacteriales; family Sphingobacteriaceae; genus Mucilaginibacter. The sequence goes on from NZ_JAQBOC010000044.1 coordinate 1,984, forward strand.
CATGTTGCAGTGATGTTTCCGGTAGAATCCGCTGTTACTGTCCAGGGCAGGTGCGCCTGACTTGTCTGGTTGTCGCCGGTCGGGGTACCCGCATGCAGCACCTGCAGTGTTACCGCTTCATTTGCAGCAAAGCCGGCGCCGGTAATATATACCGTAGTGCCGGGGGCGTAATCCTGCTGATCGGTCTGTACAGTCGCCGGTTGGGTGGTTTGAGAAAATGCGTAAGGTGAAATAAAATATAGCAAACAGAAAATCATTACCGCCCTGGCAGCAAACAAACGTGTAGCGAAAGTAATTGCCTTTACGACGGGCTTCGGTATAAAACCTTTTAACCGTCTCTTTTCCCCTGGAAAATCATTGATAATGGGTACACCCACTTCGGCATAAAAATCATTATCCAGTGATAATACACTGAATTCTGTTGAATTTGATCTAAGGGAATTAATTCCTGTTGATAAAAGAACTTTGTCCTTTAAAGATAAAATCGCCTGCAAGATTCCTTTTTGTGACATGGTAAAGTATTTTAAGGTTGATATTTGGTTTGTGAATACTTATTTAAGGCATTCACATTTTTATAACTTATCGTTCTGGTTACCAGAAAATTAAATCCCCGTATGTGGTAGATACGGATATGCCAACTATTATACCATTCACATTAAAACGAAAGGTATTTTCGTCTTTAATTCCCTTTTTTGCGTCGTTAGTTAGATAAATTGCCGTATAATTTATTTTATAATTATATTTATGGAATAAATTATTTGTTTAAAAATCAATCACTTACAGATATTTCCCAAAATGGGGAATATCTGGGATATGGGTAAAATAATTGCCGTTTTTATTCGTAAATAGCACATTATCAATATTATAAAGGTAAGCTCTATAGGATTATACTTATTAAGCACATATATTATTATACGCTGCAATATATTATTATACGCTGCAATAAAACCCTTGGGCGAGATGCAGAGGCCGGGAAAGCCTTATCCTTTCAATTTTTCATAAAATACGGATCAAGGTGGATATTCCGCTGATCTTGACCACCTGATTCATGGATCGGTTGACACCCGATTCCGCTGCAAATTCTATAATAGACTAGAATCAGGAATAAACATATTAGAGGCTAAAGTTTCAGAATTAAGTAATGACTTTATTAAAATTCAGGGTTTGAATCCTTTAATTGATAAGCAATCAACACTTCAACCAAAATCGATGTAATCAACTGAAAATCAGAGCAGTAAAGAAACAGACGGGCGGAAAGCCTGACTCGGACAGGCTCCTATTTGTTGTTCAGAAACATGCAGCTTCACATCTTCCGAACGTTCGTAATTAATCCGGTTGTGATCGTCCCCGGTATAGTTTTTCATCGGGTAGGTCGGTTCATTTTCCAGGTCGGCATCCATGCCCCAGCCGGGAATTTTTTTATAGTCTTCGTTGGTTTTCATGGGATCAATACGGTTTTAATACAATTATCCAGTTTCGACGAAAACAGGCGATAGGCGTCTGATACTTCTTCTAATGGTATGCGATGGGTAATCAGACCCATAGGGTCTAACCCGCCCGATTGGACATGATCGATCAGCTTTGGCAACAGCCGTTTGACGGAGGACTGGTTCGCATGGATGGTGATGCCCTTATTGACAATGTTGCAATAAATGCTCGTCCACAATCTATTTCTCCACGGTGAGCCGGCAATACCTGGATATGCTGGCTGCGGCTTATTTACAGCTTTTCAAACCCTCCACTAACTGCCATAATTGGCCCGGGATCGTTGATAATGGCCTCCAGGATCTCAAAGACAATACCGGCTGCTGGTCGCAATTTCACAGCCATGAGTATTTTAATGCCTATGTCTGCGATTATAACACCGCCTGAGATCATGGTGCAGCTGGCCATTCTGCACCCTTTAACTGCGGTGGTGATTTTTTTTAAATTTTTTAAACCAGTCTTTAGATTTTCTGTTGATCTTATAGTTTTAAGTTTATTAAATTAACTACGATTTAAATTAATAAACTGTTAGCTGTTATTTGTTTACCAAAGTTCGATAGGGACAGCTATCAGCAACTTAAAAAAAATCAAAATATTAAAATCAAGTACGAGATGTATATATTAGGTATCAACGCAGCCTTCCACGATTCCGCAGCCTGCATATTAAAAGACGGACAATTACTTGCAGCTGCAGCAGATGAACGTTTTACGCATATCAAACATGGCAAACGCCCGGTACCGTTTTCTACCTGGGAACTGCCTTTTCATGCAATTGATTATTGTTTAAAGGCAGCGGGCATTCACTTAAAGGACATTGATCATATCGCTTATTCCTTTGATCCTCACCTGCTCTTGGGCGATCATACCGGAAAAACTCAAATCGGAATACCACTCGAACCAGGCGATGACAAGCTGGCAAAAGAATGGTTCAGCCCCTGGGACCCATTATTCCTGTCATCCATCGTCAATGCCCCGCAGCAATTGGTTGATGGGTACCCACATCATTTGCAGCAGCGCTTCATCGGAACCTCGGTAAACGACTTTGAATGGCACTTTGTAGAGCATCATATCGCCCACGCTGCAAGCTGCTTCCATTGCTCGCCCTTCGAGCATGCGGCTGTCATGACCATGGACGGCCGCGGGGAAAAGGCAACGGCTACCTACAGCATTGGAACGGGTAATAGTTTGTACCGCATAGGCCAGGTCAACATGCCTAATTCGCTTGGACTGCTTTATGAAGAAATTACTACCCACCTGGGCTTTCTGCACTCATCCGACGAATACAAGGTTATGGCATTGGCCTCTTACGGTAATCCAGTTTATGCAAATGACTTCAGGGAAATGATCCGGTTGGGCGAAAACGGCCTTTATACGGTTAGCAACCAAAATCTGGAAGAGCGTTTCGGCCCCAAACGGCTGCGGCATGAAGAATTTACGGGCAAGCATTTTGACATCGCGCATTCCTTACAGCTGGTACTGGAAGAAACGGTTTTAAAGATTACTGAATGGCTGCACCGCAAAACAGGGGACGAAAACCTTTGCTTTGCAGGCGGCGTAGCACTGAACTGCGTCCTGAACGGACGGATCCGCGAACAAGGCTTGTTTAAAAACATATGGGTGCAACCGGCATCGGGCGATGATGGCACCGCGCTGGGCGCCGCTTTGTGGATCGACGCCCAAAAACGCAATAGCCTGAAGGAGCGTTTTGTTATGGATCATGCCTATTGGGGACCTGAATACAGCGACGACGAGATCGAAAAATTCATCAAAAGGGCTAAGGTCCCTTATAAAAAGCTGAGCAATGTTGCTGAAGAGGCTGCTGAAATACTGGCGCAGGACAAGATTATCGGCTGGTACCAGGGCAGGATGGAATATGGACCGCGTGCTTTGGGCAGCCGGTCTATACTGGCATCTCCCATCAGTCCTCAAATGCAGTCGCGGCTCAACGAGGTGAAAGACCGCGAGGATTTCCGGCCCGTAGCGCCGGTGGTGCTGGAAGAGGAAGCCGGCAACTGGTTTGAAAATGCCGTTTATTCGCCGTTTATGTTATTTGTTTACAGCGTGAAGGAGGAAAAAGCAGACCAGATACCTGCGGTGCGGCATGTGGACGGAACGGCCCGTATCCAAACCATTAACCGCGGGCAGCATCCTCAATATTATGACTTGTTAACGGCTTTTTACAAAAAAACAGGTGTTCCGGTCTTAGTTAATACCTCATTCAACACCCTCGGCAAACCTATTGTTTGCTCGCCGCGTGATGCTATTGAATGTTTCTGGACCTCCCCTTTTGATGCACTGATTATCGGATCTTTTTTAATTGAAAAAAATGAACATTCAACTATCCGTAGTAATTCCTACTTACAGGCGTCCGGAACTATTGCTTAACTGCCTCCGCGCAGTTTATACACAGCGGTTCGCCGCGGGCGCTTTTGAAATTATCGTTGTTTCCGACGGCGCCGATCCGCTTTCCGAAAAGGCTGTCACGGCTTTTAACAAACACAGGGCACTTCCGGTGCAATATTATGCGCTGCCTGCCAAAAAAGGCCCTGCCGCCGCTCGTAATTATGGCTGGCTTTTGGCAAAGGGAGCACTGATCGTTTTTACGGATGATGACTGCCAGCCTGCCAATAATTGGCTCTGCTCTTATTACGAGCGTTTTGTTACTGATAAAAGCAAAGTATTTACAGGCAAAACCATTGTCCCGCTTCCAGCCTGTCCGACCGACTATGAACGTAATGTCGCTCATTTGGAAGAAGCCGATTTCATTACCGCCAATTGCGCCTGTTCAAAACGTATATTGCTGGCAACGGGCGGCTTTGATGAACAATTCGCCACGGCGTGGCGTGAAGACAGTGACCTGGAATTCAAACTGATTAAAGCCGGCATTTGGATCGAAAAGGTGGAATCAGCAGTCGTTACCCATCCGGTCAGGACAGCCAAATGGGGCGTTAGCATCAAAGAGCAAAAAAAGACCATGTATAATGCATTGCTGTACAAAAAATGGCCGGAGCTTTACAGGCAAAAAATACAGCCAAATCCACCGGTTTATTATTATGCAACGCTCAGCTTTTTCCTCCTAATGCCGGCCGGCGGGCTATTAAAAACGCCCTTACTGATTACCGCCGGACTGACCGGCTGGCTTGCCCTGTCAGTGTTTTTTGCCTTCCGCAGGCTGAAGTTCACCAGCCGGAAGCCGCGTCATTTATTGGAAATGGCGGTTACATCGTTGCTGATCCCCTTCCTGTCGGTTTACTGGCAATTTTATGGTGCTTTTAAATACCGGGTACTATTTTTATGAAAGTACCGGCCGATATCAAAAAGATCATCGTCTTCCGGGCGTTGCAGTTGGGGGACATGTTGTGCCATGTGCCGGCCATGCGCGCTTTACGCCATGCTTATCCGCAAGCTCATATCACGCTGGCAGGCTTACCCTGGGGAAAATCGTTTACGGCGCGATACTCCGCTTACTTTGATGATTTTATCTGGTTTCCGGGTTATCCCGGTTTGCCCGAACAACCGGTTGACCCTGTAGTGTTCGCTTCGTTTTTGAACAAGGTGCAAAGCCGACATTTCGACCTGGCGCTGCAAATGCAGGGCGACGGAACCATCGTTAATGCTATGGTTGAATTGTTTGAAGCGCATTATACTGCCGGATTTTACTTACCGGGTGATTATGCGCCTAACGTTGATTACTTTATGCCTTATCCCAACGAAGGCTCCGAAATTGAGCGGCACATTAAGCTAATGGAATTCCTTGGCATTTCCTCACAAGGCATTGATCTGGAGTTTCCGATAAGCCGGCAGGATCAGCAGGATTACGATGACCTGAAATTGCATTTGCGCTATAAGGAATATGTTTGCATCCATCCCGGGTCACGCGGCGCCTGGCGACAGTGGCCTGCCCGCAACTTTGCGGCTTTGGCCGATTATGTCGCTGATGGTGGTTTTGAGGTGGTGCTCACCGGCACAAACGAAGAAACGGAAATTGTAAGCGCGGTAATCAGCTGCATGGAAAAGCCGGCCATAAACCTGGCAGGAAAAACCAGCCTCGGTGCAATCGGCATATTAATAAAAAATGCCGGTGCACTTATCTCGAATTGCACTGGTGTGTCGCACATGGCTGCCGCATTTAAAACGCCCAGCATCGTTATCAGTATGGATGGTGAGCCCGAACGCTGGGGGCCCATTAACAAGAAAATTCACCGCACCATCAACTGGCTGGATCAACCCGGTCTTCAAACGGTGTTCGAGCAGGCGGCGGAGCTGCTGCAAACACCGCATTAGGCGAAAAATCGGAATCCGTCAGTTCTTCAATCGCACAAACAATGGCATGTTCGTCCGGCATAGGTATCTGCTGCTGATACAGGAACGTATTGACCTGCCTGATTACTTCATTTTTGCTTTGGGGTGCCGCATGAGGCTGGTAAGGCAAAACCCTGCAAGGTACCTTCCACGGCGTATGCTGCGGATTGGTAAGCGCGTAAAGGACAACGACCGGCGTTCCTGTCGCCGCCGCGATGTGGACGGTGGCGGTATTCACAGATACCACCACCTTCGCCATTCCAATCAGCGTTATAAATTCTTCAAGCGTAAATATTCCTGCTACGTTAAAGCTCTGCATACCAGTCTGTTCCTTTAAGGTTTCGCATAACGCCCGCTCGGCTGCAGCTCCGGTAATTATCACCTGGTAACCTTTCCTTTTAATCAGCTCTTTTCCGGCGGCGGCCCATTTTTCCACAGGATACTGCCGCTTAGGCTCACTTACACCCGGATGAATAATCAACCAGGATTTATCCGTTGCTATCCCGATATTGTTTAATTTTTGCAGAATACATTCTTTCAGCTCGGTGTTGATGGTCAATAGTAACCTATCGTTTAACGTAGTGGCGCCAACAGCTGCAACCAATTCGAGGTCACGCCTCACCTGGTGCCTGATAATCGAATAAGGCTCTTTGTCGGGCACCCAATCTGTCAATAACCGGTAAGGATTTTCACGGCAAAAAGCCAGTCGTTTTGAAATACCGGCCAGGTAGGCCAGCATTACGGTGGGCAAAGGATTCTGACTGTATACCGTAAAAATTACCGCGGCGTCGAATTTTCGCGTCCTGATCTCTTGTACGGCATTCTCAACAGCGCCGGCCTCCGCTGCTACGTTATTTTTAACCCAGGGAACATCAAAAATCATCACTTCGTCTATGCCGGGCATCAGTCTGGCTATACCGGCCGCCATAGACGATGTAAGCACTGTTATTTTGCAGTTCAGACTTTCCTTAAGCGCACGCAGCGCAGGGCCGGTCATCAGCAGATCGCCCATGTTATCCGGGCGGATACAAAGTATATTTTTACAACCCTGCCAACTATTCTCCATCTTTATTCAAGATAAATTCTGCTGCTTCATTAATATTCTTTGCTTGGGCTATTGGCCGTCTAAAGTCGCCTCGCAGCCATTCTGTTTCGTTCCCATTCTCAATTAAAATACTTTTGCAGCCGGCTCTGTTTCCTGCTTCCACGTCATTCAAAATATCACCGATCATCCAGGACTCCGCCAGGTCAATACCCAGTTCACGCGCAGCTTTCAGTAACAGTCCGGGCTGCGGCTTGCGGCAGTTACAGACGGTTGCATACAAAGGATCAGTACCTTTAGGGTGGTGAGGACAAAAATAAAAGCCATCCAGCCGGATACCGGCCGCAGCCAGCATCGTTTTTATTCGGGCTTCGACCGCTATCAATGCCTGTGCACTAAAATAGCCCATCGCGATACCGCTTTGATTGGTAATGATCACCAGGCGGTAGCCCTGTCGCTGCAATTGCTGCAAACCAATTAGACAATTCGGGCTGAAGGCGATTTTTTCCGGGTCTGCATTATAAGGAAGGTCGGTTATCAGCGTACCATCCTTGTCTATAAAAACGGCTCTCCGGGCAGTATTCATCCGGCCTGCATTAATTTCTGATCCATAATATTTTCGTAAACGCTGCTTACCTTCTCAGCGACGTTTGTCCAGGTAAAATACCGGTTTACGCGTTCGATGGCATTTTGTCCGAGCCGTTGTAACCGGTCCTTATCAAATATCAGTTCGTTTACCTTATCAGCAAGTTCATCAGGATCATCCGGTGTAACGAGCGCTCCGGTTTCACCATCGACAACCGAATATTTAATGCCGCCCACATTCGCACCGATAACTGGTGTGCCGCAGGCCATGGCTTCCAGCGGCGTGATGCCAAAAGGCTCGTACCATGGCGTAGTCACAAAAACATCAGCAGCCGAATAGTAATACTTCAGCTCATCCCGGCCTTTACGTCCCGCGAAATGAATATGATCCAGCACATCATGTGCCTGGGCAATGCTATACAGGCGGGAAAGTTCAGGGCTGCTTTGAGGATCCGGATATTCGCTTTCGCCCCCGACAATAACCAACTTTACTTTTTTGCCGTTTGCTTTCAATTTGGCAATGGCTTTAACTACATTGTCCACACCTTTGCGCGGTACCATACGGCCAAGTTGTAGAACGATAGGTTCGTCGGCGTTGAGCTTGAGCAATTCGCGGGCTTGATGTTTTTCCACGGGGTAGAATTCCTGGTTGCTGAAACCACAAGGAATGATGCAGATTTTGCAGGCGGGCACGCCATAATGCATCATCAGATCGTCCCTGTCCTGCGGGCATTCGGCAATCACCCGGTCGGCCAGTAAGGCTACCTCTTTTTCAATCTGGATACGGTCGCATGGGAATTTATCGCTGCTGCCCTGGTGGATCTGCCTGATAGCGCCCAGCGCATGGAATGTTACGGTATAGGGTATGCCCAGCAGTTGTTTGATGCCGGCCGCAACCAATGCCGACATAAAGAAATGAGCGTGGATGAGCTCATAATTCCGGTTTTCCTGCCGCATAAAAGCCATCATATTCTCCCGGAACTCGCGCATGAACGGTAGTAGCTCTTCTTTTGGCGTGATCTCCACCGGCCCGGCCTTTACATGGATCACCCTTACCCCGGGAAGCCAATTAACTACCTGTTGCATTTCGGCGTTGTCCCAGCGGGTATAGAGATCGATCGCATAGCCCTGACCGGCCAGGAAACGGCACAGTTGCGCTACATAAACATTTTGCCCCCCGGTGTCTACACCTCCAAGGTCTGCGAGCGGGGACGCATGATCACTGATAAACGCTATGGATTTAATTTTATCTTTCATAAAGGTCTTGTGTTATTAGGTGTTTGTTATTATTGACAACTTTCCGGAAAAGCTGCTCCCACTGGCCGGTAAAGCGGCTGATGTCAAATTTTTTCAACGCGGTTTCGCGGCCGGCCTGCCCAAGCCGCATGGCATGTTCCGGGTCATTGAGCAGCAGCTTCATTTTTTCTACGAGGTAGCCAACATCGGTGTGTACATATCCGGAGCTGCCGTTTGCGATAACTGTAGCCAATTCCGTAGTAGCCAGCCCGACGACCGGAATACCAAGCATCATTGCTTCGCACACCGCTAAACCCAGGCTAGTATAGCGGATGGGATTAAAAAAGAACCTGTATTCGCTGATAAATTCCGGCAATTGCGGATGCAGTATTTCGCCCAGGCCCAGTTCGCCGGTACCCATGCCAACCAGATCGATAGGAATATGCTTGCACACCTCCTTAAATACATCCAGTCCCAGCAGGCGCCCGCGGGAGGGCAAATTATTGATCACCACGATACCCTTTTCCAGTTGACCGGTATAAGCTGCGGCCGGCCGCGATACGCCATGCTCGATCACGTAAGTTGGGGTTCTGCCGTTGTCCCACATCAACCGGTTAAAATGAGTAACATGCACCAGGGCAATTTCCGGATCATCAACCAGGTGTTTGGTATTTGTCGGGTGCCCGGTTGGCGGATCATGTTCCAGGTAGATCTTCGGCAGGGCACGCTGCGCTGCCGACAATATTTCAAATTGATCCTCCAGGAAATTTTGATTGGTTTGAAACAGGATACAGTCGAAATGATGGTTTTTAACCTCCTCCGACGAGATTTCGATTACGTTTTCGGCAAAGGGAAAGGTTTCGCCGCGCCCATAATAGCCTTCCGTTCTTACGGGCTTGGTCGGAATGCAGATTTGGTAATTACCCTGCGATAAGTAGTAAAGGTAACTACCATGAATATGCCATGTGAAAATTTTAAGTTGATTGTCCATAATTGCCTTTATTAATTCATAATAGACAAATACAACACCAAAATGTCAGCAGCGCTTGTGTCGGATTGAAACGCTTCTGACATCTTTACAGAAGTGTTCAAGTAAAACTACAGGGTGTATGTGGGAGTGTATGTAATTTAATACGATAAAATTTAATTCATAAAGACATATTATTTCTTTTTGCGAAATAATAAAATCAAAGCGCTATTTGCCCTTGCGGGCAGCGACAGACCGACGTTGCCTGGCCCGTTTCTTTAAGCGTCTTCTGATCAGATCTGATGGTAGCAGGATCCCCTGGCTGATGCGCCGGCCTAGATTCTCTTCTAACCCGCTGCGCACCTGGGCGCGCATAAAATTGACTGCACGGCCTTTATTAATTTCGCCGGATTCCTGCACCCGGCTTAAAAACCGCAAAGACAGCAAGGCGAGCAGCCCTCCTATGATAAAGAAGTAATTCCATCCCTGGAGATTAATAAGCGTGAAATTGGTTATCCCCTGCGCACTCTTAAACCGGAGGTTGCCGCTGAACTGGTGCGTTGCAAAAAAGTCCGCCAGTACCCCCCCAATCAGCGGTGCAAGGGTGGAAAAGAAAGCGACGAACATATTTTTGACGGATATGTAAGCAATGGCTTCGTTCTCAGCAGCCAGTTTAAGCCCAATATTGTTTAGCGACAGGTTGATACCTGCGATCGACAAACCACTTATAAAGTAAATGACGATCAGCAGGGTAATGGTCAACAACTTTTGGCCCGGAACCGCAACGAATGCAAACGCCAGTATACAAATTATATAAAGCGGCGCACAAATACCGATGATTGTTTTGTTGCTAAAGCGGTCGGTGTATTTTCCCCACAATTTATAGGACAGTATACCGCTGAGCTGACCGAGCAGGCCCAGCGAGATTACATAAGAGAGTGGCAATTTTACGGTTTTTAACATGTATACCGCAAAAAAAGGGGTAGCGAGGTTAAGCGCAAAGGCCCAGAAGGAATTAAAGATCAATAAATTTTTAAAGTTTACATTTTTTAATGGCATCGCAAATAAAGTGAGCAGCTTGTCGTTGATCCGCCTAGCCTTCGGCTCGGGCGTACCCAATAAAAAAACAACACTCAGCAGCCCAAGCCCGCCACCTGCCAGGAACATGAGGTGATACATTATGATCTCTGCTTTCGGATCGTGAGCCTTCACATAATCGATACACAGTGCGGTTGCCAGGCTCAAGGTCACGTTCAGGGTCTGTGACATGCGTGTCCGGCGCGAAAAGAACGCACCCATTTGACCTGCGGGCACTAAATCCTTTATCCATGAGTTCCAGCTAGCCCCGGCGATGTCGCCAAAAATATGCTGAAAAAATAGCAACAGGAATAATACTTCTATTGTGGTGCCGCCGGTGAACAGAAAGGGGATCGCACCGATGGTCAGTATGGGCAAGCGTGCCAGCAGGTTGAATAATGCCGTTATCACACGGCGGTTATTGAACTTACGAACCAGCCACACGGACAATAATTGAAACATAGTGGTGAAAGTAGGCAGTGCGGCAAATAATCCCAGCTGGAAATTAGTAGCGCCCAGCTTTATAGCCATTGCCGTGAGAAACGTGCCACTGGTGAAAACAACCATAGCCTCGGCTGCCATGCCATCGGCTATAACCAATTTTAACCCCTTAGCAACGGCTTTTTTTGATATTACCCGGGATGGACTTAAGTTAATCATATTGGCTCATTTATATTTTATATAGTAGCCGCTTTTGCGGTGCGGCAACGAAGACCGGGCAGCAAACATCAGACCTGTGTCGCATTACAGCATTATATAAGCTACCTGCCTGTTTGTTTTTTTACTTGCATTTTTTTACACCGCTTAATACGGATCGTCGACTGCTTTACCTAAATTACGTCCGATCAAAATATGCCCTTCCTGTATCCGTGCGGTTTTATCGGAAGAAATGATCTGAGCCTGGTCACACAAGTCTTTAAAAACATCCCCGTCATTATCCGTTAATTCCAAAGTACTACAATTTAGCCCGCGGGCCATTTTAATGGCATTACTAAACCCTGACTGCTCGCGCTCGTTGATATCACGATAAACAGATTCCCAGGATCGGTGCAGTTCCCCATAAGGAGAAACGTTCCTTAACAAACACCCGCAAAATTCAGCGGCGATATGCTCGGCATCTGCAGCACTTCTCCCAATTGCCCCCGCTAATATTTTATTGCCCCTTTTTATTGTAGCAATTTTCAACCCGCAGGCCCTTCGGATCCCCCCATGTAATGAATGCTTCCCTTTTCTATTGTTTGGCTAATGTTCGAGCAGTTCGTTGATGGTCTTATAGCTCCTTTCCTAACTCGAACAGTTTACGATCGTTAGCCTAATGTTCACTCGGGTATTGTCCAGACACCCGACAATGATTACGCGATTGATCCCATCGGCCTATATCCGAATATTGGGTTGTTCTTCAAAAATCCAGTGCCAGCGATCGATATTTATTATTTTTTTTAATTAACTGCGTTTGCACCAGTCTCCGCAAAACAAAGGTTTATTTTCCCGCAGGTAATTATCTTCATGCCCGGATTCCTGCGATTTTCATGCCAGCTTATTATTTTGTCCACATGCTGTAATAAAAAACGATATTAAAACGATTACATTCAAACTTATTTTAATTTTCATTGCTATTGAGTTTATTTTTTAGGTGGGAACATAATCAGTAGGATTAATTGTACAGTTAAGTTGTAATGTTCCTTTCAACGCTGAATATTTTATCTCTTTCTATTAAATTTAAACGAATCATCATACTGCTTTTTGTTTTGCGAATTTTTTAGGAATACAGGGTTCTTTTTAATAAAGCTAATAACATCTTCTACATATAAATCTTCTGTATAATATCTTTCTTTACCATAATATAAATAAGCGTATTCAAAAATTATTTGGTTGGTAAGATTTGACATATCAGCCAAAACTGCTCCCCTTTCATGCGCCCAACCTTGTTTTAAATCATAGTTATAAAATTTGAGCATAATCAATACTATGGCTGACTGCATTTTAATTTCATGCCTATAGTCCTTTAAATGGCAGTTTTTTATTACGTTATTTTTTTCTTTGTTAGTATCGTTGAGCAATCCTTCTTTATATACCTTTAAAGTATCCGCAAATTTAGATAGCGCATCTAAACAATTTTTTTTCTGTATTATAATTTCGCTATTCCCATTTTTGCTCAATTCGGAAGGATAAGTTAACCGATTATTCTCCAACACCCCATTTATATCCTTTGAATAGTTGTAGGTAAGGTTGTCCATGACGGCAGTTGTATTAGTAGCCAGATAATTGCCGTTTCTTACATAAGTTTTAATATTTCCGTTACCATCGTAGCTAACATTTTCCTTGTAGTCATTTAATGAAACCGGGGTCCATACATTCGTTGTCGGGTTCAGTCCACTAAATGCTGTCTGTTTCGTCAGGCGATCAAGTTGATCATAGCCATACAGGTACATCAACGGAAATATGGTATTTGACGGGTTTGAGGTTCGAACTACGCGAAGGAATGAAGCAATGGAGGCAATTCTATTGATTAACAGCAAATTAGGTGTAAGAAAAAACTGGACAAGTGATGTTCTTTTTCACTTGTCCAGTAAGGTGCTGGCTACTGTACAGATTTCGAACCATTTCCTGCCTGATTTGCGTCTAATAGCAGATTTAGACTTATAAATTTTTTGTTTCAAACATCGCGCCACGAACTCCTGCCAGGCCAAAGTGTTGATGAGCAATAATTCCAATGCTTTTTTCGCAACGCTTAGGCAGTCTTTTCTAAAGTAGTCTTCGATTTATAATTATCTATGCGTTTAGTGAGGTGTCTTTCGTTTTATATGCTAAGTAGGCGGCCACTAGGCCGAAGTACTTTGAAGCAAAGAAAAGCTCTTGTTTTTGATAGGTATTCGCCAACAGCAGACAGGTCAATATCATTCCTCTTACAGTATCCTGATTAAACCATTTGAGTTTTAATTCGTGCAGTATTTTAATGGCGTTGGCGTTGTCACTAGATTCTAAATATACAAGGGCCCTGTCACGCAGCTTCTCGCCAGCTATAGCCGCTCCTGCTTTGCGGGAAAGCAACTCATCAACCTCTTCTGGCCTTTGCCTCGATGCCATCTACGCTGACCATTTCCGACCCCAGCGGCACCTGTCCGTTGAACTGCACCGGAATACCGGTCACGATGAACTTTTTGTTAAAATCCTCGATATAGATCCAGCGGTAACGGGACATCCCGAGAACTACCAGGGCGCCGGGGAATTCGATGTCGGTATGCCCGTCCTTTAACAGGGCGCAGAAACGTTGCATCACCAGGTAATACTGCCAGGTATTTTTTGTGGCCAGCACCTGGGGGATATAGGCACGGTAAGCGCTGTCCCACTTGATCTTCGCATGATCGAAATACATAAAATTATCACTGGCTTCCGACCAGAATTTGCTCAACCCATACAGCTTGTCGGCAGCGGGTAAATTGGCTGTCGTATCGATCTGTGCCCGGGCGGTGCCCAGGGTCAGCGCCAGTAATACAATAAGGTAAAAGGTCTTTTTCATGGCTGATAGTTAAATAATTTTATGCTTAGGTAAAGTTATTTCTCGCTCAGCAAAGCCACCTGCGAAGCCACGGCATACCAGCACCTTTTTCTTTTTTCATACACATCCAGGTAACAGGTACGGATCGTACTGATCTGCCCGTTCGCTTTGCCTACCACGGTAGTCTCGGCACTCACCAGGCCCACCGACCCGAGCAGGCGGACAGTGACCGTATCCACTTTGGAAGAAAGGTATTCCTGGCTCGGAGAGTTATAGTTACTTTATATATCTCACAATCCAGTTAACCAGCTCATTTTCGTCAACAATTTGCCAGGAATGCGGCATCCGTATATTATTCAGTTCGGGTCGGTAGCCCTTGCCGGTAGTGGTTACCAGCGAGACATTTTTATTGCCCTGCAGTTTCAAAATGCTTACAAGCGCTGCCTGATCAATGGCATTGATCAGCAGGTAATCCAGGTTCAAATGATCGATATACCAATTGATATCGGGTTCGGTATATAGCCGCACGGGAATGTTTTTGAAATATATGGCATTTCCGCCATCGGGTAAAAAAACAGAAACAACCGAATTTTTCCGGTATATATCCACATTTTGAGCCGGCGGGCTCCCATAAAGCTCATTAAACATCCCGACCAGGTAATTCGCCTCGCCATACATCATGTTGGCCGTGTCGACGCGCTGCCTGACAAGGTTTAACGACGTATACCATCGTTCCATGTCTAAAGGAGCATCGACAGAAAAAACCGCTTTTGGCGCGTAGCTTAAATTTAATTCGCCCTTTTGTTTTTTCAGCACATATTTCATTGCCCCATACCCGCCTGCCGAAAATCCCCCGATTATTATACCATCAGGACTATAATGATATTTTTTAACGATTAAGGCAATTAAAGAATCAAGCCGTTTAATATCGTCATCCCTGGTGTATCCGACATTGCCGGGATGAATTACAGCAAAATCGATGTTGTTTACATTGAGCAGCGACGGTAATTTTGAAGAATTGTAATAATTCTGATCGCCTCCGTAAGGCGGTAATAAAACAACCAGCTTTGTATTGCCGGATGCCTTCCATAACCTCACTACATTATTAACGGTATCTGAATGATGAAGATAATGCTGCTCCGCTTTTTGAGCAGCTGCAGAAAAGAAATTCAGCGTTAATAATAAACAAGCGGCACAACGTTTATAATGCACATTTAAAAATTGAAATTCAGTTTCGCAAAAAAGCCACGGTTAAGTCGATTCCCTTGGCTTGGTTTTTTTATAAAAATACATATTATTTACACGTCACCTATCACCCTAAAGGGGTGGTTTACCAACTTATTGGTGTATAGGTTTTAGTCCATGATCGATAGACCATAGTCCATAGTAAAAACCGATACTGAAAATGAAAAAACCGTCTCATTTACTGCACCGGGCAGTTCAATGACACATATTTCCCTGATTCCCAACGCGGGTAAAGGGGTAGTAACCTGGCTAAGGCCGGTAAATAAGAATATCTTTTAATAAAAATATATCCTCGCTAAAATAGTGTTAGTTGCACCGCACCTACCAGTTCCTTTTCAATATCCCGCAAAGTCGCTAAAATTACCGGCTGTTTGTCATTGGTCGTATCAGTACTACCTATCTTTTTAGTCATCATAATCTTAAGTTCATTTAGTGCACACGAAAGTGCCTCCGGACGGCTTTTGAATTGTCTGCCATAAACGGACAGTCCATAACAGCCACCCGCAACGCCGTAACTATAATTCATTCCATAAGTCCAGGTATGCATTGCCCATCATTTAATTCAATTACCCGGTCACTTCTCATAGCAAAATCCTCATCGTGTGTAACCGCAATGATCGTCTAGCCATTATCAACAGATAGTTGTTTAAAAATATCAAACACCATTCCTGTATTCTTCGAGTCCAGGTTACCGGTAGGCTCATCACGCATAATGATTGACGGATCATTAATTAATGCTCGTGCAATAGCTACCCGCTGTTGCTGCCCGCCGGATAAACGGCTGGCCGGTTTTAGCGCCTGGTCCTGCATTCCCAGCAATTGGAGATGGTGATAAGCCTTTTCCTCAATCTCCGGCCGGCTTTTTTTCTTCAGCTTTAATGCCGGAAGCATGATATTGTCCAATACGCTAAAAGCTGGACGGTAATATCTGAGGTATCTAAATCAAGGTAGATCAATAAAATTTATCGGTATGGCTAAGTGTGTATTACTTTCCTGACGGATCGCTGTCAAGCCATTTTCGGATAGCCGGTTGCGTCTATATTAGGTCGCCCAAATTCCAGGCGGGTTCCTTGCGGAGCGTTAAGTGTCCAATAACTTTTTTATGTCATCAAACTGTATATTCCGGTTAACTTGACCATTTAATCCGTCCCACGTTCAAGGCTTTTAAACGCCAATTTGTTCCAATCAAATTCGATAATATTAATCTCTTCAGCGGATTTAATTCCTTGATCTGTTAGAAAATTGATCAAGTTGTTTACATCATATTGATTAAGCTTTAATTTCAGGTCGGTTATCTTAGTTCGATAATCATCCAGAAAAGGGTTGATAGCCTTCAACACGATCGGATCTTTAATAGTAAAATCCGTTCTTAATTGTTTGACACTACAAAATGCTGAGTGCTGATGTAATTTGTTTTTCTTTTGTGGGTAACTCTGATTTTTAAATTCCAAGTTCCATCATCTTTTTTTGATTTGGTAATACAACTTCCCTTACGGTAAAGGCAGGATTTAAAACATACAATAAGATGGATAGCATCGGCGCAGGGCACAAATAAAAATGAGGTTAAAAGTCTGGGAATAAGCCATTTAAGCACCCTGAACAAAAGAACATAATACTTCTTTTGCTTCTCAAAGTAGCTCTAAAAGCTTTGACCTTAGCGTTGAATGACATTGCGGATGCATTGATACTCCTGTTATCGAAGAAATTCAAGATAGTGTCACAATGCGTTTTTACAGATGTTGCAACCGTTTTAAAAGCATCAATCTCTTCGGCTGCTACATCATTACACCAGGTAGCGATCTTTTTGAAGGCTTGTTGTTTGTCTTTGCATATGATGAATATGTCCCCGCCTGAGCGCCGAAATTCCAGGACAAAGAAGCAAATGCCCAGCCCGGCAACTGGCACTCCAAGTAAAGAAAAAAAATTTTATTTTTTTAGTCTTTACCCCCTGTTTAGCACAAGTATTCACACAAAATATTTTTTTTGTTTTCAAAGGGATAATTTAAGGACACCCATGTATATAGGTTATCTGTAGTGCTGTTGTAGGGTATTTGACTTAAAAGAAAGCAAATATTTCCTACTACATTGCTGCCGCAATTTGGAATTATCGTTTCTTGGTTATTAGTATTCACATTTAAATATTAAATAAAGCGCCTGTATAAACCAATAGCAAATATTATGTCTGCCACCGGTAAATCCGACATATACGGTCAGCGTAATAGCATGAGCATGCATGTTGCCTGGCTTCGTTTTTAATATTTATTAAAAAGTATGAATCTGTTAGTATATTTAACTTAACAGGTTGAAAGTATTAAAACAAACATTCCATTTCCGTTAGACCAATTATTGTTATATATAAATTTTACCTAAATGAAGATTACAAATAACACCCGAAAAGCTATTACTAAGGCCTTACGTTATTTTCATTCGCATTCATTGAAATTTATTATTGCCGGGATATTGGTTATCGTGATGGGTTTTTCGCTGAATAATACCAGGTTAGCTGCTGATGCAAACAATGGCGGCCTTTTTTTGCCCGACGGTTTTAAGGCCTTAGTTGTTATTGATAGCTTAAAGGGGCAGGCGAGGCATATTGCTGTTAATTCAAACGGCGATATTTATGTAAAAGCAAGGAATCATCGTACAAATGGAGGCTATGGCAATATTGCGCTCAGGGATACCAACGGCGATGGTAAAGCTGATATCATAACCCCCTTTGGTAAATATGACGGTCATACTTACGGAACTGCCATGCGCATCCACGACGGCTACCTGTATTTCAGCTCAGAGTTGATGGTGTACAGGATGAAGCTTAAACGCGGGCAATTAGCTCCGGATAGTAAAATGGATACTATTGTTATCGATAACCCGCCCTATCACGAACACCAGACCAAGCCGATTACATTTGATAATAAAGGGCACATCTTTGTAGGCTGGGGTGCCGGATCAAATGCAGGTCAGGAAAAAAATCGCTTACCGGGTTCTCCCGGTGTTGGCGATCCGGGTTCGCCTGATAAAAGCAACCCCTGGTTAAAAGACCATGGCGGGATCTGGATGTTTGACGCCAATAAAACTAACCAGCATCAATCTGATGGGGTAAGATATGCAACAGGATTAAGAAGCCTCGTCGCCCTGGATTGGGACCCAAAAAGTAAATTGCTTTATACGGTAAGCCATGGCCGCGATGATCTCCGGATGCTTTGGCCCGACCTTTATTCGCCTTGGCAAAGCGCGATGCAGCCTGCAGAAGAGTTTTTTAAAGTAAATAAAGGCCTTGACGGCGGCTGGCCTTATTATTACTACGACCAGATCAAAGATAAAAAGCTGCTTAACCCCGAGTTTGGCGGCGACGGCACAAAAGAAGGCGACGGCACAAAACTAGCTAAGCCAATAGTAGCCTTTCCGGCTCATTTTGCACCCAATGACCTCTTGTTTTATAAAGGGAAACAATTCCCGGCCCGTTATAAAAATGGCGCTTTTGTTGCCTTTCATGGTTCTACAGACCGCGCCCCTTATCCGCAGGCAGGCTATATTATTGCATTTGTTCCGTTTAAAGACGGCAAACCTTCGGGTCCCTGGGAGGTATTTGCAGATGGCTTTGCCGGCATTGACCCTATTGTAAATGTAAGTAATGTTGTATATCGCCCGATGGGTTTGGCTGAAGGGCCTGATGGCTCGCTGTATGTAAGCGATACCGAAAAAGGGAAGATCTGGCGCATTATGTACCGGGGCGATAAAAAAAGCTTCGGGACACCCCAGCTGGCAGCAATGGAGAATCGCAAGCTGACGGCATCTAACATTAAAACACCCGACGAGATCAAAGATAACCTGTTTAAAGATTTACCGGCAACATCGGCGGTATACAGTACTTATTGTGTGGCATGTCATCAAAGCGATGGCAAGGGCGATGGAAATCGTTTCCCCCCTTTGGCGCAGTCAGAATGGGTAAATTATAATACAAACAGGCTGATAAACGTAGTGCTTAATGGCCTTAAAGGGCCGGTACAGGTAAAAGGCCAGTCGTATAACGAAGTAATGCCGGCACACGGCAGCTTTTTGACTGACGAGCAAATAGCTGAAGTGCTCACTTATATCAAATCGAACTTTGCTAATATTCCTGAAATTGTGACCCCGGCACAAGTTAGTGCCGTTAGAAAAATGACACCAAAACAAACACATGACTAAATCAATTTTTTATTCGGCCTTTAAATCCGGGCGGTTATTACTACCTGCAATGTTTATTGCAATAAATTCAAATGCGCAATCCGCAGATAGTGCACTTTTTAAGTCGTCGCTGTTTACACCTGTTAAAAGCTTCACTACCGGGGTAGAAGGGCCCGCAGTTGATAAAGACGGCAATGTTTATGCTGTTAATTTTGATCATGATGGTACCATTGGTAAAATGACGCCAGATGGAAAAGCCAGCATATTTATTGAATTGCCAAAAGGAAGCGTTGGTAACGGGATCAGGTTTGACAGTCATGGCAATATGTTTATTGCAGATTATACCGGGCACAATATTATTAAGGTTGATATGGCTACCAAACAGCAAAGTGTTTTTGCGCATGAGGATGGAATGAGCCAGCCAAATGATATTGCCATTGACAATAAAAACAGACTTTATGCCAGCGACCCAAACTGGAAGGCCGGAACAGGTAAGATCTGGCGCATTGACACGGATGGAAAAGTGACACTTTTAGACACCATGGCAACCGTTAACGGGATTGATGTAAGCCCTGATAATCATACCTTATATGTAAATGAAAAGCGAAAAATTTGGGCTTATGATCTTTCATCCAAAGGTAAAATAAGCCATAAAAGGCTGGTGATAGAATTTACTGATTTTGGAATGGATGGATTACGATGCGACATAAAAGGCAATATTTACCAGGCGCGGTTTGGTAAAGGAACAGTGGCCAAAGTATCGCCTGAAGGAAAGATCCTGGAAGAAATAACACTCACCGGTAAGCGGCCAACCAATGTTGCCTTTGGCGGGCCGGATGGCAGGACCGTATACATTACTTTACAGGACCAGGGCAATCTTGAAACTTTCAGGGTAGATGACCCGGGCCGCGAATGGAAGATGGCTAAAGAACAGAAATGATAATATGAAGATCAAAAAAATACTAATAGCTGCTTTATGCATTGCGTTTACTGCATGCTTCAGCAATGTATCAGCCCAGGTAAAGAAAAAAGCTGTCGTAAAAAAGAAGGTGACAGCCGCACCAGCTAAAGTAATACCGCCGCCACCGTTTGCCACAGTGCCTGAAATTGAAGACGGTAAGGCGCTTATTGCTAAGTCTGACTGTCTGGCATGCCATAAAATAGCAGAAAATTGGTTGGGCCCGCATATACAGCCGTTGCAGAAAAATATCCGCAGGACCAAAACACGGTAAATATGCTCTCGCAAAAAGTAATTAATGGCGGCAGCGGTGTATGGGGCGCTGTCCCTATGGCTCCTCATCCGGCGATTCCCCTGGCCGACGCTAATAAGATTGTAAAATACATTCTTACGTTAAATTCAAAAAGTCCCCCCGCCAACTCAAAATAACCAGGAATAACAAGAAAACATCATACAAACTAAAACTAAAACATCATGGAAAAAAGAAGATCAATTTTAAAGAAAATGCTGGCCTCAGCAGTTGGATTATCCATATTCGGAATAAGCAAGGATGCAATAGCGGCGCCTGCTGATGAAAAGGTAGTTAACAATGTAACAACATTGCAGGATGTACCTTTATTTTCCGGTTCAACCAAACTTGGTAATATGGTTTTTATAGCCGGTAAGGGCGCGCATGTTGAACCATTTGAAATTAAGGCGCACACCGAAATTGTATTGAAAGAGCTGGAAAAAGAGTTGATAAAGGCCGGTTCGTCAATGGAAAAAGTGCTTAAAGTAGGCGTATTTCTGAATGATATTGCAGACTACCAGGGTATGAACGAGGTTTATAAAGGCCGCTTTGGCAAAAACCCACCGGTACGTACCACAGTTGCCGTGGCCAAAGGTGGTGTACCGGGCAACTCATTGGTAGAAATGGATTGTATTGCTTACATATAAACAAATTAAAATGAAACGCAGAGATATACTAAAAGGCCTTACCCTATTGCCATTGGCAAGCGGCCTGGTGAGCAAGGCAGCTTCAATTGGAGAAACCACACCTACCCGGCCGGTGGCGCCGGCGCGCGACCTGTTTAAAGAGCTCGGCGTTACACCGGTAATTAATGCATCGGTAACCATGACTTTTTTATCAGGTTCGTTAATGCTCCCGGAAGTATTGGAGGCTATTAATTCAACCTCGCACGATTTTGCCAACATGTACGAAGTGCAGGATAAAATAGGCGCTAAAATTGCCGAAATGCTGCAGGTGGAATCAGCTATGGTTACTTCGGGCGCAGCATGTGCTATATTGCTGAGCACCGCGGCCGCCATAACAGGTACAGACCCTGAAAAGATCAAACTATTGCCAAACCTGCCCGGCCCGCGGCCCGAGGTGATCATGCAAAAAACACACCGTTATCTTTTTGACCAGGCTGTAACTACAACCGGCGCCAAAATTATTGAGGTAGAAGGTGCGGAGGAAATGGAGAAGGCTATTAATGAAAAAACAGTAATGGCGTTGTTTTTTAATGCGGCAGAAAAGAGCAGTATTTCGCACAGCGATTTTGTGGCTGTTGCCAAAAAGCATAATATCCCAACGCTTTTAGATGCCGCTGCAGACGTGCCGCCTGTTGAAAATCTGTTTAAGTTTCAGAAAATAGGTTTTGACCTTGTGACTTTTTCGGGCGGTAAAATGATTCGCGGACCTCAAAGCGCGGGCCTGCTTTTTGGTCGTAAGGACCTGATCACTGCTGCCCGCCTTAATCATAGCCCTAACGAAGCGCCCATAGGCAGGCCAATGAAGGTAAATAAGGAAGAAATGTTTGGCATGTACGCCGCCCTGAAAGCTTACCTGGAAAGGGATCATAAGAAAGAATGGGAAGACTGGATCCAGCGCACCAAAACTATTGGCTCGCAGCTGGAAAGTTTACCGAGTGTTAAAACCGAGCTTTCAGTTGACCCGGGACCGGCCAATGCTTTCCCGAGCCTGAACGTAACCTGGGATCAAAGTAAAATTAAAATTAAACCTAAAGAGGTAGTAAAAGCCCTGAAAGATGGCACGCCAAGTATTGTTGCAAACGGCAGGGATGAACACCTGACTATTGGCGTAGTACTTTTGCGGCCGGACCAGGTTGATGTTGTAGCAGGAAGAGTAAAATCTATATTGCAACAAGCTACCTGATAAATTTTTGTACTTACTATTGGTAAGCCGGAATTGTAAACCATAATATTTGATCGTGTATTAACCATTAATCTCAAAATGCTAAAAACCTACTTCTTATTAATAATCCTTTCGGGCATGCTCTGCCGGTTGGCTATGGCACAGTCGTATGATATTGTGATCAAAGGTGGTCACATCATCGATCCTAAAAATAACATCGACGCAGATCTGGACATCGCTGTTAGTAATGGTAAAATAGCCCTTATCTCAAAAGACATCGACCCAAAACAAGGGATCCAGGTAGTTGATGCAAAGGGGATGTATGTTACACCAGGATTAATAGATATCCACACACATGATTTTTATGGTACCCAGCCGGATCACCAGTATGAAGACGGAAACCTTGGTATAGCTCCTGATGGCTTTACGTTTAGAAACGGCGTGACCACTGTTGTGGATGCCGGCAGCTCGGGCTGGCGGACTTTCCCAACATTTAAAGCGCAAACTATTGATGTTTCAAAAACGCGGGTATTGGCGCTTTTAAATATTGTTGGCGAAGGCATGCGCGGGGGTTACGAACAGAACGTAAACGACATGGACCCAAAGATGACTGCCCTGGTTGCCAAAAGATACAAGGACATTGTGGTAGGTATTAAACTGGCTCATTTCGAAGGGCATGACTGGACACCAGCTGACCGTGCCGTAGAAGCGGGCACACTTGGAGGTGGGATCCCGGTTATGATTGATTTTGGCGGGAGCAATCCGCCGCTATCAATTGAAGAGCTGTTTATGAAACACCTGCGCCCGGGCGATATTTTTACCCATTGTTTTGGCCAGCTGGGCAGCCGGGAGTATTTGGTAGACCTGCAAACCAACAAGGTAAAACCCTTTGTTTTTGAAGCCAGGAAACGCGGGATTATTTTTGACGTAGGTTATGGAGGGATCAGTTTTGCTTATTCGCAGGCATTGCCCGCGATGAAAGAAGGTTTCTTTCCTAATTCTATCAGCACAGATATTCACGTTGGCAGTATGAACGATGCCATGAAGGATATGCTTATCTGTATGACTAAATTTTTAGCAATGGGGATGTCACTGCATGATGTAATCCAAGCCAGCACTTCAAACCCGGCGAAGGAAATAAAACGCGAGGAACTGGGGAACCTATCGGTAGGATCTGGTGCTGATGTGGCTATATTAAGTGTTCGTGAAGGTAAATTTGGTTTATATGACTATACCGGTTATAAGATGGAAACCAATAAGAAACTGGAGTGCGAACTTACTGTAAGGGCAGGAAAAATTGTATATGATCTTAACGGAATAGCAACACCTGTTTATCCGCCTAAAAATGTTGCCAGAAGCAAACAGGCAGCATTAAAGGGCGAAGACCATTAAATCAAGTATATTTTGTTTTTAATAAAAACCATGAAATATTATAAACTTTTAACCTTAGCGCTTATTACAAGCATAGGCAGCTACAAGGAAGCTAAAGCGCAAACCATCTCGAAGGATGAGTTGGTTTTTTACACATCCGAATGGAAAGGCGAGCGTTTCCCTGATGGCAGGCCGAAAATTCCGGACGCCCTGATTGAAAGAGCAAAAAAGATTGGCATAGAGGAAGCCTGGACAGTGTTGAGAAACGAGGGATATAATAACCAGTTTGAAGGCGGGTGGAAGTTGGTGAATGATACCATACCCGTTGTTGGCCGTGCTGTTACCGCTATGTTTATGCCAAGCCGTCCCGATATTGAAAAAAACATTAAGGACCGGGGCGCAAAACAGGGGAGAAAGGGGAATACCAATTCGTGGCCGATAGATGTTTTGACCAAAGGAGATGTTTATGTAGCTGATGGTTTCGGGAAGATCAGGGGCGGAACTTTGATAGGAGATAACCTTGGAAACTCGATTTTCAGCAAATCAGGTAATGGAGTGATCTTTGACGGCTCTGCACGAGATCTGAGCGGATTAAAGGAGATCAAGGGGTTTAATGCTTTTGTGCGCGATTTTGATCCTTCTTATCTGGAGGAAATGGTATTGATGGGGCTTAATACGCCTATCCGCATTGGCCGTGCGGTAGTATTGCCGGGCGATCTTGTTATATCTGAAAAAGAAGGTGTGCTTTTTATCCCGGCCCATTTAGCCGAAAAAGTGATAGCTACGGCGGAATTTATTGACCTGAAAGACAAGTTCGGACATGCTATGCTCAAAGCAGGCACATTTGCCACCGGTGAAATTGACAGCCAATGGACCGACAAGATCAAGGAAGCTTTCATGAAATGGCTTGACCAAAATCCCAATGAAGTGAAAATAACAAGGGCACAGTTAGATGCCTTTATGGAAAAACGCACCTGGTAATAAACCATAACCTAAATTTAAGTTTTGAAAAATATCGGTATTTATAAAATTGTTGCAGGTATTGCAGCACTTTGCCTGCTTGCTGCTGTTTGGCGCATTTGCCACGATGGGATTGCCTTTGCCGGCCCTTTTATCATAGCCTTTTTTGTAATGTTATCCATTGCAGTTCGTGGAGCAGAACTCACAAAAGGCTTTTCGTACACGCTTATCATTTTTGCAGCGGTAACAACCGCCTTATATTATCCGCAATATTTTGTTGAAGTTAAGGGCTTTAAATTGGCCGGGCTTATTACCCCGCTTTTACAGCTTATTATGTTTGGAATGGGCACATCAATGGGTCTTGGCGATTTTGCCGGGGTTATCAAAATGCCCAAGGGAGTGTTTATAGGTGTTGGCAGCCATTTTATAATTATGCCGCTGCTTGGTTTTACATTAGCCAAATTAAGTGGTTTCCCGCCTGAAATTGCTGCCGGCATAATTCTGGTAGGCTGCTCACCCAATGGTATGGCCTCCAATGTAATGTCGTACCTGGCAAAAGCCAACCTGGCATTATCGGTTACAATAACTGCAGTTTCTACTATGCTGGCTCCCATTTTTACGCCATTGCTCATGAAGCTGCTTGGTGGGGAATTTATTAAGATCGATGCCCTAAGCATGATGTGGGATATTGTAAAAATAGTGATCATACCCATTGGGGCAGGTATTCTTTTTAATAAATATCTACTTAAGCGGGCGTTATGGCTGGAAACACTTATGCCACTGGTATCAATGTTCGGGATAGCGTTTATTATCGTAATTATTACCGCTGCTGGCAGGGATAGCCTGTTAAATATTGGCGGTTTGTTAGTTTTACTGGTGCTGATCCATAATTTAATGGGATACATATTGGGTTACTGGTCGGGCCGTTTATTTAAAATGTCTGAACGGGATTGCCGCACAATGGCTATTGAAGTAGGGATGCAAAACGCCGGGCTGGCATCAGGACTAGCAAAAGCAATGGGTAAAATTGCTACTGTTGGCCTGGCACCTGCGGTATTTGGCCCTCTTATGAATACTACCGGATCGTTACTGGCTAATTACTGGCACCGCAAGCCGCTCAAAGGAGAATAAATATTTCATAGTGAAATACTGATCCTATTACAACACACAGTTCGTACAATTTGAAGTTTATGTAAAATCATTGTTATATTTGATAAAACATACTTTTTTGATTTTTTTAAAAAGTATATAGGGTTAACAAATTATGCAAAAAAGTATTGTGAGTTTTAACGAAGATAACACTGCAATATGGCTTGCCTTTAAGGCGGGGGATTGGGAGGCATACACTAAGTTATACAATGATTACTTTAAAATGCTCAATAATTACGGCTATAAATTTACCAGGGACGCAAATATTATTGAGGATGCTGTACATGATTTGTTTATTAAATTATGGACAAACAAGGCTACTTTGGGTAACCCCGTAGTGGTAAAAAATTATCTGTATAAGTCACTACGAAACATAATTTTTCGCAAAATACAATGGCAGTCGCGGTTTGTTGACCTGGATGATAAGCCCGAATACAATTTTTTTTTTGAAATTTCATTTGATCATCAGATCATCGCTAACGAAGAAGAACGCGAACTGCAATTTAAATTAAGATCGGTTATTAAAGATCTGCCGGCCAGGCAGCAGGAGATTATTTTCCTCCGCTTTTATGAAGGTTTAGGTTATGAAGAAATTGCCGATATTATGGAAATAAATACCAGTTCGGCATATAAGCTTATTTATAAGGCCTTTAATAATCTGGAGGCTGTATTGAAAACATCCAAACTTGTTATTTTTTTAAGCCTTTACTCCTGTTTAGGCACAAGTATTCACACAAAATAATTTTTTTTCATTTTCAAAGGGATAATTAAGGTTACCCATGTATATAGTTTTTAAATAAGAAACTTATATAGCATGGAGATTGCGAAATATCATACTTACACCGTTCCTGATTTTTTAGATGACGACGATTTTGTTCGTTTTGTAATTAATCCATCAGAAACTGATATAAATTTTTGGCGCTCGGTTGTGGCCACGTATCCGGCGCAAGAGGAAGCTATTGATGAGGCTTCAAAAATTATACGCGCCTACCGCAAGCAGGATGTTTTTACAAATGGAGCTAACCAGCAAAAAGTTTGGGGAAATATTGAGGCTTCTCTTCAATCTCAGCCTGCTGCAAAACAAAAAATATTCAGGTTAAATACGTTCATGCGCGTTGCTGCCGCAGTAATATTGATTTCATCGGTGGCCATTGCATTATGGACGTTTAAACATAACGCAAAAACAGATATTACCACCGCCTTTGGCGAAGTGCTCACTGTCACCCTGCCCGATAATTCAATAGTAGTTTTAAACGGAAACTCTAAATTGAGTTATGTGAATAACTGGAATAAAAATCCAAGGGAAGTTTGGATTAGCGGAGAAGGTTTTTTTAACGTTAGGCACATTAACAAAAACCCGGCCCATATAAAAGCTACCGAAAGATTTATTGTTCATTGTAATGACGTAAGCATAGAAGTATTGGGTACCTCATTTAACGTGCGTGCCCGGCATAATAAAACTAACGTTGGCCTGATAAGCGGTAAGATCCGTTTAGAATACCTCGACAAGGCATCAAGTAGTAAGCAATTGCTTGTTATGAAAAAGGGCGATTATGTGGAATATGCACAGAAACACGTGGTTGCGCAGAAAAAGCTTGCTGTGCCTGAAAAACTTACCGGATGGACCAGCCACCAGCTTTTATTTAATAATGCCACTCTGTCGCAGATCAGCGAGGTAATGACCGATGATTATGGCTATCACATTGAGATCCCGGACCCAAAACTTGCCGATCTGAAAATTGAGGGGGAGATAAGTGTATCAAATGTTGATGAACTTCTGGAAACCATCTCGACCACATTGTCAGTAAAAATTACGCACGCTGATAAAAATATTACCATCACAGAAAACTAACAAACTAACCTTTAAACAACTTAATTATGCAAAAACTTGACTTATCAGCTTTTTTGAAATGTTGCTGTTTCTTGTTGGCTTTGCTTGGCCGGTCGGTTTACGGCTTTGGCCAAACTTCATTCGCCAGCAATAGCGTCCATTTAAAAGCCCGGAACCTTACGGTACAACAGGTCGTTGAAAACAAGGTAACGTTAAAGGATGCGCTCGACAACCTGAAGAAGCAATTTAAAATTCAAATTGCTTACCACGAAGGACTGCTGGACAATAAATTTGTGCCGGCAAGTTTGGCGAACAACGCCTGGCAATTTAATCTTGACGATAACCTGAAACAACTGTTATCAGTTTTTCAGCTCGAATACCGTAAAATCAATGATAACCAGATCTCTATTTTTTCTATAAAAGAGACTTCTGATAATAAGGCTGTAGCTATTATTACAGGAAAGGTTATTGATGCTACTGATAATGAGCCGATTATTAATGCTTCCGTTTTTCTTAAAGCCGATCCTAAAATAGGTGCGGCTACTGACGTGTCAGGTAATTTTAAGCTAAGTGTACCTGATAAATATGCAAATGGTCCTGTTACTCTTGAAGTAGCTTATATTGGTTATGACCGGCAGGAGTTTACTGTTTCTAATCCGACGCTTGCTGTTCAAATAAAATTGAAGAAAAATACCAGCACGCTCAATGAAGTTGTAGTTACCGCTCTTGGTATAAGTAAGCAAAGAAAATCACTCGGTTATTCTGTAACTGAAGTAAAGGGAAGTGAATTTACCCAGGCCCGTGAAAACAACGTGGCGAACGGCTTATCGGGTAAGGTCGCGGGGGTAAATGCCGCGGGCTTATCAACCGGGCCCGGTGGCTCAAGCCGGATAGTTATCAGGGGTAACGGCGGCCTTGCTGGTGACAACCAGCCATTATACGTGGTAAACGGTATGCCCATTGATAACAGCGTACCTGGCGGCGCGCCAACTGTAAACGGAACAACCAATAACGTTGACCGTGGCGATGGTATCGCTGCTATTAACCCGGACGATATTGAATCAATCAGTGTGCTGAAAGGCGGTACCGCTGCTGCCTTATATGGCTCACGTGCTGCAAACGGCGTAATTCTTATCACCACCAAAAAAGGCCGTGCCCAAAAAGGCGTAGGAATTGAATTTAACTCTACCGCAACATATGATAATGTGGCTGTTTTTCCTGATTATCAGTATGAATACGGCCAGGGAGATGCTGGTGTTAAACCTATGACTTTAGCTAATGCACAGGCTACCGGCAGGCGGTCATGGGGCGCCAAAATCGACGGGGCAACAGACTATGTGGCTGTTGACGGTAAAACGCATCCATATTCAGCTCAAAAAGATAATTTAAAAAACTATTATCAAACAGGCACCACTTATACCAACAGCCTTGCATTTGTAGGTGGCAACGAGGGTATTACTTACCGGTTTTCGTTAGCTGATCTTAACAGTAAAGGTATTTTACCCGGAACTACTTATGACCGGAAAACATTTAATCTTGCGTTAAACGCTAAACTAAGCAGCAAAATATCTATTGAGGCCCTTGCTCAATATAACATTGAAACCGGGCATAACCGCACCGGCGCCGGCGACGCGTTAGGCAATCCCAATTGGACACCTCTTGAAGTTGCTAATACAGTAGACATACGTTGGTTGAACCCGGGCTACGATGCCAGTGGCAAGGAAATAGTTTGGAATGATGCTTCCATTGCTTCAAACGGTTACTTTGTGATCAATAAATTTAAAGAGGATGATGTTAAAGATCGTTTTATAGGACAAGGCTCAGTTTTATACACCCCGATAAAAGACCTTACTTTTAAAGCTACATTAAGCCGCGACTTTTATAATTATACCTATTCAAACATATTGCCCTCCGGTACGCTGTACATGATAACCGGCCAATACCAGGGAATTCAATCAGATGTTTCTGAAACAAATGAGCTGGTTACGGCCACTTACAAAACAAAAATTGTAAAAGATGTAAACGTATCAATTTTAGGAGGGGTTAACGGCCGTCAAAATGTTACAAACCAACAAACCACTGACGGATCGCAATTTACAATACCTTTCTTTTACAGTACAACTAACCTTGCAAAAATAAAAACCACACCGTATGATGCCAAGATAGTAACTAATTCAATATTTGGGTCGGCCGATTTTGATTATAAAAGTTTACTATTCTTGTCATTTACAGGTCGTAAAGATTGGTTTTCAACACTTAGCCCACAAAACAACAGCATTTTTTATCCCAGCGTGGGTGGTAGTTTCATCTTGTCTGACGCTGTTAAACTACCTGAATTCTTTAACTTAGCCAAGCTGAGAGCTTCATGGGCCCAGGTAGGTGGCGGGGCACCGGATGCATATAAAATTAACCTTGCTTATCTAAGCATCCTCAGTGCCGGTCAGCCATTACAAAATGTGGCCAGCAATGATATTACCAATAGCCATCTTAAACCCTACACTTCTACAACATCTGAAGCGGGCATTGAATTGCAGATGCTGCAGAACAGGTTAGGTTTGGATATTACCGTATATAACCGTAAAACTACTAATGACATTGTGAACACCGCTATATCATCAACATCCGGCTATAATAATGTTATACTAAATGTCGGCGAGATGGATAATAAAGGTATTGAAGTGATGTTGAACGGATCACCTGTTAAATCAAAAGGATTTAGCTGGAATGTGAGTTATAACGTAGCTTATAATGATAATAAAGTGGTGAGGCTTGCACCCGGACTATCTACCATACAGCTTGCCGCAACTGTAAACAACTACGGCTTGCTAAATAATACTGAAGGCCTGCCATTTGGTACAATATATGCCACGCAAATGAAAAAAAATGCAGGCGGGCAGGTAATTTTTAACAAGACTACCGGATTGCCGGTAGCCACGGGTTATGTTCCTCTCGGAAAAAGCGTTGCACCGGTAACAATGGGCTTAACCAACGAATTCAGGTACAAAAGATTTTCACTTAGCTTCCTGCTCGACGGGAAATTTGGCAACAAAGTATTTTCAGAAGCAGAGGTGTATGCCACACGCCTTGGTTTAACCAAAATGACCCTGCCAGGCCGCGAAAACGGATTGTTATTAAATGGTGTTGACCAAACCGGGGCTCCATACACCCGTACCGTTCCTGTCAGCGGTTTGCGTACGTACTATGATAATTATAAAATCTATTCAGACCTGTTTTTACATGATGGAAGCTTTGTTAAGCTGCGCCAGGTTATTTTATCATACAACCTGCCTGTGTTTGATTTAAAGGCGGTTCATATTCAGTCGGCAAGTATTTCATTGGTATCACGTAACCTGTGGACGATATACAAAAAGACGGATAATTTTGATCCGGAACAAAGTTTCACCAACAGCAATGATCAGGGCTTTGAATCAATCGGTTTACCACGCACCCGTTCACTTGGTGTAAACCTTTCTGTTAAATTCTAATATTTAAATTTGAATACGATGAAAAAAAATATTTATTGTGTGCTGATAATATTTGGCATTATTACAATACAATCATGTACTAAAAACTTTGACAAGTTTAATACAGATCCAAACAGTTCGCCCAAACCGGTTCCGGGGTATATATTCACCAAGGCCGAATACGATGGTGTTTCGGGCATGCTGAACCTTTTACTTGGTACCATGCAATACACAACCAGCTTTAATGACGTAGCAGGTTTTGGCTCAAAATACATATTAGCCCAAAGCCAGGCGTCGGCGGGGGAATTTAGTAGCGCCTATCCAAACCAGATCAACGAGCTGGTAGAGGTTATTAAGGGAGTTGGTACTGATCCAACGCAAAGCAACCTTGTTGCCGAAGCGCGTATTTGGCGGGCATATTGCTTTAGCAGGCTTACCGATCTGTACGGCGATATTCCTTACTCACAGGCCGGGCAAGGTTATAACAGCGCAATATATAAACCTGTTTATGACCCGCAAAAAGACATCTATGCCGATCTGCTTAAAGAGCTTGACCAGGCGGCAATCAGCCTTGATGCCGGCAAATCGACCACATTTGGCGATGCCGACCTCATCTATAGCGGCAATACCGTTAAGTGGAAGAAATTTGCTTATTCCCTGATGTTGAGATTAGCCATGCGCATGACAAAGGTTGACCTTGCCGGTGCACAGACATGGGCAACAAAAGCTATTGCAGGCGGAGTTATTTTAGATGATGCCGATATAGCCAAAGTACCTTATGTAGGTTCCGGCCAGGATATTAACATCAATCCGCTTGCCAATAACCTTTGGAACAGCGATTATATAGCGCAGGATGGCGCTACAAATACAGAAGGCGGTAAATACCAGGATGTGTTTATAAACTACCTTAAAACAAATAAAGATCCCCGCCTGGGCGTAATATCTATTGTGTACAATAATGGCGTTGCTGACACTACTTTTGCTATACAAAAAGGAATGTCGGCCGGGCTGAATACAAAACCCGCCGATTTTGTAACATATTCGGAACCTAACCCCAAGACTATATTGCTATTAAATTCTCCCCGCCTTATATTTACCGCTGCCGAAAGCTATTTTCTGTTGGCTGAGGCTGCTTCACGGGGTTGGTATAGTGGCTCATCCGCTTCAGCGGCGTACGAAAACGGCATCTCCGCTTCAATGCGCCAATGGGCTATAATTGGCGGCAACGCCGGGGCGATAACCGATAACCAGATCAATACTTATATAGCGCACCATAAATTTAATACGGCCGGTACGCTCGACCAAAATATGCAACAGATATACACACAGTTTTGGGTTGGAATATTTCCGGACGCAGAGGAGGTCTTCGCTACTTACCGGCGCACAGGCTACCCTGCCCTGGTACCTAATAATTATGTTGGCAATGCTACGGGAGGTAAAATTTTCAGAAGAATGCTTTACCCCATAAGTGAACAAAATCTTAATGCGGCATCCTATGCTGCGGCAATAAGCCGGCAAGGGCCTGACGATTTCCTGACCAGGATCTGGTGGGATAAACAATAAATTGAATTGAGTTGATGAAAATTAGATCAGGCGGGGGGAGCCCCTCCTGATTTTTTTTTTGATAATTAGTCAACCTTTAAAGTCAACAAACAATATGGCATATCAATTTCTGGTGATTTAAATATTTGTAAAAGGAACCGTGTAATCCATATAAAAGAGCCTCCTTAGAATCCTACTTTTGTAACCAGTTCCCGGATTGGATGCAATGGTTTGAGTGAGTACTGTACCAGATCCCGCAAAGTTCTTTACCAAATACAAAGTAACAGTTCCAAAACTGGATTACCCGCAACCAGGCCATTGTCAAATTGTGTAGCTCCATAGAACATACAGAAGCCACTTGTAAGAGCAGTGAACCGTCCGTTGGCTGTATTCAATACGTTGCCTGTATTAATCACGGTTTCCTCAGGATAGCTGATTTCTGTTTTTATTGAAAAGTGGGAGATGCAGCGCACGTCTGCCGCGTACTGGTTGGTACCGCTGAAAACGGACAAGTAGACGCCGCTGCAAGAACACTGTTTGAGCTTGAAAGCAGTACCAGCTCCCACGTTGTTCCAGTGGTAGCGCTTTGTCATGCATCTGAAAACGGAAACCGAGGAAAATAAAAAACAGCAGTTTGTTGCGGGCAACCCGGTTAAAACATCATATAAAACAGATGCCCTTCCTTGTACAATAGTGCCCCCAAACTGATTTTTTGTTGTTCCATAACACTTTTTTAATTCGTCAGTGAAAGGAAGCATAATCCTGGAACCATCAACAGCAAGTATTCTAAAGCCATTTAAAAGAATTAATGAATCGTTATCGGCAGTGTAGAAATTCTCAATGATCACTTCCGACAGATGATTGAACACCGCCGGACTAATCTTTTTCCTGTTTTGAACAAACGCACTTGAGGTAAAGTGCTTTGTATTGCTGGAGGAAAAATGGTCGTTTAAATAGCGTACAAAGCCGTCTATTTCAATAGCCAGGCTCTTTCTCAACAAATTGAACATAAATAGCAAAGTAGCACTGAATGGCCGCTTCCTGTTCCTGGTAAAGTCTTTTTCCTCCATTTTAAATTTAACAGCCAGCTCCCGGCTGAAAATTGTTTTCCTCAATTTTTCTACGATTAAAAATGAGGTTTTTTTTTGCACTTTAACTATTTGATTATGAATTAAATATACAAAATATATTGAAAAAAAACAAGCTAAGTAGTTGATTATCAGTTATTTGTACCTTAACTTAATGACATTGGAGCCCGGCCTTGACGGGATGTCCCGGCTTATCAGAACTTTGCTACGAAAAAGCCATTGGAGAATTGAGGGAAAAGTTGAACAGCGGTTATAGATGGCTTACAGGTGGCCGCAAAAAGTCCGGGTGCGGGCGGCTCCGAAGCGCAGCGAGGCAGACGGCTGCGCCCGGTCTTTTCCAATGCAGTAAAGCGGCAGAGCGACAGCGATGCGGCTGGAACTGCTGGCTTTAAGCGCGTTCCAAAACTTCCTCTACGGTCAGCTCACCGGGTTCCTCAGGATAAACCAGGGCGATGAGCGCCCATTGGATTTGTTCCAGCAAAACGCTTTCCTCACAGCAGCGATCCGGTGGAAATGTATTCAACAGCAGGCTGAACAGCAGGCTCAGGTCCGGGCCGCCGGATACATCTGCGGGTAAACAGGCATTCCATAAGGGCAGGGTAACTTCGCGCCGGAGCTGCTCTGCCAATTGTTTTTGCGTGGCTTCGTACAACTCGCCCAGGTACCGGGTCAGCCGGTCTTCGTGCCAGTCGTTAATAGGCCAAAGGCCGATGCCGGTTTCCCTCCATGCCAGCAGTGATACTTTTAAAATACTAAAAATGCCGGGCAGGCGCCGGATCAGGGGCATGATATACAACATGGCATCATAGATTTAATGGTTGACTGCTTTTAAATAAAATTGGGGCTGATCCTTAGCCAGCCGCACCGCCAGTTCCATGGCGGAAATGATGGACGACGATTTGGCATGGCCCATCCCTTTAAAGCGGCAAAGCTCTTCGATGCTCAGTTTGGATAGCCGCGACAGGTTAAAATCGATGCTCCTTAAAATTTGCGCTGCCAGGTTAACGGCCGTCTGCTTGGGGGAACCGCCGCCAATCAGCATAGCAATCAGTTCCGCATCGGCCATGGCATCCCGGCCCTGTAGCAATAGCTTTTCACGTGGGCGGCATTCCGGGTCCCAGCTTTTGATACCCGTCGTGCGTTCCCTGTCAGCTGTACGTTCGGGTTTAATACCTGCCGCTCTTTGGTACCCGCTGTCCGGAACAAAGAGGACATCGCTTCCAGCAGGAGGGGGAAATTCTCCTCAAAGATAACCACGCACTGTTTTTCAAAGTGGTCATCCGGCTGCCTGTCACTCCGGGCGATGCGGATATAGTCCGTTCCATTCGCAGCGCGCAGGTAATCAAAAAAATAGGTTTTGCCATAATGGCTAAAGCTTTCTGTTGCGATCACATCTTCTTTCATGGTTTAATGATTTTGTCCGCAGCAAAACTGAAAAGGGCTAACCGATTACCCGGTAAAAAGAACAATTAC
This sequence comes from Mucilaginibacter sp., assembly GCF_028288225.1. Classification (GTDB taxonomy): domain Bacteria; phylum Bacteroidota; class Bacteroidia; order Sphingobacteriales; family Sphingobacteriaceae; genus Mucilaginibacter. The sequence continues at coordinate 37,559 of NZ_JAQBOC010000044.1, forward strand.
CCGGTAATACCGTTTATCATACAGTTGGCCAGTACGTTAAAAAATAGCCGGTAAATGCCTGTTTTAAAATCAGAAGCGATAACACATTGTGAAAACTGCGGCAAAGAACTATTTGGCAGGACGGATAAACGTTTTTGCAATGATGGCTGCCGCAACCAGTTTAACCGGGAAAAGGCTTTCAGAGATGCACAAAAAGCGCATGATAACCTGCCGAAAATATTTAAGATCATCAAAAGGAACTACGGGATCCTGCAAACGCATATATCGCCCCCAATGTGCCGCAGGCGACCATTATGAAAGACGCCTTTAAACGGCTGGCCACGAGAACCTACGCGATTAGGCAGGTCTACCGGATGGCGCAGGAACAAGGAATAACCTGCGGTTTTAATAATTTCTGGCGTTTGCTGCGCAACCCGGTGTATTGCGGAAAGATCATTGTTCCCGCCTACCAGGATGAAGCTGCTGACCTGGTGATGGCCAGCCTGAGGCACTGATCGGGGAAACGTTGTTTTACCAGGTGCAGGATTTTTTAGATGGCAAGGAAAAAAGGCGGGTGTCTGTCGGGGTAACCCCGCCCAGGGTGTCCGTAAATGCGTTGCCATTGCGGGGGTTCTTGATTTGCCCGAAGTGCGGAAGAAGGTTATCTGGCAGTATGTCCAAAGGCTGCCGGGCCTATTATCATTATTACCATTGTTCGGGCAGCTGCAAATGCCGGTTTAATGCGGAAAAGGTCAACGGGGTATTTCAGCAGACCGTCAATAAGTTTTTTGTCAGGGATGGTTATGAGCCTTTTTATGAGGAAGTGCTGCGTAAAGCGTTCCGGCTAAAGGCCAATAACGGCGATTATAGCCGGAAAAATATTCTCCAGGAGATCCGGGAGCTAAATGGAAAGATTGAGCAGGCGAGGGATTTTTTGTTATCGGGTGAATTACCGGCGCTGATTTTCAGGCGGTTAAGCGGGATTGTGAAAACAGGATTACAGTGCTGGAGGCCAGGCTTCCCGACCTTGCTTTTGCAGTAAAAAATGTGGATGAGATGGTGACGAGATGTATTACGAACTCAAAGCAGCTGATAATCAGCTATAATAGCGAGAACATAGTGAAGCGGAACGCTGTAATTAGTTCACTCTACCCCGAAAATATGGTATTTGACGGGTTTGAGGTTCGAACTACGCGAAGGAACGAAGTGATGGACGCTATTTATTGATTAACAGCAAATTAGGTATTAGGAAAAACTGGACAAGTGATGCTCTTTTTCACTTGTCCAGTAGGGTGCTCCCGACGAAATAATTTTTAGCCTTATCACTCAGTTAGTTATATATAATTGTTGGAACTCAAACTGCAATTTGAGCACTATTTTAATATTGTAAACCCTCTTTTTTGAGCCACATCATTCAAATCTTTCAGTACATCGGGCAACATAGCCACATCATCAAAAGCCACCTGTAATTGCAAACTAATTGTAAGTGTTTTTTTCTTTTTGCGATAAGCCCCTTCAGTTTCGTGTAAAATCCAAAGCTTATCATCCGCTTTCAAGTAATGGCCGATAAGATCATACTTTAAAATTTCAGACGCTTTGACAACCTGAGGGAATGTTAAATCTGAACTTTGATTAAATACATTATAAAGTGTGCGAACAGACATTGCCATCAACGCTGCAAAGTCTTTTGCGCTCGGCATACCCGGTTCTTTCAGCTTTTCCTGCAATAGTTTTCCTACGTGCTCCATCCTTGCACTAATATTTGAAAATTAATGCACTTATAATCAAATCTTTATGAATAATACTGCTTGTTTTGGAGAATATATTTGCATGTAATGTCATTATTTGCATACTATTGTGTCATTATTTGCATGCAAAAGTGTCACTAATAGCGCATTTATAAAATAACTCAATAGTGTTATGCCATTTACTAAAGAAGAATTAGAAAAATTAAGAACTGAATTACCCACCCATCTACGGAAGGAAGTGGCGAAAAAATTCAATCTTAAACCGGGCAGTTTAAGAAATATTTTATCCGGGAGATCAAATAATGAGGCTGTGATTTTTGCCGCCATTGAAACTGCGGCAGAATATAAGCAAGCTCTATCTGTAAAAAAACAAACGATAGCCTCATTATGATCCGCATACTACCTGCCGGCCTGTTGCCATCCGACACACGGATAGAGTTTTTTAACGATCCTACTGATCAGGAAAAAAGCTATTTTATTACAAAGGGAGTAGCTGCCAGGGTGAAGGATGCGGCTGAAAATATTAAAAACATCATCCGGAAGGATATAGCTAAGCATGCAGTAAAAGCAGAAGCCCTTGTTTATTTAGGCTACGAAACAGATAATGAACAATTAGAAAAATACACCAGCTGCTGTTCAGGAGCCTTCGACGGCAAGGCAGACGTCGTAAACGGAGAGTTTCTGCATAATGAGTGGTGGCCGTGCCCCAAGCGCGGTGGTGAATGCCCGGTTGAGGGTAGGCTTTGCGATGCCTTGGTTGTTGGCCCTAACGGCGACTATCTGACTGCAAGCGAAATAAAAGTGTTTACCCTGGCTGCACGGGGCTTACAAAATAAAGAAATAGCCTACACGCTTGGGATCAGCGAGGAAACCGTAAAAGTTCATCTAAAGCATATCTACGCCAAATCGGGCGTAATGAATAAATCTGAATTGATCTTACTGGCATTTAAAAAGAACCTTATATAACCTTTAACCAAAAAAAAAGCAGTCCGTCACCGCCAAGTTCTGAACTGCCTTTTTGCTTTACTAATTAATTGAAAAAAATATGACTATAACTGTCACTGTACAAAGTAACCACATAGCCAATACAATTAACGATGGTATTGCCTTAATTGTACGCAATCTGCGCATTTGTGTGCAAATTTTTACACTTCTGTTAATTGCCAGGTTATGATGTTAGCAAAAGACCTACCACTTAGCCAATTCCCCCTGCAACTGGTACTTACTGGCCCGAAGAGCTTTAAGCAGGTCACGGTAACCGTAGCCGATAAAAGCGAGGCTATTCGCGCGATATATTTCTACAACCGGTTATATATCTGTGAGACTTTCATAACCTGGCTAAATGCCCGTGCAAATGTTTTTAAACATGTTAATGAGGAGGCGAGGGCGGAATTAGCTGAGGCATTTGCCCGGGTGTTTAACGAAGACCGAAAAGCTTCATTGGACTACATGTGCGAATTAATTCTATTAAACCAGCGCGTAATCAAGCTACTGGCGCCTAAGGAAGACTCCGATTACTATAAAAAATATGCTAAGGAGATTATTCCAATCGTAACATTTTGCCAGTCAATGAAAGGAGTGCCACGAGCATGCTGAGCGCGGAATGGGTACGGATAAACGGTCTGCTGATCAGGCGTAAAGAGGTGCAGCAGGTATTGAACCTGAGGTATCCAACATTTACACCCGGTTACACCAGGTAGCGATGATAGAGCGAAAAAAGGGGCAGGACTATTTTATAAAGCTAATGATCAATTACGGATCGCTCAGCGATGGGATGCTGAGGCGGGAGATTGGCCGGCTTGATACTGAATTGGAATTTGAATTAGATAGGGCATTTACCTATTAAAAATATAGGGGGATAGTTCTTTATATCAGCAAATAAAGAAGGCTGATTTGAGGCCCGGCAACCCCTGCCGGTATTACGCATAGTTCTTTATACACTTCGCCTGGTTACAACCCTGTGCCGGCAAATTCGTGATAAGGTTTAGGTCCGGTCAGCGCTGCCGGTATTATCCACTGCCCCGCCATAAAACGCGGGGTTTTGGTGGTACAAGGCGATTTCAATTTGTCTTTGTGATAAGGTTTAGGTTAAGGCTGCGAACCGCGAGGGTAAGCAGTCTTTTAAAAAAACCTGTAAGTAAGCTAAACAATTTAAACAATATATGAACGAGTACTCACAATTATTAAGCCCTTCGGAAAAGATCTATTACCCGGTAGAAAGTCAGCTTGACACAATGCAGACTCACCGCGTTGAAGCCGCAGAAACGATGTGCATAGGCGTAATGACAGCGCACATGCAGCGCCCGGCGAAGCGGGTAAACCCCAATTTGGGCCGTAAAAAAATGCTGCCGGAAGATTTAGCTATTAACCAGGAGGCCCGGAACAGCAAGAAATCAGCGGAGCGGATCCTGGCGGAGCAGGACAGGATCTTCCGGGCAAATCAAAAGGCTGAAAAATTAGCTGCAGCACAAAAAAAGCTTAAGGAGATTAAGGATGATCAGGAGCGCCTGCAGCAGCTGCAGAATAAAAAACAGGTTGAGCCGGGTGATGAAGAGGCTATGCAGTTTGAGTTTGCCAATTACCCGCTTATCACTTCGGGCTTATTGGCCATCCCTGGCAAAACAGGTGTGATGATCAATAGCAAAACAACCATTTATGTAAAGCATGGCCGCAGCATCCCGGATGCCATAAAAAAACACCTGGTTGAGCGTAAAGTAGCAAGCATATTTTAAACCTGGTACCATGATCATTATCGGAATAGCATTTATAATCCTTGTGTCCATAGGCGTATCAATTGATGTAAAAACGTACCGGCACAAAAAGAGAGTTGAAAAGAATTACCGGTTATTTAAACAAAGCACCATAAAGCCATGCCAACCATCCAGCAACAAAACAATATAGTGATCACGCCTGAGAAGTTTCTTGAAGCGTGCTCACAGAACGAGCTCAGGGAAATTGAGATCTTAATTTTTAGCCCCCGGTTTCAGCAAACTATACAAGCTGAAGGTATTTTGCAGACAATAAATAAGCAAATAGCGCAAAACACTATAGGCAGGAAGCCTCAAATTTATTACTGCAGTATTTGTGAGCACACCCCGGTTGATGGAGATAACGGAGTTATTAACTGCCAGCAATGCCTGGATAAAATGGAAGTGTAATGGCAAAGATGCAGCGCAAATTGATCAACAAAAACTTTCGGATAGTATTTCAACCGAAGTTAAAAAGTGTAGGCGCTTTCATTATAAGAGTGCGCTTTGGGGTGGGCGCCGGCCAGTTGGAAAAATACGTAGGCTCGGAAACGGCAATTAAAGCCTCTACAAACGCTTTAGCCTCTAAAGCGGACAAATATACTTTTAGGCATAGAACGTTCGGCAGAATAGATTTTTATGCAAAATAGCATCAAGCCATGACTAAAACACAGAAAAAACAATTTAAAGACGCCCAACGTGCCTTTTGGCAGTATACGAGTCGGTTCAATAACGTGCCGATAAAATTCAATGAGGTTGACCTAAATACCAATGAGCAAAAGCGGATACAGGCATTTAAGCAGATGTCTGATAAACAGGAGGGGTTAATATGATCACAGAAAATTCAATCCAGGAGATCCGCGACATTGACCTGGTAGAGGTTGCAAAAAAATACGTGGATGACCTGAAAAAAAAGGGGGCTAATTATAACGGCTGCTGTCCGTTCCATGATGAGAAATCCGGCAGCTTTATGGTTAACCCGGCTAAAAACATTTACAAGTGTTTTGGCTGCGGCGCCGGCGGCGCTGATGCCATTAAGTTTGTGATGGATAAAGAACGCATGGAATTTATCCCTGCAGTTAAATACCTGGCCGATTGGTTCGGGATCACGCTGGAGGAAACAAAAACCAAAAACGAGGAGCCCGAAGAGCAAAAGGCAAAAAAGGTTGATTACCGAACCATAAATAAGTGGGCTGCCGGCAAATACCAAAAAGCGCTATTTGAGCTCAACTGCGGAAGCTGGCCGGTTGAGCCCTTTTCGCCGGTGATCCAGGAGCTGCTGGGTAACCGCTTGCTCACTAACGATAGTATAATTGATTTCCAGTTGGGTTATGCTCCGGCTAAAGGCCGGCTGCTAACTGACGGCTTGATTGAGCGCGGTATGTTTGTGCCGGCCGAGGAGTTGGGCCTTGTAAAAAAGGGAGCTAACGGCAATTATGATATCAACCGCGACCGCATCATGTTCCCGATCACAACGAGCGGGGCGAGATAGTTGGCTTTGGCGGCCGTAAGATGGAAGATGGCAAAAAGGATAACCCCAAGTACATTAACAGTCGCGACAGCTTAGTTTACAAAAAGGAAAATATTTTATACGGGCTTTACCAGGCAGGCAAAGCCATCCGGGACAGTAAGTTTGCGGTTTTAGTTGAGGGCTATTACGATGTGATCAGCTTTCACCAGGGCGGCATGCCAAACACCGTTGCAGCTTGCGGCACAGCATTTACTGATGGTCACGCCAAGCTGCTAAAGAAATATA
>NZ_JAQBOC010000085.1 GCF_028288225.1 Mucilaginibacter sp.
CAAAAATGCATTTTACACTCCGTTTTAATTGGACTGCAAAGATATAATTCGTTTCTTTGCAGTCCAAATATTATTTTAATTATTTTTCTATGGCGCATAAGGCAGGTTTCGTGAGTATAATTGGTAAGCCCAACGCGGGCAAATCAACACTTATGAATGCCCTTGTTGGTGAAAAAATGTCAATCATCACCCCCAAGGCACAAACAACAAGGCACCGCATACTGGGTATTGTAAACGATGAGGACTACCAGATTGTATTTTCAGATACCCCCGGCGTTATTAAGCCACACTATGCCCTGCACGAAAGCATGATGCACCAGGTGGATGGCTCAATAGTTGATGCCGATCTGATATTGCTGGTTACCGATATTTATGAAGAATATGACGAGGCTGATGTGCTGAAAAAGCTGGAAGGCACGCAGGCGCCGGTAGCCGTGTTGATTAACAAGGTTGACCAAAGTGATGAGGAAACCGTAAAAGCCAAAGTGGAATTTTGGAAAGAGAAACTGAATCCGAAAGTGATTTTTGCTATATCAGCTTTAAAGGATTATAACGTGCTGGCGGTAATGAACTTTGTAATTGAGCATCTGCCCGAGCACGCTGCATATTATGAAAAGGACGCACTAACCGACAGGAATGACCGGTTTTTTGCATCGGAAATGATTAGGGCGCAGATCTTTAAACAATACAAAAAAGAGATTCCATATAGTACAGAGGTAATTGTAACTGCTTTTGTGGAGGGTGAGAAGCTGCACCGGATCAGCGCCGAAATTATAGTGGAGCGCGATTCGCAGAAAAACATAATTATAGGTAAAGGCGGCGAAATGCTTAAAATTGTTGGCACCTATGCCCGCCGGGATATGGAAGATTTTTTTCAGAAAAAGGTCTTTTTAGAAATGTTTGTAAAAGTTATCCCCGACTGGCGCAGTAAGAAAAATTACCTGAAACAATTTGGGTACGAATAAGATGTGAGATTTGAGATGGGAGATATGAGAGCCTTTAATTTGGTTATTTATCTGACATTTTAAGGCGCATCAATAAAAAATAATAAATAATTTTAGGTGTTGATTTCGGATGAGGGGTTTTTATCTCCCATCTCCCATCTCACATCTCACATCTCATATCTAAATCAAAAATGAGCAATATCGTAGCCATAGTGGGCAGGCCCAACGTAGGCAAATCAACTTTATATAACCGTTTAACTGAAACCCGCAAGGCTATTGTTGATGATTTTAGCGGTGTAACACGCGACAGGCACTACGGCGTATCTGAATGGATTGGGCGCCAGTTTACAGTAATAGATACCGGTGGCTATGTTGCCAATTCTGTTGATGTATTTGAAGCCGCCATCCGCGAGCAGGTAATTATTGCCATTGAAGAGGCAACCGTTATTTTATTTATGGTTGATGTAACCACAGGCATTACCGATCTGGATGATGAAATAGCTAATATATTGCGCAAAGGCAAAAAGCCTGTATTTGTGGTGGTGAACAAACTGGATAATAACCAGCAACTGGCAGATTCTATGGTGTTTTATAGCCTGGGACTTGGTGAACTTTACAATATTTCATCAATGACAGGCTCAGGAACCGGTGAGTTGCTTGACGAAGTGGTTAAGCATTTTGATGATGAGCCGCTTGAAGAAAACCAGCGGCCTAAATATGCTATTATCGGCCGGCCTAATGTTGGTAAATCTTCCATCATTAATTCGCTTATAGGGAAAGACCGTAACATTGTAACGCCAATTGCCGGGACCACCCGCGATTCTATCCATATCCATTACAACCAGTACGGGCATGATTTTATGCTGATCGACACAGCTGGGATGCGGAAAAAAACAAAGGTTAAAGAGAATATCGAGTTTTACTCGGTAATGCGTACCATTAAGGCGCTTGAAGAAGCCGACGTAGTGATATTGATGATAGATGCTGTTGAAGGGATCGAATCGCAGGATATCAATATTTTTCATCTCGCTGAGAAGAATAAAAAAGGTGTCGTTATTGTAGTAAACAAGTGGGACCTTATCGAAAAAAATAATAAAACCATTAAAGTTTTTGAAGAGCAGATCCGGGATAAAATAGCGCCGTTTACAGATGTTCCTATTGTTTTTACATCAGTTACCGAAAAGCAAAGGGTTTTAAAGGTTATTGAAACAGCCAATGAAGTTTATCAAAACAAGATCAGGAAGATCCCGACCTCAAAGCTGAACGAAATTATGCTGCCTATCATTGAGGCCTATCCGCCGCCATCAATAAAGGGTAAATATGTTAAAATAAAATACATCACGCAGATTGCAGGCACATCACCTATGTTTGCCTTCTTCTGTAATTTACCTCAATACGTAAAGGAACCTTACTACCGCTTTATAGAAAACAAGATCAGGGAAAACTTTAATTTTAACGGCGCACCGGTACAGGTTTGGTTTAGACAGAAGTAGAAGAGATTTCGGATTTCGGATGTTCGATTTCGGAATTGTTTTATTTATTATTTTTTGAATTTTTTTGATTTACTTTTGCCGTTTTACCAATTGCCGTAAATATGGCTGTAAGTTCATTGGCTTCCTTTTTTAAAGGGATAATGGTTTCTGATTTAATTAAACCTGATTCTTCCATTAGCTCAAGCCAATAAATAGATTCATCCGCTTCTTCTTCAACAATAACAATTTTATTAATGAAGTCTGCAGTTGATTTTCCTTTGCAGGCTGAACGATAATTAGCGCCAACTGAGGATGAGCTTCTTAATAATTGATTAGACAAAACATTCAACGAACGTCCTGCCGGAAGATCTTCAACAAATTTAATAACATCAATTGCAAATCTTTGTGTCCTGCGCTTTAATTCGGTTTTGTCCATAATTGTTGATTTAGGTTGTCAATTTGAGAATATTTTTATTTGATTCAAAACATTATATCTTGAAACCTCAAATCAAAAAATTCTAAATTCTTCAACAAATCCGAAATCGAACATCCGAAATCCGAAATCAACGAACCGCTTCCACCGCTTTTGCGAGTGTATTATCATCACCGTTTATGGCTTCGTAATAGGCATTATCTCCCCATTTAAAGCGGACGGCAGCTGCTTTAAGCATCGTTTTAATTATTGGCCTCGAGATCAGCAGCTCGTGTGAGTTTATATCTTTAACGGCTTGAGAAGCATATAGAATAAAGTTATCTACATCATCGTCATTGATAGTGTATTGTTTAATAAAAGCATCGGCAGTACTGAATTTGTTCAATTGCGGCTGAAGCTTATCAATAGTATAGGCAGTGAATTGCTGCTGATCGCTTAATTGCTGTAAAAGATAGGTGTTCTGGGTAGTGTCAGCCGGTACAAAAACATCGGGCATAATACCCCCGCCGCTAAAAACTTTACGGCCGCTTAGGGTACGGTAAGGAGATGGCCGTTTAAAGATACTGTCGTTAAGGTTGCTTTGGGCCGAAAATAGTTCGCCTTTCCGCATCCGCTCTGCTATCTCATTGTGATAGCTTTCTATTCCTGCTTTGTATGATTTTTGTATCGACCGGCCAGAAGGTGTATAATACCTCGCAATGGTTAAATTAACTGCCGACCCATCATTAAAAGCAAACTGCTGTTGTACAAGGCCCTTACCAAACGAGCGGCGGCCAACAATAATGGCACGATCCAGATCCTGCAAAGCGCCGGCCAGTATTTCACTTGCCGATGCTGAATATTCATCAATTATTACTGCTAATTTACCATCCTGGAATGTGCCTGAATCGGTAGCGAAATAATCACGGCGATCTTCATGAACGCCCTTCGTATAAACTATAAGCTTGCCTTTTTTTAAAAATTCGTCTGCAAGTGCTGTAGCCGTGTTGAGATAACCCCCTCCATTTTCACGCAGGTCGAGCACCAGTTTCTGCATGCCCTTTGTTTTTAGCTTACTTAAAGCATCTCTAAAATCAGCATCAGTAGTTAAAGCAAACTTGCTGATTTTGATATAACCAACATCGGGGGCAGCCATGTACGATGCATCAAGACTGCTGGTATTAACATATCCTCTTTTTAAGGTATATAACTTTTTGGCTGCAGAATTTTGACTGGCAACAGCAAGCAACAGCGTCGAATTTTTTTCGCCCCTTAAAGTTTTGCTTACAATCTGAACAGTAAGATGAGTTCCTGAAAACTTTTTATTGTTTACATCAATGATCTTATCACCGGTAACTAAGCCTGCGTTTGCAGCCGGGCCACCCGCATAAATTTGGGTAATTACCAGCGTATCACGCAGTAATTGGTATTCCAGGCCTATCCCGGTAAAGCCACCGGCAAGGCCTTCATTTAATGATGTTGCTTTTTGTTCAGGCAAATAAAGCGAATGCGGATCGAGGTTTTGCAACAGGTTGTTAACGGTAACGCCTTCAACACTGTCAACATTTACAGAATCTACGTAATTTTGCTTTACAAGATTAAGAACTTTTGAGATCTTATCGTTATCTTCTAATGAAAAACCCAGGCTTTGGTTCATCAGGTTACGATTACTGATAAATATGCCGATAGTTACGCCCAGCAAAACCAATACCATCGTTCTGAAAATTATACCAGCTGCTCTCTTCATACCTTCTAAATTACTACAAAGTTAATTAAATACAAGGAGATGTGAGACGTGAGATATAAGATTTGAGACGAGGTTTAATGATCTAAAGTCATTTTTTTATTATCTCACATCTCATGTCTCAAATCTTTCAATATTGAGATATAAGACGTGAGATATGAGATTTGAGATTGATCAAATGCCATTTTTTTTATCTCATATCTCAAATCTCACATCTTTCAATATTTTTCCCCAATTTTGTTAAATGGAAACCACAACCGAAAAGGAATCGCGCTACAATAACCTGGAACAAATGACGGTATTGGAGATCCTTGAAAATATAAACAAGGAAGATCAGACTGTTCCGCTGGCTGTGGCAAAAGCCTTGCCGCAAATTGAAAAGCTGGCAACTGTAACCGCAGTAAAAATGAAGGATGGTGGCCGGTTGTTTTACATTGGCGCCGGAACAAGCGGCAGGCTGGGGGTGGTTGATGCTTCGGAATGCCCGCCTACATTTGGTGTTCCGTTTGATGAAGTGGTCGGGATCATAGCAGGAGGAGATTTTGCCATCCGCAAAGCGGTTGAATTTGCAGAAGATGATGCTAACCAGGCCTGGATTGACCTGGCTGTGTATAATATTAATGAAAAGGATGTGCTGGTAGGCATAGCGGCATCCGGCACTACGCCTTATGTTATTGGCGGCTTAAAAAAAGCAAATGAAAATAATATTGTTACAGGGTGTATTGTTTGTAATGCCGGCAGCCCGCTTGCAGCCGCAGCAAAATACCCTGTTGAAGTTGTTACCGGCCCTGAATTTTTAACAGGGTCGACCCGAATGAAGGCTGGGACCGCGCAAAAGCTGGTTTTAAATATGCTGAGTACCTGTGTAATGATACAAATTGGCAAGGTAAAGGGAAATAAAATGGTTGATATGCAGCTAACCAACAATAAGCTGGTTGAACGCGGAACCCGCATGGTAATGAACGAAACCGGCCTGGACGAAAAAACAGCCGGCACTCTGCTGAAAAAACACGGAAGCGTTAGAAAAGCAGTAGAGAGCATTAAAAATTAATGTGCGGATTGAAAATGATGTGCGAATGTGCAAATATGCAGATGTGCGGATTATAAATTGGTTGGTAGAATAGAGAATGATTATTGGGACAGGCGGATGTTGGCGGATGCGAAGCTTAATTCGCATACTTGCACATCCGCACATTGGAAATTAGGATATGCACGAGATAGAACCATATTATAAATGGCGTGACGATTATGTTGCAGCAGAAGATGAATATTCGCCTTTTTATGCAACACAGTATAATGAGTTTGAGTTTGATAAACAGATCTACAATTACCTGTTACACCCGCAATGGGACTCATTCGGCTCAAATACTTTATACATGAAAGTGTTATTTGTTGATTACGAAAAAGCATACGCTATCATTGAATTTATAGGTGAATGGAATGATGCCATAAACAACGATATAATGCTGATGAAGCGCGAGATCATTGAGTTGATGATAGATAACGGCATCAATCATTTTATTTTGATAGGGGAGAATGTACTTAACTTTCATTCATCGGATGATTGCTATTACGAAGAATGGTTCCAGGATGTGGAAGATGGTTGGATAGCCGGGATAAATTTCAGGGATCACGTAATAGAGGAATTTAAGCGGAACAACATCGACTATTATATCAATTTTGGCGGCGCATTGGATGACCTTGGCTGGAGGTCATTAAAACCGATCCAAGTATTTAAAAAGGTTGAGGAACAACTGACAAAAAGGCTGAGTTAAATATTCGGTATGGGATTTGATATTAAATTAATAATTAAACTATTTAGGATTTTGTAAGTCTGATAAGGGAATTAAAAAATGTTTAATCTGGTATATAAATCTCATATCAATAATTAACTTTGAATAATTAATTTTTTTAATAAAAAAATGGAAAATAACACCCCTGACTACGTTTATAAAAACGTAATACAATTAAATGAAACTGATGCGTCGCGTAAATATTTAGCTAAGGTGTTTGCGTGGATGTTCGCTGCCCTGGGTATATCGGCTGTTGTGGCCTTTGAATTTTTTCTTAACCAGGGTTTAATGGATCTTATAATCAACCCTGCAGTGGGTGGATTTACCGGCTTAGGGTATGTTGCAATATTTGCACCGCTTGCCTTTTCCCTGGCACTAAGCTTTGGTATTAACCGCATGTCTTATCCTGTTACGTTAGTGCTGTTTATTACTTATGCAGCAACTATGGGGATAAGCTTAGGCGTTTTGGGACTTATTTACACTGCTAGTTCAATGTTTGGCGTGTTTTTAAGCGCATCGGCTGTTTTTGCTATTATGGCAATTGCGGGTTATACAACGCAAATGGATCTGACAAAATTTGGTTCAATATTGATGGTGATATTTTTTGGTGTATTTGCTGTAAGCATTATAAACTTCTTTTTGGGTAGTTCACAGCTTCAATACATCATAAGCTTTGCATTCATGGTAATTATGATAGGCCTTACGGCATATTATATCCAAATGCTGAAACGCATTGGTGCAGGTATTGAATACGGTACTGCTGAATCAAAAAAACTGGTGATCATAGGCGCTTTCGTGCTTTATACAACCTTTATTAACTTATTTATGTCAATGCTGCGTATTTTTGGCGGCAGAAGATAATTAAATTAAGCATTATTAATTTGCCGGTGAAAAGTTATAGTAAACTATTATTTAGCTTTTTACCGGCATTTTTATTTGCTGTAAGCGTCATAGCTGCCGTTCCGGTATTGACACCAGCCGTACCCGGCAAAAAAGCCAAACAAGCATTGGCTGATGTGGATCTATAACTAATAGCGTTGGTATATTTTACCTCTCAATTCCCGGCTCTTTTTCTAGTCTCTTGCCTCTTGATTCTTAAAGTCTTTCCCCGGTCATTTCTTGTCCTATGACAACTAAACTCTATTGTAAATTAATTGTTTATTCTGCATCTTTGTAGTGCTTATGGAGAAAGACGGAGGGATTAGACCCTGCGATGTCTTAGCAACCTGTACTTACAAGGTGCTACATTCTACTTATCAGCTACAAAGTGATAGGAAAGATAAGCGAAAGTCAACATTATACCCGACTTTTCGATATAAGCCATTTTTTAGTTTACAGTTTACAATTGGCAGTTTGCAGTTATTTTCTGTGAAGCTTTTCTGCAAACTTTAAACTGCTTACTGCTTACTGCTTACTGCAAACTGGCAACTGCCAACTGGATTAATATGGATATTAGAAAAGAATTAGAGAAACGCATCCTGGTTATTGACGGGGCAATGGGTACCATGATACAGCGGTACCAATTGACTGAGGCTGATTTCCGTGGCGAGCGTTTTCGTGAGCATGCAACCGACCTGCAGGGGAATAACGACCTGCTGAATATAACGCGCCCTGATATAATTAAGGCTATCCATGCTGAATACCTTGACGCAGGCGCGGATATTATTGAAACCAATACTTTCAGCACACAACGCATTTCACTGGCTGATTATAACCTGGAAGAACTGGCTTATGAGCTGAGCTATGAAGGCGCCCGTATTGCCCGTGAGGTTGCTGACGAATACAATAAAAAAACACCGGGGAAACCCAGGTTTGTGGCGGGTGCAATTGGCCCAACAAACCGTACGGCATCTTTGTCGCCGGACGTAAATGATCCTGGTTATCGTGCGGTAACATTTGACAATCTTGCCGAAGCTTATTACGACCAGGTTAGAGGTTTGGTTGATGGCGGATCGGACCTGTTAATTGTTGAAACGATATTTGATACGCTAAACGCCAAGGCAGCATTATTCGCTATAAACCGGTATAAAAACGAAAGTATAGCAGCTGGTAAAGATTATGCTCCGTTTAGGGGGCTGGGGAACATTATGATTTCGGGCACCATTACAGATGCTTCTGGCCGTACCTTATCCGGGCAAACGGTTGAGGCGTTTTGGGATTCTGTTAGCCATGCAAACCTGCTTTCGGTAGGTTTAAACTGTGCTTTGGGCGCAAAAGAAATGCGTCCGCACCTTGCCGAGCTGGCAGAAAAGGCCAATGTGTACATCTCGGCTTATCCGAACGCCGGCTTGCCTAATGAGTTTGGCCAGTATGATGAAACCGCACACGAAACAGCTCATCAAATTGATGATTTTATAAAAAACGGCCTGGTAAACATTGTAGGTGGCTGCTGCGGCACAACGCCTGAACATATTAAGTGTATTGCCGAAAAAGCTGCAAAATATCAGCCACGCCATATTCCGCAGATTGAGCCGCATATGCGCCTCAGTGGGTTGGAAGCTGTAACTATAACACCCGAAAGCATTTTTGTAAATGTGGGCGAGCGTACCAATATTACAGGTTCGCCAAAATTTTCAAAGCTAATTTTAGCCGAAGATTACGAGGCCGCTTTAACGGTTGCCCGTCAGCAGGTTGAAGGCGGCGCCCAGGTTATTGATATTAACATGGACGAGGGCATGATTGATTCGGAAGCGGTAATGGTTAAATTTTTGAACCTTGTTGCGTCTGAGCCTGATATTGCCAAACTGCCAATCATGATCGATTCATCAAAATGGACGGTGATTGAGGCTGGTTTAAAATGCATCCAGGGCAAGGGGATTGTTAACTCCATCTCGTTAAAAGAAGGCGAAGAAAAGTTTAAAGAGCAGGCCCGTAAGATCCTGAGCTATGGCGCTGCTACAGTTGTGATGGCATTTGATGAAACCGGCCAGGCCGATTCATTGCAGCGCCGTACGGAGATCTGTAAACGCTCATACGACATACTGGTGAATGAAGTGGGTTTCCCGCCGCAGGATATTATCTTCGACCCTAATATTTTAACCGTAGCCACAGGGCTTGAAGAACATAATAACTACGCTGTTGATTTTATTGAAGCCACCCGCTGGATAAAACAAAACCTGCCGCACGCCAAAGTAAGCGGCGGTGTAAGTAATATATCCTTCTCTTTCAGGGGTAACAATACTGTGCGCGAGGCCATGCACTCAGCTTTCCTGTATCACGCTATAAAGGCAGGTATGGATATGGGTATTGTAAACGCCGGCATGCTGGAGGTTTACGAAGAGATCCCTAAAAATCTGCTTGAGCTGGTTGAAGATGTGTTGCTTAACCGCAGGCCGGATGCTACCGAACGTTTGGTTGAATTTGCAGATACCATAAAAAGTAAAGGGAAAGAAATTGTAAGGGACGAGGAATGGCGCAAAGACCCGGTTGCTAAACGTTTATCACATGCGCTTGTAAAAGGTATTATCGAATACCTTGATGATGATGTGGAAGAAGCAAGGCAACAATATGCTAAACCGCTTGAAGTGATAGAAGGGCCGCTGATGGATGGCATGAACATAGTTGGTGACCTTTTTGGTGCCGGTAAGATGTTTTTACCCCAGGTAGTAAAATCTGCCCGTGTAATGAAAAAGGCCGTGGCTTATCTGTTGCCATTCATCGAACTTGAAAAACAAAGAGTTATTGATGCAGGCGAGGATTCCAGCGGAAGCAGGGCCAATGCCGGTAAAGTGTTAATGGCCACTGTAAAAGGCGACGTGCATGATATTGGTAAAAACATTGTAGGCGTGGTTTTGGCCTGTAATAATTTTGAGGTGATTGACCTTGGCGTGATGGTGCCTGCTCAACGGATAATTGAAGAAGCTAAAAAGCAAAATGTAGATATCATAGGCCTTAGCGGATTAATAACACCATCATTGGATGAAATGGTTCACTTTGCCAAAGAGATGGAGCGCGAAGGCTTTACCATTCCGTTAATTATTGGAGGGGCAACAACATCCCGGATCCATGCCGCGGTAAAGGTGGCGCCAAATTATTCGGGGGCTGCAATCCACGTGCTTGATGCTTCGCGCAGCGTTACGGTTTGCAGCAGCCTGATGAGCAAGGATAACCGTGATGCCTATATTCAAGGGATAAAGGATGAGTATGAAAAAGCACGCGAGGCGCATTTAAATAAAAAGTCTGATAAACGTTTTGTAAGTATAGATGAGGCCCGGAAATCAAAATTCCAGATCAGTTTGGATGGTGACGTGACTCCAAAACCAACATTTACAGGTACCAAAGTATTTGAAAACTATCCGCTTGAAGAATTACTGCCTTATATAGACTGGACACCGTTTTTCCATACCTGGGAACTGCGCGGCAGTTATCCGAAGATCTTTGCAGATAAGTTTGTAGGCGATGAAGCCAAAAAGCTTTATGATGATGCACAGGTATTGTTAAAAAAGATAGTGGACGAAAAGTTGTTGCAGGCAAATGGCGTAATTGGCTTTTGGCCAGCCAGCAGTGTTGGCGATGACATTGAGCTTTACACAGACGATAGCCGCAAAACACTGCTTACCCGCATTCACACCCTGCGTCAGCAGGCAGAAAAGGTAAAGGGCGATCCACATTATGCACTGTCGGATTTTATAGCCACAAAAGAAAGCGGCGTGCCCGACTATTTTGGCGGTTTTGCAGTAACAACAGGCTTAGGTTGTGATGAACTGGTTGCCAAATTTGAAAAGGATTACGACGATTATAACAGCATAATGGCCAAAGCCCTTGCCGACCGTTTGGCAGAAGCCTTTGCCGAAAAGATGCATGAACTGGTACGTAAAGAATACTGGGGCTATTCAAAGGGCGAGCAATTGAGCACTGATGATCTGATAAAAGAAGAGTACCAGGGCATCCGCCCGGCGCCGGGTTATCCCGCTTGTCCGGATCACACGGAAAAAACTACTTTATTTGAATTACTTAAAGCTGAAGATAACGCACGCATGTACCTTACCGAAAGCCTGGCGATGACCCCGGCAGCATCAGTAAGCGGGTTTTATTTTGCACATCCGCAGGCCAGATATTTTGGACTTGGAAAAATTAGTAAAGACCAGGTAGAAGATTATGCTGTAAGGAAGAATATGCCGTTAGAGGAAGTTGAGCGTTGGCTGGGGCCTAACATAAATTATTAGCCCCCCGACCCCCTAAAGGGGGAGCAAAGCTGAGGGATCAAAGACAAATTAAATAACAAACTAAAAATATATTCCCCCTTTAGGGGGCCAGGGGGCATGAAAATCACAGAACATATACAAAACGCCAAAGGCAAAACGCTTTTTTCCTTCGAACTTTTACCGCCTGTAAAGGGGCAAAGCATTCAGGGTATTTATAATGCGATAGATCCATTGATGGAGTTTAAGCCGCCGTTTATAGATGTAACCTATCACCGCGAAGATTATATCTACAAGCAACACGATAACGGCTTGCTGGAAAAAGTAGCCTATCGTAAGCGCCCGGGAACGGTGGCTATTTGTGCGGCAATTATGAACAAGTATAAGGTTGATGCGGTGCCACATTTAATTTGCGGTGGTTTTACCAAAGAGGAAACCGAGAATGCCCTGATTGACCTGCAGTTTTTGGGAATAGATAATATTTTGGTTTTGCGTGGTGATGCCAGGCAGGCTGATGCCTCATTTATCCCAACCGCCGGTGGACATTCTTATGCTACAGACCTGTTACAACAAGTTGTGGATATGAATAGTGGTAAATACCTGTATGAAGATCATGAAGTGGTTAATGCCAACTTTTGTATTGGCGTAGCAGGTTATCCTGAAAAGCACTTTGAGGCACCTAACCTAAAAACCGATTTTAGATACCTGAAACAAAAAGTTGACATGGGAGCAGAATTTATTGTGACCCAAATGTTTTTTGATAACAGCAAATATATTGAGTTTGTAAAGCAGTGCCGCGAAAACGGCATTAACGTACCTGTTATTCCCGGCTTAAAACCCATTACATCATCCAAACAACTGATCAACCTGCCTAAAATATTTCATATTGACATCCCTGATGATTTGAGCGATGCCGTACATGCATGTAAATCTGAAAAAGAAGTAAAAGAAGTTGGTATTGAGTGGATGATAGCTCAATGTAAAGAATTGGTAGACGTTGGCGCACCTGTATTGCATTTTTATACTATGAGTAATCCAGGGCCTACAAAGAAAATTGCGGAGGCGATATTTTAGGAAAGTCCGAAAGTCCGAAAGTCCGAAAGTCCGAAACACATTATGTTAACTTGGCCTTATGATCCAAAATTTCGTGAAATCTTCCCCCAAACCGTGGTCTGTGTCCTCACAGACCACTACAAAGCCGGCTGTGAGGACACAGCCGGGGGATAAGGAGATTAAATAATAAAGCCTGCTTTTTAGCAGGCTTTATTTATGGTCTATCGTCCATGGACAATGGACTCAAAAACTACCACACCTTCGTCCTGTCCTCCGGTTTCTTATACAGTTTATCACCTGGTTTTACCCCAAAAGCTTTATACCAGGCATCAATGTTTGTTAACGGTGCAATGATGCGGTATTGTTCTGGCGAATGCGGATCTGTTAAGATGCGTTGCGCGGCAGCTTCGGGGCGTTGCGAGCTTCTCCACACCTGCGCCCATGACAGGAAGAAGCGCTGATCCGGTGTAAATCCATCAATTTTTGTGTTTGATTTACCTTCCTTAGTTTTCTTAAAAGCAGCATAAGCCACATTCAATCCGCCAAGATCCGCAAGGTTTTCACCTAATGTTAGCTTGCCATTTACATGAATAGTATCCACCACGGTAAAGCCGTTGTACTGTGCAACCACCTGGTCCGCACGTGATTTGAATTTATCAGCATCATCTTTTGTCCACCAGTCGCGCAAGGTACCATCGGCATCATATTGGCGGCCCTGGTCGTCAAAACCATGGGTCATTTCATGGCCAATAACGGCGCCAATACCGCCATAATTAACAGCATCATCAGCCCCAAAATCAAAGAATGGGAATTGTAAGATTCCTGCGGGGAAAACAATCTCATTGTTATTAGGGCTGTAATAAGCATTAACGGTTGGGGGGCTCATACTCCAGCGGGTTTTATCAATCGGTTTACCCAACTGGCTTACGTTGTAGTTGTATCTCCATTGCGAGATCCTGCGCAGGTTACCGTAATAATCGCCTCTTTCAATGTCCAAACCGGCATAATCCTGCCATTTATCAGGGTAACCAATTTTTACGGTAAATGCAGCCAGTTTTTTTAAGGCACGGCCCTTTGTTTCCGGGCTCATCCATGTTAGGCCCTGGATGCGTTCGCCTAAAGTAGCTTTAAGGTTATTCACCAAGTTCGCCATGTATTGCTTTGCGGCCGGGCTAAAATATTTTTCTACATAGATTTGTCCCAATAATTCACCAAGACTGCCGTCAACCAGGCCCGACATGCGTTCATCGCGCGGCGCCTGTACCTTTTGCCCGCTCAATGCTGCGCTGAAATCAAAGCTCGCCTTCACAAACGGTGAGCTAAGCGATGATGCAGACCCTTTCAAAACATTCCATTGCAGGTACGTTTTCCAATCGGCAACAGGGGTTGCAGCCAGCTGCGCATCCAAAGCTTTATAATAATCAGGCGAGGAAACGATAACCGTATCCTGCCCGGTAATTTTCATCAACGGCAGCAGCTGCGCCCAATTTAAGTGCGGGGTAAGCTTACCGAAATCAGCTACAGCAAGTTTGTGGTAGATTTTATTTGGATCTCGCATGGCAACGCGGCTGAGCTGAGCATTTGCAATGGCGGTTTCTATGGTGAATATAGTTTCTGCATTTTTTGCAGCATCTGCATCGCTTGCACCGGTTAGCGTAAATAACGAAATGATATATTGCTTATAAGCGGCCTGGATCTTTTTGGTACGGGCGTCATCCTTTATATAATTGTCCCGATCGGGCAGGCTGGTGCCGCCCTGGCCAAAGCTTACTATATTTACAGTTGGATGTTTGGAATCCTGACCAACGCCAAAACCAAATAATGGACTGCCAACGCCATTGGTACGCTCATAAACTGCTTCTTTTATTACACCATCAAGGTCATCTATTTTGCCAACACGCTCCAGATCGGGTTTTATGGGGTCGTACCCGCGTTTTTCAATGGCAAGGCTATCCATTCCGCTCGCATACAGGTCACCAACACGCTGTTTCAGGCTGCCTTTTGACTCTCCCGGAGCTTTACTTACGTCGTTCAATATTCCCAGCAGCCTGTTTGTGTTTCCCTGGTGAAGGATCCCAAAACTACCCCAGCGCGTTTCTTTTGCAGGTATGGCATTGTTTTTTACCCATTTACCATCAGCATATTCAAAGAAATCATCACCCGGTTTAACCGAGAAATCCATATTTGCCGGGTCAATATATTTTTTGAGGTTTAATGAAAGATCCGGAGATTTTGGCTTATCCTTCATTTTCGCGCCAACCTGGGCGAAGGCATTTACCGATAGGCAGAGCATTCCCATCAGCATAAAATTCTTTATGTTTTGTTTCATATCAGTTACTGAAAACTAAAGTTAACAAATTCAGGGTGAAGCCTGCAAGCCGGCGTGGAAGGAGGCTAACGGTTAAACCACTTTATCAGGAAAGAGGACTTCGCTCTTTTAAGCATTTCAAGCAGATAACGGTGCAATGACAATGTTTTCATAGCCATAAAGGATGTTTTTAGATTTAACTTTTTAATTGTAAAAATATTGTGGCAGAAGGGTTAGCAGATGATTATTAGTCAATGGACCATGGCAGGGAACAAAAAGAATCGCTATGGACCATGGACTATCGACTATGATCTAAAAAAACCATGAACTATTATTAAATTTGCAGCCTATGAGTATTTCTAAAACATACCTGCCCAAAGAAGCCGAAGAAAAGTGGTACAGTTACTGGTTAAAGCATGATTTTTTTAAATCGGTGCCTGATGAACGCGAGCCATACACAATTGTAATTCCGCCGCCAAATGTTACCGGCGTGCTGCACATGGGCCATATGTTGAACAATACCATACAGGATGTACTGATCCGCCGCGCGCGCATGAAAGGCAAAAACGCCTGCTGGGTACCCGGCACTGACCACGCCAGTATTGCTACCGAAGCAAAAGTGGTTGCTATGCTTAAGGAGCGCGGGATCAGTAAAACGGATTTGACCCGTGCCGAATTTTTAGAATATGCCTGGGAATGGAAGGAAAAATACGGTGGTATTATCCTTGAACAGCTTAAAAAATTGGGTGCATCATGTGATTGGGATCGTACGCGGTTCACCATGGAGGCTGATCTGTCGGAAGCTGTAATTGATACTTTTATTAAGCTCTATAAAAAAGGACTTATATACCGTGGCGTACGCATGGTAAACTGGGATCCGCAGGGGAAAACTGCAGTATCTGATGAGGAGGTTATCCGTAAGGAAGTAAATCAGAAATTGTATTATATACGATATAAAGTCTCAAGCCCTCAGTCTGAAGCCTCGAGTCAAAATGCGACTTTGGACTCCGAACTTAAGACTTCGGACTACCTCACCATCGCTACTACCCGCCCCGAGACCATTATGGCTGACGCGGCCATTTGTATCAATCCTAATGATGAGCGATATTTGCATTTACATGGTAAAAAAGTGTTGATCCCGCTTATTAACAGGGAGATCCCGGTTATTTTGGATGAGTATGTAACGATGGACTTTGGCACCGGTTGTTTGAAGGTAACACCCGCGCATGACCTGAATGACTATGAGCTTGGTCAGAAACATAACCTGCCGGTTATTGATATTTTAAATGACGACGGTACACTTAATGAAAAGGCACAGATCCTGGTGGGAGAGGATCGTTTTGCTGCCCGTAAAAAAATAGTTGTTTTGCTGGAAGCTGATGGCTATTTGGATAAAGTTGAAGACTATAAATCGCAGATAGGTTTTTCGGAACGTACAGACGCGGTAATTGAGCCAAGACTGTCTATGCAATGGTTTTGCAAGATGGAAGAAATGGCGAAGCCGGCGCTTGATTATGTATTGAAGGGCGAGATAAAACTGATCCCTGATAAATTCATAAATACGTACCGCCATTGGATGGAGAACATAAGGGATTGGAATATAAGCCGCCAGTTATGGTGGGGTCAGCAGATTCCTGCGTGGTATTTACCAAACGGACAGTTTGTAATTGCTAAAACTGCGGATGAAGCCCTTGAGCTTGCAAAAGCAGAGCCTAGTAATTCAGGACTTACAACTTCGGATTTAAAACAGGATGAAGATGTTTTAGACACATGGTTCTCTTCATGGTTATGGCCGATCTCGGTATTTGACGGTTTTAAAGATCCAAACAACGCGGATGTAAACTATTACTATCCAACAAATGATTTGGTTACTGCTCCTGAGATCCTTTTCTTTTGGGTTGCAAGGATGATAATGGCCGGGCACGAGTTTAGGGGGGAGGCGCCGTTTAAAAACGTTTATCTTACCGGGATAGTTAGGGATAAGCTTGGCCGTAAAATGTCAAAATCATTAGGTAATTCGCCTGATCCGCTTAGCCTGATTGAAAAGTTTGGCGCTGATGGCGTTAGAGTAGGAATGTTGTTATGCTCGCCTGCAGGTAACGATTTAATGTTTGATGAAAGCTACTGTGAGCAAGGCCGTAATTTTGCCAACAAGATCTGGAACGCATTTAAACTGATTAAAGGGTGGGAAGTTGATGAAAATTTAAAAAATGATAACCAGGTAGCTATTGATTGGTTTGAGAGCAGGTTTAACCAGGCTTTAACAGAAATTGAAAGCAACTTTGAACAATTCCGTCTTTCAGAGGCTTTAATGACCACCTATAAGCTGGTATGGGACGATTTTTGCGCATGGTACCTGGAAATGATCAAGCCGGTTTATCAGCAGCCTATTGACAGGCAAACCTATGATAAAACCATTGCATTTTTCCAGGACGTTTTAAAGATCCTGCATCCTTTTATGCCATTTATTACTGAAGAGCTGTGGCATGATGAGCTGTTTGGCGAGCGCCCTGAGCTTGACTGTTGTATAATTGCCCAGTTACCAAAATTTGGGCAAATAAATACACATCTGCTTGACGATATTGAAATGATAAAACAGGTAATTACGCAAGTGCGTAATATTCGTAACGCAAAACAAATATCGCCGAAAGAAAAACTGGCACTTTCGGTTAAAGCAAATTCGGGAGTTGCTTATAAGAATTACGAATTAATTATTACGAAACTTGGTAACATCGGCACCTTTGATTTTGCGACCGATAAAATAGCCCAGTCTGCCGGCTTTATGGTCTCAACAGACGAGTTTTACGTTCCGCTAAACGAAAGTATAGACCCAGTTGCTGAGTGCGCAAAGCTGCAAAAAGAAAAAGAGTATTTAAATGGATTTTTAAAAGCAGTTAACTCAAAGTTAGGAAATGAACGGTTTATGAGTAACGCAAAGCCTGACATAATTGAGGTTGAGTTAAAGAAAAAAGCCGACGCTGAGGCCAAACTAAAAATACTGGAAGAGAACTTATCGGCTTTGGCTTGTTAATTGCCTGTATGGTTGTGATAAATTATTGTGAGCAGGGGGTTCTAAGTTTTTTTAGCCTCCTTGCTATTATTGATTTTTATAATCAACTTTAACAGTTAAGTGCCAACATTTAATGAGCAAGGACGCAGGTTTTTTTAATTTTTCCATCCGAAATATAATTTCAAACGACCAGTCCATTCTTGATCAGGCGCGTATCCGTTTATTATATTATGGCTTCTTCATAGTATTTGTTGCAGTTGCCGGCTTATTTTTCAGTGTTTACCTCCAGCACTTGCCTTTACTCACCAAAATATCAGGCATTGTATTAGTGTGCGTGGCTGTTTTATTTAAATATCTTACCTATAAACCGCAGTGGCGTTATATATCCCATACTTTACTTCTTATTGCAACCCTTGTTAATTTAAGCAACGTTTTTATTGTTATACAAAAAGTTGATATTATAACCATCCAGGTAATATTGCTGGTGGTTATATTCAGCTATTATATGCTGGGGCACGGCTGGGGGATATTTTATTCGCTTTTAAACATTATACCCGTAATGGCATTTTATGTGCTGGAGTATAATGAAAACTACTTTATCCCGCTAAGACCTGAAAGCATCGACGAGGCAACAATTATAATTAGCATGTTTGCCAATTTTATAATTATAATTTTTATTCACAGCCACTTTTATAACGCATTTTTTAAAAATATAAAAGAGTTGGAAGAAACCAGCCAGGAACAAGCCATCCTCAATAATAAATTAGGGTTGGCAATTGATAAAGCCGAAAAATCATCACAAATAAAATCAGAATTTTTGGCAACCATGTCGCATGAGATCCGCACGCCTTTGAATGCTATTGTGGGGATGAGTAATTTGATGATAATGGCTAACCCGAGGCTGGATCAAAAAGAAAACCTTAACGTTTTAAAATCCTCGGCAAATAACCTGCAATCTATAGTAAATGATGTGTTGGATTTTAATAAAATTGAGGCTGGTAAGGTAATATTTGAGCATACCAAATTCAGCATTGTTGATTTATTGCAAAATATTTGCGGAGCCCAACAGATAAAGGCCGAACAAAAAGGACTTACGTTTACACTGAAAATTGACCCAACGTTGAATAACAGAGTGCTTGTAGGCGATCCTACCCGGTTAACCCAGGTATTATTTAACCTGATAAGCAATGCAATAAAATTTACCAGGGAGGGGAATATTTATGTTAAGGCTTTTTGCTACGAAGACCGTAATAACAAATTACGGGTAACCTTTACTATAAAAGATACGGGTATTGGTATTGATAAAAATAACCTTCAGAGTATTTTTGAGCCTTTTACCCAAGAGTCAATAACTACTACGCGGCAGTATGGCGGAACAGGTATGGGTTTGGCTATTGTAAAGCGTTTGCTTGAATTACAGGGACTGCAGATGCATGTTTCAAGCAAAGTTGGCGAAGGTTCTGAGTTTTCATTTAATATGGAATTTGCTATATCATCGGCAAGTATAAATGAGGTCGGAGAAAAACATCCCCTGTTGCAAAACACAGGGGCTTTAAGTAACCTTAAGATGCTTATTGCCGAGGATAACCCGGTGAATGTATTGCTGATGAAAAAGCTGCTTTCCAAATGGAAAATAGTACCTACCATAGCTGAAAATGGTGAGGTGGCGATTGATGTTTTTAAAAAGGGTAATTTCGATATTATTTTAATGGACCTGCAAATGCCGGTTATGAACGGCTTTGATGCCGCCATGGAGATCAGAAAGCTGCCTGATGCTAAGAAAGCAAACATTCCTATTATAGCTTTAACCGCAGCCGCTTTGCTGGATATTGAAGAACAGGTTTTACATGCTGGGATGAATGATTATGTATCAAAACCGTTTAAACCCGAAGAACTTATGGAAAAGATCCAAAACCTGGTTTTTGCTGTTACCGCTCATGGCTCATTGTAAAAAGGCAATTCCTCAATAAACTTATAATCCTGTTTAACAAAATCAATACGGCAGTAATAATGCTGCAGGCCATTAGTAACAGCAAGCAGCTTTACTTTATGAACCATATTATACCTGGCCACCTGGTCGAAGGTTTTTTGGTCGATGATAATTGAGGGTGCTTTGCACTCAACCAGCAATATTTTTTCTCCCGACGAATTATAAACCACAATATCTGTCCGTTTAGCCATTCCGTGCAGTTTATGACCGCCCTCAAGCTTTATTAATGTTTTAGGATATTTCTTTTGGTTGATGAGGTATTGTACAAAATGCTGGCGCACCCATTCTTCGGGGGTAATTATAATATTCCTTTTCCTGATCACATCAAACAACATTAACTGGCCGTTGAGGTCGTTTATTTTGAAAGGGTAAGGAGGGAGGTTGAGCGGCAGCAGCAGATCCATTATGCGAAAATGGAAATTTTAGAGGTGTAATCCTAATGTTTAATTAGTGAATAATGAGTGGTTGATTAAGTGAGTTGTTGAGTGCAGGCAGGTGATTTATAATAGTATTTTAACTATTCACTACTCACCACTTAACCACTCACCAAAAATCCTTAATTTGCACACTGAAATGACGGCAAGCGATATTATTAAAGATCTTAAGAATAAAAAATATAAACCCCTGTATTTACTGCATGGCGAGGAGCCTTATTTTATTGACTTAGTGGGCGAATATGTAGAGCGTAAGCTTTTGCCCGAAGCCGAAAAAGGCTTTAACCAAACCGTTTTGTATGGTAAGGATACCGATATAATGACCGTTCTTAACGCCTCAAAACGCTACCCAATGATGGCCGATTACCAGGTGGTTTTGATAAAAGAGGCACAAGATATGAAATGGGGGAGTGACGATGCCGATAAAAAAGGGATGAACCCCTTATTAAGCTATTTGGAGAATCCGCTGCCAAGCACCATTCTTGTTTTTTGCTACAAGTACGGCAAGTTTGATAAACGTAAAAAAACATATAAGGCAATTGAAAAAAACGGGGTGATTTTTGAATCGGCTGCCTTGTATGATAGCAAGATTCCTGCATGGATTGAAGGTTTTATAGCTGAAAAAGGATATAAGATAAACCAGCAGGCCTCATTAATGCTGGCTGAATATTTGGGTAATGATCTTTCAAAGATCTCCAACGAGCTTGAAAAACTGATGCTGAATGTAGAGGCAGGGCAGGAGATTACACTGAAACATATTCATGATAATATAGGGATCAGCAAAGAATACAATGTGTTTGAATTGCAGGCAGCTCTTGGTAAAAAGGATGCTTTAAAGGCAAACCAGATCATTAACTATTTTGAAGCCAATCCGAAAGCCAACCCTATAGTGCTGGTATTGGGTAATTTAAATAACTTTTTCAGCAAGGTGCTTACCTATCATTACGTTAAAGATAAATCACCGCAAAACCTGGCAAGGGAGCTGGGGATCAGTCCATATTTTATAAAGGATTATGAGCAGGCTGCGCGCAGTTATAACTACGGTAAAACCATGCAGATCATCAGCTACCTGCGTGAGTATGACCTGAAATGCAAAGGTGTTGATTCAAATACCGGTAACGGTGAATTGATGAAGGAATTGGTGTTTAAGATTTTGCACTGAAAATTGATTGAGCGCATATTAAAAGTTTCGCTATCTTGCACACTCTAAATCTTAAACATGAAACGAATAAAACCAGTATTATTTCTTCTTATCCTTTGTATTTTAGCGTTTAATTCCTGCAAAAAAAGTGGTAGTTCGCCAACAAATGCAATTAACATTTCATTAAAAATTAACGGCACGGCAAAAACCTCGTCAGCGCCTGTAGCCGATTATATTGTTAGTGAGAAGTCACTTCAAATAATGGGGGCATTTGGCACTGAAGGCGTATCAATAATGATTCAGAATGTTAAAGTGGGGACCTTTGATGTAGCCAAAGACGAGGCCATAATGACCTACTCAGTAAAGCCCGATTTTCAATACACTTACCTTGGCACAACAGGTAAAGTTACCATAACTTCATTTACTGATACCACAGTTGCCGGTACATTTGCATTTAGCGGTACCGACATGAATGGCCTTAACGGCGTTGTTACCGAAGGGAAATTCCAGGCTAAGCTTTATAAACAGTAACGGTTATTTGATATAAAAAACTCACTAAGTTTTCAAAACTTCGTGAGTTTTTTTAAAGCACGGTCAGGCCTTTTCTTCAAACTTATCTGAGGCTACTCTTATCCTGTTATCCGGCATGCTCTCCATCTCGAATAAAAGGGTGACCTTTCCGTCTTTGCCTTCAATAGTTATGGTTATATTTTTATCCTGTCCATCATTGTTTGTCAACAGGGCTTTAATAACTGTTTTTCCCTCTTTATAGGGCACTTTCCAATTGCAGGTATCAGCATTTATGGTGCCGCCCCATTCATGGTTGTCATTTATGGTAATATCAACCCTGGTTTTACTTATTTCTACCATTGCAGACTCATCAACTGTTCGGGTCACAACACCGGCGGCATTTAAATGATCTGTTTTTGATGAAGTAAGCACAACTTTTTTATCGCACTGGGCAATGCTTGCAGCGGATAAGCCTGCCAGTAAAGTAATGGTCAGGAATGTTTTTTTGATATATTGATTCATGATCTTTTATGTTTTATAATGATCAGGTCTTCTCTGCAAATTTATCAATCGCCACTCTTACCCTATCATCCGGCGTTTCATCCATTTGAAACACAAGGGTAACTTTTCCGTCTTTTCCTTCAAGGGTTAGGGTTACAGGCTTGTCTTGTCCGTCGCGTTGGGCTACACCATGAATAACCGTTTTTCCTTCTTTAAAGGGCATACTCCAGTTACAGGCATTTGATTTTATTAGAGCGGTTATTTTGTGCTCGCCATTTACGGCAACATTAACCTCAGTTTTGCTTATTTCTATTACTACTGCTTCGTCCTCGGTTCGTATCAAAGCGCCGGCCGGATCGATATGGTCGGTTTTTGACGAATTAAGCACAACAGGTTTGTCGCATTGTGCAAAGCAGGCAACGCTTAAAGCTGCCAGTAAAGTGAGGGTTAATACTATTTTTTTCATTGCTTTTTAGTTTGATTTATAATGTTGGCTTAATTAACAAGTCTTGTTTGTGGTTAAGCCTTCTCCACAAACTTATCAATCCCTACACGCACCCTGTCACCAGGTTCGCCTTCCATTTCAAACAAAAGGGTAACCTTACCATCTTTACCTTCAATGGTTATGGTTACTTTTTTCTCTTCGCCATTGTCATTACTCATGTTTGCGTGGATAACGCTCTTTCCTTCTTTAAAGGGCACTGTCCAGTTACAGGTATTGTCGGTAATCGTACCGTTCATTTTATGATCGTCGTTTACGCTGATATCAATAGTTGTTTTGCTGATCTCGACCTGTGCTGTTTCATCATTTGTGCGGGTTACAGCACCGGCGGCATCCAAATGATCTGTTTTTGAAGAATTAAGCACCACTTTTTTATCGCATTGTGCAAAGCTTACCACGCTTAAACCTATCAGCAATGATAATGTCAGGATGATTTTTTTCATGATTTTTTATAATTAGTGATTTAGTGATTTATTAAATTAGTGTACTTGAACATTTTTTCTTTCAGACTTCCCGACTTTTCCCAACTAATCTCTGATCTCCAGACTCTAATCTCTACCCTTACCTCCCCTTCAAAACATTACTTATGCCATCGCACATTTTTTTAATACGCAGGTATGATGACGTGGAGTTTTTCTTTTTATCAATGACTATTTTCAGGTCACCCGGCGATTCCTTTATATAAAAATCTGTTCCGTCTTTAAGGGTGGTGGTCACATTAAAGTAGTCGTGAGTTGATTTGAAAAGGCTGTTGGGTTTAATGCTGTGGTTAATATAATTCTGCACCTTGCCGGTATAATCTTCATCAAATGAGGCGGTGTAGGTATAGGCATCATCGGTGTCTTTTACAGCGATAGATACATCGCCATTATTTTTTTGAAATTTTACCCAGCCTATGAAAATGCTCAAAGACACCAGGCAAAATGCGGCTATAAAAAAGCTTGTTTTCATTTTATTGTTGTTTAAGGTTAATGATCCTGTTTTGTTGGTTTAGTGGTTTTGTTTCTTATTAGACTGTTTGATTTGCTAATATGTTACAAAGATATATGTTAAATACAGTAATATGCAATACATAGTTCTATTTATTTTTTTAATAATTATGTAATTAACTAATAATGAGATAGATATTTTTATTATAAATTCAAATTCCGCAGATTAAAGTCGATATTTTTTAAAGTGAGCAATAAAAATCACAGTTATACAAAAAAGTAACATTTGGCAAAACGAAGCAATTTGGCTTTTATCAAAAACTAAATTTGAATAATCAATTCATAGCCATCATGAAAAAATTAACCTATACCCTAATGTTTTTCGCCGGCATTATTGTTGCCATGTCCTGTAAAAAAAGTGAAATCATATCTCCGGTAAACGAAGTAAACCAAAGTTCGCAGCTGGCAGTGGCAGCCAGTTCAACAAGCCTTAAAATTACCACAATAGCCGGCAATCCATTTCACTTCGGGGATGCAGACGGCGTTGGTAAGCAAGCATTGTTTAACAGCCCTTTTGGACTTGATTTGTCGGATGACGGGTACCTGTATGTGGTCGATGGGTATAATAACAAAATACGCAGGATCCTACTTTCAAATAATTCGGTAACCACAGTAAATATTCCGAAGGCGGCCGACGGTTCGTCAATTACAGGGCCATATGTTGTAAGAGTATCAAAAGACGGCACACTGAACATAATAGCTGAAGAACCGCACTTCGTATGGATAGTAAAGCCAGACGGCTCTGTTTTAACACCCGGCCATGCGCCTGAAGCCGTTTTGTCTCCCGACCTGGAACGTGATCCGTCAGGCAACTTTTTTTGGATGGCCGAGGTTGATTCGAAAACGGTTAACGGTCAATATACGCAGAAGGCTTACTTAAAGAAATTTTATATTAACGATGCCACCGGTACAATCGGCACGTCGCCTTTAAACCTAAATGTTAATTCAATAGAAGAAGAGGATAGGGCCTTTTTTGATATATTAGATTTTTACCCGGGATACAACGGTGTAAAGTATGTGGTGATAAACCATACCAAACTATATAAGCTCAGCTCGGCAGGCGTTTTTAGCCGGATTTATAAAGACATAGATTTGCATGAGATCTATAGCATGGTTTCCTCAAGAGACAGCCGCACATTATACCTGGCAGAATCCGGGCAAATAAGATGCATTGCCGACGGGGTACACAAGTTTTTGGCCGGACCAAATCCGACCTATCACGATGGCAGGGATGGAGTAGGTTCCGGTGCCGATATTTTTGCCTTTAAGCTGGCGCTTTCCAAAGATGAAAACACGCTTTATTTTAGCGATTTTAACACCAGCACCATCAGAAAGATGCAGCTGAAATAAATGGTTACTAATTAGGGCGGCGTTAAACATGGCGTTTATGCCTTGTTTGCTTATGCAGGCGGGTTCCGTTTAATCTTTGACTGCTTAATAGTGTCTGAAACAATTGCAATCAGTTCTTCTATCCCGAAAGGTTTTTGCAGGTAGGCATCAGCCCCGCACTCAGCAGCTATTGTTGCAAGGTTGTCAGCGCCGGAAACTAATATCACCGGTATTTTTGATGTAGATGGGTTCGCTTTTAAATCTTTACATAACAAGTGACCATACCCATTAGATAACCTTATATCCAAAACTATTAACTGAGCGCCAAACTCAATAACATCATCCACCGGCACATATTGATTAAAGGCTACCACCTCATGCCCCTCTTCCTCAAGGATCATTTCCATAAGTTCGAGGATCTTTACTTCATCCTCAAGTACAAGTATACGTTTGCTCATACAACAGTTTCGAATTCTCAGCATAACGTATATGTTAAAAGTTTGTTTCAAGCAGCAAATAAGTCACTTTCCAGAGAGGTCGTTTTGGACAGTAATTAACATTTTTATCGCTTTTTTATTTAAAATTAAAAGGCAGGAAATGCTCGTTTAAAGCAAAATATCGGGCAAATAAAGCATTTTGCTTTCGCATAGGTTAAGTGCGACTTCTTGTTTTCCAAAAAGTGAGAAATAGGGTTAGTCATTACACAATAAAGTAACAATTAATGAAAGTGAAAATCCTGAGGTTTACCAAAGGTTTAATTTATAGACTTAAATTATTTGCCCTACATCACCACACAAATGCCCCAAACCCGCTCTTCATTTTCCCCAAATTAATTACATTTGGCAAAAACCTTAATATGCAGTATTGGCTTGTAAAATCGGAACCGGAAAAATACAGTTGGGAAAAGTTTAATAAAGAAGGCCGCACCTTTTGGGATGGTGTTCGCAACTACCAGGCGCGTAATAATTTACGCGAAATGAAGGAGGGCGACCTGGTGTTATTTTACCACAGCAACGAGGGTAAAGAAGTGGTAGGCATTGCCAAAGTAGCCAAAGAATTTTACCAGGACCCAACCACCAGCGACCCAAATTGGGTAGTAATAGACCTTGTACCTGTTGAATCTTTAAAAACCCCGGTTACCCTTGAAGAAATAAAGGCCGATGAAAGTTTAAAGAATATTCATTTGGTTCGGCAGGGGCGTTTATCTGTAATGGGCCTTCAGCGGGAGGAGTTTGACCGCATTGTTGAACTTGGCAGCCGGTAAGCATATGAAAACGGACTTACAGGTTTGCTATTTGAAAATAATTATTGCTGCGCTGATCCTTTTTGGTACATCAGGTACTATGGCACAACCGCAGTTTAAGGGCCTTGAGCATTTATTTACCACCCCCAAAAGTTACGTGGCAGGCTATACAAAAAACGCCCCGTTAATTGATGGCGATATAAACGATGCCGCGTGGCAGCAGGCAAAATGGACGGATGATTTTATAGATATTGAGGGCGACCTTAAACCTCATCCGCCACTGCAAACAAACATAAAAATGCTTTGGGACGATACCTGCCTTTACATGGCAGTAAAGGTTATGGAACCGAATGTTTGGGCTACCCTGAAAAAACGTGATGACATCATCTTTATGGATAATGATGTAGAGGTTTTTATCGACCCTGGCAACACCACCCACGAGTATTTTGAAATAGAATGGAACGCCATAAATTCTGTTTTCGACCTGTTTTTGAACAAACCTTACCGCAACCTGGGCAAGCCCATAAGCAGCTGGGATATTAAAGGAATGCGGTCGGCTGTTAAAATACAGGGTACGCTGAATGACCCTTCGGATACAGATAAAGGGTGGACGGTTGAAATAGCAATCCCCTTCAAAGCCCTGAGCTTTGGTAACAGAAGGTCGGCGCCCGGAGAAGGCACTTTTTGGCGCTTCAACTTTTCGAGGGTGGAGTGGGATACCAAAGTGGTTAACGGCAAATATGAAAAGCTAAAAGATAATAACGGCCATAACCTGCCTGAGCATAATTGGGTTTGGAGCGCCCAGGGTATTGTAAATATGCATTACCCAGAACGCTGGGGCTATTTGCAGTTCACTAAAAACACGGATACTAACGCTGCGTTTGTTTTGCCCTATCCCGAACAACAAAAGCAATATTTATGGCTGGTTTATTACCGGCAAAAAGAATGGTTAAAAGAGCATAACAGCTATTCACAATCGTTAAAGGAGCTTGGCATTAATGGTATTGTAACTATAACCGGCAATGTGAGCGACTTGAAAATGGAGGCTACCCCGCACCAGTTTATGGCATTTATTACTGATAAAAAAGATAACTTAACTTACACCATTGACCAGGACGGCCTGGTTGGCAAACTAAAACAACAAACCCAATGAATAAACGCGAGTTTTTAAAAGCTGGCCTGGTAGTTGGCGCGGCATCAGCCTTACCCTATAAAGGTATGGCAGCAGAAATTACGGCAATCAAAAAACATAAAAAGTTCAAAAACTGGGTGTGGACCAACCCCAACCAAAAAGACACTGATGATGAACTTAATATCCGTTATACAGCTTTTAAGGCTGGCGGCATAACCGGGATATTTTTTGAAGCGGATAGCGAAAGGCATTTCCGTGCAGCTAAAGCTCATAGTCTTGAAGCGCACCGCTGGATCTGGACCTTTAACCGTGCCGAACTGGTAAGCATTCACCCTGATTGGTACAGCAAGAACCGCAACGGCGACTCGTGCGCTGATAAACCACCCTATGTAAATTACTACCGCTGGCTTTGCCCGTCGCGCCCTGAAGTGCAGCAATATTTGGAACAGCAGGTAAATGACATCCTGGATAAGGATTATGTAGACGGCATCCACCTGGATTATGTGCGTTACTGCGATGTGGTATTGCCGGTAAACTTGTGGGATAAATACAAAATTGAACAAACAAAAGAGCTGCCCGAGTATGATTATTGCTATTGCGAGGTTTGCAGGGCTAAATTTAAGGAGCAGTACGGAACAGATCTTTCTGAGATCCAATTCCCGGAAGCGAGCTTATCATGGCGCTTGTTCAGGTACAACAATATCATCAGGGTGGTAAACAGTATCTCTGCTATAGCACATCAGCATAAAAAATTAATTACTGCTGCCGTTTTCCCAACCCCCGAAGTTGCCCGCCGCAATGTAAGGCAGGACTGGACCAACTTTAAGCTTGATGGTGTTTGCCCGATGATCTATCATGGCTTTTATAAAGAAAATGTAGGTTGGATAGGTGATGCCGTTGCCGAAGGGATCCACTTTTTAGCCGGCGCCTTCCCGCTGTATGCAGGCCTTTATTTATCCGATTTTAAAAATGATGACGAAATAAGGCAAGGAATCCGGTTAGCGTTAAAAAATGGAGCATCAGGGGTTTCATTTTTTGGGAATGTAACACCGCAGGTGCTGGATATTTTGAAGAGTGAGTTGGCAGGTGTAAAATCCTAAAAAAATCTACAGGATAAAAAAGTAAGTCATGCTAATTTATTTCAGCACCTCACGTGCTAAGTATACGCCATGCTAATAAGCGGCGGGACCTGGCTCTTAGTTACCTTATGATGGGGTGCCGATCCGACCAGTTGGCGGACTGCATGACGCGAGGGGGATTAAATTTACTTCTCATGCCCCTCTCCAAAAAACAGCGCCTTCAGCTCCGTAGCTTCATCTGGCTTCATTTTGCCGGCAAGGATCAGGCGCAGCTGCCTGCGGCGAAGGGCCCCATCAAATAAAACCATATCTTCAATAGTTTCAGGGATCAGCTCAGGTACGGGGATGGTGTGGTTATTTTGATCAAGCGCCACAAATGTATAGTAGGCCTCGTTGCTTTTGATCCTGCTGCCCGATGGAATATTTTCGGCCCAAACATCAAGCCGTACTTCAACAGAGGTATTGAATGCCCGGGAAACCTTGGCCTCAATGGTTACCACATCGCCCAGCTTAATAGAGTGTTTAAAAGATACATTATCAACCGATGCGGTTACCACTATGCGGTTGCAATGTTTTTGTGCAGCAATAGCCGCAGCAATATCCATCCAATGCAATAAACGCCCTCCCATCAAATTATTCAATGTATTGGTATCATTCGGCAGCACCAGCTCATTCATTATAGTGTGCGATTCTTTGGGCGTTTTTCCTGTCATGGCGCAAATGTAAGCATAAAGCTCAAAGCATAAAGTCCAAAGCTTTAAATGCTTTCTGCTTTAAGCTCTGCACTTTTAGCTATTTATCCGCAAATGTAAGCATAAAGCTTAAAGCAGAAAGTCCAAAGCTTCAAATGCCTCATGGTTCAAAAAGAAAATTTAACTAACTTGCACAGTTGCACCTTGTCCTAAATAAAATGTTAAAAATGAAAAATATCCTGTTCCTTGCCTTAATCATGGTATCATTCGGCGTCAAAGCCCAGTCACAAGGTAAAACCGATGAACAGCTTCAAAAAGAATGTCTTGAGTTAGCCTATAAAAGCACTGATTATAAAAAAGTTTATGCCGATGTAACGGAGTTAAAGGCTAATATTAAATTGGCTAAAGACAACTCGCTATCCAGGGATACAGTGATGAAACAGTACAACAATTTGCTTGGTGGGTACATGGGTCATAAGGATACTTTTGATGAGGTAGACGCAAGGGTAAACAACGATGGCTATAAATTAATCCAAATGGTTTTGTTAAGAACAGCGGCAAAAATTGCCCGGGAAAAAGCTGCTGAATCGGATAAACACTAATCTTGCATGCATCAAATTTTTACTCGTTAATAATCAGCGTTTTTTATCAACAAATCCGAAATCGAACATCCGAAATCCGAAATTCACAATAACTTTGGTATCTTCATTAAAGGAAAAGAATAGACGATGCCCGATTTTTCACACTTACACGTACATACCCAATTTTCACTGCTCGACGGTGCTGCCGATATCTCAAAACTATACAAAAAAGCAGCTGCCGATGGGATGAAAGCCCTGGCTATTACCGATCATGGTAATA
This sequence comes from Mucilaginibacter sp., assembly GCF_028288225.1. Taxonomy (GTDB): domain Bacteria; phylum Bacteroidota; class Bacteroidia; order Sphingobacteriales; family Sphingobacteriaceae; genus Mucilaginibacter. Next base: position 30,281 of record NZ_JAQBOC010000085.1, read on the forward strand.
TGTTTGGCGTGTTTAAGTTTGTGGCCGAAGCGGGTAAGCATAATATAAAACCTATTGTTGGCTGCGAGTTTTATGTGGTTGATGACAGGCATAAAAAGCAGTTCACCAAAGAGAAAAAAGATAAGCGTTATCACCAGTTGATGCTGGCTAAAAATCCTGAAGGGTATAAGAACCTAGTTAAGCTTTGCTCATTAGGTTACATGGAAGGCCTGTACAGCAAATGGCCCCGTATAGATAAAGAATTAATATTAAAATACCATAAAGGCTTAATAGCTACTACCTGCTGCCTGGGTGCATCGGTACCGCAAGCCATTTTAAGGGGTACTGAAGGAGAAGCAGAAACTGAGTTTAAATGGTGGCTTGACCTGTTTGGCGAAGATTATTACATCGAGATGCAGCGCCATGACATTCCCGAGCAAAATACGGTGAACGCGGTTCTTGCAAAATTCGCCAAAAAATATAATGTTAAGGTGATCTGTTCGAATGATTCGCATTATGTAGATCAGCAGGACTCGAATGCGCATGATATTTTACTTTGCGTAAACACCGGCGATATGCAGAGCACGCCCATAGCTACGGATGAAGAAGGTGGCAAGGGCTATAGGTTTGGTTTCCCTAATGATCAGTTTTACTTTAAAACGCAGGCCGAAATGGGCAAGCTGTTTAATGATATCCCGGAATCACTGGATAACACGAACGAGATTGTTGACAAGGTGGAAGTGCTTAAGCTAAAGCGGGACATCCTGCTGCCAAACTATGTTATCCCGCCTGAATTTAAGATCCACAGCGACAGTACGCCTGATTCTGACACCCTTAACCAATGGGAATACCTGAAACATCTTACATTTATGGGTGCAAAGGAGCGGTATATTGATATTGACGCCGAAACCGAAGAACGGATCAACTTTGAGCTGTTCACCATTCGCACCATGGGCTTTGCAGGGTACTTCCTAATAGTTGCCGACTTTATAAAGGCCGGCCGGGATATGGGCGTGTTCATCGGTCCGGGCCGTGGTTCGGCAGCGGGTTCGGTGGTGGCATATTGTACAGGGATCACCAACATCGACCCGATGAAATATAACCTCCTGTTCGAGAGGTTCCTTAACCCGGATCGTAAGTCGATGCCCGATATTGATACGGATTTTGATGATGCAGGCCGCCAGAAGGTTATTGACTACGTGGTTGATAAATATGGCAAGAACCAGGTAGCGCAGATAATTACTTATGGCTCCATGGCTGCCCGTACCAGCATCCAGGATGTGGGCCGTGTGCTGGATATGCCGCTATCTGAAATGAACGCCATCAAAAAGCTGGTACCTGACACTTTGGGCATCACCCTAAAAGATGCTATTGAGCAGGTACCCGAGTTGAAAGAGATCTTAAAAGGCAACGACCTGCGTGCCCAGGTATTGCGGGAGGCTGAAAAGCTGGAAGGATCGGTACGTAATACCGGAGTGCATGCTGCGGGAATCATCATTGCCCCTTATGATTTAACAGACATTGTTCCTGTCGCGGTAGCAAAAGACTCTGACCTGCTGGTTACCCAGTATGATGGCCGTGTTATTGAAGACGCCGGTGTTATCAAGATGGACTTTCTGGGCCTTAAAACCCTGACCATTTTGAAAGATGCTTTAAGGCTGATCAAACAAAATCATGGGGTATCCATTGATATAGATTACATTCCGCTGGATGATAAGGAAACTTTTGAGCTTTACCAGCGTGGCGATACCAACGGTACGTTCCAGTTTGAAAGTGACGGCATGCAGATGTACCTGCGCGAGCTTAAACCGGATAAGTTTGAGGATTTGATAGCCATGAACGCACTGTACCGTCCGGGCCCGATAGAGTATATCCCCAATTTCATCAGCCGTAAGCATGGGCGTGAACCTATCACCTTTGACGTGCCGGATATGGAGGAATACCTGGGCGAAACTTACGGGATTACCGTGTACCAGGAACAGGTGATGCTTCTGTCGCAAAAACTGGCAGGCTTTAGTAAAGGCGATGCTGACGTTTTGCGTAAGGCAATGGGTAAAAAGCAGATTGAGGTTTTGAATAAGATGGAGGCCCAGTTTATGGATGGGGCTGCCGCTAAAGGCCACCCTAAAGATAAGCTGACCAAGATCTGGAACGACTGGAAAGCATTTGCACAATACGCTTTTAATAAATCACACTCTACCTGTTATGCCTTTGTGGCTTATCAAACAGCCTATCTGAAAGCACACTACCCATCTGAATACATGGCGGCGGTTTTAAACAACCAGAACAACATGGAAAAGATCACCTTTTTTATGGAGGAATGCCGGAGAATGGGCGTTGAGGTTTTGGGGCCGGATATTAATGAAAGTGATATGGCATTTGCCGTTAACAGTAAGGGCCAGGTACGTTTTGGACTTACAGGGGTTAAAGGCGTGGGTGATAAAGCGGTTGAAAGTATTATTGAGGAACGTATGGAGCGCGGTCCGTATAAATCTGTTTATGATTTTGCACAGCGATCAAACACACGAAGTGTAAACCGTAAATCGTATGAGAACCTGGTTTATGGTGGTGCCTTTGATGAGTTTGGGCTGAACCGTGCACAGTTCTTCGCCAAAACAGATAACGGCGTATTAACAGGGGTTGAGCGTTTGATAAAATATGCTAATGACTACCAGAACACCCAAAATAGCTCCCAATCATCCTTATTTGGTGGCTCGGTAGCCTCTTATATTCCTGAGCCGGCCATGCCGGAAGCTGAAGAATGGCCGCTGATAGAAAAGCTGAAATATGAAAAAGATGTGATCGGGATCTACCTTACCGGACACCCGCTTGATAATTATAAGGTTGAACTGGAAAGGTTTTGTAACGCCAGCATAAGTGATTTAAAGATAATGCAAAAAGCTCGCTCAGGCGAGGGAGGCGAGGACATAATGAACGCATTTGCCAACCTGCGTAAAAAAGGCGAGGTCTGCATAGGCGGACTGGTAGGCAACGTACAGCACAAAATGACCAAAACGGGCAAGCCATTCGGCACCTTTGTTTTGGAAGATTATAACGAATCGTACGAGTTTGCCTTGTTTGGGGATGATTATGTAAAGTTCCGGAACATGATGGTTGACGGGTACTTTTTGCACCTGCGGGGCATTATTGAAGAGAAGTTCCGTCAGAAAGATAACTGGGATATGAAGATAACGGTAATGAGCCTGCTCTCTGAAATGCGCGATAAGCTCACCAAATCCCTGACCGTTTGCCTGGAGCTGAATGCGCTGAACAGTCGGCTGCTTGAAGACCTGCAGGGATTGATCACCACCAATAATCAAAAATACCCGGTTAAAAATTGTACCCTCAAGTTTATGATAAAAGACAGGGATGATAACATGCTGGTCGAGCTGCCGTCAAAAAACTTTAAGGTAAACCCAAGCGATGATTTAATGGCGGATATTTTTAATTTGACTAATGTGCAGCCGGTGTTGAATTAGGTTGATTTGAAGATTTGGTGATGTGGGGATTTGAAGATTAAATCACAGGGCATGGAGAAAGATAATATTGTAAGCGAAATAGATCCATGGGAGGATGGAGCTTTCCTAAAGGAATTAAAAAGCCGTATTGATGATATTGAAAGCGGGAAGACTAAAAGTATTTCCTGGGAAGAAGTAACACGCCGTGCCGAGGCCGAACTCAAAAAAAGACGTAATAATGCAAAGTAAATCAAACGATCGTCATTGCGAGGAACGAAGCAAACTCTGCATAGGACAATCAAGAACCTTTATGTTGATATTGACCTTACAGCCGCTTGATTAGTTGCCACGTGGCCTTTTACTCCTGTGCCTGGCTGGCGTAGAGATTGCTTTGAAGCAGGTTGCGAGCAACCAGCCGCGCAATGACGATGCGGATAGAACACTAATTCAGCCTAAAGACAGCCGTATCCTTTTTACCTGAGTTAAACAGCTCTTCCCCTTTCAGCCCCTCCTTCAAAAACTTCTTATAGCAATCCTTAATATAAAGCTCCATCTCATAATCGGTGACTTTATGGGCCAATTTATAATGGGGACGATAGCTCACCATAAATGCCGAAAGCGTATCGCCTTTTAAGCCGGTTACTTTTGCTACAAGGCCGTGGTTAAGCTTTTGGTTTACAAAGTCCGCCTGCTCATCGCGCAGCAATAATTTATTGAACTTGTATTCGCGGGTGCTTTTTTTGGTGAGCGCCCTGGCTAATCCAAGTACATCAATGGTGATCAGTTCGCCGGGGTTTTTAAGTGGTTTCCCTACAAAGGCATCCATAACTGTTGGCCCTTTGTAGTTAAACTGTTTGGCATAAAATGAGCGATTCTCTGCCGAATCCTTTTTAAATTCCCGCTCCCGGTTTGAGTGGATGATAACTTCTTTAAGCACTATTTTGGCAGGTTCCAGCTCAACGTGAACCGCAGCCATCACATTCCTGACCAGCGTTTTATAAGTTTTATAACCAAAGCAGGCGATCTTAAGGCTGTCATTACCCGACGTTGCAATATTGAATTCGCCAAAGGAATTGGTAAATGCCTGTTTGCTGCCAAGGGTTACTATAGCGCCGTTAACGGGTAGTTTTGTGTCTTTATCAACCACCTTGCCTTTTAGATGCTGACCATAACAACAGGTTGTTGCGATGAGAAATATAAATAACAGCAGGGATCTCATCAGGCAATAAAATTGGTGAGCAGGTTTAATCATTTACCCAAAAATAACCAACAGGAAATGGTTAACTAATTGTTTAACATCATTTAACAGATGGGTGTCCGTTCGTTTTTTTACCCCCGGTCCCCCAAACGGACGGACGCTTCATCCCGGTTATCAGCCTAAACTTTCTCTCTGAGAAAAACAGCGGGACCAATATTGATAAGCATAATAAGTTACCAGCTAAAAATGTGCTCATCTATACAAATCAATAGCAACTTCTGCTTTTCAACTGGAAATTTTCTACTGATAATTAATATAAGTATCCGTTTCCTCTGTAAATCTACCCAACTCCAGCTATTCTTTTTTCATTGGAACTCCTTCTACTGATAATTAATATAAATATTAATTAAAATACCTTACCCTTACCCAATTACCAGTATGATAAAGGATGGCTGTGCATTAAAAAGAAAAGAGTGGCTGGGATGGTTCTTGCTAACAAATTTATTCCAGTTATGCAAATAATATATTGTCTTTTTTTGATGCTTATTTAAGGGGGTGTCCGTCTGTTCGCTGGGCCCCTTCCCAAAAAACGAACGGACGCTTTTTAGTGCCCCGGGGTAAAATCTTTAACTCTTTTTCCTCTTTCGGACTTTACTGACTTCCGGACTTTCCGTCTTTCCCACAAAAACATATCTTTGCGCTATTATGAGCAAATCAACCGACGAACTTTTTAAAAACGTTATATCGCACGCAAAAGAATATGGCTTTGTTTTCCCGTCCAGTGAAATTTATGATGGCCTTAGCGCTGTTTATGACTACGGGCAATACGGCTCGGAGCTGAAGAATAACCTTAAAACCTACTGGTGGAAAGCTATAGTGCAGATGAATGAAAACATAGTCGGGATTGATTCTGCCATATTTATGCACCCGAAGATTTGGAAGGCAAGCGGTCACGTAGATGGTTTCAGCGACCCGATGATCGATAATAAAGACAGCAAAAAACGTTACCGTGCCGATCAGTTGCTTGAAGATAAAATTGAACGTTACAGCAAAGACGGTAAAACTGATAAGGCTGAAAAGTTGCAGACAGACATGGACGACGCCTTAAAAGCTGAAGATCTTCCCCGTTTGCGCGAATTAATTTTAGAACACGAAATAGCCGACCCGATTAGCGGCACCCGCAACTGGACGGAAGTACGCCAGTTTAACCTGATGTTCAGCACCCAGATGGGGGCGATAGCCGAAGATGCCGATGTGGTTTATCTTAGGCCTGAAACTGCGCAGGGCATCTTTGTGAATTATTTGAACGTACAAAAATCGGGCAGGATGAAAATTCCTTTCGGGATAGCGCAGATAGGTAAGGCATTCCGTAACGAGGTGATTGCGCGCCAGTTCATTATCCGAATGCGCGAGTTTGAGCAGATGGAGATGCAGTTCTTCGTACGCCCTGGCACGCAAAAGGAATGGTTTGAAAAGTGGAAAAAAACACGTTTAGACTGGCATTTGGCTTTAGGTACTGCTTCCGAAAAATACCGTTACCATGAGCATACCAAACTGGCTCATTATGCCGATGCTGCTTATGATATTGAGTTTGAATTTCCTTTCGGTTTTAAAGAGGTGGAAGGGATCCATAGCCGTACTGATTTCGATTTAAGTCAGCACCAGAAGTTCAGCAATAAAAAGATGCAGTACTTTGATCCGGAGACTGACCCGGATACCGGTAAGCCTTATGGCAACTATATCCCTTATGTTATTGAAACTTCTATCGGTTTAGACAGGATGTTTTTATTAACGATGATAAACGCCTTTGAAGAGGAGGATTTAAGCACCGAAGAAAAACAGGACAGTCGCACCGTATTACGCTTACATCCATGCCTGGCGCCTGTTAAGGCAGCTATTTTCCCACTGATAAAGAAAGACGGTTTGCCCGAAAAGGCGCGCGAGATAATGGATAAGCTGAAGCTTGACTTTAACCTGCAATACGAGGAGAAAGATGCTATAGGTAAACGTTACCGCCGCCAGGATGCTATTGGTACGCCTATTTGTATCACTGTTGATCACCAGACTTTAGAAGATAACACCGTAACTATTCGCTACCGCGATACCATGCTGCAGGAACGCGTTGATGCCCGTGAGCTTGAAAAGATTTTGGGCGATATGGTGAGCTGGAAGAATTTATTGGTGGGATAAGGTTTGCAAGTCGGTTATTTTAATGAAGGTGATGGGCGTCTAATTTTGGAACTCCTTAAAAAATGTTGCGTTTTGATATTTTCCCAAACTACCAACTTTTCGTTAACTCTTGTGACTGCCCTGATATCACCATCTTGAGAAACAACGAATCCGAAGCTGCCTTTATGTTTCCAACAATATGAAAACATAGACCGATGACGAGTACCAAAATGATTTGGATCTGAGGGGGTCAATGAGACCGTGGACCCTTTTGCGGTAGACGATATGAAAATCTTTTCAGGCAGGTCTTTTGTTTTTAATACAACGCCAAATCCTTCAGATTCAAATTGTTCATTAAATAAGACAAGCCCATCAACACCAGTTTGAGATGCAATAAATCGTATTGCACCTTTCAACTCGTCATAAGTGTCTTTTTTTTCATTTTCAGATATCTGTTCGTCAAGATAAAGCGAGGAGGAAATAGTTTTTTTTTGATCGTCTAATCTTTCCATAATTATATTGGACGCATTGTAATTAATTATGGTTTGTTTGATCAAATCGACTATAGAAGAAGGAATTCTAATATACTTGGCTTTATATTTTATATCAAGGTCATCCGAATTGTTATTTGTAAACAATATCGCACCCCCATGCTTGTAGTTTTGTATTCGTAGCAGCAACCTCGACAAAGTTTCTCTAAAAATAACATCAATCCAGTCGTTCCATTCAATTATGCTATCAAAAGAATATTCATCTTTCAATTCCTTTTCAATTTTTAACTTAAATGGACTTACTTTTTCTTTTAAAAGTGATGATATTGGACCTAATCGAAGAACGTCAATATACTTGGTTACCAATTTATCTTGTTTCAGATTTGCTATTAATTCATAGTCGAATAATACGATTATATTTCCGATGCCGGTTATTGAAGATTGAAATAGACCTGGCTGCTCCGCGCCCGACTCTGTTTCATAATTTAAGAAGCTCTGATAATGAACAGATTGATCAATCATTCCCCAAATAAATAAATTCATGTTTTCATCGTAAAAAACAGCTAGCGATGAACTCCATGGATCAGCAGCTTTTGATAATTTTACCAATGATGCTATTGTGTAAGGTATCGGGTTTTCAAACTTAATGTATTGCCATCTATCTGCAACAATCCGCAACGGTGGTTTTGGATCTGGATTTAAAGGGTCGATTAATGTAATTGTGACTTTTAATAAGTTGCTTTCTTCAGTTTTCATACTCGTGTAGAACAGGCACTCAATTAATTTATTAATTACTATAAGTGGTGGTGGAGTTGTCTTAGTACCTGTGATCCTATTGAATATATATTTGGCTAAATCTTTTGGTTTGGAGATTTTGTTCAGCATAGTGATTTTGGTTTAACTTTCTCTAAAATATGAAAGTTAATCTTTATTTTGGCTAACTTGATTAAAAAATCAGATTAATAAAATTTAAATTACTTGAGCGACTCCTATACCAAAATCGGCATAAAATCATGGGCAGAAGAAGACCGCCCGCGCGAAAAACTAAGCGGGCAGGGCAGGCGCGCATTAACAGATGCCGAGCTGATAGCTATATTGATAGGCTCCGGCAGCCGGAATGAAACCGCGGTGGAGCTGAGCAAGCGCATTTTGCATCATTACGGCAACGATCTGAACAAGCTGGGCAAGGCCTCTATAGCTGAGCTCTCCAACTTTAAAGGCATCGGCGAAGCCAAAGCAATCTCCATAATAGCTGCGCTTGAAATTGGCAGGCGAAGAAATGATATGGAAAGCCCGGTTTCGGAACAAATCAATAGCAGCAGGGATGCCTACAACCAGATGAAGCGCCATTTGGTTGATCTGAATCATGAAGAATTCTGGATCCTGCTCACCGGCCGTTCACAAAAATTTATTGCTAAGGAACTGGTAAGCAAAGGTGGGTTATCAGCAACAATTGTTGACCCTAAGATCATCTTCGGTTTGGCATTACAACACCAGGCCAGCCATATTTTTCTTATACACAACCATCCCTCAGGTAATTTAAAGCCAAGTCATGAGGATTTGCACATAACCAAAAGATTGGTGGATGCAGGCCGATTACTGGATATTAAAGTCCTTGACCATCTGATTATCACCAACGAGGGTTTTTATAGCTTCGCTGATGAAGGGCTGTTTTGAGCGAAGGTGAAAGCTGAAAGGTAAAAGGCAAAAACTCAAAGATTGTGGATGAGAAGCTGGATTTTTTCTTTCGGACTTTACTGACTTTTTCGACTTCCGGACTATCTTTTACCTTTTTTTCTGAAACATCCCATTCATTTTAACGTTAACTTTGAATAATTAAATTTAACAGCTATGATAACTCCGGATAATCAAATACCCATTGACGATGCAGACAACAATGAGTCTGACGATCAGCAAAGCCAGAAAGATGTACATTCAAACGGTTTGGATGATATCCCTGAGCCTGGCGATACAGTTGACTACGCCGATCCTGATAAGCTAAAACGCGCTTACGATGCCGCAGAATCATCATACACGCTTAACTTAGGTGACGATGGCGATACGGATACGGGCGATGATGAATAAGGTGAAAGGTAAAAGGCGAAAGGTAAAAGGTTTTTGAATATCGAATAATGAATATTGAATTTTAAATAAAGAAGTACCAATATTCCGCAATTGGCATTCCGAATTCCGCATTAACTTTCGCCTTCACCATTTTTAAAAGCCTTTCGCCCTTAACCTTTCACCTTTTACCTTTCTCCTTTCCGCGCCAAATCCTATCTTTGCCGATTATCATTTCGCTATAATGAAGATATCATATAACTGGCTTAAAGAATTTATTGATACAGATAAAACTCCCGAAGAGATCTCGACCATATTAACAGGTACAGGTTTGGAGGTGGAAAGCCTTGAAAAAGTGCAGCCTATCCCCGGCGGTCTTGAAGGTTTGGTGGTTGGATTTGTGAAGGAACGTTCCCAGCATCCCAATGCCGACAGGCTCAGCATCACCAAAGTTGATGTGGGAGCAGGTGAGGACTTGCAGATTGTTTGCGGTGCGCATAACGTTGCTGCAGGGCAAAAAGTAGTGGTGGCCACGGTTGGTACAACCGTTTACCCAACCGTTGGCGAGCCGTTTAAGATCAATAAATCAAAAATACGCGGCGAGGTATCTGAAGGAATGATCTGTGCCGAGGATGAGATAGGCCTGGGAACCGACCATGCCGGTATTATGGTGCTTAATACTGATGCAGAAATTGGCACATTAGCTAAAGACTATTTTAAATTAAACGACGATTACCTTTACGAAATTGGCTTAACCCCCAACCGTGCCGATGCAACTTCGCATTTGGGTACTGCAAGGGATATTGCTGCATTTTTAAAGATCGCTGTTAAAAGACCTGATGTTTCGGCATTTAAGGTTGATAACACCAGCAGGACTATTAAGGTTGTGGTAGAGAATGAGGCTGCAAGTCCAAGGTATTCTGGTTTAACTATCTTAGGTGTTGAGGTTAAGGAATCACCAAAATGGCTGAAGGAAAGGCTGGCTGTTATCGGGATCCGTTCCATCAATAACATTGTTGATGCTACCAATTATGTGCTGCACGATCTTGGTCAGCCGTTACACGCTTTTGATGCCGATGCCATTAAGGGCGATACGGTTATCGTTAAAAATTATCCCGAAGGAACTATCTTTAAAACATTGGACGATGTGGAGCGCAAGCTTTCTGCGGATGATTTGATGATAGGCAATGCCGAAGCGCCAATGTGTATAGCCGGTGTTTTTGGCGGAGCAGAATCGGGCGTAAAAACATCCACAAAAAATATCTTTTTAGAAAGCGCTTATTTTAATGCGGTTTCAGTTCGTAAAACATCCAAACGTCATGGCCTAAAAACCGATGCTTCGTTCAGGTTTGAGCGCGGTACCGATCCGGATATGACGCTGTTTGCCCTTAAGCGTGCAGCATTGCTGATAAAGGAAGTGGCAGGTGGGAGTATCTCGTCAGAAATTTCAGATCATTATCCAAACCCGGTGGGGCCATTTGCCATTGAGGTTACCTATAAAAATATCCACAGGCTGATAGGTAAGGAAATTCCGCATGGCGAAATAAAAGGCATTCTTACCGCATTGGATATTGAGATTGTTGGCGAAACTGGTGAGGGGCTTTCATTAAGGGTTCCGCCATACCGTGTGGATATTACCCGCGAGGTGGATATTGTGGAAGAAATCTTAAGGATCTATGGTTACAATAACATCGAGATCCCCACACAGATCAGGGCATCGTTAAATACATCTGTAAGGCCTGAGAAAGATACCGTGCAGAATTTAATTTCTGATATGCTTAGCGCCAATGGCTTTAATGAGATCATGTCGAACTCGCTAACCAAATCTGCCTATTCGTCAAACCTTGATAAGGCGGTTAAGATCCTGAACCCATTAAGCGGTGATCTGGATGTGATGCGCCAAACGCTGATCTATTCGGGTCTTGAAGCTATCGCCTACAACACAAACCGTAAACATGCCGACTTAAAATTATACGAGTTTGGTAAGGTTTACGAGGTTAATGAAGATAAATATACCGAAACACAAAGGTTTGCCCTGTTTATATCAGGCGTTGATAAGCCCGAGCAATGGAACCAGAAGGCAAAGCAGGTATCGTTTTATAACCTGAAAGCTATTGTTGATGGCATCATCACTAAATTAAACATCAGCGACCTAACCCTGGAGGAATCAACCTGTAAAAAGCTGAGCTGGGGCATGCAGTACAACCGTAACGGCAAGCAGTTGGTTAAATTTGGCAAAGTATCGCCTGATGCATTGAAAAAGGTTAATGTGGATAAGGAAGTTTTTTGTGCAGATTTTAATTTCGATATGATATTGGCAGCCGTACGTAAAAACAAGATCGTTTTCCAGGATGTATCAAAGTTCCCGGCGGTAAAACGCGATCTTTCTATGTTGATTGATAAATCGGTTACGTTTGGTCAATTGAAGCAAATAGCCGAAAGAACCGAGCGTAAGCTGTTGCAGGATATAAGTGTGTTTGATGTTTACGAAGGTGATAAGCTGCCGGCCGGAAAAAAATCCTACGCGCTAAGTTTTATTTTACAGGATAGTGAAAAGACTTTAACCGATAAAGCAATAGACAGCATTATGCAAAAGTTAATTTATAATTTAGGAAAAGAAGCGGGAGCGGAGATTCGTAAATAGAGACTAGTTAATCAGAGATTAGAGATTAGTTGATTGGAGGGGGGCACTATCATTAATCCAAAACTAATCTGTGGTCTCTAACCTCTAATCACTATATTTGTTAATAATTAATTAATATTATAAAATTATAATCTAATCTCTGGTCTTTGACCTCTGATCACTAACAACCAATGGCCTTAGCAGAGCAATTAAATACAATTGTAGAAAGAACGGAGCGCTTAATTGAGCTTTGTGCCGCTTTGCAGGAGGAAAATGACTTATTGAAACTGGAGAGTGAAGCGCTTTCAGTAGCCCTTGATGCCAGTAAAAATAAGACAAAAGAGCTTGATGAAAAGCTCCGCGCATTGAAGATGGCGAAGTCATTTTCAGAAACAAATGAAAAAAGTCTTGACATAAAGCAAAAAATTAACGAATTTGTGCAAGAAATAGATAAGTGTATTGTATTATTGAAAAAATAATACAAAAAGTGAAGCTCAAATGGGAGAAATCTCAATAAAAATAAACATTGCTGACAGAGTTTACCCCTTAAAGGTAAACATGGAAGAGGAAGAAATAATACGTAGGGCAGCCAAGCTGATTAATGACCGGATAAAGGAATATCAGGAAAATTATGCAGTGAGGGATAAACAAGATCTGCTTTCAATGTGCGTGCTGCATTATGCAACATCGTCATTAAAGGCTGATATGAAGGTTACCGTAGAGGATACAGAAGTAACGGAGAAGGTTTACCAGTTGGATTATTTGTTATCGGAGTTTTTTTCAAAGCAATAACGTTCTTTACATATAAACAGAGCAATTAAGATTTAACCGCAGTTAAATTTTAAGTTTCACTATTGAAAACTTAACACTTCTATATGGGTGGATCTAAGTGGCATACGTTAATCGTAATGGTTTAAACGGAGCCCGGGATCCGTATCCGAAATGAAGTTTTAAATACATGAAGCTTAAATATTAGTTGCGGTTTTTTTATTTATACCAATTACAGACATGAGTACAACATTATTATACCTTATCATCGGTGTGTTGATAGGGGGCCTTCCGGGTTTCATCCTTGGACGCTTTTTACTGAAAAAACTTTTTAAAGACCAGGAAGTATCGGCTCAAAATAAAGTGAAAAAGATTTTGAAGGATGCAGAAAATGATGCTGAGATCCTTAAAAAGAATAAATTACTGGAAGCTAAAGAGCGGTTTTTACAATTGAAAGCCGAGCATGAGCAGGAGATAAATGCTAAGAATAACAACATTAACCAGCGCGAGAACGGCATTAAACAAAAGGAGCAATCCTTAAACCAGCGTTTAGAGAATCAGAACCGTAAGGATACTGAGCTGGACAACCTCCGCAAAAACCTGGAAAAGCAAACTGAAATCGTTCTTAAAAAGCAGGAAGACGTTGAAGTGCTCAAAAACTCGCACGTACAGCAGCTGGAAACTATTGCTGGCTTATCTGCCGAGGATGCTAAGAATCAGCTGGTTGAAAACCTGCGTGAAGAAGCCCGCAGCAAGGCTATGGCACAAATAAAGGATATTGTTGACGAAGCCAAACTGACAGCTACAAAAGAAGCCAAGAAAATAGTTATCCAAACCATCCAGCGTACGGCTACTGAAGCAGCAATTGAAAACACAGTTTCTATTTTCAATATAGAGAATGACGAGATAAAAGGCCGCATCATCGGTCGTGAAGGCAGGAATATCCGTGCGCTTGAAGCAGCTACCGGCATAGAGATCATTGTGGATGATACACCTGAAGCCATCATCCTGTCAGGCTTTGACCCGGTTAGGCGTGAGATTGCCCGTTTGGCCATGCACCGCCTGGTAACGGACGGACGGATCCACCCGGCACGTATTGAAGAGATAGTTGCCAAAACCAAAAAACAGATAGAAGAAGAAATAGTTGAAATAGGTGAGCGCACCGTGATTGACCTCGGCATTAGTGGCCTGCATCCGGAGCTGATCCGTATGGTTGGCAGGATGCGTTACAGGTCATCATACGGGCAAAACCTGTTACAGCACTCCCGCGAGGTAGCAAACTTCTGCGCTACTATGGCAGCTGAATTGGGCCTGAATGTTAAACTTGCCAAACGTGCCGGCTTATTGCATGATATTGGTAAAGTGCCTGATGATAACCCGGAATTGCCACACGCAATTTTAGGGATGCAGCTTGCTGAAAAATATAAAGAGCACCCAGAGGTTTGTAACGCCATTGGCGCCCACCATGATGAGGTGGAAATGACTTCCATGCTATCGCCGATAATCCAGGTTTGTGACGCTATATCAGGCGCAAGGCCGGGCGCACGCCGCGAAGTGGTTGAAAGCTACATCAAACGTTTAAAAGAGCTTGAGGAGCTTGCGTTATCATATCCTGGCGTCGAAAAAACATTCGCTATCCAGGCTGGTCGTGAATTACGTGTTGTTGTGGAAAGCGAAAAGATCAGCGATGCACAATCAGAAATACTGGCAGCTGATATCTCAAACCGGATCCAAACCGAAATGACCTATCCGGGTCAGATCAAAGTTACCGTTATAAGGGAAACAAGGTCGGTAGCATTTGCTAAATAAAATTAATCATAAGCCTCTCTGTAAAAGGAGGGGGTTTTATAAACTGTGGCAACTAACAATAAAAGCACAAAAATGCATACTGGCGGTTCTGCATTAGCGGATAAACGGCCGGTTGATATTTATTTTGATAAATATGCCGAAAGCCATCAAAACCCAACCAATGAGCTTATTCATTGGATCTGCGTACCACTCATAGTATTTAGTTTGCTGGGACTGGTTTGGGCAATTCCGTTTCCTTACATTAAATTTTTAGGTCAATATAATGGGTTCCTTAACTGGGCATCGTTTTTAATTGGCTTCAGCGTATATTACTATTACAAGCTTTCGCCGGCGCTCTCCTATTTAATGCTGCTTATATTATTTGGATTTAGCTACGGAGTTATAGAGCTGGAAACATGGCAAAAAGCAGGTGGCCCGGCTATATGGCAGGTATGCCTGGTTATTTTTGCACTTTCATGGGTGGGGCAATTTATAGGGCATAAAATTGAGGGCAAAAAACCCTCTTTTTTAGACGATCTTAAGTTTCTGCTTATTGGCCCCATATGGCTGCTTCATTTTATATTTAAGAAGTATTCTATTAAATATTAGAAAGAAAAGAGCCATGAATCAAGAGGTCAAGAGTCAGGAAAGATAGTGGCTCTTGTTGCTGATACCTGTTAGTCTTGATTCTTAAATCTTGACTTCTTAATTCTTTCCCCTCTACAGGTTCTTTCCCAGTTTCTCCAAAATATCCTGTGGTACTTTTTGCAGGTCGAGTACTAAAAATCCGTCGAGACAATCGGCAAATTTGGGGTCGATATTAAAGCAGATGATCTTGGCATTTAACGCAATGTACTGGCGAAGCAATACAGGAACTTTCATGTTGCGGGTCTCCACTTCTCCTATCAGGTTATCCAGGCCCTTAAAACTATCTTCCCCGGCCATTAACAAATCGGTATCAATGCTTGCCAAATCAACCTTGAATTTTTTACGGGGCCTTACATATTGGGCCATTTCATGGTCGAAATGATTACGGTTAATATAATCAACAATAAGCGATTTGGAGAAATTGGAGAATGAATTGCTGATACTTACCGGACCTATTAAATACCGGTAGCGGGGATTATCAATTAAATATTTCAGAATGCCTTTCCATAATAAAAACAACGGTAATGGCTTTTGCTGATACTCTTTACGAACAAACGAACGACCAAGCTCAATGCTCTTTTTCAGTACCGGCGTAAATTGCGATTTGATCTTGAACAGCTCAGATACATAAAAGCCCTTTTTGCCTATACTGTAAAATATTTCGTCACCAAGGCCTATGCGATAGGCCCCGACAAGCAGTTTAGCTTCAGTATCCCAAATAAACAGGTGGTGGTAATAAATATCGTATTCATCCAGGTCAATAGCTTTATTGGTGCCTTCGCCTATCTCTCTGAATGTGACCTCCCGCAGCCTGCCAATTTCACGGATCACATGGGGAATAAGGGTTGTAGGAGCAATAAACACCTCGTAGTTTTTTTCCACCCAGATCCTATAATTCTCGCGTAATGGTTCAACTTCTTTTTCCAGCACATCAGCAGCAATTTCAGGCGCTATGGCCGCTGGTAGTTTTTTTATTTTAAATAAATTACGGGGATTGAAGATCTTCTTCTCATCTTCAAGACCTGTACCCAGGGCATAGGTACGTGCCCGTAAATAGTTAAGCAGCTTGGTGCTGTTGGTATAATCGGGTATATCTACTACATTTATCGGCTTGCCTATTCTTAACTTTATGGTGTGCCCATGCTTATTAAATAACTCCGATGGTAATTTAGCAGTACGCAATGCAGGGTGAATAAGGCTGAGCAGGTTAAAAAGCAAGCCGTTATTTCCATGAAAATAAATTGGCACAACCGGTACTTTCGCTTTGGCTATTATCTTGCCAACCACCGGGTGCCACATCCTGTCAGTAACCTCTTGTTTATCTACTTTATAAGTTGAAACCTCACCGGCAGGAAAAATGCCGATCGGTGTTCCATTAGCTAATAGCTCTAATGTGTTTTTTAAACCGCTTATGCTTGATGAATGCTCCACATTCTCAAAGGGGTTAACCGCAATAAAATAGTCACTTAAATTTGGGATCTTTTTAAGCAGGAAATTTGCCATTAGTTTGGCATCGGGCCTAACCATGCACAGCATCTTTAACAATACCATGCCTTCAATGCCGCCATAAGGGTGGTTGGCTATTGCAATAAAGCTGCCTGTTTTTGGGATATTCCTTAAGTCTTTTTCATCAAACTCAACATCAATTCCACAGCCTTCTAAAATAGCATCAACAAACTCAGGTCCTACTTTAGGCTGCGCCTGGGCAAACAATTCGTTCACCTGGTTAATTTTCATTAGCTCCATCAATAAAGCTGCAAGGCCGGGCATCTTCAACTTATCCAGTTTTGTGGCTTTGGCAAACTCTTCTGTGGTAATTACTTTCATACTTATAAAATAAACCCCGTTTAAAGGGAGCTAAATATCCTGAAAAATTCTTTAATTTAACGCTGATAAACCTTATACATGAAAGCGCGGATAAAAAATTACCTGTCAATAACCAAAAAAGAATGGAACGGCATGGTAATTCTTGTTATTTTGATTGCATTGGTACTGGCTGCGCCCTATGTTTATCAGTTAATCCGCAAAGATAATACAATAAATTTTAAAGATTTTGATAAAGCAGTTGCTCTACTGAACAAGGCTGGTAATAAGGCAGGTTATGTTGCTGACAATGATAAACCTGAAGCAAATACAAGGAACGCCGGGCGTGTTATGTTCCCTTTTAACCCTAATAAACTTACCATAACTCAATGGAAACAACTGGGCTTAAGCACAGAACAGGCCGGCATAATAAAACATTATCAGGATAAGGGCGGCAGATTTTATAGCAAAGAGGATGTGAAAAAGATGTATGCTATTACCGCTGCAGATTATAAAAGATTGGAGCCATATATTAATATTCCCGAATCAGCATACGCTAATAAGAAAGCCAAACCCGGTGAAATTATTGAGCTCAACAGTGCTGATTCCGCTAAACTTACGGCGTTAAAAGGTATAGGTCCGTCATTTGCTGTGCAGATAATAAGGTACCGTGGCCGGCTGGGTGGTTTTCACCATAAAGAACAATTAAAAGAAGTTTATGGAATAGACTCTTTAAAATATGAAGAGATTAAAAACCAGGTTTCGGTAAATGCGGGAAAGATAAAAAAGATAAATATAAACAGCATCTCGTTCAACCAGTTAAGGATTTTTCCTTATCTCAGCTATAAACAGGTAAACGCCATTATTGAGTATAGAAAGCAGCATAATAACTATGCATCCATTGCAGATCTGAAAAATATCGTACTGCTTGATGAAGGAATTTTACGTAAAATTGAGCCATATTTAAGTTTTAAATGATAGCGCAGCAAATAAAATCAGCCATTCGTGATATTCCTGATTTTCCAAAACCAGGGATCATCTTTAAAGATATTACCCCCATATTAAAAGATCCGCAACTGTGCGAAAATATAGTAAACGCCTTTGTAGAACAATTGCATGGCATCCGTATTGATGCCATAGCCGGAATTGAAAGCCGTGGGTTTTTATTTGGCTTAACACTTGCCACAAAGCTGGGTGTGCCATTTATACCGGTGCGCAAAGCTGGCAAGCTGCCATTTACCATTAAACAAAAAGCCTATAAGCTTGAATACGGTACCGCCACCATCGAACTGCATACCGATGCTTTTGAACCAGGTCAGCATATTTTAATCCATGATGATCTGTTAGCAACCGGTGGTACTGCCCTTGCCGCCAGCGAACTGATCCAGGAAATGGGTGGCATTGTTGCGGGATTTTCTTTTGTTGTAGGGTTAGGTTTTTTGAACGGGATGGAAAGGATAGCGCCCGTTTGTGATAAGGTGGTGGTACTGGCGGGGTATTAGGGATGTCGGAGTTGTTTAAAGATAAATATAGGATCCCGTCAGCACGATTACAGACTTGGAATTATGCTGATAATGGCATGTATTTTATCACAATATGTACAGCAAACAGAGAATGCTTTTTCGGAAATATCGTGGAGACGCGATGCATCGCGTCTTTAACCAACATGCCTGAATATGAAATGCAATTAAATGATCTCGGGAAAAAGGTAGAATCGGAATGGTTAAAAACTGCAGAACTAAGGCCGGATATGAATTTGGAACTGGCTGAATACATTGTAATGCCAAATCATTTTCATGGAATTATAATAATTGGTGAGAATCAATATAATACATCGATGTATAATACTGATCGTGAATTAGAACCGTCATATTTAGGCATTACGCATTTAGACGCGAAGCATCACGTCTCTGCAGATCAAAATGTTAATGATAATTCCAAAAATAAATTCGGTAGCCAATCTAAAAATTTGGCATCTATTCTTCGTGGTTTTAAATCGGCAGTAACAACCTACGCCAGGATAAATGATATTCCATTTAATTGGCAACCCCGCTTTCACGATCATATCATTACTACAAATGAAGAATACCTTCGGATCGCAGATTATATTATAAACAATCCCAATAATTGGCAAAAGGATAAATTTTATAAGTAATATCGTAGAGACGCGATGCTTCGCGTCTTAAACCATTAAGGTAGACATCATAACCAACAGCATGATCTTTGGTTTTGTGAAACATGTTGGCAACCTGTCCGCAGTTAGACGCGAAGTATCGCGTCTAAAACCATTAAGGTAATCATCACAATCAATAGTAAGGTCTTGGTTTTGTGAAACATGTTGGCAACCTGTCCGCTTTTAGACGCGATGCATCGCGTCTCTACGGGAAATTCAAAAAAAATATTAATCTCAATTCCCACACAACAAATCCCCCTATAATACCTAAACCAATTATTCATACCATATACCAAACCGTTCTCTTTTCACGCTGTTTTTAAATGAAACTAATGCATGATTTATTACGTTACTTTGCTGTAAACCAATTATAAATACATGGATTCTTTATTAACAGACACGCCTGCAGGATACGATTTTTCTATCAACGATAATCAAAAAATGATAGGCCAAATGGCCAGGGATTTTGCCGAAAAATACATCAGGCCACATGTAATGGAATGGGACGAGGCACAGCATTTCCCGGTTGAACTGTTTAAGCAATTGGGCGGGCTCGGGATGATGAGCGTATTTGTGCCTGAGGAATATGGCGGCTCCGGATTTGGATATTATGAATACGTAACAGTAATAGTTGAAATTGCTAAGGTATGCGGCTCGATAGGCTTATCCGTAGCGGCGCATAATTCTTTGTGTACCGGTCATATCCTTGCATTTGGTAATGAAGAGCAAAAGCACCGCTGGCTGCCCAAATTAGCAACTGCTGAATGGTTAGGGGCATGGGGCCTAACAGAAGCAAACACAGGTTCTGATGCTATGGGGATGAACACTACCGCTGTTTTGGATGGTGATCATTATATTGTAAACGGCTCAAAAAACTGGATCACACATGGTAAATCTGGCAATGTAGCTGTAGTGATGGTTCGCACAGGTGAGAAGGGTGATTCAAAAGGGATCTCGACCCTGGTTATTGAAAAAGGCACTCCCGGATTTACCCATGGTAAAAAAGAAAACAAGCTGGGTATGCGCGCATCAGAAACTACAGAGCTAATATTTGACAATTGCCGTGTGCCAAAAGAAAATCTTTTAGGTGTTGAAGGCGAAGGTTTTAAACAAGCTATGAAGGTACTGGATGGCGGCAGGATCTCCATTGCTGCTTTGTCATTAGGTATTGCAAAAGGAGCTTTTGAAGCTGCTCTGGCTTATTCAAAAGAACGTAAGCAATTCGGGCAGTCGATAAGTAATTTCCAGGGGATAGCTTTTAAACTGGCAGATATGGCTACAGAAATTGAAGCAGCGGAGCTATTGATAATGCAGGCTGCCGATCTAAAGAATAGAAATTTGCCCGTAACCAAACAATCGGCAATGGCTAAATACTATGCATCGGAGGTTGCCGTACGCACCGCGACTGAAGCCGTGCAGATCTTCGGTGGCTATGGTTATACAAAGGATTTTCCCGTTGAAAAATACTACCGTGATGCAAAGCTGTGTACAATAGGAGAGGGTACATCAGAGATCCAGAAGATAGTTATAAGCAGGGAGATTTTGAAGTAGGGGTTGTAAGGTTGAAAAGTTGTAACGTTGAAATGTTATTAAATTTATAGCAGCAACAACCTTACAACTTTTCAACCTTAAAACATTTCAATAATCCCCTTTCATATTCAAAACTAAATACTTACCTTTGCCCTCCCACGAAAGGAGGTATTTCAGGAATTATGATCATTATTAACGTAAAAGACGGCGAATCATTAGATAAAGCATTAAAACGCTTTAAAAAGAAATTTGAGAAGACAGGAGTTTTAAGAGAACTTCGTAGTCGCCAGGCATTTGAAAAGAAATCTGTGACCCGCCGTCACGTGGTTAAACATGCCATCTACAAACAAAATATGAACTTAGAAGCAACCGTTTAATTCTTGCAAAAGAATTTTCGATTTTTCTAATCAATATAAAAAACTATTTGTACATTCATCATTCGGATGTACAAGTAGTTTTTATGTTTATAGACCGTTTTATCCGTTATATTAAATTCGAAAAGCGGTACTCTCCGCATACCGTATCGGCCTATCAATCAGACCTTGACCAGTTTATTGCCTTTTTAAATAATCCCGATAAACTAATTCCGGCGCCAACTCCCGAAATAACACATCCAACCCAAATTACGCATTATCACATCCGTAACTGGATGGTTGAGATGATGAACCATCAAATTATTGCGCGTTCCATCAATCGTAAAATTGCTACGCTGCGCAAATATTTTAAGTTTTTGCTGCAGGAGGGAGTTATTGAAATTAATCCCGCCTCAAAAATTAATACACCCAAGATCCCTAAAAACTTACCGGTTATAGTTGAAGACGTTAAGCTATCGCAGATGCTTGATGAAAATAAGGTGTTCAGCAGTGATTTTAAGGGCTTGCGCGACAAGTTGGTGATAGAGATGCTGTTTGGTACAGGTATGAGACTTTCGGAGCTGCTGGGCGTTAAAGACACCGATATTAACACTTACGAAGGAACAATAAAAGTTTTAGGTAAGCGGAATAAAGAGCGGATCATCCCGGTAAATCATGAATTGAAATTATTAATCGCTGAATACCAGCAGTTAAAGAAAAAACAAGATTTTTTTGGTAACAATTCCTTAATGCTGATCGTTACAGATAAAGGAACAAATGCTTATTCAAAGCTCATTTATTTAATAGTGCAGAAGTATCTATCCTACATATCAACCCAAACTAAGAAGAGCCCGCATGTGTTGCGCCACACTTTTGCAACCAGTCTGTTAAACCGCGGAGCTGATTTAAATGCCATTAAAGAACTTTTGGGTCATGCTAGTTTGAGTGCTACTCAAATCTATACGCATAACTCAATTGAACGGTTAAAGTCTATTTACAAACAAGCCCATCCAAAGGCGTAAAAAGGAGGAATCATGAAAATTACAGTGCAATCAATTCGTTTCAATGCAGACAAAAAATTATTGGATTTTATTCAGAAGAAGGCTGATAAGCTGGATACCTTTTATGATCACATTATTAGCGGTGAAGTTTATTTAAAGCTGGAGAATGTAGAAGACGAAGCCAATAAGATAACGGAGATTAAACTGATGCTGCCAGGCAACCAAATATTTGCCAAAGAGCAATGTAAAACATTTGAAGAGGCCACCGATCTGGCAATTGAGAGCCTTAGAAAACAGATTGAAAAGCACAAACAGAAAAAATTTGCTGCTGCCGAAGCTGCTAAAAAAGTAGTTTTACTGACGGCAACAGACGAATTTTGAACGTAATAAGCATTAATTTTTAACGTAAATCGGTGGGTTTCAGCCTGCCGATTTTTTTTTAGAAAATAAATTTTGTTCAGCATTAAAAATGTGTAAATTTGCAATCCCTTTCGGAGAGGTATGTGAATGTTCTCTCGCTGTTAAAAGGGTTGGTTCTTTAAAATAAAAATACAGCCTTATTAATTAACCGGTACAATCCCGTAGATCAATAACGATCGGCGGAGGTAAGAAGGGTAATAATTTAAGCCTCCTTAGCTCAGCTGGTAGAGCGACTGACTTGTAATCAGTAGGTCATTGGTTCGATCCCGATAGGAGGCTCTGTTAATTTCGGAAGAGGAATGTTTAGCTTCAACTTTGAACATTGCAAATCCGAAATCAACAAATGGGGGGATACCAGAGCGGTCAAATGGGGCGGACTGTAAATCCGCTGCTTCGGCTACGAAGGTTCGAATCCTTCTCCCCCCACTTTTTGAATGAGTGAATTAGTGAGTTTTTGAATGAGTTAATGCTCAAATCAATAATTCACTAAATCGCTCATTCACTAATTAAAAAAGCGGAAGTAGCTCAGTTGGTAGAGCGATAGCCTTCCAAGCTATAGGTCGCGAGTTCGAACCTCGTCTTCCGCTCTGTTACAGTTGGCAGAGATCAGTTCACAGTGGGCAGTTACTAACTGGAAACTGCAAACTATAAACTGCAGACTGAATAAGCCGACGTAGCTCAGGGGTAGAGCACTTCCTTGGTAAGGAAGAGGTCATGGGTTCAAATCCCATTGTTGGCTCAATATTATAATGAATAATAGAATACAATTTTAAGTATAAAATTAACCTACAAATAATTAAATATAATCATGGCAAAAGAAAAGTTTGACCGCAGTAAACCGCACTTAAACATCGGTACAATCGGTCACGTTGACCACGGTAAAACAACCCTTACCGCAGCTATTACTAAAGTATTGGCTGATAAAGGTTTCTCAGAAGCCCGTTCATTCGATTCAATCGACGCGGCTCCTGAAGAAAAAGAGCGTGGTATTACCATTAATACAGCGCACGTTGAGTATTCAACTGCAACCCGTCACTACGCTCACGTTGACTGTCCAGGTCACGCTGACTATGTGAAGAACATGGTTACAGGTGCGGCTCAAATGGACGGTGCTATCATCGTTGTTGCTGCTACTGATGGTCCAATGCCTCAAACTCGTGAGCACATCCTGTTAGCCCGCCAGGTTGGTGTGCCTTCATTGGTTGTGTTTATGAACAAAGTTGACATGGTTGATGATCCCGAATTATTAGAATTAGTGGAAATGGAAATCCGTGAATTATTATCATTCTACGAATATCCTGGAGACGATATCCCAGTAATCCAAGGTTCAGCTCTTGGTGGCTTAAATGCTGATCCAAAATGGGTTGACAAAATTATGGAATTAATGGATGCAGTTGATGCACACATTCCAATTCCTCCGCGTTTAACTGATCTTCCATTCTTAATGCCTGTTGAAGACGTATTCTCGATCACTGGTCGTGGTACTGTTGCAACTGGTCGTATTGAGCGTGGTGTTATCAACTCAGGTGAGCAGGTTGACATTCTTGGTATGGGTGCTGAAAACTTGAAATCAACTGTAACAGGTGTTGAAATGTTCCGCAAGATCCTTGACAGAGGTGAAGCTGGTGACAACGTAGGTTTATTGTTACGTGGTATTGAAAAAACTGATATCCGTCGTGGTATGGTTATTTGCAAACCAGGTTCAGTAACCCCGCACACTGATTTCAAAGCCGAAGTTTACGTATTATCAAAAGCAGAAGGTGGCCGTCACACTCCATTCTTTAATAAATACCGCCCGCAATTCTATTTCCGTACAACAGACGTTACAGGTGAAATCACCTTAGCTG
>NZ_JAQBOC010000065.1 GCF_028288225.1 Mucilaginibacter sp.
TAATATCTGATAATGAGGCTAATAACCTCAAATCATCCATAAACTGGAAAAAAAATTTGAACAACCATGTCGCGCCAAAAAAGAAGATCAATCTGGAATGTTTATCTTGACGAAAAAGGCGAAAAAACGATAAGTTTTCCACACTTTAAAGCGTCTGTATTTTTGTTACTGGTTTGTAACTAAAAAATTATAACTTACTGATAATAAATTGAAAAAACTTTATGTATTGGTAAACAGGGGTGCAAAATACCCTAAAATTATGAATTATATTCCAATTTTGTTCGATGTAATTAAGGACAATTACATGCATTGAATCAGAAATATTTTGTGCCAAACAGACGAGAAAGGAGCAGAACGCAGTGGCGATCGCAGCTTTATTATAATTAATGCGTTGTTTAAAATAGGGTAAGATTTTGCAATAGGATGTTAATATTTCATATTTCATAACATCTAAAAAGTATTTACTTTGACAACCTAATATCATATGATATTCTGGAACCAAAAACTAAGTTATACGGCGGATTTTGTAAGTCGCATTTTTGAGTGATACCGAGTAATAACTAGTTAGTGTTGCAAAAGCAATTAAAATCCAATATAAAGTAAAAGTAGTGAAAACATTAGTATGCATAGAGCCGGGGTCATTTAAATATGAAGAAAGGGAAAAGCCTGAATTAAAGGCCGGAAACGCAATCATCAGGATAAAAAGAATTGGTATCTGTGGAACTGATTTGCATGCTTTTGAAGGAACTCAGCCTTATTTTGCATATCCCCGTATCTTAGGGCATGAATTATCAGGAGAATTAGTAGCATTTGATAATGCCCGGAACTTTAAAGTTGGTGAACGGGTAACATTTATACCTTATTTTAATTGCGGCCATTGTGTAGCTTGCCGTTCCGGAGGCCCAAATTTTTGTGTAAACATTAAAGTATGCGGGGTGCATAGAGATGGGGGCATGGCAGAATACCTGGAAGTTCCTGCTCATAGCTTATTACATGGTGAAGGGCTTAGCTTTGATGAGCTGGCCCTGGTTGAACCATTAGCCATTGGCGCGCATGGTATACGGCGTGCAGATGTAAAGCCGGGTGAGTTTGTATTGGTAATTGGCGCCGGCCCGATAGGATTGGGCACTATGGAATTTGCCCGCATAGCAGGCGCTAAAGTAATTGCACTGGATGTTAACGAGACCCGGCTTCAATTTTGCAGGGAAAGGATCAAAGTAGCTCATGCCATAAATGCATTATCTCCCGATGTTACGGAACAGCTTAAGGAAATTACAAATGGAGATATGCCTACTGTAATTATTGATGCAACAGGGAATTTAAAAGCTATTAACAATGCCTTTCAGTATATGGCTCATGGCGCAAGATATGTTTTAATAGGATTGCAAAAAGGTGATATTAGTTTTAGTCATCCTGAATTTCATAAGCGTGAAGGTACGCTGATGAGTAGCAGGAATGCTACCCGCGCCGATTTTGAACATGTAATGGATTCAATGAAAAAAGAATTAATTGATCCTTTAACCTATATTACGCATAGGGTAAAATTTAATGAAGTAAAACACAATTTTAAAAGCTGGCTTAACCCTGATACCGGGGTTATAAAAGCAATGGTTTCAATGGAATAATTGTTAACAAACGTCATGTGAATTATTTTCACTTAATCGCCGTTAAAATACTTATTTTTTGATATTATTTTCCTGTTTTACGCCGCGCCACCCGATATACAATAACGATTTGTCTAAAATAGGTTTAGGGAAGAATAAGCTAGCCAAATAACCTACGCCAATAATTACCAAATGACTGTAAACGCCGATCATGAGCTTATTATGGGTGAAATTATATTTACCCAGGTTTAAGAGTAAAATTTTATGATTACCCGTGCCTATTTTGGTAGAAGTGAGAAAAGCATAAGCAGTAAATATGATGCAGGCAATAATACCAATAGTAAGTCCCTGCCTGTTGGCACGGGCGCTGAACAGCCCCAACAAAAATATACCGGCGATTCCTCCTGAGAATATAGCGTATAAGGTAAAAACAATACCTAAAACCCCTTCATCACCCGCTGAAAGATAAAGAGCGGCAATAAGCAAAGCACCAATTCCAGCAGCCGCTACCATCCATTTTCCTGCTTTTAAATATTGTTTATCAGTTTTATTAGGATATATCCGTTTATAATAATCCTCTAAGCCAACAGCTGCCAGGCAATTTAAATCAGCCCCTAAGCTGCATACTGCAGCAGAAACCAAAGATGCTACGATTAATCCGACTACACCTGTGGGAATATTATTGACAATAAAATAAGGAAACACTGCATCGGACCGCATACCTGCCGGTATTGGATTTTGCTTATAATAAACAAATAACCCGGTGCCGATAAACATAAACAGCGCCCATACCGGGATGAGTAAAAATACCCCCATTAATGATGCCCGGATAGCTGATTTGTCTGACTTGGCCGTAAGATAACGTTGTACAACCGTTTGATCGGTGCCATATTTCTGTATGCCGTAAAACAGGCCGTTGATGGCCATGACAACAAATGTTAATTTCTTGAAATTCCATTTGTAAGGCCCGAAGCCGGTATGCCCATTGACACGAGCAATATGCCACACTTCAGCAGGGCCGCCATGAACTGAATAAAGAATGATGATCAAACAGGTCAGGCCACAACCAAACAGCATAAACCCCTGTATTACATCCAACCAAATCATAGCTTCAATACCGCCCAGTAAAGCAAGTATGATGATAACAATGCCGATTAAGGAGATGATTACTAATGTATTAACGCCGCTCATGTTTGACAGGGCCAAAGCCAGTAAGAAAAATACGGTACCCATTTTAGAGAAATGTGTTAATACAAATCCCAGCGAGCTGTAATACCTGGCAAAAGAGCCGAACCTTTTTTCAAAATATTCATAAGTGCTTAGCCCGATTACCTTTCGGTAAAGCGGCACAATGAACCATATCGTGGTCAGCAGCACAATGGGAACCATTAAACCCTGTACCAGTAAGATCCAGTTGGATGAGTAACCTTCGCCGGGATAAGCCAAAAAAGTAATGCTGCTTATAAGGGTAGCTAAAATAGAAAGCCCAATAGCCCATGACGGAATTTTTCCATTAGCGGCAAAATAGCTTTGGGTTGAGTTTTGCTTTTTGGAAAACCTGAATCCGAAATAAACGGTAACCAATAAAAAAATAACCAGGATAATGTAATCAGGAATATGAAGGTGAACAGTATTCATAATTGGTTGATATTATCTTCTTAAGTTAAAAATTCCAGATGTGAGGAGGCCAGTCATAACTTCCCGGTTTAAGCGTTAAAAAAAGATCTTCGTGCTTATCTACTTTCATCCTGATTACTCCTGTGCTAAATTCCTGTATTGGTATAAATCTATCGAAATTCAATTGCTTAATAATGGATGCAGCTGTTGATCCGCCTTCAATTAAAAGCTCGTTTAATTTCAATCGCTGAAAAACCTTTTTAACTAGCCGGGCCTTTTTTTCACGCAAGCTACCAGTAATTACTTCCATACTTGTTGTTGTATTTTCATGTATGGCTACAATAGCCTTTTTATGGAGGTTTATTAAGGATGCCACTTCATCAGCCCATTGCTCAAAAAGGCTTTCCGGAGGGTTGGCTAATTTAACAATTTCGATGGGCATATAACTTACCGGGCCGTTCTCGTTTTTTACCTGGTTAACCAATTGCCTGCTTTTAATAAATGTGCTTCCGCAAATAAATAATGCATTTTTGCCAAAATCGATATGTTTTTTATTGGTTTGTACTTCTAAACCCAGAGATTCCAGTATAGCTGTAAAAAAACCTGAACCTCCGGCTAACAGCACTTTTTCACAAACTTTGTTCGCCCAAAGTTTTAAATCATTTTCTGTTATACATTCACCCACAATAATACCGGGTTGCAACAACGCCTCGTGGTTGGCTAAAATAGCTACCTCACCTTTATTTACATGTAACATACGATGCACATCAGCACTGGTAACGGAAAATTCAGGGTCATGGGCAAAACTGGTTAAGTTTATAGGTTGGCCGTCGATAAAATAATTACCATTGGTCAAAGTCCTGCCCAATGCCGGGTTAGCCGGAACTAACAACGCGGTTTTAATACCAAAATGTTTTAACTGAACGTTGAGTTCAGCAATGATATGCCCCCTTAACACAGAATCAACTTTTTTGAATATCAGGTCAGGCTTCAGCTTATTTATCTTTAACGTTATTTCCGACATTGTTTTTAACGCATGCTGTTCGGACATGGAGCGGGTATCTGTAGCAATAACCAAAAGATCTGCAATCACAGGCTGATCAATATCAGTAACAACGTCAACATTTAAACCATACCGCAATCCCAGGCCACCAACTTCTGCGGCACCGGTCAAATCATCAGCGATTACGACAATCATTAGCTAATTGTTTGTTTTCTATACTTGCTTAACTGCACAGCCGATTCAATAGCCAGCACCATAGCATCAGGGCTCGCAACACCTTTCCCTGCTATTTCAAACGCAGTTCCATGATCAACAGATGTTCTTATAATTGGCAGTCCCATAGTGATATTTACTCCTTTTACACTGGCCATTTGTTGCTTTTCCGCATCCCATTTAAAGCCAGAAAGCTTAAAGGGAATATGCCCCTGATCGTGGTACATCGCTACTATACCACCATAAGAGCCGGTCACCGCTTTGGCAAACAACGTGTCCGGTGGAACAGGGCCTTCCACATCATAACCTCTTCTTTTAGCTTCTTCTACTGCTGGTAAAATCTCCCGATCATCTTCGGTACCGAACAATCCGCTGTCGCCCGCGTGTGGGTTAAGACCCGCAACGCCAATTTTTAAATTGGTCTGCCCCAGGCTGATCAAGCCATTATACAGCAAGTCTATCACCTCTAGTATCCTGTCTTTTTTTACCAGGTCACATGCCTGGCGAAGCGATACGTGCGTAGAAACATGGATCACCTTTAAGTTATCTTCAACCAACAGCATCGCGTATTTGAGTGTACCGGTAAATTCCGCATATATTTCAGTATGGCCGGCAAAATGGTGCCCGGCTTCGTTGATGGATTTTTTATTAATTGGCCCTGTAACCGTAGCATCAATTTCGCCAGCCATAGCCAGTTCTATAACTTTTTTCACAGATTGAAAAGCCGCTTCGCCGGCCATCGCAGATATTTCGCCGAATATCAGCTTATCCATCTCTACGTTATGCAGGTCATACACATCAATCTCTCCAAAATTAAATTTAGCGTCGCTAACGTTTTTGATACAATGAATTGAAGCATTTAAATTCAGGCGGTTAATAATATGGGTAAATACAGCAGCATCGCCAACCAGCAAAGGGTTGCATAAAGTATATATTTCTTTATTTAATAAGGCTTTTATAGCTATTTCG
>NZ_JAQBOC010000073.1 GCF_028288225.1 Mucilaginibacter sp.
CAATAATTTTGTACGTAATTTACAAACCCAGTTGGACCAGCTGAAAAAGGAGTATGCAGCCATGGTTCTTTTTACGTATCGCAATCAAAGTGCATACAATAAATTGATGTTTATTTTTGCCGCAAAAGACTTTAACCAGGCATACAAGCGTTTAAAATATTTACAGCAAATAGGAACTTATCGTGAACGGCAAGCCGGTTATATACAGGAAACCCAAACCGAGCTGCATGTTAAGATAAATGAGCTTGACAAAAACAAAAAAGAAAAAAACAATTTGCTGATAGACCAGGAGAAGGAGAAGAAAACCCTTGGGGATGAAAAAACTGCCCAGGTACAGGTAGTAGCTGATCTTTCTCAGCATGAAGGACAGTTAAAGCAGCAACAACAGGATATTCAGAAGAAAATAGCAAAGAAAAATAAAGAGATTGCTGCTACCATCCGCAGGGAAATTGAAGAAGCAAGGCGTAAAGCCGAAGAAGAAGCAAGGGCTGCTGCAAGGGCCGCCGCCGCTGCCGCTGCAAAGGCTAAAGCCGAGAATAAGGATGTTGCAACGGTACCAAAAGTAAGAACGATAACAAAAAACTCAAGCAATAGCGAGGTTTTAAATGCAACTCCCGAGGCTGCTAAATTATCGAGCGACTTTTTAGATAATCGGGGAGCGTTGCCATGGCCTGTGGCAAACGGCAGCGTTAAGCAGGGTTTTGGAATTTATTATGACGAAACCAGGATAAAAAATGAAAGCCTGGGCTGGGATATAAAAACAAATGCAGGCGCATCGGTAAGGGCGGTGTTCCAGGGCGAGGTATCAAATGTTAAAGATGTAAGCGGTACCTACCTGGTAGTAATAAAGCATGGTGAGTACTTTACTGCATACTCCAACCTTAAATCAGTAAATGTTAGGGCGGGGCAAAAAGTAAGTACCAAACAGGTTATAGGTACAGTAGCAACAGATTCTTCAACTGGTGAAGCTATTGTAAGTTTTTCGTTATATAAGGGAATATCCGCAGTTAATCCTAAAATTTGGCTCGCGCCAAATTAGTTTGAATTTTATAAATTTTAAATTGCCTATATTTGTAGGCTTAATTAATAATCCGTATGCATAGTTTAGTATTGGGATTTTTGAACATCGGTTCATCTGAAATGATACTTATAGTATTTGTAGCTCTGTTGCTATTTGGCGGTGAAAAGCTGCCGGAAATTGCGCGCGGGCTTGGGAAGGGAATACGTGATTTTAAAGATGCCTCTGAAGGTGTTAAACGCGAAATAAACAACCAGATAAATAGCTACGAGGAAAAAAGAGAAGAGAGCAAACTAGATGAACTTGCTGCTAACCACGAGGATGATCAGGATAAGCTCCCTGAACACCCTGAAGGCTTTGCACCCGTTGAAAATACAATGCCGGTAAATGATAATCATTTTACAACAAATGATAACCCGGTGGTTGAAGAGCATAAGGAGACAGCTACAGAAACTGTTACTGAAAAGCAAGCTATTGATTTTACAAAGCACGAGCCGGTAACACATTCGGAAGGTTCAAATCACGAAACATCATCGGAAACAACAAAAAATACGTAATAAGAATATTAATCATAATTAAACATAAAAAATCATGGGTGGATTAGGCGCACCAGAAATTATTCTGATCATCATTGCAATTTTAATACTGTTTGGCGGTAAAAAAATTCCTGAACTAATGAAAGGTTTAGGCAGGGGCATGAAAGAATTTAAGGATGCACAAAACGGAGAAAACAGCACAACAACTTCAGGTTCAACAACCAATACTGAAGAAAAACCAAAAGTTTAAGTTGTAAAACATGGCCGGAATATCCGGCACTGGCTGTATCAATGTTTTAATATTATAAACTTATCTGTTGATTATTATACATTCAACGGATAAGTTTTTTATTTTAGGCCCATGACTAAATCTTATACCTCGTTAGGCGAGATAAAGAGTGAGATTGCAATTGGAAAAATTACGGTCGGAAAACTGGTACAAGGCTACTTAAGTAACATTACCGCAAATGCGCGTTTAAATGCTTTTAATGAAGTATTTGAACATGAGGCACTTAGCAGGGCAAAGGAAATTGATGCCCGCATTAAACAAGGTACTGCCGGCAAGCTGGCGGGAATGGTTATTGCAATAAAGGATAACATTTGCTACAAAGGGCATAAAGTAACAGCCTCCTCAAAAATTTTAGAAAATTTTACTTCTGTTTACTCATCCACCATAGTTGAACGCTTATTGGCCGAAGATGCGGTAATAATTGGGCGATGTAACTGCGATGAATTTGCTATGGGCGCCGCTAATGAAACTTCGTTTTTCGGCCCGGTAAAAAATTATGTCGACGAAACCAGGGTTTCCGGCGGATCATCAGGGGGTTCTGCAGTAGCAGTCCAGGCAAATATGTGTCATGCTGCAATTGGTACCGACACTGGCGGCTCAGTAAGGCAACCAGCTTCATTTTGCGGACTGGTGGGTTTAAAGCCCACATATGGCCGTATCTCAAGGCATGGTATAATTGCTTATGCTTCATCGTTTGATCAGGTGGGCCCAATTACCAGGTCGGTAGAAGATGCTGCACTTTTGTTAGAAATTATGGCAGGCCCTGATGAGTACGACGGTACTTTATCTAGTGCTGCTGTTCCATCATTTAGCAAAGATTTTAAAGCGCCGGGTGTAAAAAAGATAGCTTATCTGCAGGAAGCGCTATCAAGCCCGGGTGTTGATACTGATGTTAAAAACACATTGGTTGATTATATTGAGAAGTTACGCGCCGAAGGCCATATTGTTAAACCAATTGCGTTTGATTACCTTGATTATATGGTGCCTGCCTATTATATATTGGCTATGGCGGAAGCGTCATCAAATTTATCCAGGTATGATGGTGTGCATTATGGCTACCGCAGTCCGGCTGCTACCGATCTTTCATCAACCTATAAAAAATCACGATCTGAAGGGTTTGGTAAAGAAGTTAAACGCCGTATAATGCTGGGTACGTTTGTGCTTAGCGCCGGGTATTATGATGCCTATTTTTCTAAAGCGCAAAAAGTACGCAGGTTAATACGTGAAAAAACAGATGCTATTCTGCAGGAGTATGATTTTATATTAGTCCCATCAGCCCCTGAACCGGCTTTCGCTATAGGAAAACTTGAAAAAGACCCGGTTATAACATACCTTTCTGATATTTTTACCGTTCAGGCATCATTAACCGGCGCACCGGCTATTTCACTGCCTGCGGGCAATAATAGTAAGGGATTGCCGTTAGGATTGCAATTGTTAACCAAACATTTTGACGAACAGGAGTTATTAAATTTTTCTAAATATTTCCTTGAACTATAGAAAATTTATATATTGGTAAAATATCCTGGTAACATTCGCTAAGTTAAACCCCTAAAGAATGAAGAGAACACTTACGCTGATCATATGTTTACTGTCATTACAAATAGTTAATGCCACGCCTCACTTTTCTTCTGTTTCAGTATCTATACTGCAAAACTCAAGGCTTAATAATGACTTTCAGAAAAACCATGCAGATACTATTATAGTTCCGGTAGTTAATCAACCCGCTCCGTTAACCAGCCAAAGCGGTATTTACAAACGCCGTTTAGATTCAATAAAGAAAGATATTCCGCTTGATTATAATGAGTATGTACAAAGCTACATAGATATATACATGCGTAATCGTGATGAAATGGGGCATGTGCTTGGCTTAACAAAGTATTACTTCCCTATTTATGAAAAAGCATTCCATGATGCAGGCATTCCTGATGAAATAAAATATTTATCCATAGTTGAATCAAAGCTTGATCCTTATGCCGTATCAAGGGTAGGAGCAACCGGTCTATGGCAGTTTATGTTTACTACTGCAAAGCTTTATGGCTTAAATATGGATGATTATGTTGATGATCGCCGCGATCCCATACAAGCAAGTTATGCGGCGGCAGCCTATTTAAAGGATGCCTACCAGGAATTTGGCGATTGGCTTTTGGCCATAGCTTCATACAATTGCGGCAAAAGTAATGTTGAGCGTGCTATTGAAAAAGCAGGCGGCGCCACTGATTTTTGGTCCATCCGCCAATATTTACCTAACGAAACCAGGGGATATGTGCCTGCATTTATTGCTGTAGCTTATGTTATGAATTATTACAATAAGCATAATATTATACCACAGGCCTGCAACTTTGCATTAAAAACTGATACCGTCTTAGTGAACAAATATCTGCCGTTAAGCACAGTTTCACAATCGCTGAAGCTTGATCTGGGCCAGCTAACTATTTTAAATCCATCGTATAAAAGGCAGATAATTAACGGTACAGCCAATAAGCCGCGCCGCATGATAATTCCGCAGATAGATAAAGCGCAATATGCGGCTTTGTATGAAGCATTGAATAATACAAATTTACCAGCAACTGCGCCGCAGTCAATGGTTTACACTGCTTACCACGAAAATAAAGAAGAAAAAACACCATCCTATCATAAAGTAAGACGGGGTGAGACGCTAAGGGATATTGCAGATAATTTTGGTGTTGAGGTACAGGACCTTAAAGCATGGAATCATTTACACAGCAACAAAGCTGAAGTTGGAAAAAGACTGAAAGTAAAAGATTCAGCTGATGAACCGGCAGAGAAACCAGCTAAAACAAGCAGTCATAATTACATAACTTATAAAGTTAAAAGCGGTGATACCCTTAAGGGTATAGCTTCAAAATTTGAGGCTTCGGTTGAAAAGATCAGGGAACTTAACGGCTTAAAAAAAGGCAGTCTGCAACCCGGCATGACTATTAAGATCGGCAAAGGGTAGGGGAATTTCGGAATTCGGATGTTCGATTTCGGATTGCCAAATGCGGAAGTAAGAAAATATGTTAAGGTGTTTTGCGGAAGTGGGATGCCTTTTTTCCTCCTCATCAAAACGTAAAACAATGTCAAAGCTTAACTTCATTTCGCCTTTTTTTATTGTTTCCAATATAAAAGATTCCGTGGCCTTCTATGTAAGTAAACTTGGATTTGAGGTGCTGTACATGGGGCCCGAAGGCGATCCATATTGGGCTATGGTGGGCCGCGGCCCTGTTTCCATTATGCTGAAGGCAATTGCCGATGACATAAAACCAATTCCCAATCATACCCGGCATGAATGGGCCGCCTGGGATGCGTACATTTCTACTGAAGAACCCGACACCTTATTTGAAGAATTCAGTTCAACCGGTATAACATTTCGGCAACCCATCCGGGACGACGGCGATGGGCTGCGCGGATTTGAAGTAACGGATGCTGATTTTTATGTTTTGTTTTTTGGCCGGCCCAAAGCGTAAGCGATTTCCCATTCTGCGAATTCATAACCTCTGATTCAAACAATCATTCCGCAATCGGCATTCCGACTTCCGCGTTTAAAAAATCCGAAA
This sequence comes from Mucilaginibacter sp., assembly GCF_028288225.1. Lineage (GTDB taxonomy): Bacteria > Bacteroidota > Bacteroidia > Sphingobacteriales > Sphingobacteriaceae > Mucilaginibacter. The sequence goes on from NZ_JAQBOC010000073.1 coordinate 5,401, forward strand.
TCAAACATCCGAAATCCGAAATTAATCTTCGTCCTTTCAGCTTTATCCTTAATTTTGCGGTACCAGTAACTGAGAAGATGAACAAACCCACCCGTAACCAGGATGCGCTAAATTACCATTCAAAGGGGCGTCCCGGAAAAATACAGGTAGTACCTACCAAACCCACCAATTCGCAGCGCGATTTAAGTATGGCTTATTCGCCGGGCGTTGCAGAGCCATGCTTACGTATTGCAGATAATATTGAGGATGTTTATAAATATACAGCAAAAGGCAACCTTGTTGGTGTAATTACCAACGGTACAGCGGTGCTTGGCTTAGGTAATATTGGCCCCGAGGCAAGCAAGCCTGTTATGGAAGGTAAGGGCCTGCTGTTTAAAATTTATGCCGATATTGATGTTTTTGACCTTGAAGTTAACGCCAAAACCGTTGATGAGTTTGTAAACATTGTAAAAGCGCTTGAACCCACTTTTGGCGGGATCAATCTTGAAGATATCTCGGCCCCGAGCTGTTTTGAAATCGAACGCAGATTAAAGGCCGAAATGAAGATCCCGGTAATGCACGATGACCAGCATGGCACGGCAATTATATCGGGTGCCGCGTTAATAAATGCCTGCGAGATCCAGGGTAAAAAGCTGGATAAAATAAAAATGGTAGTTAATGGTGCAGGTGCCGCTGCGGTTTCCTGCTCAAAAATGTACCTGGCACTTGGGGTAAAAAGAGAAAACCTGGTGATGTTTGATATCAATGGTTTAATAACTCCTGAGCGTACCGATCTTGACGAAATAAGACTTGAATTTGCTACCACGCGTAAGGATGTAAAAACCCTTGCCGCGGCGATGAAAGGAGCCGACGTTTTTGTTGGCTTATCAGCAGGTAACATTGTTACGCCTGATATGCTTAAAGCAATGGCAAAAAACCCAGTTGTTTTTGCAATGGCCAATCCAAATCCCGAAATAGCTTATGACCTTGCAATAAATGCGCGAAAGGATATTATAATGGCTACAGGCCGGTCTGATTTTCCTAACCAGGTAAATAATGTTTTAGGCTTTCCCTATATTTTTAGGGGGGCACTTGATGTTAGGGCAACAGCCATTAATGAAGAAATGAAAATTGCTGCGGTTATGGCGATAGCCGGGATGGCAAAAAAACCAATCCCGGAGGCAGTTAACCTGGCCTATAATACTAAAAATTTAAAGTTCGGACGGGATTATATTATTCCAAAACCGATGGATCCGCGGTTAATTACCGAGGTTTCTTCAGCAGTTGCAAGGGCAGCAGTGGAATCGGGAGTAGCGCGGCAAACAATAATCGATTGGGATGCATACACGGAAGAGTTAAGGTCGCGCGTAGGTGTAAATGATAAGCTTTTACGGAACCTTACTAATAAGGCTAAATCAAACCCAAAACGAATAGTTTTTGCCGAGGCCGATACTTATAAAATTTTAAGAGCAGCCCAGATTGTTAAAGAAGAAGGTATTGCCACCCCAATTTTGCTTGGAAATACTGCCCGGATAAGACAAATAATGAAGGAGAGCGATATTGAGTTGGGTGATGTTCATATTATCGATCCGCAGGAAAATTGTGAACGCATGGATGAGTATGCGGCATACTTATACAGCAAGCGCCAGCGAAAAGGAGTTTCAGTTTATGAGTCGAAAAAATTGATGCATGATCGTAATTATTATGGTGCGTGCATGGTGCAATTTGGCGAAGCCGATGCTTTGATATCAGGCTTAACAAAAGATTATGTAACTACTATAAAACCAGCATTGCAAATTATAGGTACCGGCGATGGTGTTAGCAGGGTGGCTGGTATGTATATGATGATCACTAAAAAAGGGCCTGTATTTTTTGGTGATACAACGGTTAATGTAAATCCATCTACACAGGACCTGGTGGATATTACCGTGCTGATAGAGCGTTCGGTAAGGAAATTCAATATCAACCCAAGAGTTGCTATCCTTTCATACTCAAACTTCGGATCCAACCAGGGGCCAATACCTGAAAAAACGATGGAAGCTGTTCGCATTTTGCATGAAAAATATCCTGACATGATAATTGATGGCGACATGCAGGCCAATTTTGCATTAAATGCAGACCTGCTTGCAGATAATTTTCCTTTTTCCACCTTATTAGACAAGCCGGCTAACACGCTGATATTTCCAAACCTGGAATCGGGCAATATTGCTTATAAATTATTGCAGGAGATCGGCGGTGCAGAGGCTGTTGGCCCTATTTTATTGGGACTAAAAAAGCCTGTACACGTATTGCAGTTAGGAAGCTCTGTAAGAGAGATTGTGAACATGATCACAATAGCAGTGGTTGATGCCCAGGAAAAAGGAGATGAAGAAGTAAAAAGCAAAAAATAAATTGCGAAGGAGGTGAAAGGCAAAAGCTTAAAGGCGAAAGGTTTAGGAAGTTTAAAAACGGCAAAGTCTTCAATTAGGCTTTGTAAATCTTACATCGCTTCAATAAATTCGCGATCGACATTCCGGCTTCCGCATTATTACAAAAACCTTTTACCTTTCGCCTTTAACCTTTCACCTGACATATAATATAAATTGGGGATAAGATTTTTTTTAAAAAAACCATAAAAACCTTTACCTTTCACCTTTAACCTTTCACCCCAAATTGATAAATTATGTACGCCTATATTGATGGAAAATTAGCTTTCAAAAGTGCTGCTTTTGTGGTAATTGATGTGGGCGGAGTGGGCTATCACATCAATATTTCATTAAATACTTATTCGAAAATAGGAAGCGGCGAACGCTGTAAGCTTTTTACCTGGCTGCATGTAAAAGAGGATGCTCACACATTGTATGGTTTTATTGATGAAGGCGAGCGCCGTTTGTTCCTGCACCTGATATCAATATCTGGCATAGGGCCAAATACGGGCCGGATGATGCTTTCATCAATTACACCCGAAGAAATTCAAAATGCAATAATTTCGGGCAATGTTTCATTAATACAACGCATAAAGGGTATCGGTCCAAAATCAGCACAGCGGGTCATATTGGAGCTCCAGGACAAGCTACGTAAGGAGGGTTCTGACACACTAAGCACGGTGCCGCTAAATAAAACAGTACGAGAAGAAGCGCTATCAGCCCTGGTTATGCTGGGTTTTGTTCGTAACGCTGCCGAAAAGGTACTAGACAATGAATTGAGCAAAAATAATAATGATTTAACTGTTGAACAACTTATTAAATCTGCTCTAAAAGCTTTATAATTACGTGGATTTTTAACTTGGGCCTTGATTAAATTTTTTACCTGGAGAGTAGCTGTGGTTTTGTTATTTACTTCTGCATTTTGCGGGGTAGGGGCTGCTTTTGCGCAAACTCCCGGCACAAAAAAAGATTCAGTTAAAGTTCAGATCCCGGCTAAGATAAATGAATCAAAAAACTATCGTTTACGCGAAGGCGCATTATTTAACGATCCGGTAAACCTTGTACGCACTTTTGAGTATGATGCAATAACCAACATGTATGTAATGTACGAACGTGTAGGGAGTTTATTGTACAGGCCTCCGCAGTACCTTACTTTTGATGAATATTTACATTATAAAGAGAAGGAAAATAAGCGGGATTATTTTAAGACGCTTTCTGATAACTATGCCTATCAATCGCAGCAACCTGGTTTTATCCCCCCAATAAAACTCAGAAGCCAAACGTTTGACCAGATCTTCGGGGGATCGACCATTGATATAAGGCCGCAGGGATCTGCCGAGGCAATTATGTCAGGCCAGATCAATAAAAACGAGAACCCGCTTTTTAATACCAAGCAGCGCACCCAGTTCAATTTTAATTTTGATCAGAAGATCCAGCTTAACGTAACCGGAAGTATTGGTGATAAATTAAAGATCACAACCAATTATAACACCGATGCCCAGTTTCAATTTGAGAACCAGATAAAGCTTGATTATACCGGCAAGCCCGACGAGATCATACAAAAAATTGAGGCCGGTACCGTAAGCATGCCATTAAATACCACGCTTATTACCGGCAGCCAGGCCCTTTTTGGTGTAAAAACAAAGCTTAAATTTGGCAAGCTTGATGTAACAACAATTATGTCGCAGCAGCGGTCGCAGTCAAAAACAATTACTATAACAAATGGGGCACAGCAGGGCCAGTTTAAATTTACACCTGCGGATTATGAAGCCAACCGGCATTACTTTTTATCGCAGTTTTTCCGTAATAATTATAACAAGGCACTCTCTAATATTCCTATTATCTCCTCAAATATAAACATTACGAAAATTGAGGTATGGACAACCAACAGAACAAACAACACAACCGACTCGAGAGATGTACTGGCGTTAATGGACCTGGGCGAAAATAAACCTTACAATACCACGCTTATCCATGGCGGCCCGGCTTATTCAGGTTTGCCGGCAGGGTTTAAGGGGCCAGGTTTTCCGCAGCAATCAAATACATTGCTTGCTAATTTGCCGCCATCTACACGTTTAACAAATGATCCTCAAAATACTATAAGCAGCTATTTTAAAAATACAGGTGGTTCTGACAATTACACCAAGCTTACTTATGCACGTAAATTAACCACCAAAGAGTTTACACTTCATCCGCAGCTAGGCTATATCTCGTTAAACTACCCTTTAAATAATGATGAGGTTTTGGCAGTAGCTTACCAGTATACCTATAATGGTGTGCAGTACCAGGTTGGTGAGTTTTCCAGCGATGTTCCGGTTGATCCTAATAACCCAAAGGTTTTATATGTAAAGCTGCTTAAAAATCAGTTGTTGAAAACCAGCCTGCCAACCTGGAAATTAATGATGAAGAATATTTATTCATTAAATTCATTCCAGGTTAGCCCTAAAGATTTTAAGCTAACGGTAACCCGGCTGGATGATAAGTCGGGGATTGAAAAAACCATTATGGAGGAGGGGCAGAACACCAAAAGCAAGCTTTGGCTGCAGCTAACCAATTTAGATAACCTTGATCAGCAGCAAAATAAACAGCCAGACGGATACTTTGACTTTTTAGAGGGAATAACCATCGATTCGCAAAACGGCAGAATCGTTTTCCCCGAGCTTGAACCCTTTGGGTCGGATCTTGCTAAACAATTCACAGCCGGTGAGGCAGACCTGGCCAGGCGTTATGTTTACCAGCAGTTATATGATTCAACCAAAACCATTGCGCAGCAATTTTTCCCGCAGCTAAACCGGTATTTGATCAAAGGTACTTACACAGCAACCGGCGGATCTGAATACCAGTTGAATGCCGTTAACATTCCACAAGGGTCAGTAGTTGTAAATGCAGGAACTTTAAAGCTTGCAGAGGGAACTGATTATACGATTGATTACGGAGCTGGCAGAATCCGGATCCTCAATACTGCATTGCTTTCGTCAGGACAGCCAATTACCGTTAAAGTTGAGAACAACGAGTTATTTGGCGTGCAGCAAAAATCATTGTTCGGATCGCGATTTGATTATAAGGTTAATGATAACCTGGCTATAGGGGCAACCATAATGCATTTAACCGAGCAGCCTATCACCCAAAACGAAATAATTGGCGAAGAGTCAATATCAAACACCATTTATGGATTTGATGTAAATTATAATGCAAACTCGAGGCTGCTCACCCGCCTGGTTGATAAAATACCTTTTATACACACCAAGGCACCATCATCAATAAGCTTTAGCGGTGAGTTTGCACAGCTGTTACCCGGCAGTCCGTCCATTTTAAACTTTGCCGGTTCAAAGAACGGGACATCGTACCTTGATGATTTTGAGAACAGCCAATCTGTAATTGATGTTAAAAGCGCAAATAGCTGGCAAATTTCGGGCACACCTCAACTATTTCCGGAATCGCAGTCATTTAATGATTTGCGCTATGGTTATAACCGTGCAAGGCTGGCCTTCTACAATATCGATCCTATTTTTTATACAGGCTCAAGTACTATACCTGTTAGCCGCAACGAGCTGTCAAACCATTATGTAAGACAGATCCTCCAAAACGAAGTCTATCCGTTTAAGCAGTCGCCAACCGGGCAGCCATTAAATATTTCAACTTTAGATCTTGCTTTTTATCCAACAGTAAGAGGGCCTTATAACTTTTCAGCTACCGGCCTTAATACCGATGGAAGCCTGCAAAATCCGCAATCGCGCTGGGGGGGTATGGTACGTGGAATAAATGCAAATGATTTTGAATCATTAAACGTACAGTACATTGAGTTTTGGGTGATGGACCCTTATATCTATAAACCAAATTCAGCTGGCGGCGACTTGTATTTTAACCTTGGCAATATATCAGAGGATATATTGAAGGATGGAAGAAAAGGCCTTGAAAATAGCTTGCCTGTTGATGGCAATTTCAGCAATACCGACGAAACCAACTGGGGCAGGGTATCAAAATTGCAGCCGGTTGTAAATGCCTTTGATAATAACCCCAGTTCACGTAAATCTCAGGATGTGGGTTTGGATGGATTGAACGATGCAGATGAACAGAAAAAATTCTCGGGAGTGGTGCAGCAGGTTAAAGGAGCTATTAATGCCCAGGCAGCTAACACTTTTGCGACAGATCCATCATCAGATGATTACCAGTATTACCAGGGCCCTGATCTGGATAAAACTGCAGCCGGTATCCTGAAACGGTACAGCAAGTACAATGGCACAGATGGTAATTCACCAACTGCCGAACAATCACAGGCTTTACTTGGCCTTCAAACATCAGCATCAACATCATTGCCTGATGGGGAAGACATCAACCATGATAATAATATGGATCAGGATGATGAGTACTTTCAATATAAGGTATCCATGCGCCCTGCTGATCTGGTAATAGGTAAAAACTTTGTTAGCGATAAGGTTACTTCAAATGTCAAACTGCCAAATGGCACCACGCAGGCAGTTACCTGGTATCAGTTCCGGGTGCCTATAAATTCATATCAACAGGCTGTTGGCGGCATCCAGGATTTTAAATCCATCCGTTACATGCGTATGTTCATGACAAATTTCGCCGATACCGCTGTATTGCGTTTTGCTTCGATGCAGCTGGTACGTGGCGAATGGCGTGCTTTTAATACCGAGAATAATCCCAACAATGTAATTGCCGACCCTTCGATAATTAACCCGCCGCTTGATAATTCAGTACTTGATGTTGAAACGGTAAATATTGAAGCGAATGGAAACCGTCAGCCAATTCCTTATGTAGTTCCTCCGGGCATAACACGCCAGGTAGATTATAATAATATACAGACAAATACCAAGCTAAATGAGCAGTCGCTGTCATTAAAAGTATCCGCTCTGCGTGATGGTTATTCACGGGCAGCCTTCCGCCTTTTTAACAATGACCTGCGGAAATATAAAACATTGCAAATGTTTATACATGCCGAAGGTGCCCAGCTAAGGGATAATGACCTGAGCGCATTTGTACGCCTTGGTGTTGATTATGTAGATAACTACTATGAATATGAAATACCGTTAAAAATTACCCAACCCGGTACCTCAGCGCCAACCTCCATATGGCCTGATGTTAATGAGCTTAACTTGCAGCTTTCCTTATTGACTACGGCAAAGCTTGCCCGTAACAATGCGAAATACCAGGGTAAGCCCTGGCCGCTAACCCTGCCTTTTACCGTATCAGATGGGAAGAACAAGATCACTATTGTAGGCCAGCCTGACCTTAGCAGGCTTACGGCTGTAATGCTGGGTGTACGTAATCCTTTAAAACCCCCATCAAACACCAGTAACGACGATGGGCTTGATAAGGATGGGATAATTTGGTTTGATGAATTGCGCCTTACCAATTTTGATCAAAAAGGAGGATGGGCCGCAACTGCGCGAGTTGATGCTAAGCTTGCTGATTTTGCAGATATAACCGTATCGGGCAGTAAAACTACCGTGGGCTTTGGTGCGCTTGATTCAAGACTGGCCGACCGCAGCCTGTATGATAACCAGGTTTATGACGTAGCTGCCAACCTTGAGCTCGGAAAGTTCTTTCCTGATAAAAGCGGGGTGCACATCCCGGCCTATGTAAATGTATCATCGCAGGTAAGTACACCGCAATATGACCCGTCGTCGCCGGATATAACTTTAAAACAAACGCTTAATGCAACCAGCGATTCGAAAAAGCGTGATTCGATAAAAAGCGCCGCCCAGGATTATACCATGCGTAAAAGCATCAGCTTTACCAATGTGCATATTGCCAAAACTGATCCTAAGGCAAAAAATCATGTATGGGATGTTTCGAACCTGAATGCTACTTATTCCTATTCACAATATGAGCATCATGACTTTACGACACAGAATGACCTGGAGAAAACTTATAAAGTTGAATTAGATTATAATTACACCAATCAGCCCAAGTATTATAGCCCTTTCAGCAAGATCATTAAAAGTAACCTGCTGTCTGTATTTCGTGATATCAATTACAGCCTGCTGCCTTCCCGTTTAAATTTTAGCATCAGCTTTGATCGTTTTTACTCAGAAAATACGTTAAGGAACAACGATCCGAACAATTATATCCCTATACCCACCACGTTTAATAAAACCTTTAACATTACCAGGGTTTACGGCATAGGATGGAATTTGTCAAAATCCCTTACCATGGATATTGATGCCACCAACCTTTCAACTGTTGATGAGCCTGCCGGCCGTATTAACGGGTTAAAAGTTGATACACTGTGGGAAAACTTAAAGCGGCTTGGGCGTACAACAAACTATAACCATACCATAAATTTTAATTACACAGTTCCGCTTGCCAAAATACCAGGCATGGACTGGACGAGCATGATTGCCCATTACAGCACAAATTTTCACTGGCAAACACAGCCGCTTTTTGCTATAAATGATCCGCAGTATAATATAGGTAACAGTATCCAAAACTCACGGACCATACAGCTTAATCCTACACTGAATTTTGACCAGTTTTATAACAAATTCAAATTTATAAAAAGGGCGATGGGGCCCGACAATACAAGTTCGCTCAGCAAATTCTTTATTGGCTTGTTAACGAGCGTTAAAAATATTAGTGGTACTTATACCCGTACTGAAGGTACATTTATTCCCGGCTACCTGCCACAATCAAACTTTTTGGGTGAAGATTTAAACTATGGTGCGCCGGGAATAGGTTTTTTATTGGGCAGCCAGGCCGATCTGCGACAAAAAGCGATTGCTAACGGCTGGATAAGCACGGATACACTTCAAAACCAGCTTTATGTAAAAACGCTGAATGAAGACCTGCACTTAAAGGGGACCTTTGAGCCTGTACAATACCTGAGGATTGAATTACAGGCCATGAAAACGCAGGATCATACTTATCAAACCAACTTTAAATCAGTTGATGGGTCAAACAATATCCAAAACCTTAGCCCGGTAACCTCTGGCGATTATACCATATCATATCTAACGCTGGCAACCGCATTTTCTAAATCGAAAGGACTTGATAATACTTCGCCAACTTTCCAGAAATTTTTGGATAACAGGGCGGTTATTTCACAAAGATTAGGAAAGCAAAATCCTAACTCTTCAGGCACTCCTGTTAATGGCTTTAGCGATGGTTATAGCTCAAACTCGCAAAATGTACTTGTGCCGGCATTCCTGGCGGCGTATGCAGGTAAAGACGCCGGAAAATCAGGGCTTGGGCAGTTTCCAAATATTCCTATTCCAAACTGGCAGATAACGTATAACGGCTTAAGCCACGTGCCGTTATTTATGGAATGGTTTGATTCTTTTGATGTAACACACGGTTACCGGTCAACTTATAGCGTATCGGGTTTTACCACCTTGTTACAATACCAGGCAGCTAACGGAGCAGTAAGCTCAAGAGATGCCAATAACGACTTTTTGCCTTATTACCAGTTTTCGCAGGTTACTATTTTTGAACAATTTGTGCCATTAATAGGTATGGCCGCGCGTTTTAAAAACAACATGACGGCTAATTTTGAATACCGCAAAAGCCGCTCGCTAAGCCTGAGTTTATTGAATAGCCAGCTTGCACAGCAAAATGAAAGTATATTGGTGTTTGGCTGGGGCTATCATGCAAAAAATTTCAGATTTCCTTTTGGTTTGATGAGCGGCAAACAGGATAATGATGTGAATTTTAAGATTGATTTTTCATTACAGGATAACAAAACACTGATCTACCGTGCAGATGTAGCGGCGGCAGAAGTGTCATCAGGTGCCCAAAATATTACTATGCGTCCCTCAATTGATTATGTAATAAACCAGCGTTTTAACCTGAACATATTTTATGATTCAAATATAACCCGGCCGTACACCTCACAAACCTTTAACACAGCGTTTACTAATTTTGGGATTAACTTGAAGTTGTTGCTGCAATAATAATTGACTGAACTATGATTGCCTGATTTAAATTACCTGGTTAAAAATCAAGTAAAATCTTTTAATCAGGTAAACGGCAACGCCATCTTGAACTTCATTAAAAAACAAACACCATATGAAGAATCATGGTTCACAATTCTTGCAATTTGCGCCGGGGAATAATCTAACAACAAAAAAGCTGCCTGTTAAAGCAGCTTGAAGAAATATATTATAAGTTATTAAGTGCCGTTTAAGCTATTGCTAAGTCAAAAGTCTTTAGTCGTAAGTCATAAGTGAATTTTATTTTTTTTCTGGCTTAGGACTAAAGACTTTTGGCTCAAGACTAAATGTCAATTAACATATGGCATGAAACCAGGACCTCTCGTTAGTCTTCTTTACTCAACCTGCCTGAGCCAACTGTACGGCTATCGGTAATTGTTGCATTGCCTGTGTAAACCACATTGCCTGACCCTACAATTCGTGCCGAGATGCTTTTATCGGCGCCAAAATGTGCATTGCCCGATCCTGCTATAGTAACTGAAGCGGTATTGGTTTTAAAATGCCTTCCGTCCATTTCACCCGACCCGCTGATGACAACTTTTGTTTCATCTGCGCTGCCGCTGAGTGCAATTGATCCTGACCCGCTAATGGCCGTATGAAAATCGCCTGCTTTAACTGATGAAGAAATGCTGCCTGAGCCGCTTAATGAGATATTAACCTTGTCCCCGCTAACGGTACCATCAACCTTGATAGAGCCTGAACCTGCATTAGCAAGGCCTGATAGTGATTTTGCAGTAACATAAACATCTATCTTGCCATAATTCTCATGGTCCCAGTTGTCATGATGTTTAAATTTTATTTGCAGCTTGCCATCTTCAACTTTAGTTTCAATTTCTTTTATGGCTTCTGATGAGGCTTCAATTTTTAAGCTTTCAGTACCGTTTATTTTTACGTGCACATCAAACGGTCCACCAGAACCAATGCTGGTAAATCCTGAAACCTGGCGTGTCTCTTCCGATTGGGCCGATGCTTTTAGTGTAATTGCAACCATCAATACAGCTGCAAAAACGGTATAGGCTATTCTTTTCATAATTGTTTAGTTTGTTACTTTAACAATAAGATGCAGTTGCTTCATGAAATGTTGCATAGGATCAAAAGTTTTTAGAATTAGAGACCACAGGTTAGCTGTAAAATGGCAAGACGGTTTCCATAGCTAAACTCTAACCTCCGGTCTCCAGTCTTTTTTTCTCCTTCTTCCGTTGCCGCTCCGCTCTTCGCTCTTTCCGCTGCTCTTTTTTTATTTTGTGGTTCTGCTTATTTATTTCTTGCTGATTGAGCATGTAGATCATAGCCTGTTCCGTTTTTTTGTCGAAGCCTATGGATGGTTTTAATCCATTTAACAGCGTTTTCCAGATGGTTTTAAAGAACGCATTTTCAGGTTTTCTCACAAAATTAACATATACTATGCGGGGCTGCATTCCTGGTTTATCAGGGTTGTTATGTTTAAGGATAAATATATTGGTGTACAAGGAGGCAATAGTTTTCCTTTTTAACTTGTCGTTGGTAGTATCGGCCTTTAACATGGTTATTTTTGCATCATTGTAAAGCAGCTCAACTTTTCCTTCCGCTCCATTACGGTTTGCCTTAATGTCGAAATCAAATTGGTTGAGTGTACCTGAGTTTATTTTAATCATTCCCAGCGGCATTACAGCCTGGTTGAGCGCTTGCAGGTTCATCGGGCCAAGCTTCCCTTTAACACCGAATGAATTATTTTTATCAGTTAAATTAAAATTAATATCAGCATCAAACTTACCCCGGTTCATAAAGTAAGTACTAAGCAGTATAGTGCTTATATTGTTTTTTTTGAGTGCCGCTTTATTATTTGTAATATTTAATGCACGGCCGTTGGTATTATTAAATGTTAAAGTGCCTGTTTTTTTTGAGTCTACATTAAACTCATTGTAGGTAATATTAATATAATGTAATAAAACAGTGTCAATTTTTATATCGGTAGATATATTATTCAAAGCTACGTTCGGGAAGCTTCGAATTTTATCCTCTTTCTTTTTTAAGTGATTAGGATTGGCGAAGATCTGTAGCGAGCCGTTGCTTAATATTAGCTTTGATGCTGTTAGTGAACGATATTTATGATAGGTTATATAATCGAAATTGCGAAGCTGGGCCGAATCAAGGCGGAATGTAAAACGATCTCTATGGCTTTCATTAAAAAAAATTTCTGTAGCAGCCGGTTTGAGGATTAAACCACTTACAGTTAATTGTGATTTTGAAGTAGATAATTTAAGTGATTTAATATTATATGAATACAGTCCATTCGGGGTTTTTCCGTTGTAGTTGTTTAGTTCGGCTGTTATATCCTTACAGTATAACACCCGGGATTTGTCAGTTTGTGTGGCTGAATCTATTAGCAAGTCATGGGCGCTAAGGTTCATTTCTTTAAGCTGGGATATGACCAATTTATTGCCTGAGTAATCCTTATACATGAATTTAACGTCGCCCATTAATATATCACCAATGTGTATATAATGAAGGTTCTTTGATATTTTTTGCCAGGCGGTGCGGTTATCTTTTAATACTGTATCGCGGGTGTGGTTAAGCTGGTAGCTTACATTAAGCACTGGATTATATAACATAACCTGTCCAATATCAAGTTTGTTCCTGAAATACAGCCTGAAGGGGTGAATGCGTGACAGTACAAGTTTTTTTATATGAAGCTCAACCAAATTATTTGGCGCAAGATGTGCCTTCTTTTTAGCGTTATAAACTGAGGTATCGGGTTTTAGGGTGATATTTAAAATTACAATAGTACCCCGGAGGACATGCAGCTCGGCGGATGAAAAACTTACCGTGTACAAGCTGTCGCTACTTTTTATAACAATGTCTTTAACTCTGCCCTCCAATATCGGCGACCAGTAGCTGTTGATAAATAAAGCGGGTAATAAAACAAACACCGTAAAAACCAGTACAACAGCTAGACTAATTTTTTGCCATTTATGCTTTAAATATTTATGCGCCATTAATTGCCATTGTTTTGTTTTGTTTTTTCCAGGGAATCTTTTTTAGCCTGGCGGGCCTGCTTTCGTGCTTCTCTTCTTGTTTTACGGTCTGCTTTAAATTTATTGAATTTGTCAAGCAAATTACTAACTTTTGTAACAGTGGAGTTAACCTTGTTCTCGGTTTTTTTATCAAACCCAACACTCGGCTTCAATCCATCCAGCAATCCCTTATATAAAAAGCTGAAAAATGATACGGTCGGTTCTCTTTTTAAATTGATAGGGCCCGGCCTGAAAACGCCTTTTTTATCAGGATTATTGCTTTCAAGTATCAGGTTATTAGCTAATATGGAAATAAACCCTTTTTTTTGCAGCTCAGTTTTACCCTCCACCTTTTTAAGCAGTTGGACGTTCAGATTTTTATAATAGAACTCCAAATTTCCTTTACCACTATAATTGCTGGCATTCACATTAAACTTCAGCTTCTCAATATCTGCCGACACTACATGTACAAGTGCCAGCGGTTTTACCAGCTTATCCAGCTTTCTTCCATCAAACTTACCCAATTCGCCCGAGTAATTGAAGGCGCCGTCTTTTGCCAGCAGGTTAAATTTGAAGTTTACCTGCAAAGGCGCTGCATCCATAAAACGGGTATTTATGTAGGCCCGCATAAATGGGTTTACCCTTTTCTGGTCATCATCATTCGTAACATTTAAAATGTAACCGTTGGTATGTTTGAAAATTATCTGGCCCGTATATCCTGACGTGGCATCAGTTTCTGAATAGTTTATATTTCCATTTTTAATATTCAGGCGTTTTAGCCTCATATCCAGTGCAACATTTTGCAAAGCCTGGTGTGGGTCCTTACCTATTTTACTGGTCTTTTTACCTTTAAATGCATTGTTTGTATAGATCTGAATATCCGGCGTGTTTATATTCATTACGCCGGCCCATAAAAGCTGGTCGCGCAAAAAAGTTTGCAGATCAATATCATCAATATCTATCTGTTTTGACTTTAATGTGTATATATCGCCGGGATGGCCACTGTGCCTGTAAAATTCCGACCGGTTATACCTTGGTGTAAATGACACTTTATCAAGCACAATTTTCCGTTGAGCCGTTGAAAAGAAGATCTTCTCCAGCTCAGCCTTATATAAACCATCAGGAGTTAAAACATGGTAATTATGTATGGTAACATTTACATCTTTTGTATAGTAAAAACGGTCGGCTGCTTTATGAGATAATGAGTCAATAACAACATCAGATATATGGATATCAAGATGATTAAGTGCGGTTTTCTTTGTTACCGGGTGACTTTTATTAATATAATTTAAGCTGATATCATTTAGTGAGATAGAATCAATATGTAATTGCCTGAACGTTTTTTTTAGTATCTCATATGGGGTTTTGGGCCTGCCAACCTTCACGGTATCATTAAATTTATAGCGCTTATTTATAATGGTAAGTTCAGGCTTATCAATAAGAATATTATCAATATCCAAGATCTTCTCCTGGTACGCCCTGCGTGCGCCCACATTTTTTAGGGACAGCTTTTTTACATTTAATATAAATAAGTTATCGGGCGCTTTTTGCAGTGCTACCAACTTATTGTACACATTGGTATCCGGTATCAGTTTAAAATTATAAACAAATGCGTTGCCCGATGTAATATTAAGGTCAAAATCAGCGTACTCAATATGATATAAACTATCGGTTGACCTTAAAATCAGCTCTTTTAATTGTGCTTGTAATAACGGTTTCCAGCGGTTTGATGCCAGGTATTTATTATAAAAATAATAGCCGGTTGCGGCAATTAGCACTACAACAAATAATAATACAAACGGCCACTTTTTTATTTTTTTAGGTTCTATATATTGTTGTTCCACTGATATTTAACGGGATATAGTATTAGAACAATGAATATTTGATTTTGTTAGTCCGTTCCTTTCAGCAAAACAGAGCCTGTAAGAATATTAAAGATAAGAACTTACTGAATCTAACTCATTCAACTTAATCAACCCCAATCAAACTTAATCAACTAATTCCCTGCCAATCTGTCACGCTATATTTAAATTTTATGTATTTTTGCAGACTAATTTTTATTATGATGATGGATTTGCTTGTTCCGGATAAAGCGCACGATGAAAGCAGACAAGGTGAGGCTTTATTGTTAGAACCTATTAAAGATAATAACAATGGCCGTAAATTATACATTGAAAGTTATGGCTGTGCTATGAATTTCTCTGATAGCGAGATTGTAGCTTCTATTTTAGCTGAAAAGGGGTTTGTAACCA
This sequence comes from Mucilaginibacter sp., assembly GCF_028288225.1. Classification (GTDB taxonomy): domain Bacteria; phylum Bacteroidota; class Bacteroidia; order Sphingobacteriales; family Sphingobacteriaceae; genus Mucilaginibacter. The sequence goes on from NZ_JAQBOC010000073.1 coordinate 20,982, forward strand.
CATCTGATTATACTGCTGCCGACGTTATTTTTATAAATACCTGTTCAATACGCGAGAATGCCGAGCAACGTGTCCGCAACCGCTTAAGAGATTTTACAATAGCCAAGGTTAAAAATCCCGGACTGGTGGTGGGTGTGCTTGGCTGTATGGCCGAGCGTTTAAAGTCAAAATTTTTAGAAGAAGAAAAGTTGGTTGACGTTGTTGTTGGCCCTGATGCTTACCGCGACCTGCCTAACCTGATAGAGCAGGTTGATGGCGGCCAAAAGGCAGTGAATGTACTATTATCACGTGAGGAAACTTATGCTGATATAAGCCCTGTGCGTTTAAATAGTAATGGTATTAATGCCTTTGTATCAATAATGCGTGGCTGTGATAATATGTGCTCATTCTGCGTAGTTCCGTTTACCCGTGGCCGTGAGCGCAGCCGCGATCCGCAATCAATCGTTGCTGAATGTACCGATCTGTTTAACAAGGGTTATCGCGAAGTTACTTTGCTGGGGCAAAATGTGGATTCATATAAGTGGAAGTCCGAAAGTCCGGAAGTCCAAAAGTCCGAAAGTGAGAGACCTGTTTTGGGGATGGATCTGCTGGATAGGGTGCTTGCTTCGGGCGAGGACTTTATTGAGCTGCAAAATCAAACGGCAGTTGAAGTTGAAGGTGTTACTTTTGCTAACCTTTTAGAAATGGTTGCCCTGATCAGTCCTGAGCTTCGTATACGCTTTTCAACCTCACATCCAAAGGATATAACCGACGATGTGTTGTACACCATTAAAAAGTACGATAACATTTGTAAATACATTCACTTACCCATACAATCGGGTAACAGTCGTGTGCTTAAATTAATGAACCGTACATATACCCGTGAATGGTATATGGACAGGATAGCGGCAATAAACCGTATTATACCAGAGTGTGCTATATCAACTGATATGATAACAGGTTTTTGCACTGAAACGGAAGAAGAGCACCAGGATACTTTGAGTATGATGGATCATGTGAAATATTATTTTGCCTACATGTTCATGTATTCGGAAAGGCCTGGAACTTTAGCGGCCAAACGCTATGCAGATGATATCCCGGAAAGTGTAAAAAAACGCCGCTTACAGGAAGTGGTAGCCAAACAGCAGGAACATTCGCATGAGCGCCTGAAAAAACTGGTGGGCACTACACAAAAAGTGCTGATAGAGGGTTTTTCAAAAAAATCAAACAACGATTATTCAGGCAGGAGCGACCAAAATACTGTGGTAGTTTTCCCGGTGGGAGAGAATTATAAGCCGGGTGAATATGTGAATGTGCTTATAGATAAGTGCACTACAGCTACTTTGATAGGTAGAGTAATTTAGAGTCAAGAATCAAGAAGTCAAGAATCAAGAAAGAAAACAGAGTTAAGAAAATATGTTTAAGCATAATTTTAAGAACTTGAAAATTTGGCAAAGAGCCATGGATCTTACAGATCTTACTTACGATTATTGCAAAGGGCTACCGGGTGAAGAGCGGTATAACCTGATTGATCAACTTAACAGATGTTCTTGTTCTATTCCTTCAAATATAGCTGAAGGTTCTGGTAAAAGGACAAATGCACATTTTGCAGAGTTTTTAACAACATCTTTAACATCATCATTTGAAGTTGAAACTCAATTATTAATATGCGAACGCAGGGCCTATGGTTCTGAAAAAAAATTAAAAGAATGTTTAGAACTCGTTGCTGAAATTCAGAAAATGATATTCTCTTTCAGAGAACGTGTTTTGAATGGTGGCGAATAGAGTGAAGCAGAATTTGGAAGGTTAGGTTCAGGAAGCAAAAATATTTTTATCATATTTTCTTCCTGGCTCTTGACTTCTTGATTCTTGAATCTTAACAACATGGAAATTCAAGAAATTAAACAGCGCTTTGGAATTATTGGCAACTCGCCACTATTAAACAGGGCCATAAATATAGCCAACCAGGTTGCACCAACAGATATATCTGTATTGATAACCGGCGAGAGTGGCAGTGGAAAGGAAGTGTTTTCACATATTATACATCAAATGAGTCCGCGTAAGCATGGGCCGTTTATCGCGGTGAATTGTGGCGCTATTCCTGAAGGGACTATTGACTCGGAATTATTTGGTCACGAAAAAGGTGCTTACACGGGTGCCGTGGGTGAGCGTAAAGGTTACTTTGAAACCGTAAACGGTGGCACTATATTTTTAGACGAAATTGCCGAAATGCCGCTGGGCACGCAGGCCCGTTTATTAAGAGTGCTGGAATCGGGACAATATATAAAGGTAGGATCATCAAAAGTTGAAAAAACAAATGTACGCGTAATAGCCGCTACCAATGTTGATGTTTATGATGCTGTTAAAAATGGTAAGTTCAGGGAAGATCTGTATTATCGTTTAAACACGGTGCCACTCCGCATTCCTCCTTTAAGAGATAGAAAAGAAGATATTTATTTATTGTTCAGGAAATTTACTTCTGATTTTACCGATAAATACCGCACTCCGCCTATCCAACTGGATGAAGAGGCACAACAGGTATTGATCAATTATTCGTGGCCGGGTAATGTGCGCCAGCTAAAAAACATGGCCGAGCAATTAGCAGTGCTTGAACGCGACCGCATTATTACAGCGCAAACATTGCTTACCTACATTCCGCTTGAAATGGGCGGCAGGAATTTGCCGATGCGCGTTGAGAATCAGCAAAAAGAAGATTTTTCTGAACGTGATATTTTGTACAAAGTGCTGTTTGATATGAAGCGCGATATGGTTGAATTAAAAAAACTGGTGGCCGATATTATTGAGCATGGCGGCATTTCTATCAATCATGCCAATCATTCACAAACTATAAATCAGTTGTACCGGGATATTGAATTGCCTAACGGTCCCGAAGCGCAATTTACTTTACAACAACCCGTTAATAGCAATAATAACAATAGCAATAATGCTAATCCTTATAACATAACTCAGGATGCCGAGGAGGTGGAAGAATCACTTTCGCTGATAGATAAAGAATCGGACCTGATAAGGAAAGCATTGAAGAAGCATAAAGGCAAGCGCAAGCTGGCAGCCAATGAGCTGGGGATTTCAGAAAGGACTTTGTACAGGAAAATAAAAGAATTAAATTTATAATTAAATGAGGAGAATAAAGGGGTTAGCAATAACACTTGTTGGTTTAATTTGGGTTTTACAGGGATGCACTTATAAGCTGAGTTTAACCGGGGCTTCAATTCCGCCAAATTTGAAAACCATAAGGGTTGAATTTTTTGAGAATACTGCCCCATTGGTTGTAAATAGCTTAAGCCAGCAATTTACCGAAGCATTAAAAAACCGGATCAGGAACACAACAAGTTTAAGTATTGTAAGCGGTGAGGCCGATGCAGTAATGTCTGGCACAATTACTGATTATAATATCGCGCCCGTATCAGTGCAGGCCACAAACAATACAACGGCGCCGATAGCGGATCAAACCCGTTTAACCATTACAGTAAATGTAAAATATGTGTTTGATGCAGATAAAAAGCTTAGTTTTGAACAACCATTTTCGAAATATAAAGATTTTAAAGGTTCTATTTCTGCTGTGGAGCAATCATTAATAGCAGATATTAATAAGCAATTAACCGAAGATATTTTTAACAAGGCTTTTGCAAATTGGGATTAATTCGTAGCTTTCAACAACGTGGATCAAAATAACAATAATAGTCAGAACGAATTTTTATGGGCATTGCTGGACAATCCTGCTAATGATGCACATTTGTATAATTATAATTTACAGCGACTGGTTAATGATTTTCCGCAAAGTGGTATTTTACAAGCATTACTGGCGCATTCAAGCGACGAAAAGAACTTAAAACAGGCATCTGTTTACTTTAATGCAAGATCCCTGTATAAACTTATCAATGCGCCATCATCGCTTACTGGTGTATCTGACGAAAAAATTATTGTTCAAAATAACATCCCGTCTGCAGCTTATCAGCATCAAACCACCGATACGTATGGCGGTGAAAACTATTTCAGCGATCATACAGCGGTTGAAACTGAAAATGAAGCTACACTAACTACTGATTCTCAGCCGGCAGCCGGGAATGAATTTGGCAAGGATGTAGCCGATGAGCATCATATTACAGAAGCAGGCTCTGGATTATTAAATACTATCCCGTTTGAAGAGCCGGTTGAAAATCATGTTGCAGAAGAACATATTACTGCCCCGGTGGAAATAACCCTTGAAACTGTAATTCCGGAATCAGAAGTTCCGCATGTTGAAGAGCCTGTTGCAGACCATACAGAAGAAACGTATGAAAGATTAACCTCACAAATAAAAGACGAAATTAACAATAGTCCTGTTGCAGAACCTGTTATAAATTATGCATTTGGGATGGGCCAGAGGTTACCACCTGATGCAGAAGTTGCGGACAGCATTGCAGCTGAACCCTCATCAGCAGAAATAACACAGGAAACTGCTGGTACACATGATGAGATAGTAGAAGAAGCTCAAAGTGAGACACCTGCTGAACAGCCAATTGAAAATACTGCAGTTGAGGAGCCTGGCGTAATGCCGGTAGCCACTGAACAGCCTGTATTTATTGATGATACTGTTACCAGTGAATATAAAGAAGTTACGGAACTGGAGGACCATACTTATAATGAAGAGCCGGTATCAACCAATCATATTACTGTTGAAAAGAATTATGTTGCTGAACCTGAACACAAGCAGGAAGAAATAGTCGATTACACAGATGAAACTTATCCGCTGGAAGTTGACACTGAAAGCAACCAGCACAATATAGATGACGAAACCTTCGAAGAGATCACCGGGATTGAAAATATAGATGTTGAACCTGATGTGCCAGGAAATATAGCGGCTACAGACTTTTTTACGTTTGACCGTGCTTTTGGAGAACACAAGGAATCTGAGGCTGTAAATGAACCTTCAACATCAACTCCAACTCTTGAACCTGTAAACGAACAGGCTGACGATACTGAACAGCAGGATGTATCAAAATATCACGATGAAAAGATGCCTTACAGCTTTTTGTGGTGGCTTGATAAAACACGAAAGGAACATTCCGGTGTGTACCAGCCTTATATAGTACCGGATAAAGAGGAGATGCCTGTTAACAGGTCAAGACCAGGTACAGACGAATTGCAGCAGCAGTATTATGAAAATATTTTTCATATTACCTCGGTCGAAGAACTTGACAAGAGCGTTCCTGTGCCGCCGCATGCTCCGTCAGGATTTGATCCAAAAAGTAAAGAGCATGTTATTATTGAGCGCTTTATACAGGAAGAACCACAGATAAAGCCGCAAAGCAGTGATAAGCTGGATAACGAAAATAAAGCCAAAAAAAGCTCGGAAGATAGGGATGAGTTAGTATCCGAAACACTGGCTGCTATTTATTCAGATCAGATGCTGTATCATAAGGCTATTGCATCTTACAAAAAATTGATGTTGAAATTTCCGGAAAAAAGCCGTTACTTTGCTGCAAAGATTGAACAGTTAGAAAAGAAAACCAATTAATATAAAAAGAAATGTATTCATTATTGTTGATCATAGCGATCATTGTGTGTGTCCTTTTAGTGCTAATCGTATTGATACAAAACCCTAAAGGCGGTGGTTTATCCTCGAATTTTTCAAGTTCATCACAGTTAATGGGTGTGCAGAAAACAGGCGACTTTTTAGAAAAAGGCACCTGGATCCTTGCCATCTCTTTAATGGTTTTGTCAATGGCAATTAATGTTGCTGTAAAAGGCGGAACCGAAAAAAGTGATAACTCTCAATTAAAAGAGCAGGTTGACAAGGCTTCAAAACCAACGCCTGTACAACAAGGTACCCCGGCTACTTTCCCTGGAGCAGGTACTAAAAAAACAAAATAATTAAATAAAATATTTAAAAAGGCTTTGCCCCGATAGCTATCAGGGCGAAGCCTTTTTAATTTGAAAGCATACTGACATGATGGCATTATGATGTTAAGCTATTATTAATAAGGAAAACTTCATCATCCTTTAAAGTGACAATTGAACAGGTAATGTGCCAATTTTGAACTTTGAACCTGCTTGGCATAATTGATGTTGATTGCAAGTAGATATTAGAACTTTTTATAAAATCAAACTAAGTATAATTATGTCGTTAAATTTTAAACCTAATGAGGACAGAGTAGTAGTAGAAGCTGCTCCTGCCGAAACAAAAACTGCATCAGGGATTTATATACCTGAAACAGCGCAGGAAAAACCGCAAAAAGGAACAGTTGTTGCCGTAGGCCCTGGTAAGTATGCTGATTTGACCGGGAATTTGATCCCAATAAATTATAAAGCCGGAGATCAGATCTATTACGGAAAGTATTCAGGTCAGGAACTTTCTATTGATGGGAAAGAATATTTAATTATGAAACAATCAGATATTTTAGGCTCTATCTAATAACAAATTGAGTTAAATTAAAAACTCTGTACATTACTAAAAAAACTAAAAACATGGCAAAACAAGTTAAATATAATGTTGAAGCACGCGATGCTCTGAAAAGGGGTGTTGATATTTTAGCCAATGCGGTTAAAGTTACATTAGGCCCTAAAGGTCGTCACGTAATTATTGATAAAAAATTCGGTTCACCGGCTATTACAAAAGATGGCGTAACTGTAGCGAAAGAAATTGAGCTGAAAGATCCTATTGAAAATATGGGCGCTCAAATGTTAAAAGAAGTGGCATCAAAAACTGCTGATATCGCAGGTGATGGTACTACAACTGCTACTGTTTTAGCACAGGCAATTGTAACTGCAGGTATTAAAAACGTTGCTGCGGGCGCAAATCCAATGGATTTAAAACGCGGTATTGACAAAGCTGTAAGAGTAGTTGTTGAAAACCTGAAATCACAAAAACAGGATGTTGGTGATGACTTCAGTAAAATTAAGCAGGTAGCATCTATTTCTGCTAATAATGATGAAGTTATTGGCGAAATGATTGCTGATGCTATGAAAAAGGTTGGTACTTCAGGTGTAATTACAGTTGAAGAAGCTAAAGGAACTGAAACAGAGGTAAAAACTGTTGAAGGCATGCAATTTGACCGTGGTTACCTTTCTCCTTACTTTGTAACCAATGCTGATAAAATGGAAGTGGAACTGGATAGCCCTTATATCCTGATCTATGATAAAAAGATCTCTTCCATGAAAGAATTATTGCCAATACTTGAAAAACAAGTTCAAACAGGCAAACCACTTTTAATTATTGCTGAAGATTTGGACGGAGAAGCATTAGCTACATTAGTAGTTAATAAGATCCGTGGTTCGCTGAAAGTTGCTGCTGTTAAAGCTCCGGGTTTTGGTGATCGCCGTAAAGCAATGCTTGAAGATATTGCTGTTTTGACAGGTGGTACTGTAATTTCTGAAGAAAGAGGCTACAAATTAGAAAGCGCCGATCTTGAAATGTTAGGTAAAGCTGAAAAAATCACCATTGATAAAGATAATACAACAATTATTAATGGCGATGGTGACCCTGAAACTATTAAAGGCAGAGTAGGTGAAATCAGAACTCAAATAGAAACTACTACTTCTGATTATGATAAAGAAAAATTACAGGAGCGTTTAGCCAAATTATCAGGCGGTGTTGCTGTACTTTATATAGGTGCTGCTTCTGAAGTTGAGATGAAGGAAAAGAAAGACCGTGTTGACGATGCTTTACATGCAACCCGTGCGGCTGTTGAAGAAGGTATAGTTGCAGGTGGTGGTGTTGCATTCATCCGCGCTGTTGAAGCTTTGGTAGATCTTAAAGGCGACAATGATGATGAAAACACAGGGATTCAGATCATCCGCCGTGCTATTGAAGAGCCATTGCGTCAGATCTGCGAAAACGCAGGTATCGAAGGTTCTATCGTAGTGCAGAAAGTAAAAGAAGGCAAAGCTGATTTTGGTTACAATGCACGCACTGATAAATATGAAAATTTAATTGGTGCAGGTGTTATTGATCCTACTAAGGTAGGTCGTGTAGCTTTAGAGAACGCAGCTTCAATTGCATCAATGTTGTTAACAACAGAATGTGTATTGGCTGATGATCCTGAAGATGCTCCTGCTGGCGGTCCACCAATGGGTGGCGGCGGTATGGGCGGCATGATGTAAGCCATAAAGTCCAAAGTCTTGAGTCTGTTGTCAAAAAGTACTTAATTTAACTTTCGACTACTGACTTAAGACTAAATACTAAAAACAAAACCCCCTGTCTGTTTTACCAGACAAGGGGTTTGTTTTTATAACGAGTTGTTTCGTCATTTTAAGGTAAACGGGTGGTCATCTGTTAATCAAATGATTGATTAAGTAATATTCGGGTTACAAATAGCAGTATTTTTGTGTAAGAAATCGATGGCAAGGCAATTAGGCACAGCATTTGAAGATACACGGATATTATGAAAAATTTAACAGAAACAGCAAAGCATATCCAGATCCAAATAGTAGAATGGGTGTTTTTTAAAGGCCCGGAACTTTTTATAACTATCTACGGCAAATAATAAAATTTTTAACTTTGCTTCCAACTTATGGAAGTAAAAGAATTTTACCAGGAATTTCACAAATGGCTCATTACCCGCGGGCCAAGCTACATTTTCGGAATTGTAGTTTTTATAATCGGTCTTTGGCTCATCAGGTTTATCCGCTCACGCCTGCGCGACCGAATGAGCAGAAACAAAGTTCATTCATCATTACAACCCTTCTTTCTTAGTCTCAGCATTACCAGCTTATATATCTTATTGATCATTTCAGTTATGAATATTATTGGCTTTGAGCTAACTATATTCACAACCATTATAGGTGCATTTAGCGTTGCAGCCGGTTTAGCCTTATCCGGCACGTTCCAAAACTTTGCCGGTGGCGTATTAATATTATTATTAAAACCCTTTGAGCTCGACGATAGCATTTTAGCGCAAGGACAGGATGGTAGAGTAACCTCTATCCAAATATTCTACACCGTATTGCTTACAGCTGATAATAAGACTGTTATTATCCCTAATGGCAAACTATTTAACGAAGTAATTGTGAACGTAACCCGCGAGGGTAAAAGGCGTTTGGATTTTGATGTGAAACTAGCTTATGCTGCAGATATTGATAAGGCCAAAAAAGTAATGCTGGAAGCCATCAAGTCGACAAAAAATGTATTGGTAACACCGGCGGCAAGGGTAGGGCTTATTGGGCTTGACAGCGATAGCATCAGGATTACCGTAAATGTTTGGGTTGAACCGGGCAACTTTTTGGATGTTAAAATAGCCTTGATGGAAAAGATCATTAAGGACCTTGGTGCTGCCGGTATCAATTTTCCTAAGCCCGGCTAATCAGCAAAACAAATCGTTAGCTATACTTCTAAACACTAAACAAGGTCAATAGGGGCTCCGCTGGAGTCTGGGAAGATTATTAAATATTGCATGAGCTCCATAGGAGCTTCCTGTTTATAGAAAAAAAATTAAGCAAAGTCCTGGCTCCATAGGAGCCTCCTAATATAATTTCCGGCTAATCAGATCTTTTGCTTTGCTTTTAGCTCCAAATATCTGTTAATGGTATTAACTGTGAGGTTTTGCGGAGAGGTTAAAATTGATTGAATATTGTGTTTTGCCAGCTCTTTTACTATCAGCTTTTTATCGTAGGCGAATTTTTCGGCAATTGTTTTTATGTAGATCTCCTCAACATCACCGGCAGGGCTTTCGCTTACTTTTTTTAACTCGGTATTTTCAAAAAACACTACCAGTAAAAGATGAAATTTGGCAATCCGCTTTAAAAAAGGCAGTTGCCGTTGTAAAGCCGACATACTTTCGTAATTGGTAAAAAACACTACCAGGCTACGCTGTTTAATTATGTTGCGAATTGTGGCATATAACAGTTCCAGGTTGGTTTCAAGGTAGCGCGTTTTCTCTTTGTATAACACCTCCAGGATCTTATTGATCTGGGTGGGACGTCTTTCAGCCGGAATTACAGCCCCAATTTTTTCAGCCACGGTTATCAGCCCGGCTTTGTCTTCTTTAAGCAAAGCTATGTTTGATAATACCAGGCTCGCATTTATTGCATAATCTAAAAGACTCAATCCTTCAAAAGGCATTTTCATAGCCCTTGATTTATCTATCACACAATACACATGCTGCGATTTTTCATCAGTATATGAGTTTGTCATTAAGTTGCCTTGCCGGGCAGTTGCCTTCCAGTTTATGGTGCGGTAATCATCGCCTTGTACATAGTTTTTTACCTGCTCAAACTCAAGGCTATGGCCCAGCCGCCTTATTTTTTTTATGCCGATCTCTGACAGGTTGTTTGATATGGCCATCAGCTCATATTTGCGCATCTGCAAAAAGGAAGGATATACAGCTAATGTTTCACCCTGGCTAAAATTATACCGCCGCCTTACAAGCCCTAATGGCGACATCACATATACCCTGATATACCCAAACTCATATTCTCCCCGTCTTGTAGGGCGTAAAGTATAACTTATAAGCTTTCGCTGGCGGGGTTTTAAAAACGTTTTAAACCAAATATCCCTTTTTTGAAACTGAAAAGGTATTTCGTCAATAATCCCAACATTTATATTAAACGGATACCAGTTTTCTATATAGATGCCTAATTCGTTATCATCGCTATTGCTCAAACGTTCAGGAGCATGACGTTTTGCAAATACACCTTTGGGCGATCTGTATAGCATCAGTATATCGGCCAAAGTAAGCAATATTAGTGTATTAAATACCAGCTCGGGAATTATATCGAACCATGGGAAAAAGAAAGCAAACATAAACAGTACCACACAACAGCCAAGCCCTATAAAAAGGCGGCTGGTTAAAAACAGGTCTGTATAAAATAATCTAAAAACTTTCTTCACTTATAGTACTCTTAAAATTCTGCTGAAAGTGTCCTGGATTTCCCCTAATCTCTAACCTCCAATCACTAATCTCTTACCTGGGTATCTCAATTTTCTGGATAATCTGTGCCACTATATCATCAGGGGTAACGCCTTCCATTTCCTTGTCAGGCGTAAGCATAATACGGTGCCTTAAAACGGGTATGGCAACATAGGTAATATCTTCAGGTGTTACAAAGTCGCGGCCCCTTATAGCAGCCAATGCCTTGGCCGCATTTACTATAGCTAATGATGCACGAGGCGACCCGCCCAGGTATAATGATTTGTTGTTACGGCTCTCGTGAATAATTTTAGCAACATAAACCAGTAATTTTTCTTCAACATGCAGCCCCTTTACTATTGCCCGAAGCGAAACAATATCATGTGCGGATAATACCGGGCTGATATGGCTTAGCTGATCGGCAGTTTTTTGCTGATGCTGTTGTGTAATTATTGCTATCTCTTCATCAAGCGTTGGATACGGGATCTCTATCTTAAATAAAAAACGGTCAAGCTGTGCTTCCGGTAAACGATAAGTACCCTCGTGTTCAACCGGGTTTTGCGTGGCCAGCACTATAAAAGGCTCTTCCATTTTATAGGCTTTGCCGTCAATAGTTAGCTGGCGTTCTTCCATTACCTCAAACAAGGCCGACTGCGTTTTGGCGGGTGCCCGATTAATTTCATCAATCAATATAATATTGCCAAAAATTGGCCCATGCTTAAATTCAAACTCGGTGGTTTTCGGACTAAAAATGGATGTTCCCAAAATGTCCGAAGGCATCAGGTCGGGCGTGAACTGGATCCTTGAATATTTTGCATCAATTGATTTGGCAATAAGTTTGGCGGTTAAAGTTTTGGCCACGCCCGGCACTCCTTCAATCAATATATGCCCGTCCGCAAGTATCCCTGCAATCAGCAGGTCGATACTATCATGCTGACCGACAATGATTTTTGAAAGTGTCACCTTTATCTGCTCAACAGCCGTATTCAGCTTACTAAGGTCAGTTCTTTGTTCAAATATTTCCTCTTCCATAATTACCTGGCTTGGTTATAAAAATTTTCTATCAGTTTATTTAATTCAATTAGCTCTCTGTCGCTAACACGTTCCTGCACGCTTATGTATTTAATATAGTTAACTAACTCATTGGCAAATTTGCTTTTAAGCCCTAGTTTACCGGTGAGCTTTTCAATAAATTCATCATCAAGCTTGCTGGTTTTTACCTGGTGTTCATCACGCAGGTATGTTAAAAGGTAGAGGATTTTTTTTTGTGCGATGTTGGCATTGTTCCGTTTTTCGTAATATACCCGGCCCACAACGTTCACAAAATCCAAAGTGGAGTTATTAAGCGGCTCAATTACGGGGATTACACGTTGCCGGCGTTTAATTTCATACAACACAAAAATCAGCAAACTAAATAAAGCTATATAATATGCCCAGAGCAAAGCCGGATTGCTTAAAAATAAGCGCATAGGAGAGTCGTCGCCTTCATCGCCCTGGGTATAGTATTCATCCAGAATTATTTGTTTACTGCTTTTTAAAAATGATAAAGCTGTTGCAGCATATGTGGCCCCGTCGGTTTTAAGCAAGCTGTAATTACTGAAAAACTTCGGGTTAGCACACAAATATAAATTGCCTTTGCCGAAGGCATATTTGATAAAGTTAGCCTTATGTTGGGCATTCTCGCCCAGGACAACTGCATGTAAGGTGTCAAATTTGGCAAAGTATAAACCACCCACGCCTTTGTCAATACTTAATCGTTTTTTGGGGGTTAAGTAAGGGCTCAGAAAACTTACTTCGGTATTTGCGTTGTTAAGTTTAAAATCAGCTTTGATTTGAATGCTCAATTTTTTTTCGAGTAGCTTTCCGTAATATTCTGCTGCTATAAAAATATCATTTCCTTCCTTTATATATTTTATAAGTTGTGTATAGTCCGGCTTTGAAAATTCAACACCAGGGCAAATAATAATATAAGGGGCTTGCTTAATTGAATCTTCGGCAATTACATTGTAAACAGGCTGGCGATAGGTGCTTATATGGGCGCCCGGAAAAATGTCTTTTAACTGGTTTGATAAAATGTAGGTACCATAAGGGATTTTATCCTTATTACTCAGCGTTTCGGCCCAGTCAATGGCCTTTGGCTGATTAATTTTGGCGACAATATAAATGGTTAGCAGTGCTGCTCCAATTATAAGATATACTTTCAGGCTCTTCATGGCAATTGCTTTTTAAAGTCCTGGAAAAGCAGATCGATGTTAGCGAATGCCTGTTTGCTAATTGCAAAATTGCCATACCAAACATATTCAAACTGCCGGGTAAGCAAACCAAATATTTGTTTTTGCCGGGGATTGGTTAATTCATATAAATAAGCTGAGTTGGTTTTATTAATCTGCCATTTTATTAAATTTTCATCGCTCAGCTGTTTTAAACACTTTAAATAAAGCAGGCGCACGGCAAGCCGGTAATTATGCTGCGCGATGGCTTTTTCAATTTCGGCATCAAAATTTATTTCATGAATATTTTCGAGCGATTCACTATAGGGCAAGCTTGTTTTCGCTGCTTCGCCCCTCCATAACCTGCCGGGCTCAATCCCTACAGACTTAATTATTACATATATTACCAGGGTAACAGACATAGCCAATAAAAGATATTTAAAAACCTGCCCGCTGTATGGCACTCCTTCAAACCATGCTGTTATTTTGTTCCATAGCCAATTCCAAAACCGGTCCCATAATGAGGGCTGGCCTGCGCCTATGGCTGTACTATTGTAATTAAAATCCTTATCTGCTTTAAACCTTTTTAGCGCTTGTTCATCAAATTTTTTAACCTGAATTTTTGAAGTATCAGTATGCACTTTGGCCTGTATCTTTTTAACTGTTGCAGGTGCAGCAGTAAATGAGAACGACAAAAGCATCGCGGTTAGAAAAAATGATGGGATAAACTTTTTCATGTTTAATATTCTTCTGCCGGTAAAACCTGGTGGTCATTATCATTTTTACCCATCTGGTTAATGCGATCTAAAAGACCTGTTCCATCTTTTTCTTCCGACAGGCTGAAATAACATAATGAAATGGCAATGGCAGGTAAAATATTTACAAGCATCAATATATTTTTAAGGGCGCTAAAAAAGATAGTTAGTGGAAAAGCAAATCGCTTAAGCGGAAACAGCTTGCCGCCAGCCTGTACAAATTCTAAGGAAATATTTACAAACAAGCCTGACATCAGTCCAATTATCCCCATAATAAAAATAACACCAAACACTACCCACCAATTATCTTTAATTAACCGGAAGCTTTTATTAAAAGCATATCTAAAAGAAGCATTTTCAATAACTATGATAGGAATTATGAGATAAAAAATAGGCATAAGATATATTCCCGGTATCAAACAAAAAAGAAAGCCAAGGGCCGATAGAATAGTTATCACTAAACCGCTGCCAAATGCCCTGAAAAAATAATACCTGAAATATCCCCATACTTCAGGCAGAGTAGCAGCAGAATTATTTTTTTGGATGTATAATGAAACGTAACATAAGGTAACCAGGAAAATACATAAATGCGCCAATATTAAAATGAATAGATTAGTTAATACGCTTATTAAATAAATTAAGGCACGGGAGCGTTCTTCGTAATTATCGCTGGTATAGGAGTGCCCGGCATTATTTAAGGTGAATACAGTGGAAATGGTTCCGAGAATTATAAAAAAACCGCAAATAATTAAGACGAAAATAAATAGTTGTTTAAAATTTTCCTTTAAAAAAGTGAAGGTATCGTTAATAATTTGGCCAAAGTCACGTAAACGTCTTAATTCAATAGGCTGTTTCATTAATAATTAAGTTATTGTGATTTAATTTACGACTTAGGTTTGCCGGATATAATATTACGTACCATATGATAAATATCAGCGAGGATATTAAAATTGTAACGCTTAACCACACGGGCATTTCAGTATGGCGTGTTACAAAACCTTCAAAAAATGCCGCTGTTAAAAATATAGGAATTATCCCAATGGCTATTTTTATTCCATCCTTTGCTCCATTTTTTAAAGATACCATCCTTTTGTATGTTTTTGGAAAAAGGAGGCTATTACCTAATATTAACCCGGCTCCGCCAGCTATTATTATAGCCGATATTTCTAATGTTCCGTGCAGCCATATAACTAATATTGATTGCCACCCCAAACCCTTACTGAAAAAATAATATTGAAACGAACCCATCATAACCCCATTATTCATTAGCTGGTAAATGCTGCCTACGGAGAAAAAGATTCCCAGGACAAATACTAATAGCTCAACCCTGATGTTATTAAAAGCTATTTGAACAAACATCCAAAATTCACTCTCATGTTTATAAACCCCAAATGGATCGCCTTTTGCAATGTTTTCATTGGTCATGTTCACATAATCATTGCCCATAATCAATCGCACAAAACTATTATCATATTTTGCTGAAAGCGCACCTATCAGGCTAAACACAATAAAAAACAGAAGCGAACAGAGGAGTGGTTTACGATGTTTGTGAAATATTAATGGTAATTCATATTTCCAGAAACTGGTAAAACGGCCAGTTTTCTCTTTTTTATTTTTGTAAATTGATTGATGGAAAGTAGCGGCAAGCCCGTTTAAGTATTTAGTTGTGTTTGATTTTGGATAAAATGTTTTGGCATAAGCCAGATCGTCCGTTATGCTTATGAATGATTCAGCAAGCTCATCAGGGCTTATTGCCTTTAAATTCTCATAACCCTTCCACCTTTCGGAGTTTTGTTTAATAAACAACGCTTCCCGCATTTTTGCCTTGAATTTTTTGTTTAAAGTAAACACAAAACTTTAAACTGCAACAAAAATTTAAATAACAAATTTATATTTGTTAAAGATGGAAATAATTACAGTACGCACCGCCCAGAATATTGATATAGATTATGAAATTGGCGGTCTTGGTGAGCGGATCTTAGCCTACTTAATTGATTGGGGTATTTTTGTGGCTTTAACGTGTATTACGTTAATTGTTTTCCCTTACATTAAGGGCACGGGTATGCAGATATATTTCTGGGTCTGCTATATAATCCTGCTTTTTTATGATCTGTTTTGCGAGGTTTTTTTTAACGGGCAAAGTGTAGGTAAGCTGGTGATGAAGATAAGGGTAATAAGCCTGGATGGCGCCAGGCCAAAATTAAGCCAATACTTATTGCGATGGCTGTTCAGGATGGTTGATATTTGGGTAACTTTAGGATTAGGGGGATTAATTACGGCAGCTATGACCGAAAATGGGCAAAGGATAGGCGACCTGGTTGCAGGTACTGCAATAATTAAAACTTCGCCCCGTACAAAGGTCAGCAATCTTATTTATAGAAATACGGACAGCACCTATAAACCGGTATTTATGGAAGCCGGCCAGTTAAAGGACAGCGATGTTGAGCTGATACACGAAGTGATAAGCAATTACTTTAAAACGGGTAACAGCGCCATTGTTTACACTATGGCCGATAAAATAAAGGAATATATAGGGGTTACTCCGCTGCCTAAAATGAATAACCTGTTATTTTTACAAACCATTATTAAAGATCACAGCCATATAGCAGCTCATATGGAAGTACTATGATGTTTATAAACAGCCCAGATCTTAATGCTATAGCTCACCAAAATTATAATTGCCACAGTTGTAAGTAAGGATTTCTTTATAATCTCATTTTTATCGAAGTGATATTTGGTTTTAATGAGTAAAAAAATACAGGTTATTAGTAGCGGGATTGTCGCAGGGTAAAGTCCTAAACTTTTATTAAGATTTCCTTTTAATAATGCGATAACCGATCTCTGAAAACCACACCCGGGACAATCAATACCAAAAATCGACTTAAATCCGCAAGGCAGCATATGTATTTCAAGCCAATTGATCATATATTGTAAAATATACATTTTTTTTAAAAGTTATATATGGCGGGAATAATATTATTTAGCCAATAGAAACTTATTAAGTTTCTATTACTATCATTAAGTTTGCAATGATGACACGTGAGCAAATTTCAGTTTTCGATATTTTTAAAATAGGTATAGGTCCATCAAGCTCACACACGCTTGGGCCATGGCGGGCGGCTCAGCAATTTGTGCAGTCGCTTGAGCAAAAAGATGCTTTACAATTGGTTGAACAGGTAAAGATCCTGTTATATGGGTCATTAGCTAAAACGGGTAGAGGGCATGGTACCGATATAGCTATATTATTAGGTTTAAGCGGCGATGACCCGGTAATTTTTGAGGTTGACCAGGTAGGGCCCAAAACAAATAAGATAAGAAGTTCGCACATACTTACATTGGCAGGAAAAAAAGAAGTTAATTTTTCTGCAGAAGATGACCTGCTTTTTTTATTTAATGAAAGCCTGCCATTTCACCCCAATGCGGTTACCTTCCAGGCATTTTTGAGCAATGGAACGGCAATCTCCGAAACCTATTATTCCATAGGCGGCGGGTTTGTGGTTAAAGATGGGGGCGAGGATCAGCATAAAACAGAAGTTGATTTGCCTTTCCCTATTGAAACCGCCAATAATTTGCTGCACTGGTGTATAAAAACCGGCCTCAAGATCTCAGAGGTGGTAATGGAAAATGAGCTTGCCTGGCGTAGCGAGCAGGAAACACTGCAAGGCTTGCATAATATTTTTAATGCGTTAAAAGAATGTATGTATCGCGGCTGCCATACCCGTGGCACATTGCCTGGTGGCTTAAATGTAGCCCGGCGCGCGGCCAGCCTGAATAAGAGATTAATAGGCAGCAAAACCTATAACAATTTTGACGAATGGGTTACAGCTATCAGGAGCACAGGTAACAGTTTTCAGAATATATTGGATTGGGTAAGCTGCTTTGCTTTGGCTGTTAATGAAGAAAACGCCTCTTTCGGGCGGGTTGTAACGGCGCCTACAAATGGGGCCGCCGGAGTAATTCCTGCAGTACTGCAGTATTATATTGTTTTTTGTGATGGATATACCAACGAGCGCATAGTACAATTTTTACTTACCGCGTCTGAGATTGGAAGCATATTTAAAAAGGGCGCCACTATATCGGCAGCTATGGGTGGTTGCCAGGCAGAGATAGGTGTATCATCAGCAATGGCCGCCGCAGCACTTACAGAATGTTTAGGTGGCACTCAGCGGCAGGTGTTAATGGCAGCAGAAATTGCAATGGAACATCATTTAGGTTTAACCTGTGATCCAATCGGTGGCCTGGTGCAGGTGCCTTGTATTGAGCGTAATACGATGGGAGCAATAAAAGCAATAACTGCATCTCAGCTTGCCCTCCAAACCAACCCCGACAATGCCAAAGTAAGCCTTGATGCCGTGGTTAAAACCATGTGGCAAACTGCGCTAGATATGAACTCAAAATACAAGGAAACTTCTGATGGAGGTTTGGCCATTAATATTCCTATTAGCCTGCCGGAGTGTTAGTTGTTATTTGATTAAAAGATTTCCTGATTTTATTTGCAGGGTATTGATAATCAATAGTTAAATCCTTAAATTCGTTTATCATGATGACAAACGATCGCCGCGTATTCCTGAAACAGGCAGCAACCCTTGCAGGTGCTTTTTCTGTAAACAGTCTTTTTAACCAGGCGCATGCCGCCGAATGGGAAAAAGCTTCACAAAAAATTAACCATTTAAGCCCGGCACAGGCTGCACAGGATGAAGATTATTGGAGTGTTATTCAGCGGTCATATTCTGTAAATCCTAATATTATTAATCTGAATAATGGTGGCGTATCTCCATCACCTATTGTGGTTCAGCAAGCGGTTGAGCGTTATAACCAACTGGCAAATGAGGGGCCATCATACTTTATGTGGCGCATCCTCGACCAGGGCCGCGAGCCGTTGCGCGAAAAACTGGCAGGATTAGCCGGTGTAAATCCTGAAGAAATTGCCATTAACCGCAATGCAACCGAAGCGCTTAACACCATTATATTAGGCCTTGATTTGAAGAGCGGCGATGAAGTTGTGGGCAGTAAGTTTGATTACCCCCACATGATCCAGGCCTATAAACAAAGAGTAATGCGCGACGGCATAGTTTACAACCAGGTGAACCTTAATTTGCCTTCTGAAAACGATGATGAACTTGTTAAAGCCTATGAGAATGCCATCACCCCAAAAACAAAATTACTGCATGTTACCCATGTAATAAATTGGGTTGGGCAGATATTGCCGGTGAAAAAGATCTGTGATATGGCGCATGCAAAAGGTATAGAAGTATTAGTTGACGGGGCTCATTCCTTTGGCCTGCTTGATTTTAAAATTCCCGACCTGGGTTGTGATTATTTTGGTACAAGCCTCCATAAATTTCTTTCGGCGCCAATAGGCAGCGGGATGATGTGGATTAAAAAGGAAAAGATAGAAAAAGTGTGGCCATTGCCAAGCAGCGGCGAGCCGCATAGTAAGGACATAAGGAAATTTGAAGAATTAGGAACCCGCAGTTTTCCGATTGAGCAGGGTATAGGCGAGGCTATTAATTTTCATGAGGGAATTGGCAGCAAACGGAAAGAGGAGCGGATAAGATATCTTAAAAATTATTGGGCCTCAAAGGTTCAGCAGATTCCTAAAGTGAAGCTTTATACTTCATTAAATGCCAAATACTCGTGTGCCATTTGCGGTGTTAGTATTGATGGGATGACACCCGCTGAATTAGACACCACCCTGTTCAATAATTATAAGATCCACATTGTTGGTATAAGTATTGAAAAAATCAGTTGCGTACGCGTTACGCCACATGTTTATACCTCTTTGCATGACCTGGATAAATTTGTAAAGGCAATTGAGGAAATTGCGGCAAAAAAGAAAGCTTGATTTTATTTCTCCAACCGTTGCTTAACCAAAGGCTCAAGCGCTTGTACCCATTGCTTATACATTGCACCTGACGGATGCAAGCCATCTGCTGCAATTAATGAATGATCGGTAGCGGCTTGCCTGGATATGGCAGTTATATCTATATAATTTATAACATGTGCTTTGGCGGTTTCATCACGGTTAATAGCATTAAACAGGTCAATATCGGAGCCTATTTCACCGTCTTTTCCACCCGCAAATGGTGTTACGCCCCAATCAGGAATAGATAAAACAAAAACCCTGCTGCTATCGCCATTCGCAAAATTAATTGCTGTATGTAAAACCTGCGCAAACTTTGTCCGGTAATTATCCTTGCTTTGCCTTTGGTACTGATCATTCACCCCGATTAGTAAAGTAACAAAATCATATTTTTTATCTTTAAAGTCGCTGCGGGCAATGGCGTTTATTAAATTGTCGGTTGTCCAGCCCGTTACCGCAATAATGTCAGGTGCTTGTACATCAAACTGGTAGAACTTTAATAAGTTAGTAAGCTGGTAGGGGAAC
This sequence comes from Mucilaginibacter sp., assembly GCF_028288225.1. GTDB lineage: Bacteria > Bacteroidota > Bacteroidia > Sphingobacteriales > Sphingobacteriaceae > Mucilaginibacter. The sequence goes on from NZ_JAQBOC010000073.1 coordinate 41,161, forward strand.
GATTGAATTTGAGGAACGGCTTCGCCAATAGTATATGAATCGCCTAAAGCAAGGTAAGTGACTGGAGTCGTCATGGGTTTGGTAATCACAGTTGTAGTATCCGTTTGTTTTTGCTGAGGGAATACTGCCTTTTTAGAACACCCCGATAAGGCAGTTGTTGCAATCAAAAAAAGCTGTATTGTTTTCATAACATCATCTCCATATTAAACAATACGGAAATATGATGTTTTAAGATTTTTTTTACTTCATTAATATCAACTTCGTGCCCTAATTCACGCTGCATGCTGGTTACATCTTTATCATCAATGCCGCAAGGCACAATGTTTTTAAAGTAATCAAGGTTGGTATTAACGTTAAAAGCCAGTCCATGCATGGTTACCCAACGACTGCAACGTACACCCAGGGCGCAGATCTTACGTGCCTTGTCATTATCGGCGTCAAACCAAACGCCTGTGTATCCCGGGTACCTGCCGGCTTTTAAGCCATAATCAGCAAGGGTTAAAATAACAGCTTCCTCAAGCGTACGAAGGTAAAGGTGGATATCCGTAAAAAAGTTATCCAGGTCAAGAATAGGGTATGACACTATTTGGCCTGGCCCATGATAAGTAATATCGCCGCCCCGGTTAATAGGATAGTAAACTGCTTGTTTTTCTTTTAGCCCCTGCTCATCCAAAAGTAAATGCTCTGGTTTACCGCTTTTGCCTAAAGTATATACATGCGGGTGCTCACAAAATATTAAATAATTAGGGGTCGGTGTATCGTCCGCTTCGTCAACTCCTGCAGCCACTTCCCGGTTACGGATCCGGATTTTTAGATTAACAGTATCTGCAAACAACGCCTCCTGCTTTTCCCAGGCTTCTTTATAATCAGTAAGCCCCCAATCCTGAAAAAATACCTGTTTGTTTTTCATTAAAGTAATGGTTTTTTAAATGGCAATGAAGCTATCCTGACAATTGTTAATGCGTGTTTTATAGGTTGCCCACGATAGATTTATCTTTTACCCTTTTACATAGCCAATCATATAATCCTGGTATTGCAGGTAGCCAACATCATACTTAATACTGGTTTCATCCTTAAGCAAATGAGCCTTTATCCACCCGTGTCCCTCGAAGTTAAATGGCTCCAATAAAATATTATCAGCAAATGATACCTCTTTTTGTCCGAAACATTTATAAACTGCTTCCTTTGCGCACCAACAAGCATATAACTGCTGTATTTTATCCGCTCCGCCAATAAATGCTAATTCTTCCTTTCGCATAAACTTATGGGCAATGCGCTCAACTTTTTCCTTTACCTGTTCAATATCAATGCCAACCGGTTCTTTGCCTATCATTACGGCGGCGTAATCAAAAGAGTGGCTTAATGAAATATGATAGGGGAGATTTACCAAATAAGGTTTACCATGCGAATCAACCTTGCAGTCAATATACTCATTGGTTTGCAGCATTTTGCGCAACAATACACGCGTGCCTAACCAATGCAGGTTACGTTTGCCAACTTTAAGGCCTTCGTAATGTGCCTGTTCCTGTTCATCTAAACGCAGCTGGCTGTACAATTCATCAGCATCTTCCTCAATTTTCCAGATTGCAAATTCTGTGTCGTCATCAACCTGCTGTCTGTATGCTATAGCCATAAAAGTAAAATTGCAAAAAGCATGACAAACTTATATCAAATAACACTAAATTGTGTTTCTTTTTGTTAATTATAAAAACAATCAATAAAAAATTACATCATGCTAACCGAAAAACTCATCCCCCTGCAGGTTGAGCAGTACAACCGCGACGGATATATAATTATTAAAAATTTTTGTACACCTGCCGAAACAGAAAAACTGTATCACACGGCACTGGATGATAATGCCATGCTGAATAATGCGCTTGACCTTAACGACCAGACCGGGAAAAAGACCCGCCTGTCATTATGGTTTACGCCCGGGAATGACGTTTTTGGTTATTTAACCCGAAGCCAAAGAATGGTAAGCGTAGTGAAGCAGTTACTTGGCGATAAAGCCCCGGTATGCCATTTTCATTCAAAGCTAATGCAAAAAGAACCAAAAGTTGGCGGTGCCTGGGAATGGCACCAGGATTATGGCTACTGGTATAAAAACCAGTTTATGTTTCCGGATGAGCTGATCAGCATTATGGTAGCCTTAACGGAAGCTAACAAGCAAAACGGCTGTTTGCAGGTTATAAAAGGCTCGCATAAATTGGGCCGGGTAAATCATGGGTTTGCAGGCGAACAGGTGGGCGCCGATATGCAAATGGTAAATAATGCTTTAAAAACAATGGAATTAGTTTACGTTGAGATTGAGCCCGGTGATGCACTTGTTTTTCACAGCAATTTGCTCCACAGGTCAGAAGCTAACCTTTCTGACCGCCCGCGGTGGTCAGTTATTTCCTGCTATAATCTGCAATCAAACCTGGCCTATAATGAAACATCAACCTCCTATAAAGTTCCGGTTGATATAGTACCGGATGAAGCCATATTGGAATGGGAACCTGAATCACTATCAAACGCAGATTTCTTAAAGAAGGAAAATGACCCGGCGCTGAAGGAAACCGGATGGGAGAGTGTTTGATTTGAAGATGTGCTGATTTGAAAATTTGAAGATGAAAAAATTGAAAAATTGGTTGGTAGTTTGAAAATAAAGAATGATTTTAGAGCTTTCAACCTTTGCAACAACTACAACATTTACAACTCTTACAACCAAAAATTATGAACATTGCCATGCTCGGTTCGGGTTTTATTGCCCGTTTTTATGCAGACTCATTAGTAGCACAACGCGGAAAAGATACGCTGATAAGTGTTTACTCCCGCAATATTGATAAAGCCAAAAAGTTCGCTGAAGATTATAAATTATCTTTTTATAGCGATAATATGGATGAAGTGTGCAGCCGGGAAGATGTAGATGTGGTTATTATTTCGTTACCCAATAATCTGCATGAAGCTGCTGTTGAGGCCTGTGCCAAAGCCAAAAAGCATGTGTTGTGTACCAAGCCGCTTGGCCGCAATGCGGCAGAAGCGAAGCGCATGCTTGACCTGGTTGAAGAAGCCGGCATAATGGGCGGGTATCTTGAAGATTTATGTTACACGCCTAAGTTTTTAAAATCGATGAAGTCTGTTAAAGAAGGCAGCATAGGTAAGGTGTTATGGGCCAAATCGCGGGAGGCACACCCCGGGCCGCATAGCGATTGGTTTTGGGATCATGAACAATCAGGCGGCGGTGCAATGGTAGATCTGGGTTGCCATTGTATTGAAATAGCCCGTAATTTTATTGGTAAAGAGATCAGGCCGGTTGAAGTGATGTGCTGGGCTGCAACACAAGTACACCCCATACAAGCTGAAGATAGCGCTATAGGGCTTATAAAATATGCCAACGGATCGATAGGGCAGTTTGAAGTGAGCTGGTGTTTCAGAGGCGGAATGGACTTGCGCGATGAAGTAATGGGAACCGAAGGCACCATTTGGCTCAACAGTTTTTTACGTACCGGTTTCGAAATGTTTAGTACAGGTAAGGGCGGTTATGTGGCTGAAAAAGCCGAAAGCAGCAGCGGATGGCTCTTCCCGGTAGGCGATGAGGTACATGAACTTGGCTATACGAACATGTTTACCGATATGTTTAATGCCATTGAAAATAAAACCGAACCGCTGGAAACATTTTACGACGGATACATTGTTAATGCGATAATAGATGCTGCATATCTTTCTGCGAAATCAGGCAGGTGGGAGCCTGTGCAGATTGAAGGCTGGAGAGGAAATATATCAGAAGACAATGGTCCGGCCACAACATCATACGATGGCGATTATTACCTGATCAAGAGAGAGATCCTGCCATCCGGCGAACATAAACTGATCCTTAAACATAAGGTTAGCGGAGAAGTGGTGGTAAGAGAGATAATCGCTGATTAATTTGGATTACACCTATTGTTGGAAGATTACACCGATGGCAAGACAAACTCACGAAGTTTTTAAAACTTCGTAAGTTTTCTCCGCAAGATACATGTTATCGGAATATGTGAATTTTGGCTAATCATAAAATAAACTAATTTGAGTAAAATATGGTTCTGAAATAATCCTGCAATCCTTAAATCCTATAAATCTTAGTTTATATTTCCACATCTTCCTAAAACATTTGTTGGTAACATAGCATTGTCATGCCGGGCAAATAGTTATAATTTAGCCCCTCGTTACAGGGCATTATGATATTATCAGACAAAAGAATTTTAGAAGAGATAGAAGAGGGACATATTATTATTGAACCCTTTAAACGTGAATGCCTTGGGACAAACTCCTATGATGTGCACCTGGGTAAATACCTGGCCACTTACCGCGACCGCGTATTGGATGCAAAGATGCATAATGAGATTACTTATTTTGAGATCCCTAAAGACGGTTTTGTTTTACAGCCAAATACTTTGTACCTGGGGGTAACAGTTGAATATACAGAAACACATAGTCATGTGCCTTTTTTAGAAGGAAAATCAAGCACCGGCCGTTTGGGCATTGATATACATGCCACCGCCGGAAAAGGCGATGTAGGGTTTTGCAATACCTGGACCCTGGAAATATCATGTACCCAGCCAGTTAAAATTTATCCCGGCATGCCTATTGGTCAGCTGATATATTTTGTGGTTGAAGGCGAGATAGAAACCTTTTATAACACCAAGGATAATGCTAAATATAACAGCCCATCAACCAAACCGGTGGAGAGTATGATGTGGAAAAATGTGTTTTAGCTAATGGTTTATAGTTGGATTTGGAAAAGGGTTACTATGGCCCCATGGATTAGTTATTGCCATTTAAAATAATTTTCATTTCAGATCCATTAAATCCGCACTAAATATTTAGTTCAAAGTGTTGGTAATCAGGACGCCATGAATTGTAACGATTTTGTTGCAAATTCTTGGTTTGTATATTTTCTAAATTCAGCCTTAGAAACGCCTTATCGCAATGAACTACAAAAAACTACTTGCACGTCTTTTTATAATTGTTGGTGCTACAGCTCTCTGGGGTTTTACCCGGATTGATGATGACCCTATAGCTAAGATAGCTGCACAATTAGAAGAATGGCTCTCAAACCATCCACAGGAAAAAGTTTACCTGCAATTTGACAAACCCTACTATGCTATTGGCGATACAATTTGGTTTAAGGCGTATGATTTAATAGCCCGCAGGCATCAGCTCTCGGCCTTAAGCGGTGTGCTGAACGTAGATCTGATTGATGACCGCGACTCGGTTAAAAAAAGCATAAAGCTTCCGATAGAGAATGGGGTAAGCTGGGGCGATTTTGTACTGCCTGATTCACTTACAGAAGGTAATTACCGTGTTAGGGCATACACCAACTGGATGCGCAACGCCGGCGAGGATTATTTTTTTGATAAATCTATAACTGTTAATGCAATAACTAATACTGTATTTACAAAAACAAATTATAGCTACAATACCCAAAACGGGCAGCAAAAAATAAATTCAGTAATCAATTATACTGATATTGATGGTAAACCTTACGCAGGCAAACAGGTAAACTATGAAGTGATGACAGGCAAAAAAACAATAGATAGGGGTAAAGGTCAAACTGATGAAAATGGAAACCTTAACATCAGCTTTGCTAATGCCGCACAGGTTACATTAAAACCCCGCCGTATTATTACCACTTTGAAAGTGAATGATAAGGAATCGGTTACCAAATCAATTGTGATAAAAGCGACGTCAGAAAAAGTGGATGTTCAGTTTTTCCCGGAAGGAGGGCCCCTGGTAGTAGGAAATCCATCAAAAATAGCATTTAAAGCTATAGGCTCAGATGGCCTTGGCGCTACAATAAAAGGTGTGGTTATTGATGATCAAAATAACCAGGTGGCAGAAATTGCTACCACGCATTTAGGTATGGGGGTATTTAACCTGACGCCTGAAAGTAATAAAACCTACAAAGCAAAGCTTACTTACACAGATGGTTCAGAAAATACCGTTGAGCTGCCTAAGGCAACCGACCAGGGTTATTCTTTAATTGTATCAAACGCCGGACCTTCTCATTTTAGTTTAAGGGTTTTACCGGGACCAGCAGCTTCAACTGCGGTGCAAAACGGGCTAATGAGCATAATTGCCCAGGTTAACGGTGTTATTTGCTATGCCGGTAAAAGTGAAGCCGGCAAACCATTTATGGCGCATATCCTTAAAAGTAAATTTCCATCAGGAATTGTTCAGTTTACCTTGTTTTCATCAACTGGCGAGCCACTAAATGAGCGCGTGGTGTTTGTCAAAAACCCCGATCAGCTTAAATTGAACGTAACAACAGGAAAAGAAAGTTATTCCGCCAGGCAAAAAATAAAAATCGAAGTTAACGCAAAAGATAAAGAAGATAAGCCGGTTACGGGCAGTTTTTCGGTATCGGTAACAAATGAAACAAATGTGCCTGTTGATGAAATTTCAGAAAGCACTATCTTATCAAACCTGTTACTTACATCGGATATTAAAGGCTATGTTGAAAAACCTAATTATTACTTTACCAATACCAACGAAACAACACAGGCCGACCTGGACGTGCTGATGCTTACCCAGGGATACAGGAGATTTGAATGGAAACAACTATTGAACAACAGTATCCCGCCTGACGCTTATCCCGCCGAAAAATCATTGAGCCTGGCCGGCCATATAAAAACATTAGGCGGTAAACCTTTACCCAATGGCGCCGTTAAAATATTAAGCAATAAGGGCGGTTTCTTTTTTAGAGACACCGTTGCTGATAATACTGGCGCATTTTCCTTTAACGGCCTGGTATTTAAAGACAGCACAAAATTTCTAATCCAGGCACGGTCGGCGAAAGACCGAAAAAATGTACAAATAGATCTTGATAATACCGCTCCTCAAACAGTAGGGGTTAATAAAAACGCTGCTGATATGCAAGTAAACATTAACGATGGCTTGTCGCAATATTTACAAAGCAGTAAGGCCCTGTATGATAGTGAGCTAAAAGCCGGCTCAGTAAAGCGCCCAATAATATTAAAAGGGGTAGTAGTAAATGCAAAAAAGAACAAGGTGGTATATTCAGAAAATTTAAACGGGCCGGGTAATGCTGATGCCGTTATTACTGCTGACAGGTTGGGAAACTGCGGCGGTTTTCTTTCTAACTGTTTACAGGGCCTTATAGCAGGTGTCACTTTTCGTAATAATATACCTTTTAATAATCGCGCAAATGCAGCAATGGCCATCGTGCTTGATGGTAACTTTATTGACAATGACCTTTTTAGCGATATAAACCCAAGTAACGTTCAAAGTGTTGAGGTTTTGCTGGGGCCGTTCCGTACGGCTATTTACGGGAGCCGTGGCGCAAATGGCATATTATTAATAACAAGCAAAAAGGGCAGGGATGCAATGAGCGCTTATGAGCGTTATGCGCCGGGTGTTATTACTTATACGCCTAAAGGATATTATAAAGTACGCGACTTTTATTCGCCACAACACAATAACCCTAAAACCGATCAACAATTACCCGATTTGCGCAGCACCATCTATTGGAACCCTAATTTTATTACAGACAAAGCAGGTAAAGCGTCATTCCAGTTTTTTAATGCCGATACAAAAGGCACTTATCGTGTAGTTATAGAAGGTGTTGACAGCGACGGTAATTTAGGCAGGCAGGTATTTAGATATAAAGTAGAGTAGGTACCTGGTGTTGTGTCAATCATGAATTGAAGATTAGTCTTGAGTCGAAAGTTTTGAGTTCTAAGTCAGAAAAGAAAAAATTTGACTTAAGACTTGCGACTTAAGACTGCTGACTAATCACTACTCCCAGGCACATAATCAACAGGTAAAAGCTCGGCCATTAGCCTGCGACCCCAGTTACCATCAAAAGAAATGCTTAAAGGATTTATAATTATACCGTTATTGTCAAAAAAAGCGTAAGGTTCGTTAAAAATCAAAGTTGTGATAAGTGCATCGTTCCATGCAGCGTTTGATGACCATTCCTTAGTGATGGTATTTCCTGAATGAGCTCGTTTTTTGTTATACATTACGTACAGGCAATCTTTAAAGCTTAATGCATATTCCCCTTCAACATCGGTAGGCTTTACAAAATCACTTGTGTTAAGCGGAAGATCAACCAGTGTCCGGAAACTTTGGCTTCCGAAACTTATACCACCAGGATCGGATTTGCTGATCAGGCGTAGTACCTTAAATCCGTTATCTGTAATTGTATTTGTGACTACTGATCGTAAAAATTGCATGCTTGAACCCTCATATGCCTTTAATCTGTTTTTTTTCCACCTGCGTATTTGCGACTCAGAACCCGCAAGTTCTTCAAATGCAGCCGTTCCTTCATAATAAAAGCTGCCGGTACGGGCATTGCGTTCAAGATCAGATAAAAGATACTTAATCTTATAACCCAAAGCTTTATTTTCAATCTCTAAAAAATCGTTTGATTTTGCTGTTAACATCATTGTTTTGCTGTCATAATCAAGGTCAAGTACATCAGGCAGATCTTTATTTAATATTTTGCACTTATCTGCAAATGCCGATTCACCAAAAAAATAGCGTTTAAATTTTTCATAATCTCTTTTCCAGTTACCGTTTGACCTAATCTTCACTTCCTGCAGCATCATGGTTTTAGGTGATATTTCAATGGTGGCCAGTTTCACATCGGCATTTACCATGATATTTTGATGCGAGGTTTCATAGCCCAGGCTTGATACCACCAGGTCATATTGGCCTGGCCTTACATTTGTTATTGTAAAGGCACCCTTATCATCTGTTTTACTTCCGGCCACAGCGTTATTTAAAAATACACTGGCGTTAGCTACAGGAGTTTTATTGGTGCTGCTCAATACTTTACCAGTAATAACAAATTGCGCAAAACAGGTAAGCGGCAATAAAAATAAAATAAAGAGGCATGACTTTATCATACTTTAAATTTAACTAAAAAATTAGTTTAATAAAAAAGAGTTTTGTTTTTATTGATTTTTTGCCCGATAATTGGCTTTTTAAAAAAAAGTTAAAATTTATATTAAACCTTTTTAAAAAACGTTGTTCTTAGTATACAAATAAACAACATACATATGAAAAGAATCTTATCAATCATTGGCTGCGTTATAGTATTGGCAGCGTCTTCATGTACTAAAAAGTATATTACCCCTAATCCTAATCAAACCATTTTACTAACTGTTAAATCTACCGATTGGACAACTACAGATGGAGGAAAAACATATTCTGCAGTAATAGATGCTCCTGAAATTGACAGCTATTTTAATGACCATGGCGGGGTATTGGTTTATTTCTCATTTACCGATGGCGTATATGAGCAGGTTCCGGAAGTTTATCAGGGAATAGCGTACAGCTATACACATAACACAGGAAGCCTGGCGTTGTACGCACAGTCATCAGATGGTATTACACCCGTAGCAAGGCCTGATGATACAGTTGTGAAACTTTTGCTAATTGATTCTAACTAGTCCGGAAGTCGGAAAAGTCCGGAAGTCAGAAAGAAAAAATCCTGTGGGAAAATGCTCTCACAGGATTTTTCTATTTTTAAGGAAGCAGAAAACTAATCTCTAATCTCCAGCCTCTAATCACTAATTTCTATTTCTCCATCTGCTCAATCACCTCATCCGTTACCCCGGTAAAAGAGAAACCGCCGTCGTGGAAAAGGTTTTGCATGGTTACCATTTTTGTAAGATCAGAGAACATGCTTACACAGTAATCAGCACATTGATCGGAACTGGCATTACCCAGCGGGCTCATTTTTTCAGCATATCTTATAAATCCTTCAAATCCTTTAACACCCGAACCTGCGGTTGTGCGGGTTGGCGATTGTGATATGGTATTGATGCGTACATGTTTCTTTTTGCCATAGTAATAACCAAAACTGCGTGCAATGCTCTCCAGGTAAGCTTTGTTATCGGCCATGTCATTATAATCAGGGAATACTCGCTGGGCTGCAATATAAGTTAAAGCCAGTACAGATCCCCACTCATTAATGGCATCCATTTTCATGGCGGTTTGCAATACACGGTGCAGACTCAAGGCTGATATATCCAGACCTTTATGGGTAAAGTCATAATTATTTTCAATGTAGGGAATATTTTTACGAAGGTTAACGCTCATGCCTATTGAGTGCAATACAAAATCAACACCCCCGCCAAAATGCTCCTGCGATTTGGTGAACAGGTTAACCAGGTCGTCATTGTTGGTAACATCGGCACCAATAATAGGGGCATTGCATTCTTCGCCCAGTTTATTTAATTCGCCCATGCGTAAAGCAATAGGGGCATTGCTCAAGATAATTTCCGCACCTTCCTGTACAGCGCGCTGTGCTACTTTCCAGGCTATTGATTGCTCATTCAGAGCGCCAAAAATTATTCCTTTTTTACCTTTTAATAAGTTGTAAGCCATTTTAATGATTTTGTTTATCGCGATAAAAATAAAATTAATTATCGGTATTGAGAATTTTGACTTTACGGATGGAATTCATCGGTAAAAATAAATAATTTGTGAATGTAGCATTTTGAACATTACAGTATCTAACAGCCAAAATCAAACAAAATAAAGGTGGAAAGAATAAGGTATATTACTTGCATTAGCTATATAAGTATTTGGTTATACGATAAACAACTTGCTAATTCTATAAATTAAAGCCCCTTATGGTGTTTGAAGATATTTACCGTGACTATTGGAACAAGGTGTTTAGAATCTGCATGGGCTATGTTAATGATGCCGACTGGGCAAAAGATATTGCGCAGGAAACTTTTATTATTATATGGAAACAATTACCCAAATTCAGGAATGAATCGGCCATTGGCACCTGGATCTTCAGGATAACTTCAAACAATTGCCTGCGGCAAATTGAAAGGCAAAACCGGATGCCGACAACTGAACTGCCGGAGCAAATTGAATATGAACCGGATCCTGATAAAGAATGGCAATCAAAACTGTTATATAAATGCATTGCCGAGCTGCCCGAAACCGACCGCATTATTATTTCACTTGAACTGGAGGATGTTAAACAAGTCGAAATTGCTAAAATAACCGGGCTGTCAGAAAGTAATGTCAGGGTTAAGATCTTCCGGATAAAAGAAAAGCTGACTCAAAAGTTTAAACAATATGAGCAATAACATAGATTTTAAAGAGCTGTGGAACCGCGGAAAGGCCAGTGCGCCTGATGTAAGCGAAATTTTTGCAAAGGCAGATCGGCTAAACCGTAAAATACGTAATAAAATTCTACGCGGTAATATCATATTATCGTTAACCATAGTGCTTACGGCATTTATATGGTGGTATTATCAGCCTCAAATGATCACCACAAAAATAGGACTGATATTAATGATCATTGCTATCGTCGTGTTTTTAGTAACTACTAATCAGCTGTTTCCCCTATTAACTAAAACAAATGAAGAAACTGATAGTCGCCGGTTTTTAGCGCAGATGATCCGCATTAAACACAAGCAGGAGTTCTTGAATAAAACTATGCTAACCGGTTACTATATTTTTTTATCAGTAGGTATTTCTCTTTATATGATAGAGTATGCCCGACGTGGGAGCCTCATTTTCCAGTTATCGGCCTACGGACTAACATTTGCATGGATAGCTTTTAACTGGTTTTATGTCCGTACTAAAACTATTAAAAAGCAACAGCGGGCCATCAATGATATTATTACTAAACTGGAGGAAGTTGATAAGCAGTTACTGGATTAGATTATCGCTATATTTTCGTGATAAGTAGTTAAGGGGTGCAATTTAAATTGTCGCCAATAGCTATAACTCAATCGTTAACTATCTGCTTAGCTTATTGAAGCCTCGCAGAATTTGGCTAAAGCCCTATTTTGATCGCCCATTGTCCGTTGGCTGAAGCCAAACGGCAATGAATAAAAAAATAGCAGACAACTTCATTGCCGTCCCATTTATGGGGCGGGTAAGGATAAAATAAGAGTTAAGGGCTTTAGCCCAAAACCAGCAGTTAGCGACAATTTGCCCCTGTAGTTAACAGGCCAAAAGTTCCCTTGCATTTTGCAATGCACTTTCACCAGGCTTATCGCCGCTTAGCATTTTGGCAATCTCTAAAATTCGTTCCTCTCTATTTAATTGTTTTATGCGAGTATAGGTTGTCGCCGCTTCATCATCCTTGTAAACAAAATAATGGCTCTGGCCTTTGCTGGCAATTTGCGGCAGATGTGTTATGGTGATCACCTGTAAATTGCTGGCAAGCTTTTCCATTATCTGGCCCACCTGGTTAGCAACCTCGCCGGATACGCCGGTATCTATCTCATCAAATATTATAGTCGGCAACGCAGTGTTTTGGGCGATCAATGATTTGATGCTAAGCATCAGTCTTGAAAGCTCACCACCCGATGCAACCTTGCTCATTTCTGATAGGGCATGACCTTTGTTTGCGGTGAAGAGGAACTTAATATCATCAATCCCATTTTTCGTAAAAGACTCGGTATTTTCTGTCTTACGGACTTCCGGAACTTCGGACTTTCGGACTACCTGTTCAATTTTTAGGTTTGAATTGCTCATTCCCATTTCGGCAAGCGTTTCTAAAACTTGTTTTTCAATTGCTGGGATCACTTTTTTACGATTTGCAGATAACTGACCTGCTAGCTTTTCAAGCTCGTTTTTATCGGTCTCAAGTTGTAATTTTAGCTTTTCAATAGCCTCATCACCAAAAACCGCCTGCTGTATTTTATCTGAAAGCTCATCCTGAAGCTGCAATAATTCGGCATTGGTGTTTACGCGGTGTTTTTTCTGCAAAACGTATATCAGGCTCAGACGGGCATTTACTTCTTCGGCCCTTGCTTCATTGGTATGGGTACGTTGCTCAATGGTTTCTATCTCAGCAGCTATGTCCTTCAACTCTATAACAGTGCTATTTAACCGTTGGTGCAGATCCGCAATTTGAGGATTGAATTTCTCCAGAGATAAAAGCTGGTGGCCAGCCTCGCGTAATTGGATAATGGCGGATGCTTCCCCATCTTCCATTAAATAAAAAGCACCCTGCAGGTTCCGTTTTATCTCGCCTGCATTATTGAGCGAATAAAGCTCCTGTTCCAGTAACTCCTGTTCATCTGCCGAAAGCTCAGTTTTTTCCAGTTCATCAAACTGAAACTGGTAATAATCAAGGTCGGCTTTTGCTTTATCGCTTTCTTCAATAAGTTGCTGCAGTTTTGACGTCGATTTTTTGTATGCCCTGAATTTTGTCCTGTAATCATCTAACAGGTCATCGTGCTTGGCAACTGCATCCACCACCAGCAATTGAAACTCCGGATCATTAATCTCCAGAGTGGCATGCTGCGAATGAATATCTATCAGCTTTTCGCCTAAAGCTTTAAGCGAATTTAAATTAACCGGTGTATCGTTTACGAATGCTCTTGATTTTCCATCGGCCGAGATCTCGCGTCTTAGTACAGTTTCGGCCTCGTAATCCAGGTCATTGTCCTCAAAAAAATGCTTTAAATGGAATGCACCGATTTTGAATGTGCCTTCAATAACGCATTTTTTTTGCTGGTTAAAAAAATAGCGACTCTCGGCGCGCTGACCTAAAATAAGCGAAAGCGCACCTAATATGATTGATTTTCCGGCTCCGGTTTCGCCTGTAAGTATATTTAAACCACCATCGAAACTAATTTCAAGGTTATCAATTAATGCGTAATTATTAATACTGAGCTTCTGAAGCATAAAAAGTACTCTGTTTTGAAAGTACTAAATTACAGTTTTAGTTGATTGAGTTGATTAACCAGGCAGTTGATTTTTTTTAAAACTTAATCACCCTGATCATCTTAGCCTAACTTAATCAACCCTTAACTTTTCATGCGTTTTAGAGGCATGGATAACCTGGTTAATGGCGTCAATTACCATAGCAGGATCTTCCAGATGAATATTGTGACCGCTGTTTTTGTCGATAACGTGCTTGCTGTTTGTAGATAAATGGGACAAATCGATTTGCAACTTCAGGCGTTCGTCCTCTAATTGTGCAGAATCAGGCATGCCGGAATACCCGCCATTGCCCCTTGAAAGTACGATCAACGGAATGTCTCCAAGCATATAACCAGGTTTTCCTTTGTTGGCGTACATATCCGCAACATCCTCCGGCGACCAATTCATTTCGTCGCCTGCGGCTTTTCTGTATACCGGCTGTGACTGTGCCCAGATCTGCATCTGCTGAACTTTTTTTGGCAGCTTATCCATTGGCGGCTCAATGGTGGTGTCCTGCACTACCGGTTTTTTATCTGCAGAAGTGGTGTCTCTTTTTACCATGTTCCTTGGTTCCGGAGCATGTTCGCCTTTTGCCCAATCACGGATCCGAACGGCTTTGTTATTAATTATGATCTTTGAATCTTCATTTAACGCGTCAACTAAAACAACGCCGGCGACTTCTTTTTTATAAAACCTGGCAAATGACCGTACTAAAAACCCCCCGAAAGATTGGCCTACCAAAATGTATGGACCGGTTATACCGGCATTATGGAGCGCTGTGTGAAGCTCATAAGCTATTTGCCGCCCTGTACGCGGAAGGGGGCCTTCTTCACTCCAGGCAAAACCAGCCCTGTCATAAGACACTGCCGTGGTTGTTTTCGCTATCTCAGGCTGAACCAGGTTCCAGATAAATGAAAAATCACCGCTGCCTCCTTCCATTATAACAACGGGCTTTCCCTTTCCCAAAACATTTATATGTAACAGGTGTCCGCCCGCGTCCACAAGCTTACCTGGTGGCGGATAAGATTGCCTGGTTTGAGCATAGCAAACAGGAATTGAACCTAAAAAAAGAACCAGGCAAAGGATCTTTGTTTTAAATAACTTTATGGTAAGTAAGATATATTTATGCATAACTTTCATTTTTAATCTCTTTTAAAAAGCTATTGTAAAATAAGCTAAACATTTGATTATCAATGTGCAGAAAACGACAATTTTAGCATCCTTTGAAAATAAAAACGCCCCTTACAGTTTTCACGGTAAAGAGCGTAAAGGTTTATCCGATAGGGACGGAGACGTAATTAGAATAATTATATTTTATTGCTCATCAACTGATTGTTGAGGTTTTTCCTGTTTATCCGCTTTCTCTGTCTTTTCTCGTTTTTCAGATCTGTCGGCTTTTTCCTTGTTCTCACGGCTTTCATGCCTTTCAGCTTTTTCCGTTCTTTCATTCCCATCATTATAATTAAAATCAAAATTGTAGTTCATTTTTGATTTCAGGTATTTCCTGTACTCAGCGCTATGAATGTAGGCAGTCATCTTTTTAATCGATTGCTCAAGCAATTGTTGTTCTTTTTTTATTTCTGGATTGTTTTGATAATCGCCCATTTGGCGGCCTAATCTATCCATTTCACTTTGCTTTTCTTTTACAGCAGGGTCATTATAAGCCCTTCTTAAGCTATCACCCAGCTTTTGGATCCGCTGGTTTTGTGCTTTAAATTCAGGGGACTCATAATGTGCGGTCACTTGCTCGCCCATCTTTTTTAAATCCTCCTGGGTTAACTTAATATCTGATGGAATGTGGGTTTCCAGCTCGGCCTGGTATTTTTTATAATTGTCACTTTGGCGATCATTGTCATCATAGTAGTAATCACTTTCAGGAA
Source organism: Mucilaginibacter sp. (assembly GCF_028288225.1). GTDB lineage: Bacteria > Bacteroidota > Bacteroidia > Sphingobacteriales > Sphingobacteriaceae > Mucilaginibacter. The sequence continues at coordinate 56,718 of NZ_JAQBOC010000073.1, forward strand.
TGCCGTATTTCTTTTTCAGCTCCTTGTTCATCTTTTTAAACTCTGGTGTGTTATAGTAAGCACTTATTTTGCGTCCTTTATCACCCATTTGTTCGGTAATGGCTTTCATTTTGTCATTCTCACCAAAGTTTTTTGAGTAAGTTTTGCTCGCTTCCGAAAGGTCTTCCTGTAATTTTTTCAACTCGGGGCGATTATAAAAATCCTGCACATCTTTACCATTTTCTTCTAATTCGTGCTGTGTTTTTTTAAATGCATCACTTTTGTAATATTCAGTTACCGCTTGCGAATGTTTTTGCACTTCGGCACTTAAAGCCTGCATCTTTTTATCTCCATTTTCATCTGCGTAGCTATAGGCATCGGTATCATCATTATTCCGTTTAACGGCATGAGTAGCCTTTTTTACCGGATGTGCCTGTAAATGTGTTGATTTTTTTGCAGCTGCCTTGCGGCCTGTATCAGCAAGCAACTCGTTAATTATAGGAGTAAAGGCTTTTACAGAGATTTTTCCCTGTGCTATTTCAGGGTTTAGCAGTGACATGGCGCCTATGCCCATGGTTAATATAAGCATGGCCAACAATGTTGGGCGCAGGCTGGGTAATTGTTTTCTAGTTTTCATGATTCTTTCAATTCTGTTTAATAATTGGTATTTTTTGCCTGTTGCGGCCAGCGCTAGCTGCCAGTCGTTTTGGCGGGTTTGCTCCAGCTTTAATAAAGCTTTTGCATAGATGATAGGGTCTGCGGTGGCCTTTACAACCAGGTCGTCGCAGCAGTTCTCACGTTCTTCGTTTATGATCTTGTTTATCAGCAGTGCACATGGATTAAAGAATAACAGGACTGAAATAACCTGCTGTACCATATTTACCAGGTAATCGTTACGTTTAATATGGGCCAGTTCATGTAATAATATGGCCTCAATTTCTTCTGCAGTTAAGTAAGTAGCTAAACTAAATGGCAGCAGGATAACCGGTTTAAAATAGCCAACCATACAGGGTACATCAACTAATTTGGTTAGCCCGATCTTTACATTTTTACTGATATTGAGTATTGCCGTAAATCTGTTTACAGTTTGCTGAAGGGTAATATCAATACCCAGGTTTTGCTTTATGGCATTTATTTTTTTACGTGCCATTACAAGCCTGCCTGTATTAAACAATAAACCGGCAACATATATAGCAGTTATATAAGGAAGATATTCTTCAATGCTATAATAATAGCGGACCGTTTGGTCATTAAATTGGCTAATACCTGAAGATAATTCTGCAAGGAGCGGTAAAACGGGTAGCTTTGAAGGAGCCACAGCCAGCCAGTTATAAATATTAATCTCGTTTATAAGCGTGTACCCGAACCAGCCGGTTATAGCCAGCAGACTTACCACAGCAAACAAATATTTTTTTGATGCAGATAATCGCCCTGAGAACATCAACGCTAACCTGAGCGCAAAATATATCAGCAACCCCTGCCATAATGAATGGATTATGGTGATGCCCAAAACCTGGCTAATGTTGTATAATATATTTTGCATTATATTAAAGCTTAACGTTAATGTTATCCCGGTTTATTTTTGATCTTCCTTAACAGGTTGGTCATTCGTTTCATCAGTATCTTTCGGGGCATAGATCTTTACCCCGCCTACTGAATCTTTTAAGATCCATTTCCTGTCTTTCATCTTCCTTTTCCACTCGGGGCTCTTAAACTGCTTTTCCATTTCCTTACCCTGCTTTTTCATCAACTCCATTTGGTTCTTCCACTCAGGACTATCAAACTGTTTTTTCATTTGTTCCATTTGGTTCTTCCATTCAGGGCTATCAAACTGTTTTTTCATTAGCTCGCCCTGTTTCTTCATTTGTTCCATTTGGTTCTTCCACTCAGGGCTGTCAAACTGTTTTTTCATTAACTCACCCTCTTTCTTCATCAGCTCCATCTGGCCTTTCCATTCAGGACTGTCAAAATGTTTTTTCATTTCTTCACCCTGCTTTTTCATAGCCAGCATTTGATTTTTCCACTCCGGGCTTTCAAATTGCTTTTTCATTAGCTCACCCTGTTTCTTCATCAGCTCCATCTGGCCTTTCCATTCAGGACTGTCAAAATGTTTTTTCATTTCTTCACCCTGCTTTTTCATAGCCAGCATTTGATTTTTCCACTCGGGGCTGTCGAAATGCTTTTTCATTAGCTCGCCCTGTTTCTTCATCAATTCCATCTGACCTTTCCATTCAGGACTGTTGAAATGCTTTTTCATTTCTTCGCCTTGTTTCCGCATAGCTTCCATCTGGCGTTTCCATTCGGGGCTATTGAAAAATCTCTTTACCGAATCCGGAGCATCATCACCATAAAAAGTTTCTCCATAAATTTCGCTTTTGTCTGACGGACTCACCTTTTTAATTATTCCCTTGCTCTTCTTGCCTTTGGCTACAATTTTGCCTTTTTGCTTATGTTTCGAAGTATCGTTAAGAAAAGAGTATTGGGTAGAATCAATTGCGCTGACGAGTTGGTCGCATTTAATTTTTTCTGTTGATGATGATTTTATTTTGTTAGCAATTGTTTTGCCTTCTGTGATTTTGGGATTAAACCATGCAATACAGCTAAGGGTGCCTGTTAGTAAAAACAGCGCTATTATGAGATGGCGAATGCTGCCAATATGTTTTTTAGTTTTCATAATTCTTTCAATTCTGTTTAATAAATGGAATTTTTGTCCGGTAGCAGCGAGCGCGAACTGCAGGTTTGATTTCCTGGCTTCTTCAAGCTTAATTAATGCCTGCGCATATATTAAAGGCTCGCCGGTTTTTTCAACAACAAGATCGTCGCAACCGTTTTCTCTTTCCTGGTTTATAATTCTGTTAATTAATTGGGTAAAGGGATTAAAGAAAAGCAATACGGTTATAAACTGTTGCAGCAAGTTTACCACGTAGTCGTTACGTTTTATATGTGAAAGCTCATGTAATAAAATAGCTTCAACCTCATCGGCCGATAAATTGACACATATAGTAACAGGTAAAAGTATAAGGGGTTTAAAGAAGCCTATAACGCAAGGCACATCAATCAACTCACTAAATTTCAAGTTGACATGCTTGCTGATGTTTAACTTTTTTGCAAAAGAATTAATAAACTCCTGCATTTGTCCGGCGGGTAAAAGAGACAGTTTTATTTGTCTTATTTTATTCCATTCCATTGCAAGCCTGGCCAGGTTTATAGTAAGGCCTGTAAAATATATTGCACATATAAAAGGCAGGTAACCCGCAATGGTATCATACCAGGCCGATTGGTAATGTGTGCTGGTTGGTAAGTTTAAGTAGGGCAATAATGGCAATACATGACCGGGTTTTAAATTAACCCAGTTATAGGCATATATCTCTGTTAATAAAGTATAAACAAAACATGCCGATATGACTAACATTGCAATAATAGCAAGATTATATTTTTTTACTGCTGTTAATGATGAGATGCCGGCAAAAGCTATCCGTAAAATAAAATATACCAGCAACCCCTGCCACAGCGAGTGGATGATGGTGATGCCTAAAACCTGGCTGATGTTGTACAAGATGGTTTCCATTGTTTCAGTTAATTAGAGACTGGAGATTAGTTACTATCCCGCGGCTCCAGTCGTTTATTTTTTTTATGATTTACTACCTGTCTTTTTACTAACCTCTGGTCTCTAATCTCTAATCACTTCCCCTCAAACTGTTTCAAATAATCCTTAATGGCGTCAATCTCATCTTTTGATGCACGGTGATGGCCCAGGGCCTGGATCACCAAATCAGATGTTGAACCTTTAAATACAGTCGATATAATTTTATCAAGCGCAGTTTGTTGTGCCTGTTCGCGGGTTATCAAAGCTTTATACAAGTGGGTTTTTGCGGTCGTATCGCGCTCAACCAGGCCTTTATCATGCATTATCTGCATTAATTTTAAAGTTGTGGTATAACCGGCATCCTTACTTTTTGCCAATTCCTCATGCACATCACGAACGGTGCACTGGCGTTTTTTCCAGATCACCTGTAATATCTCAAGCTCGCTTTCTGTTGGTTTTATTTCCATGTTCATTGTTATACGAATTTCTTCGTACAAATATGTACGATAGATTTCGTATTTGCAAATTATTTATAAACTTTTTTTAAAAAGACGCGCGAGGAGGGGAGAATGTTACAGGAAAAAGGTAAAAACTGAAAGAATAAAGGCGAAGGGCATTGCGTAACGGATAATGGATTTTTAAAGTAAAGTAATGTACAGATTTGCTATGAACCCCCTGCCAACTGCCCACTCAAAACTGCCTACTGTTTCTGCAGCGCCTGGTACTTAAGCCCGTTTGCCGGATCGGCCTGGCTTAGGATATTCATGGCTTGTAACCGTTCCTGGGAATTGGTTTTGGTAAAAATGGATACGAGCTCATCACTTTTGGCTGTAAAAAACACGAGCGGAAACATGCTGCCCAAACGTTGCCTGTCAACCTGGCTCAGAATTGGAAGTAAATCGGAAATAACTTTACGGCCTTTTCCGGCATTGTCGGCCATTATATCCAGGCCATTGCGGTGATATTGATATATAAATTCGCGCAGTGGCACGTAAAGCTTGTTGTTCAGGTTCTCAGCAAGCCAATATCGGTTAATATTGCCATCAAAAGCTTTCCAACCCTTACTTGATGAAGTTTGTGCATTAGTAGCAACATTTTGAGCGGCGGCAAAATAGCTGGAACCACCAAGTTTGGAGAATGAATCATAATCCATACCTACAATGATATAGGCATAAAAAGCCATTATGGAACTTAAATTACTTTGAAAATTCTGGTCGGTAAAATCAATGCTTTGTCCTTCGGTATAGGTAAAATCAATATCCTTATCATTAACATTTAATAAGGTTGATGTGTAAGTAGCGCCATATACAGGTCTTGATGACTGCACCTGCAGCTCGCCGCTAAAATTGCTGCTGCCATCCCAGGCCGTAATGTTTAGTATAAAATTGCATTCAATTCTTTCCTGGGGTAAAATGGCATCGGCGCTCCATTTACGGCCATTCAAAAAATCTTTCATGGCGGTTTCAAGCGTTTGAAAGATTCGTTTATTGGTTGATTGTATTTTGGGCGATACAACCTGGATGCGTGCATTTAAATCTTGAGCAGCAGCCTTAAGGCTTAAACAAGCTAACAGAATATAAATGCTAAATGCTTTCATCTTTTATAAGTTCAACAATTTTAGTACAGATATCATGCGCAACATCATCTTTGCTTTTAAGATCATAGGCGGTTTTTTGCAGCTTGCTATCTATAATGGTTATTTTATTGGTGTCTTTTTTAAACCCGGCACCCTCATCATTCAGCGAATTTAATACAATAAAGTCAAGGTTTTTCTTTTGCAGCTTTTCAATAGCGTTTTTTTCTTCGTTGTTGGTTTCCAATGCAAAGCCAACCAGTATTTGCCCGGACTTTTTTTGTTTACCCAGCTCGCTTAAAATGTCCGTAGTCTTTTTTACATCGATGCTGAAACCGGCATCCTGCTTTTTTATTTTTTGCCCGGCAACGGTAACTGGTGTATAATCAGCCACCGCGGCGCTCATCACACAGGCTTTGACGTTTTGAAAGTTTTGAAGGCAGGCATCCAGCATTTCTGCTGCCGAAGTAACGTCTATCCGTTTAATGGATCTTTGTTTGCTTATTTGTGCCGATGGTCCTGCTACAAGGATAACATCAGCCCCTAATTGCGCCAGTTCATCAGCAATGGCAAAACCCATCTTACCCGATGAGTGATTACCGATAAAGCGAACAGGATCGATAGCCTCATAAGTAGGGCCGGCAGTAACCAGTATTTTTTGATTAGCTAAGGGAAGCTTTTTTTTAAGATCTGCGGATAAAAAAGCTATCACCTCTTCCGGCTCAGCCATGCGACCTTCACCATAAAGCCCGCTTGCTAGCTCGCCCGTTCCGGGAGGTATCAGTATGTTCTGAAAGGATTGCAGCTTGCTGATGTTTTCCTGTGTTGCAGTGTGTATCCACATATCAAGGTCCATAGCAGGTGCAAAATATACCGGGCATTTGGCGGAGAGATAAACTGCCATCAGCAAATTATCGCAAAGGCCATTAGCCATTTTAGCAAGTGTGTTGGCACTTGCCGGGGCAATAATCAAAAGATCAGCCCAAAGCCCTAATTCCACATGGTTATTCCATTCGCCGGTTTCGGTAACAAAATAAGCTACAAGTACAGGGTTCTTTGAGAGGGTGGATAAGGTTAAGGGAGTTATAAAATTAGTAGCATCGGGTGTCATTACCACCTGCACATTTGCACCGCCTTTAGTCAACAGCCTTACCAGCGTTGCCGATTTATAAGCCGCTATACTACCACAAATGCCTAAAACGATGTTTTTACCTTGAAGCATAAACCCCTAACCCCTTGGAGGGGAAATAATTAAAATTTAAAATTAAACAAAAAAACTCCCATAAGGGAGTTTTTAATACATTGCGTTGCCCCTATGCTTTTACTCCCCCTTTAGGGGGCCGGGGGGCCAGGCTTATTGTTGTTCTTTAGCCGGGTTGCGGTAATAAACCTTATCCTCTAAAAATTCCTGGATAGCTACCAATGATGGTTTTGGTAGTTTTTCATAATATTTAGAAATCTCAATTTGCTCGCGATTTTCAAAAACTTCTTCCAGGTTATCATTTGACGATGCAAATTCAGAAAGCTTTTGGTGCAATTCTTCCTTTACATTGTTCGAGATCTGGTTAGCTCTCTTTGACATAATTACAAGCGACTCATAAATATTGTCGGTTTTTACATCTAACTCACGCAAATCGCGGGTTACAGTGCTGCTTGCTACGGCAGGTTTGTTAACAGTATTGTTATTAGCGTTCATATCTTTTTTAATTTGGGATCTTTTTATTGTCGTTTCCTTTTTCAGAAGGAGGCTGGCCTGTTACGGTATCTTTTTTAGCAATTTTTTTTGCTAGTTTTTGATTGGTTTGTGCTTCAGCCAATATTCTTTTGTTAGCAGCTATGCCGTCCTGGCTGTATTTTTTGTATCGGCTTGCATCATTTAAAAATTTGCTTTTAGGATATTTTTCAGCAAACTGATCGGCATAGCTCATTGTAAGCCCATAACGTTCTTCCTGCGAAAACTCACTACTATGTCTGGCGTATTGGTATTGTGCTTCAATTGTTAAATATTCAAGCTCTTCAGCATATTTGGTATCAGGGTAATCGCGCAAAGTATTGCCAAATGCAATTACGGCAGCCTGGTAATCGCTAATGGTTAAATAAAGTTTGGCATTTGCATAAGCTTTTCCTTCAAGTTTATCACGCAGCGTTTGTATCAGCTTGCTGGCCTCGGCAACACGGTCGCTTTTTGGATATAAGTTTATAAATAGTTGTAAACCATCAATAGCCTTGCTGGTATTTGTTTGATCAAGGGAATATATCGGCGAATCAAGGTATAAACAATAGGCATACATAAATCTGCATTCCTCTGCTCTTGGGCTTGATGGGTATGTATCAGCAAAAGTTTTGAAGTGATAGCCGGCAGCAGTATAATCCTTTAATTTATAATTTGCGTAAGCATTATAATAAAACAAGTCCTCGGCGCCTTCATGCCCGCGATAACGTGTTGTCAGGTCATCAAATAAACCTAAAGCTTTAGTATACTCTCTTTTATTATATAGCTTAATAGCTTCCGAGTATTTTTTGGCATTATCGTTACTGGCCTTCAGTTTTTCATATTTACTTTTACAACTGCCCAGTATAATCATTAATACAGCAAATACACCGGCTAATAACGTTAGTTGTTTTTTAAACATTTTGCAAAGATAGTTGAATATTATAAATCAGTCAATTATTTATTTTATATAGCCTCATGGCACCTGCCCTTAAACACAAAGAAGGATTGGATGGGTAATTCCCGGCTAATATATAACGCTTGTTTTGCCTGTACTATATATATAGGTATCATTTAACATCTTTTAACAGTAGGGGAGTTCATGAAGAAGGGGTTCATAGTTGATGGTTCATAGTTCATAGCCGAAGGAAGGGGGTAGTGTTATGAGCCAGGAATTTTCTAGCCATTCTTATGCATAGCAATGGGAAGGCGATCCAGCCTGGCGTCGATCGGTCCGAAAGGCTCCTTTGTAGGTAGGTAAATTCTGCGCGCAATATTCACGCCAATGCATTCATGCCATGCAGCTTGATGCCATTCCTTATTTGCGCTACCATGAACTATGAACCATCAACTATGACCCCCCTCCATCAACTAAACAGACTTTCTTCCCTTTTCCGCATTAAAAGCTTTTGATTGCCCTTTCGGAATAGTGAGCGAACTCCAGTTTTCGGCAGCTACCATTTTGGCAATATATATTATCTGCCCAACATGGTAGGGGATATGTGCCAATTGGCGGTTAATTGCTTCAATTACTGTGTGACCTTCATTCCTTATATATACTGTACGCATCAGGTCGTCTTCAGTAAGGGCGTCTATGTTATTATATATGCACTGCCATCCTTTATCCCATAGGGTCAGCAGATCTTGTTTTGAAGAAAGGGTATCTTCAAACTCCTGATCACGATCCCGCCATGGTTTTTCGCCGTCGGTGGTTAAAAAATCTGTCCACCTTGAAAGTGAATTACCAGCTATATGCTTAATTATGATAGCTGCGCTGTTCGATTCCCGGTTATATTGCCAGTGAATTTGTTCTTCATTTAGCTTTTCAATAGCGCTATCGCCTAAAGTTTTGTAATAACGGAACAGTTTTTTAACGCTTGATAAGTAGTTATTGCCGTTGCTTTCCATATTATGCTACTGGTTTGATGGTTGTTTTTAATGTCTGGTGATAGTAGATGCATTAAACAATGATGTAATTTCGATGTTTTTTAATTGTTTTCAAGCGTATTTGTATATAAAGTTTAAAAAATGGCCTCCTGAATTTTAAAAAAACGGGGTGTTCACACAGTGTTTACAGATGTTGCTTTATAAACCAGGGGAGGTGATCGCGGTCAGGAATTAATTTTTCCTGCTGATTTGCAAAGTGTTACCATTACACTATTGATTATTCTTATAAACCTTTTGGATAAGTTAAAAACCTGCGTATCTTTGCGGCCCGCTTCGGAAAAAGAAACGGTTGTTATTTGAGAAGTTAGTGACTAAAAAAAAGGCTGAAAAATAAGTAAAAATAGTACTTGACAGGTAAATAAAAAAGTCACATCTTTGCAGCCCGCAAACGAGGAAGAGAAAAGAGGGAAGGCGGGTAAAAAAAGGCAAACAAAAAATAAAAAAAATAAAGTTTGCAAGTTTAAAAAAGGTTTCTACCTTTG
>NZ_JAQBOC010000081.1 GCF_028288225.1 Mucilaginibacter sp.
CATTTGTATCGTATTGCCGTTTGGTCTCCTCATTCGACACCTCTTCGATTGCTGCAATGATGCCGTAACCCGCATTGTTAACAACGACGTCGAGGTTGCCGAATTTAGCTATACCGTCTTCCACCCCTTGTTTTACCTGATCTTCATTTGTGACATCCATAGCGACTGCCAATGCATTATCATTGTTCAACTCGGCACTTAGTTTTTCAGGATTGCTACGGCACGTAGCAATCACCTTGTCACCGGATTTGAGTACTGCTTTTGCGATCTCTAAGCCAAATCCTTTTGATGCGCCGGTAACCAGCCATACTTTTTGATTTCCCATTTTTGTAAGTTTTAAAGTTGTTGTTAGCGCAATAACATTCCGACTGTCGATTCATATCTTCTTGGGATTATTATAGCGTGGTAACCACAGTAAACAAATTTAGGTAGAAACCCATTTGTCATATATGACAATTTTCCGTCTATTTCTGCCAAATTTTAGCCCGGTACCGAATTTAGACTGTTTTACAACAGTTGTTTGAAGCAAGCAACCCAGCTAAAAAATCCTTGCCAAAGTAATTCTCGAAAGGCGACATTTCGCAGATATTTTTCATCGAGATTAATGGATCATCCCAATAGCCATCGAAAAGTAAGTTATTGATTTATTTATCGAAATATTTAGTTATATAACTTTAATTTCCTAAAATTTGCGCCCATAGAAAATCCGGTTTTTTTATCCCTACCCGGCTACTTTATCAGGTTAGTGTAAAAGAAAAGAAAAGGTAATAATTTATATATCTAAATATTTCGATATATAAAACTAATAATTACCTTTGTTAAAGAAATGGTAAGGACTAAAAATACAAATGAGGCCGAATTGATGGAACTCCACGCAGGATTGAAAGGTGGCTATTGCAACCCGCCAGATTCGCCTCATTTTTTTAATCTACATATCGAAATATCTAAATTAATAAATAACTCAACAAATAAACTTAAATTAAAATGGCAACTACAGAAACAAAAACCCCAAGGGTTAAACGTGAATTAAAAGATAGTGTTGTACTAATAACAGGCGCACTTACAGGAATCGGCAGGGCGACTGCGCTGGCCTTCGCTGATGAAGGTTCTACAGTAGTAATCGCAGGGCGTCGCGAAGAAGCCGGCAAGCTGCTTGAAGCTGAACTTCAGGCAAAAGGTGTTCAGGCAGCATTTATTAAGACTGACGTTCGCTTTGAAAAAGAAGTAGAAAGCCTGGTGGATCAGACCGTGGCCCGGTTCGGCCGTATAGATGTGGCGGTGAATAACGCCGGCGTTGAAGGAACTCCAGGTCCGATACTGGATCAAACAGCGGAAAGCTATGCAGCAACTTTCGATACCAATGTATTGGGTATTGTATTGAGCTTAAAACACGAGTTGCGGGTGATGATACCTAACGGACATGGTAGTGTTATCAACGTTTCATCATCTTATGGCAGCATGGGTGCGGCTTACGCCTCTATTTATGTAGGCAGCAAGCATGCGGTGGAAGGAATTACCAAATCCGTAGCACTGGAAGTGGCCACCACCGGCGTGCGCGTAAACGTTGTTGCCCCGGGCACTACTGAAACCGGGATGCTTGAACGCTTTACCGGCACAAAAGAAAATTACGCCGGGCTGATCTCGACTGTTCCGATGGGAAGAGTAGGTCAACCTGATGAAATTGCAGCAGCCATTGTTTTCCTTGGTTCAGACAAGGCACCATATCTTACCGGTACATCTATTGGTGTAGACGGCGGCCTATTGGCATAATTTTCTGTTGATCGCCGTTCTAAACGGCAATAACAGTACACGCTAATCATCAAAAAGCAAGAACAAGAATAATCAGCAGTCCCCATACGGATGCAAATCGCGGAGTGTAGTATCAAAATATCCGTGAATGGTTATTCAGCAACACGTAAGTATTTTTTTGGATTAATCGTGAAGCCCGGTTGCGCAGGGATTCGGCTCACTCGGTTTGATGACCTCAACTTTAATAACCCCGGATGGGATAGTGATGGAAGCCGAAGCTGTCCACGGTACAGTTACCCGTCATTACCGGGAATACCAGGCTGGCAGGCCTACTTCAACTAATCCGATAGCGTCCATCTTCGCATGGACAAGGGGACTGGAGTTTCGTGGCCGGTTAGATCAGAACCAGGAATTGATCGACTTCAGCCATGCCCTGGAGCAGGTTTGTATCGAAACGGTAGAAAGTGGTAAAATGACCAAAGATCTTGCTCTAACAATAAAACAAAGGTTGAACACGGAACAGACTATCTGAATACCGAAGAATTCCTTGAAGCCATAAATGAAAATTTACGGATAAAGCTAAAAAAGTAAAGTAAACTAAACTAAGACTTTAATCGGGAAGCCTTTCAGTAACATGAACAGGCTTTCTTTTTTATATCATCATAGGATTTATTCAACCCTGAACCTTTCTTCCACTTTTTTCTTCAGTTCAAGCAAAGCTTTAGTCCTGTCCTTTTTTAACGGCTCTACTATGTCCTCTGGAGCGCCGTCAGGATTGTATTTTTCCGCCCAAAGCGTTATCTCACTAAGTACCGGGATTAGTTCAATCGCTTTTTCGGTAGGGCGATATAAAAATTTGGATTTATTTGCTGGTGCAGTACGCTTAGTAACGAACCCTTCCTGGAGCAACACATTGAGCCTGTCGGTTAAAATATTTGTAGCAATCTTTTCATCCGAACATAAGAACTCACTAAAGGAATCTTTACCATACAAGAGTAGATCCCTCATGATCAACATTGTCCATTTGTCGCCAAATATATCCATGGTATAACTTATTGGGCATTCTGACCTTCTGCTTATTGTCTTCATAAAAAAATTAAAAAATAGTTGTTGCATTTTGCAATTACTTTGTATATTTGCTATTGCAATTTGCAAGTACAAATATAATATAAATTTAAAAACCTGTTTAAATGAAAGCAATTCAGTTAAAAGCATACGGCCAGCCAATGGAAAATATTGGCGTCGTAGAAATTAGCGATATCGCTACAATTAATCATGATGAAGTTGTTATTGATGTATTGTATAGCCCCGTGAATCCCAGTGATTTATTATTAATGCGGGGTACTTACCCCATACAACCCGAATTGCCTTCCGTAATTGGAGGCGAAGGTGTAGGCAGGGTGGTTTCGGTTGGCGCCTCCGTTACAACCGTTAAACCAGGCGATATTGTGACCATCCCATTTGGCACATTTGCCTGGAGTGAAAAGGTTGTGGCCAAAGCTGCAGCGCTGATTGTGCTGCCGGCGAACGTAGATTTACAGCAAGCGGCTATGCTATCTATAAACCCACCCACAGCGGTGTTGCTGCTGGAAGAATTTGTTTCGTTAAATTCAGGTGATTGGGTAGTATTGAACGCAGCTAATGCTTCTGTGAGCCATGCTATCATCGCGGTCGCAAAATCAAAAGGTATAAAAACGTTAGGAATAGTCAGGAGAAAAGAGGCCGTGGATATAGCGCTGAAGGCAGGTGCAGACGTTGTTTTAGTTGACGACGAAAACGTTGTTAGTGAAGCGAAAAAAGCTACCAATAATGTAGAAATAAAGTTAGGCCTTGACGCGGTTGGTGGTAAAGCAACAAATACCCTCGCCCAAATTCTTGGTAATGAAGGCTACCTGGTTTCCTACGCCATGATGAGCCGCGAACCCATTAATGTTAGCCAAATTAGTCTCATATTCAGAAGGATCCAGATTCACGGGTTCTTTATGTATTTACCACATTACATCCCTAAGTTAAAAAATGCCATACTTAAATCGTTGCAACTGTTGGAACAAGGGAAATTAAACGTTCCCGTTGCGAAAATATATTCTCCTGAGAGCGTGAAAGAGGCCATACAACATACGATAGATGGGGGTAAAGTTCTATTACAATTTAATGCTTAAAAAATGAAAGCCTTTGTGTACAAAGAGAAAAACATGTGATAATTTTCAGATAAAGTTTAGTCAGAGCTGAGAAAGTGAAATCTCCTGTAAAAACAGCTTTAAAGGGACTCACTGAACAAAATATTTCTCTTGCGCACTCCCTGCTGGAACAAGGGCATACGATAGGAAAAATTGTAATAGAACTTGAGGAAAGCCATTAAAATCCTACGTCTTTCTTTTACGATGTTTACGGCAACAATGATATTATAGGTAATGAAGCCCTGCTGGCTTTCCCGATGGATTCCATAGGAATAATCCGACAAGATCAATCTTCATCCATTCGCCAAACAGCGATAATCCGGGTTCCTCATTTTTTATGGTTTGGATTATTCATCAGGTTTATAATCAAATCGAAAAATGCCATCGGGTTCGGGAAGGAACTGAATTAGAAGCGGAACTTCATGGCATGGAGGACAGAGAAATATTTAGCTTGTTTATTTGGTTGCCCCGTCTACAAATACTAACAGCGAAACGATCCTGCCTTCTGCTACTGTGAATATATCCTGCCCGGTAATGGCATCAGGCCTCGATGGGGGACCAAACTGCCAGGAAAGGATAGCGGTGTTATGATGTGTTTCTATAGGTTTGGCTAAAGTGAATTCAAATCCTGGATTCTGTTTCAGCAAGCCGCCGATAAAATCATTTACTTCAGCCTTACCGTTCAAAATTGTTTCCGGGTCAACTACCTGAATATTATCAGCATAAATCTCATTGGCTAAAGTCAAACGTTTTGTATGGTCGGGTTCACTCCATATCCGCAGATGGGCTTTCACCAGTTTTTTCGCTTCTATGTTCAATTCTTTATTACTTTTCATAAAACATTATTTGTTAATGGCTTTGAGACTTAATCTTCTTTAAAGGCCTTTTCGATCTGGTGCGAATCTTCCAGCATCAGTAACCTGGTGATGTGTCCATTTGTAATGGTGAACCGCATAACAAAAGGCTCTTTGAATTTTTTACCGGTTGCCTTTACGGTTCTGCCAGCTTTGCCAAAAACCGCAGCTTCTGTGCCATCTATGAAGGTATGATCCATTTCAAAATCATCTTCCGCTATGTTGTGAGCAGCTATCAGTTGTTTTAAAGCTGTTATTACTTCCGCCTTACCGGTTTTCTTACCCGTCCAGGGCATATAGGGCGATTCCGCAATATAGAAATCGACATCATTTGCAATATATTGGGCAATTGCTTCTGGGTCGTTCTGCGCAGTTCCCTGGAAAAACCCGTTCAACACCTGCTGAGTTTCCTGGTTTTCTTTTGATAGTTCCATGTTGTTATGTTTATATGTATTAAGTTTTTATTTATATATCAAAACCGTATTTAGCGGCCCATTTTCTTTTGATTTTGGCTTTTGCGGAAACGAACTCTTCGTCTGTTCCCTGTGCGATGGCATCCAGAGGATAGCGAAGCGGGCGTGAGCCTTTTTGCATGTCAACCAGCTTTTTAATACCATCAGCTATTGTCTGCGGGTTCATCTCAAATTCTTCCATTTTGCCAAACAGTGCATTTGCCAGACTATTCATTCTTTTATCAAAATCTTTATATTCCGCAGTGATATCCGCTTTATCTGCGTTAAAACCGCCTTTATCAGCCATGCCGATTGGATAAACGCCGCAGGGAATAGAAACATTCTCAATGCCGAAATCCCGTAGTTCCGAATCGATACCTTCTACCAGGGTTTCCATCGCAAATTTGGAGGACATATAAGGCACCATATACGGTAGCGCGAAACCGCCTGCGCCGGTCGACAGGTTAATGATCAAGCCGCATTTTGCAGCACGCATAGAGGGTAACACTGCGAAATAGGTACGCAGAACGCCATAGAAATTCGTTTCAAACATCCGCCTGAATACATCCAGGGTATGCGCTTCTGCTACTCCGAAACCTGTAACGGCTGCATTGTTGACCAAAACATCTATCTTACCATAGTGTCTAAGCACATGATCAAAAGCATCATTTACAGATTGGTTGCTGCTTACATCCATTTCAACAACCTCCATGTTATCTATCTGAGATAGTTCCCGTGCTGCCTCCATGTTCTTGCCTTTTGTTTCGCGCATAGCGGCTATAACGCAATGCCCGTCTGCTGCCAGTGTGGTTGCTGTTAACTTGCCAAAACCCGAACTGGTGCCTGTGATTAAAATTACTTTTGACATGACTGATAAACTTTAACACAAAGCTCAGCCATGCACCCCGGGAAAAAATTGATATTTGATTCAAAAACTCTTGATAAATGTCAAGAAGAATTCAGGAGTGTTTATTTACCAGAAACCTGCTTTCTTATCCGGCTTAATGTTTCAGGGGTAATACCCAAATAAGAGGCCAACATATACCGCGGAGTGCGGTTGGCTAGATTAGGAAAGGAATTCAGAAAATGGTTGTATTTCTCTTCCGCTGTTGAAATGAAGGTATTATTGATGCGCTCATGCGTTGCATTCAGGCTTCGTTGTATCAGTTGATTAACCAAATCTCTAAATGGGGGAATTTTCTCGGAGAGCAATTCGAAATTGGACTTGCTGATGAGCAGCACGACAGAATCTTCAATTGCTTCAATATAATATTTAGAGGGGGTGCCATCCATTAAACTTTGCCGGTCAGCTATCCACCAGTTCTCCGTAGCAAAGTAAACCGTGTGCTCTGTTCCCTTATCATCAACGCTATATTTTCGCAGAAAGCCTTCACATACAAAAGCGTTAAAAGTACAGATGTCTCCCTCCGTCAACAAGAACTGGTGTTTACGAAGTTTCTTAACAATACTGACTGACTCGATAAGTTGATAATCATTTTCCGAAATGATGATCTTATCTTCAATGTATTTGCGAAAGCGTTCAAACATGTAATCAAAATTACAAAAGCTTTGCCAATTAATTTCAAGGGGGATCAACGTCCTAATTAAAGTTTACCGTTCAGCGACAGATATATCCAACACAAATAAATGAACCTAAAGCATGGAATTAAATAGACAAGCCTGCCGGAATATCCAGCAACTTACACTGAAAAAAAAAGGTGATCAACGTGTTTCAAAAGATTTTATTTACAAGGTCTTCAGCCAAAGAATTACTTCACCATTTAATTCAGGTGCCTGTACTCGCTGGGTGATTTTCCTGTCTTTGATTTGAATATCTTGGTAAAGTGCGAGGGGCTTTATATAATTTTTTCTGATGTTTTTTTCGTCCCTTAAACATCCTTTTATCAAGTCCCGTAACATTGCTTTTTCCATTCACTTACATCTTTTTCAGACGATTAACTGTTAGCAACCTGGTCATATGATTTAATCAATTTTGACAATCATTTTACCTTCATTTCTGCCTTCAAAAAGCCCGATAAAAGCTTCGGGCAGTTTATCGAAACCTTCCAGAATTGTTTCTGAATAGGTGATCTTACCTTCTTTTAACCAGGCCGATAGTTGGGCTATCACACCGGGGAATCGGACCGCGTGGTCACCTATCAAAAAACCTTGAATGGTCAGGAACTTATAGACGACGATGGGAAGCAGGCTTGGACCGGTTTGTTCTTCTATGTCATTGTAGCTGGATATTGTGCCGCAAACCGGAATCCGTCCATAATTATTCATATTAGCGATCACCCCGTCGGAGATCGATCCGCCAACATTGTCAAAATAAATATCGACGCCATTCGGACATAACTCCGCTATCGCGGCTTTCATATCAGGTGTGGTCTTATAATTTATCGCCTCATGATATCCAAATTTTGTTTTAAGAAGGTCTATCTTCTCGTCGGTACCAACAATTCCAACAACCGTACATCCAATAATTTTCCCAATTTGACCAACAATACTTCCTACGGCGCCAGCCGCGCCTGAGACCACCAGTGTTTCGCCTTTTCCAGGTTTGCCAATATCCATTAACGCGATATAGGCGGACAACCCGGTTATTCCTAAAACGCCTAAATAAGCGCTTAGCGGAGCAGTAGTTGAATCGATCTTTTGCAATGCTTTCCCATCAGATAGTTGGTATTCTTGCCATTTCAGGTAGCCCGAGATATAATCCCCTTTTATAAAATTGTCGTTATTGGATTCAACAACCTCCGCAATAATTTTTGAGGATAACGGCTGAGTTAATTCAAATATGGGGGGATGAGTACCATTCATTTTACCGCGCAGGTATGGATCTACAGAAACATAAACTGATTTTAAAAGAACTTCTCCCTCACCGCTAACCGGCATAAGTTCTTCTTCGATATTAAAGTCGGAATGCAACGGCATTCCGACCGGCCTGTTTTTTAAAGTGATCTTTCTGTTTTTCATAATACATGATTAACTCCACGGAATAATAGTCCATGGATTATATATGGATAAAAAAAATTACTTCCTGATTTTGTCTAAAAGGTCGTTGAGCAACTCTGACTGCTCATCAGTTATGCCATAATGAACTTTGTTGAAAAGTTCCCTTCCTTTTAATGCAGCTTTCAGTCCTTCAGGCGTAAGCTTTATGTAAACAACCCGCTGATCTGAAAGATCGCGGTCCTTCTTAATTAGTCCTTTGTCCATTAACTTGTTCAACAATCTTGAAACATTCGGCATCCGGTCAATGAGCCGCTCACGAATCAGGTTAACTGTCGCTGTTTGCTTGGGCTGGCCCTTAAGAATTGCCAGGACGTTTAGCTGCTGAAGGGAGAGGCCAATGGGCTTAAGGGCAATTGCAATTTCGTTCAACAGCCAGTTGGCCGTAAAAATAAGGTTCATCCCTGCTTTATCCTGGGGTCTGTTAAAGCGTTCCTGTTTAATCTCATCTTCAATTTTCATAACGCAAATATATATACCATGGATTATATATCCATGTAATATAATAGTTACAAAGTTGGGACAATGTTTATTCTTATTTAATTTTATCGAATTAATGATGGAATCCAAAACACACCCCTATCTTACCACGCTTACCCCATTGCGTGGCATTGCAGCATTACTTGTCGTTGTTTATCACTGTAATTTAATGTTTCAACCATTTTTGCCTTCTGGTTACTCTCAATTTTTAGACATTGGCTGGGTGTGGGTCGATTTCTTTTTTGTTCTTAGCGGGTTTATTATGTGCTATGCCTATGGTAAGTATTTTAATCAGCATGTAAAAATGGACGCATATAAAAAATACATGGGTGCCCGCTTCGCCAGGGTTTACCCCCTGCATTTTGTTACCACGATATGGGCGTTTGTCTGCTGTGCCATCATTGTTCACCTTGCTACCGGTCTGGCCCCCTTTTTAGCCGAGATTTTTAACCCAAAAGCGCTGCCGGCCAGCTTGCTGCTCCTTCAAAGCATGCACATCGGTTACTTTACAGCTCCCTTGAACGCGCCATCCTGGTCATTGAGTACGGAATGGTGGGTATATATGCTATTTCCTTTCATTGTTCCTTATTTTACTAAGCTTAAGCGCACAGGTAAATTAGTCACTACCATAATGATGGTCGCCTTTTTTATTTTCATCAGGTATGTGCTGGGACCTAAAACATACTTCCATCCCGGTCCGACACTTAATACCCTGACTGATTTTGGTTTTTTTCGGTGCCTTGCTGGTTTTTTTGTCGGTATGCTGATATCTACTTTTTATCAGCACCGGTCCGGTTATAGGATCATAAAGCGCGACTGGTTTTTCGCATTAAGCTTTTTTGGGGTGCTGGCAGCAATGCATTTTGGAATAATGGATATTCTGATCGTTGCTTTCTTTCCTGTGATCATCCTAGCTGCTGCATATAATCAAACAGCCGTTAAACGTATTTTAGATACAAGGGTGCTGCAGCGCCTGGGTGATTGGTCATTTACCATCTATATGGTGCATATGCCTATCATCTATACCTTTCTTATATTTCGCGTCCTAAAGAAACCCGCCATCTATGCGGATTTTAGAACGCTTATCAGCCAAAAACCAGACTATGGCCTGGGAATAGTGTTGTGCATAGTGGTTGTTACGCTTACTTTGCTTGTAGCAGCCCTGGTTTATCGTTTTGTGGAAGTGCCGGCACGTAATTACTTTAATAAAGCTTTTAAAACCAAACAACGGCAGATTTTAGTTGACGCAGTTGAAGTATAGTGAGAAGACGACAGTCGGCCGAAAATGACAAAATCGCCTGACCTCACTTATTTAATTTTTCGATGTTTCAAAAATATCTATCAAATCCTTCTCTGTTATCACATCCATTTCGCCATGTTCATTAATTTTTTTCAAATGATTTTCTGGCATATATAACGGCCTCTATATCGGTATGAAAGTTAGAACTTTTGCCGCTCCCCTCTACTTGAAAATGAGACTCTTATCTTGGCAGATAAGGGCCATTTTCTTTTTATTTAGTTTGGATATGTTCACCGTTTATGTCTTATACTCTTCGTCATTCAAACAGATTTACATCGGTTTTACCTCAGATTTGCCTAAGCGTTTCTTATCCCACAACGAATTAGCAACAAAGGGGCATACCATAAAATACAGGCCCTGGGTAATAGCACATACTGAAGAGGTTCAAACTAAAAAAGAAGCTATTATAAGGGAAAAGCAATTAAAATCAGCGAACGGCAGAAAATTTGCATGGAGTATTATTTACAAAAAATTTGGCAGCTCAGATGGTTAGAGCGTAAAAGCACCCGGATAAACATAACCGGGCGCTTTCAATATCATAATTAATATTATTTCTTAGCTATCTTATATAATTTTCCACCGTCAGTTGCGGCGTAAATAGCTCCGTCTTTTCCTGTAGCCATGCAGCGCCAGCGTTCGTTTTTATCAGCAAGTAAACGTTCTTCGCCCACCACCTTGTTATTTTTTATTACCAGGCGAATGATGTGTTGTCCGCTCAGGCCTCCAACAAACAGGTTGTTTTTCCATTCAGTTAGGTTACCTGTATAAAACATCATGCAGCCCGGCGAAATAACCGGGTCCCAATAGTAAATTGGCTGTATAGTTCCCTTTTTTTGTTGGATCCCGTCATAAACCTTTTCGCCGCTGTATTCTATGCCATAAGTAACAAAAGGCCAGCCATAGTTACCACCCGGCTTGATCAAATTGATCTCGTCACCGCCACGCGGACCAAATTCAGCCTCCCAAAGGTCGCCGGTAACCGGGTTAAAAGAAAGTCCATCCGGGTTACGGAAACCGTAGGCATATATTTCGGGCTTAGCGTTGGCTTTGCCAATAAATGGGTTACCGGCAACCGGCTTTCCCTCTTTAGTGATATGTATGATCTTGCCGCTGGTTGCGTTCAGGTCTTGTGCCTTTACGCGGATATCTTTCTCCATACGGTCGCCTGAGGTGACGAAAATATTGCCTTGTTTATCAAATAATAAACGCGAACCGAACTGACCAGCACCTTTATAACGCGGATATGCTTCCCAAATCACCTTAACATTTTCCAGCTTTGTTTCATCTGCAGACAGTTTACCTTTAGCCACAGCAAGCGTAGCTCCTTCACCCGGTTGGGCAAAGGTCCAGTAAATCATTCTATTTGTGGTAAAATCAGGGTCGATGTTTACGTCAAGCAAACCGCCCTGGCTTTCATACTGCACGGCTGGGAAACCAGTAATAGTTTTAGCAATTTTACCACCGGTTGTTAGTATCTGCATAGTTCCCGGCTTACCGCTAATGAGCAAACGGCCGTCAGGTAAAACATGCATCCCCCATGGGCTATTTAGCCCGGTATTGATAACGGTAACCGTATACGGGGTTTTAGTTTTAACACTGCCGATACGGGTTTGCCCTGCAAAAGCAGGTTTATAATTGCTGTTGGCTTTGTCTTTTTCAACGGGCTCGCCGGTTTGCGCCATAACGCTTGCGGTTACCGATAAAAAGACGGTCCCTAACAATAACGGCTTATAAAGTTTTGAAAACATAATGTCGATTTTGAATTGATTTCAAAGATTACAACTTTAATGATTATATGTCTAATTGTAGTATGTTTTTTACAGTGGACTGTTTAAATATACAAAAGTGTTAAGTCAACAGTCTTAAGTCGCAAGTCTTAAGTCAAATTTTGTCTTTTCTGACTTAAGACTCCAGACTTTCGACTCAAGACTAATCGTAAGTTCATGATTGACACGACACTAGTAATCCTATCGCTATCAGTTGAAAGTGACCACCAACATCGACCGTAAAATAACTTATTCACCCTTTTTACTTTCAATGCGCTTCCTGATCCGGCTCAACGAAGGATTTGTAATACCGAGGTAAGACGAGATATGATAAGCAGGAATGCGCTCAATAATATGCGGATGCTGTTCGAGCAACCTGGTATAGCGCTGCTCGTGCGAGAAAAAAATGAATTCTTCTGTGCGCGTTTGGGCAAGATTAAAGAACGACTCAGCCAGCAACCTGCCAAATGTCCCCCAATTTGGATGCGTTTCATACAGACCGTTAAGATCCTTATAAGAGATGAAGAAAATTTCCGAATCTTCCATCGCTTCGATAAAATACCAGCAGGGGTTGCGTGATACGAAGCTTCGGAAAGAAACGACAAACTGGTTTTCAGAGAAAAAGTAGACGTTCTTATATTCTTCTGTGTTTGGGTCGCGATAATAAATCCGGAATATGCCTTTGATTATCAAACCGAGATCATTGCAAACCATTTGTTGCATGTTGAAGAAATCCCCTTTATTCATTTTCCGCGCTTTCCAAAATGGCGTGCTGTCGCTGATGTCTTTATCGTTCAATGGCGCAAAGTCCCTCAGATGCTGAAAAATGATATCGTTTGTACCGGTCATTTGATCCCTATATAAATTGCGTACCTATAACGTGGCATTCCTCAAATATAGTCTGAATATAACACAATCATTTTCACTTAAGTGAAAATTTACCCCAGGCAACGGACTGTAATCGCAGCGTCAGTTTTACCGGCATTTTAACTTAAGTGAAAAACGCGCCGGGCGATCCTGCAGAACTTTGGGATAACAAAACACTTAAAATTACAAATCATGACATTAACTTCTCAATCTAATACAGTAGCAGACACACAATCCGTTGAAACTGCCGGATCATTACGCAAGCTTTATTATACCCGTGCTGCATTTTCAGTGATATGGGTGATCCTCGTCGCACTTTTCGCAAAAACATCATTGGGGATTGCCAACATTTTACTAATCATTTACCCGGCGTGGGACGTAGTGGGCACCTTTCTCGATATCCGTGCCAACCACAACAGTCCATCTAAAACACCGCAATATGTAAATGCTGTAATCAGTGGGATCACTACAGTGGCGGTGGGCCTTGCTTTACAGAAAGGCGTTCCTGAGGCACTGATTGTTTTCGGTGCCTGGGCAATTGGAACAGGATTGATCCAGCTGATCTTAGGACTCCGCCGCAGAAAATTTCTGGGCGGCCAATGGCCTATGATCATCAGCGGCGGCCAGTCTGTTATTGGCGGCACTTCTTTTATCATTTTGGCACACGACCCGACAAAGGGAATCAGCAGTTTAGCAGGGTATGCCGCATTTGGTGCTTTTTATTATTTGTTGGCTGCGTTTCGATTGTTAAAGACGGTTAAAACAACCCAACCTACAACAGCTTAAGTACAAATTTTTCATTATAAAGTAGCCCGCTTCGTTAGCTAAGCGGGCTATTTGTCTGTGGACCACAAGCAGGGATGTTTGCGGTAGCGGTTAACGCTACCGGCGTAAACCTTGATCGATACTTCGTCCGCTTTGGGTTGCGGCACATCTATATCCTCCAGTCCGAGCACATCCGGCCCGCCAGATTCATGGATGCTAATTGCATTCATAGACTATTCCTCCGTGTCCTTAAAGGTCTTTAGCTCTTCTCCCTTATGTAAGTGCCGGTTCTGGTGCTTTACCTCCAGCTCACTGGTATCCAGATCATCTGTTGCCTGTGCTTCCCCCTCAGCTTCCCGCAGGGTTTCATTTTCGCGCCCATTGCCGGAAGGTTTGCCCTTACGGTCAATGCTGCTTACATCTTCATTTTTTGCCATGGCTCATCATTTTTAACTATAATGAGAACAGTAAATGTTTTTAAAGGTTTTTAAGAAATGCCAACGCAGCCAACGGCAATAACATTTTGCACCTGAGCATGTCGGTTACTAAACGCGGGGCACTGAGTAGCCACCTCTTTTGGTCGGCGCGGATACTAGCGCCAGGTTGAGGACAACGACATCTTTTATTCAAAAACAGAGATCAGCATTTTTCTCAAATTTGGGAATACGATATCAAACATCTCTCTTTTATTCGCCGGTATATCAGCCGGCTCTGTGGCCAACATATAGATGAGGATTTCCGGAACCTGAAAATAATCAGTCAATTTTTTCATTGTATCAGTGTTAGGACGCCGGCTGCCATTTTCAATTTGAGATAATGCCGTCTGCGTTAACCCGCAAAGCTCAGCCAGTTCTGTCTGGCTGAGCTCTTTCTGTTTTCTTAAGTATTTGATCGCTGTACCTATATTCATGTTTGGTGATGAAGTAACGCCGCGCTTTCCATCATGAATTTCATAATCGTCAGTGCTATTTTTATTTTTTCCATTTTGCCTATATTATCGGGTATGTCTTTTAATCTCTCGATAATGGCTTTTAATTCTATTTGTTCAGTATTTTCTAATTTGTTATTAATTTTATTATAATAGGACTCCAAGTCGTTGGTAACATCCTGAATATAGCTGCTGTTCATTTGATGATATTATTTGGTTAAAAAATTGCGAAATAAAATTGCTCGAATTTTTAACTGAATTATGTTCATCATCTGTATTCATCGAGATCATTTTGATCTTCCGTCTTAGCATCCCACGAAAATCCGTTATCAATGACGTAATCTTAGGGCTTTTTATTTGGGCAAGGGCATAATGGAGTTCGCGAAGCTGACAGGCAATAGCAGATTTGTATTGCTCAATTAGGTTAAGAAAGCTGATCAGGAAATCTTCATCTTTCGTTTCCCTGAACTTTTCGAGGGCCGTAAAGGCTTCGTTTTTAATATCGTTAAACGACGGCTGTAATTCGACAACCTTCGTTTTTGTTATCCCTGTAGTGTAAAAGTTGTTAAGCTTATATTCCAGCTCGGTATCCTGAAAATCCTGCTCTAAACTGGCAACAACGTTAATCTTAAAGTCCTTTTCAAGAAAAGTAGTAAAATCATGGAAAGTGTAAGCGTTAGTTTCCTTTAGAGCTATTTTAAGCTTTTTCCACGCTTGAGATAAAGATTCAAACTCAAGTTCATCTGCTTTTTCCGGCTTCATTAAAACACCATCGAGATATATCCATGATTTTCTTTCCATAAACAAATATAACAAAAATGATATAATTTTGGAAATTAATTAAATATTTATTTCATTATAGTATTACAACTAATTAATATATTCCGGGAGGCACCTCGATAAAATCAGCTAATTTTCGTACATTTGATTATTCATTCGCAGCCAACTGGGCAGCCAGCACCATCCGCGGAGTGAACAAGTTATTTACCATCGCACTTTTAATTTTGATATCACTTATTCACGTTTACGAATTCACCGAGTCGATGAAACACATGTTTCATATATTAAAGACAGAACGCACGAGTACAGTCACATTAAAAAAGAAGGAGGCCATCATGAAATCAACAAACGTTAAACCTGAAAACCATGCGATGATACAAGTACCGGACACCAAGCACGCTGGAAGTCATTACATATAGGGCAGTCTTTAAAGGCTGCCTTTTTTTATTTATAACACTTCAGGTATATCTTTGTACCGGCAAGCGCCCAAATAATTGAAAAACCAATAATAAACGACCCACTTTTTGCAGAATTACTGACCCGCCTTGAAGGCACGCTGATCGATTTTAAGAAGGTGTTTTATGATTTCACCCGCGGAACCGATGAAGAAAGTAAATTCATCAAGGATATTATCGCTTTTTCAAAAACAGTAAGAAACGAACCTGCCTACATTATTGCCGGTATTGAACTTCATCCGGATGCCAGTAAGACTTTCCATGGGCTTGGGTCTCATCGATAAGTAAAGTTCATCTGTTAAGATATTTTATCGGTGAAATGAGATGAGGATTTTATATCTTAAATTGCCAATGGTTTTTGATGGGAATCGTGAGTGGGACGCTCACAACAGTTTGCGTCCAAGCCAGAGGCTTGGACGGGCGCGAAGCGAATCTGGACAACGTTGAAATGGAACTTTTTCTTCGATATGTGATGGACGCCTTAGGTAAACACATGCGCTGGTATTATGAAGAGATTTTCAATGGCACTGCCGTTATTGATATGGGTACACCGGGTTTTGAAGTTAAAACGTTTAAAAAGCGTATTAATGTCAAACCTTAGACATATCATTATGCTTCTCTCGTCAGGTATAACGCTTCCGCTGTTCAAAGTTTGCAACTTCGGATAATTATGTTTATAGGCTGCGTTTATACTAAAATTCAATGATCATCTAATGACGCTAAATTCTCAAAAGTTCGAAGTTCGCTATTTTCTTCTATAAAGGAAATCCCTTTTTTATTTTTATTACAACATCAAATATCTACATAGAAGAATAACCATATTCAAATATTTATTTTTAGATTGGCTATTAGTAATTATTACATTATGAGTCAAACAGACCACCTTCTAAATGCAAATACAGTTTCTTTCGGCACCTTAATTTCTGGTGATAATATTTATAAAGTGCCCTTGTTTCAGAGGGATTATTCATGGAATGAAGACAATTGGGATGATTTATGGTTAGATATCAGTAATGCCAAAAAAGAGGATGCAAAACACTACATGGGATCTATAATAATGATGAAAAAAAGCGCGAAAAATTTCGACATTATAGACGGCCAACAAAGAATAACCACTCTAAGTATTATTGCTTTAGCTTGTATTAAGCTAATAGATGAATTAATTAACAAAGGTATTAGCGTAGAAGATAATAAAGAGAGAAAAGATATTTTGCTGAAGCGATTTATTGGGTATAAATCGGCAACGTCCCTGAAATTTAGTAATAAGCTAATTTTAAATGAAGAAAACGATCCATTCTATTCATCTTATTTAATCCAATTTGATTCTGTTAATAATCCCAAAAAATTAACTCCATCAAACAAATTGTTGTACCAAGCATATCATTTTTTATTAGAAAAAATTCGTAGTGAAATATACGTTCAAGGTTCTGCAATAGAACTTGTGCAATTTTTGGAATTCTTAGGGGATTATTTAACGTTTATTGAAATTACAGTTGTAGACGAACTTAATGCTTACTTGGTTTTCGAAACATTAAATGATAGAGGATTAGACTTATCAGTCACTGACTTATTAAAAAACTATCTATTCTCCAAGGTTGTCCCAGGGGATCATCACCACTTAAAAAACAAATGGAATAATATTTTGAGATTTATTAACTACAAGGATTTTTCTTATTTCATGCGTTATTTTTGGATTTCAAGGAATAAAATAGTCACAGAAAAGGAACTGTTTAAAGCCATTAAAAGGACAATTATCACGCAAGACGATGTCTTTACTCTTATAGGTAATCTTGAATTACATGCTGAACTTTTTGCTGCTTTACAAGACCCTAATGACGACCTTTGGAAGGGTAATAATATAATAAGAGAAGCTTTATCTGAACTTGAATTGTTTAATATAAGGCAACCGTTTCCTCTTCTGCTTTCGGCGTACGAAAAGTTAAACATAGATGATTTTGCTAAGGTTTGTAAAATCTGTTCGATCATTTCATTCAGATATAGTGTTATTAGCGGATTAAAAACCAATATACTTGAAAGAGTCTATAATGATGCTGCCGTAAATACTTTCAACAGCGTTTCTGTTACTCCAAAAGCGATATTCGATGATTTGAAATCAATATATCCATCCGACGAAATTTTTAGAAACGCATTTACTGATGCCGTAATTAGTACTAAAAGAAAATCGTATATGATAAGGTATATTCTTTATAAAATTGAAAATCACATTTCCAATTCATCATATAGTTATTTTATCGATGACGGCACTATTGAACATGTGCTACCTGAAAACCCTTCGACAGACTGGGATTTGTTCTTTTTAAAAGATAACCAGGAAGACTATATTTATAGGATTGGGAATTATACTATTTTAGAAAAGAAGTTAAATAAGGCATGTGAAAACCATCTTATAGAATTTAAATTACCATTCTATAAACAAAGCAAATATAAAATAAGCTCTTCAGTAGATACTAATATTTGGAACCCACAAAAATTAAAACACAGGCAATCTCAATTAGCTAGTTACGCAAAAGACATTTGGAGGCTCGGATATTAACTATCGTTTTTGATTTTGTGGCCTGCAAGATAATCTAAGCGACAGAATGATTAAACAATTCCTCAAACCAAGGCAATAGCTGATTGTATAATGGCCCGCTTGCAAATTCCGTTCCTCTTTCTGTAATCATTACCACGCGATTTATTTGTCTAAAAGCATCAACAAAACTCATATCAATAGGGCCAGATTGTCTGTTAAAGGTGAATTTTACTTCAAAACCTTTTTCGGAACGTTTTACCGAACTAATGGCGGGGACCCCCACCCATTCAAGTGTGCCACTTGAACGCAAACGGTTGTGAGCGTCCCGCTCACGATTGCAAGCAGGCTATTGATAAGTGAAATTGATCAAATAAGGAATTTTGCGAAGTAAATGATGAGGATTTAAATCTTAAGTTGCCGATAATTTTTGATGTTAACCGTGAGCGGGACGCTCACAACAGTTTGCGTTGATGCAACGGAACTGGCGGAACAAATAGAAACATGCTGATTATCAGGTATTTAAAATAACTTATTCACTGGCGAAATGGAAACACCCTGATAATCAACATGTTTCACTTTGTTCCGGGTGTTCCGCTGTAAAAGTGGAACGCTTTGCGGGCGGGTAACTCCGCTGTCCCGCGTTTAGGTAATAAAGCGGCAGCTAACCGAAAACCAAGCTTAGCTTTGGTGCGGGTGTGCAGCCCGGTACCTGGACGGGCATATTACGACATTTGATTATCAGCCACTTACAATAATTTACTCACCGGTAAAAAGTGAAACATTCTGATAATCAGCATGTTTCACTTTGTTCGGGGCGTTCCGCTTGACTTTCCCTAAAATAGGTTGACAAATAAACAGTGGAAAGATGAATCATAATATAAACAAGTCAGCCATCGTTTCAGAGTATTTAAAAGGTGGAGTATCTTACCGGGATTTGC
>NZ_JAQBOC010000034.1 GCF_028288225.1 Mucilaginibacter sp.
TAATAAATCCAAAACCTTTTGTTTCATTGAAAAATTTTACTGTTCCTTCTTTTTGCATTATTTTATTTATTAAAGGCGCCAAGGTAGGTATAATTATCCGTAAAGCAAGTATTTTGTTTAGTCCGGAGGTCTGGAAAGTCTGGAAAGTCCGAAAGTGATCACTGATTTTAATTGATTAAAATGTTGAAACTGATGTTATTAAAACATCGTGGCTGATTGGCAGGTTGGTTTCATCCGGATTAGCGGAATCCTTTCCATTAGTTAAAATCCGAGCTTCATCTTTCGGTCTTCCGGACTTTACCGACTTGCGGACTTTCCTCAACTAATCTTTGGTCTCCAACCTCTAATATCTAATAATTAATTTATTCCCCCATCATTTTATTAAATACTATTTTTGCCCGAAAATGACCTGTTATATAAACAGGGGTCAGATAATTTATACAGATGAAGGCCTTTATTTTCGACCTTAACGGCACCATGATTGATGATATGACCTATCATACCAAAGCATGGCAAACTCTTTTAAATGATGAACTGGGGGGCAATTTTACCTGGGACGAGGTAAAACCGCAGATGTATGGAAAAAATCCCGAAGTACTGGTTAGGATGTTCGGCCCCGACCGTTTTACTTTGGACGAAATGAACCAGCTGTCGCTGGAAAAGGAAAAAAAATATCAGCTTGAATTTTTACCACACCTTAAGCTTTTACCCGGCTTAAATGAGTTTTTAGAAAACGCTTACAGGCAGGGGATCCCTATGGCAATAGGATCAGCAGCTATTCCTTTTAATATCGATTTTGTGTTGGATAACCTTAACATCAGGCACTATTTTAAAGTTATTGTAAGTGCCGATGATGTTATTTTAAGCAAACCCCATCCCGAAACTTATTTAAAGGCAGCAGCCCTATTAAACACAACACCAACCGATTGTATAGTATTTGAAGATGTACCAAAAGGCGCTGAAGCAGCGGAAAATGCAGGGATGAAGGCTGTTGTTATTACTACAACCCATAAACAGGAAGAATTCAATTACCTGCAAAATGTATTATGCTTTGCAAAGGATTTTGATGATGAGGCTGTGAAAGGACTAATTGCTCCTTCTTAAACATTACCTGCACACATCACAATTAAATATATTGTATCTTAGAGCGTTTTAGCCTATTATATGAACATTAAAATCCTATTACCTATATTAAGCATTGCCCTAATATTTGCATCATGCTCGCATGTTTATACGCCTGCACTTTATCACCAGGATATAGCCTATCAGCCAAAACCAACTTCGTTTGATACAGCAAAATCTTTAACCTACGTTTCTGCGGGCTTAGGCGGATACTCCAATACTAACCTCAATGACCTTTTGGTAAGTGGGCAGCTCAATGTAAGCCGTGGTCATGTTTTTGATAATTTCAATGTTGCTTATGGCGGTTTTGCTATTTTTGGCGACTACCAGAATGGCTCCAGCGATAAAACCCAGCCGAATTACTTTAGCGATAAATTTTTTGGCGCTGTAGGCGGCAGATTTTCAGCCAATGCTTTTGTAACAACAGGCAGAGCAGATTTCAGATTTATAGGTGTGGAAATGGCTTACAGTCACGAGTTTGGAGCCTATGCCGATTTCAGGAAATCAATAAATACTCAGGGAGGCTATTATGTTGACCCACGGACCGATCTGTTCACCATTGGCTTAACAACGGAGGTAATATTCCATAATCGGGATGATAATACTTTTCAGCATGGCATCCGTGGCTTTTTAGGTACAACAGTTGGTCACAATAATTTGGATGATACTTATTACAACGACCAAACTTCAACTGAAAGAATGTTCCGCAAGATCTTCCCTAAAGCCAGTTACTTTATAACTTTCAAAAACTACTTCGGCACATTTGAAGTGGGCAGTAACATTTTTGTAAGATTTGGGTATAAGTTTTAGGTTAGTGATTAGAGATCGGAGCTTAGTGATTAGAGATTGGTTTTGAATGCATCTTGTATCCTGGTCTTTATCAAAGATTTTTGTGGATAGTTTTAGGTAAAATCCAAAACAAAAACGCAATGATCCGCCAGCGTTTGGTAATATAAACCACATCCCTTTTATTTTCAATGGCTTTATAAATTTGAAGCGTTGCTTTTTCAACCGGGGCTACCCAAAACAAATTCTCGCCTGCAGCCATAGCAGTGTCTACAAAACCCGGACGAATATCTGTAACATAAATTGGCAGCTTTGTATTTTTTGCCTTTTGCCTTAAACCTTCAAGGTAGTTAATTTGATATGCTTTTGAGGCAAAATACGCCGGTGCCTGCCTGCTGCCCCGTATTCCTGCAATAGAAGTGATTGCTGCAAAATGGCCAAAGCCCTGCTTTTGGAATAAGTTAAAAGTCCAGTTTGCAACAGCGGTAAAACCTGCAACATTTAGCGCATTTATTTCCTGTTCAACGGCAGTATCAAGCGTTGGATTAATTTTGCCTGTTCCGGAACTTAACACCAGCAGGTCGAGGCCACCAAGTTCATCAGTGAGTTGCTTTAGTTGCAGTGGCACTGTGGCAATATCAGTTACATCAAAAACAGAGACGATAAAATGTTCAGGATTTGTTGCCTGCAGATTTAGCAATAGTTGGTCCCTTCTGCCGGTTATACCAACTTTATAGTCATTGGCAGCCAGTAAAACAGCAAGCTGTTGGCCAATACCGGATGAAGCGCCTACAACTATTGCCTTTTTCATGCTTGTTAAACCACTAAGTTGTCAATTTGTTATCCCTCCGAATAAACACTTGCCACCCTGTCTCTTAAATTATAACCGGAAGCCATAACCTCGCCGTAAGCGCCAGTTGTACGCACTGCAATTAAGTCGCCACGGAAAGATTCAGGCAGCTCCACATCTTTTTGAAAACAGTCAGTGCTTTCGCAGATGGGGCCTACGACATCGTATTTTAAGATTTGAGACGTGAGATTTGAGATATGAGATTCCTTACTTTCGGATTTTCCGACTTGCGGACTTCCGGACTTCCTACTGAGATTCTCTATCAAATGGTAAGCCTGGTAAAGCATTGGGCGGATCAGTTCCGTCATACCGGCATCTAAAACAAGAAAGTTCTTTTTTTGGCCGTTTTTTACATAAAGCACCCTTGAAATTAAGGATGCACTTTGGCCTACCAAAGCACGGCCTAATTCAAAATGCACTTCCTGCCCTGGTTTTACGTTCAAAAACTGTTTAAAAACTTTAAAATAGCTTTCAAAATCACTGATGCTGTTGGTGTCAGGGTTATGGTAATCAATACCTAACCCGCCACCTGTATTCAGTACCTTTACGGTAAAGCCGTGATCTTCAAACCAATCCTGGATCTCGTTAATGCGCGTACAAAGGCTTTTGTAAACCTCCATATCTGTAATCTGTGAACCAATATGAAAGTGGATCCCTAAAAACTGCAGGTTAGGGCAGTTACGCAGCGCGTCGGCTACTTCAGGAAGCTGCCAGGTGTTGATGCCAAATTTGTTTTCATCAAGACCTGTAGTTATAAAATGATGCGTATGTGCGTCAACATTTGGATTGATGCGGATAGCAATTTTGGCAATCTTATTTTTCGCTTTCGCCAAATCATTAATAACGATCAGTTCCTGAACCGATTCAGCATTAAAGCAAAAGATATCTTCATCAAGGGCCAGGTTTATCTCCTTGTCTGATTTTCCTACACCTGCAAAAACCACATTCTCTTTACCAAAGTTATGTGCAATGGCAGCCTTCACTTCATTACCACTAACACAATCGGCCCCAAAGCCATACTCCCTTATAATATCCAGAACTTTTGGGTTAAAATTGGCCTTCATGGCATAATGCACATGAAACCCATATTTTGATGATGCAGTGCGGCAAGCCTCCAATGTTTGGCGCAAAACATCAAGGTGATAATAATAGAAGGGTGTTTCTAATTGTTGAAAACGGGTTATGGTATTTGTATTGAACATCTTTTTTCTGAACCTTGATTTATGGGATTAATAGATTTCCCTGATTATAATTCTGGATATTTTAATTCCGAAATCGAAATTCCGACCTCCGAAATTAAAACAGCCTGTTATGTAAACTTCTTAATATTTCTACTTTATCTCCTGTACCGATCAGTAACGACATATTATGATCGCTGCCACCGTAGGAGATCATCCGGATTGGGATGTGTTTTACTGCTTCAAGCACACGGGAGGCATACCCGTGCTTCTCGGCACCAAAGTCGCCTACTACGCAAATAATGGTTTGGTCTTTATCAATATCAACGGTGCCGAACGCTAAAAGCTCCCTTTTTATATCCTCAAGATAAGTAGTATCGTCAATAGTTAATGACACGGCAACTTCCGAAGTGGTGATCATATCTATTGAAGTTCTATATCGCTCAAAAACCTCAAAAATGCGGCGTAAAAAGCCATGGGCTAAAAGCATTCTGCTCGACTGGATCTTGATAGCTGTAATATCGTCCTTGGCAGCTATGGATTTAATTCCATCCTTCTGACTGGCATCTGATATTAAAGTTCCCTGGGCATCAGGCTCCATAGTATTCAGTAACCTGACCGGGATCTTATATTTTTGAGCAGGAAACACACTTTGCGGATGCAGGATTTTGGCGCCGAAATAGGCCAGCTCTGCCGCTTCGTCAAACGAAAGCTGTGCTATGGGCTTTGTACCCTTAACAATCCTCGGATCATTATTGTGCATGCCGTCGATATCCGTCCAGATCTGCACCTCTTCACTGCGGATGCCTGCTCCTATTAATGATGCGGTATAATCACTGCCACCACGGCGCAGGTTATCAATCTCGCCAAAGCTGTTGCGGCAAATATAGCCTTGTGTAATAAATAAATTATTATCAGGGTATTTATCCAGCAAAGGCGTCAAGTGCGTGGTTATATATTCAACAATGGGCTCATTGTCCTCGTCAGTCTTCATAAAATCAAGCGCAGGCAACAATACCGAAGGCACGCCGATCTCTTTCAGGTAAACATGATATAAGGTTGTTGAAAGCAACTCACCCTGTGCCAGTATTACCTTCTGCTCAATTGAGGTGAACAGGTCATTCGCCAGGTTGCTAAGCAGTGCAAAATGATAATCAATAACTTCTTTACCTTGTTGCAGGTATTCAGATTTGGCAAATAATACTTTTATAAAACCTTCGTACTTATCTTTTAAGGCGGCAATAAGCGTTGATGCTTTACTTTTATTTTCTTCCAGGTAAGCCTGCCCAATCTCCACCAAACTATTTGTTGTGCCGGATACAGCTGACAATACTACGATCTGCCGTTGGGCCGGATCAATAATATCCAGCAGCTTTTTCATCCTTTCAGGACTCCCTACAGATGTTCCGCCAAATTTTAAAACCTTCATTTTTGTTCCTTTTAGCCACAAATTGACTCCTGTTATTGCATCAATTTTGAGGCGCTAAAAATAAGATTTTAAACCGCTTATAGCTAAACTTAAGCAAAATAAAATTTGGAACGGGTAGCGAAAGAATCGCGATAGCAGTAGAATATATTGTTAAAGAGCGAAAGACAGCTTGTGTTGATTTGTCTTTTTGTTTAGCTTTTTGCAGATTTAACCTTACCGGCAGTACTCGCCTTTTTTTCAGGAGCACCTTTCCCGTCAATAAACCGCTTTACCTTTTCCGAAAAAAGCAAAAAGCATCCTATTGCAAGCATGATTAGGCCATTGGTTACGTAAAACGTGCGGGTGTTTAGCCTGAAGATTTGGCCGGGTAAAAGAAATACTTTTTGCAGCTTACTCCAGCCTAAAAGATCGTTCAGTTTTAAAATATATATTAAAACAAATATCAACACTGAGTTTAACCAAAACCAGTTGCGTTTTAACGAGATCCTCCATGAAATAACATATGCTGCAATTGAACCCAAAAGTCCGGCTTGTGCAACAATCTTCATATCAAAATTCACTCTTGCTACATCATTTATTCGTGCTTCAACCGGCAAAAACACCAGGAAATTAAAATCGTACAAAAAAGACAGCGTTTGAAATGCATAGATAAAAAGCCAAAACGCTATAAAATGAATTATAAGCAGTTTTACATTAAATTTCGAGAAAAAGCTTTCCATTGTATTTATTAGGTTTATGCAATTATAAGATTTTGAAAGGAATTTATGTTCTAAAATAATATTTATCTATTACAAACAGGTTTCTGAATTTTTATAGATTTGAACATGAACAAAAAACTTATAATCTTCCTGCTTTTTTTAGCTTTTGGGCACCAATGTTATACCGTTAATGCTCAAAATTCAAGTGCAAAAACACAAACTCCGCTTTCTCAGCTACAACAGCAATTTGTAGACCTGCGTTTTGGGATGTTCATCCATTTTAACATTCCAACCTATATGAACCAGGATTGGCCTGATCCGGATGCATCGCCGGCCATTTTTAATCCCACAAAATTAAATTGCGATCAGTGGGCCAAAGCAGCAAAATCGGCCAATATGAGCTATGGCTGCTTAACTACCAAGCACCACAGTGGTTTCTGTATTTGGGACACCAAAACAACGGATTACAATGTAATGAACAGTCCGCTAAAAAAGGATGTGGTAAAGGAATTTACTGACGCATTTAGAAAGAATGGATTGAAAGTGATGTTATATTATTCCATACTGGATACACATCATCGCCTGCGCCCCAATATGATAAACCGCAAGCATATTGATATGGTGAAAGCCCAGATAACCGAGTTATTAAGCAATTACGGCGAAATTTCCGCTTTGATAATTGACGGCTGGGATGCACCATGGTCACGGATCTCTTATGATGATATTCCCTTTGAAGATATCTACAAGCTGATAAAATCATTACAGCCAAATTGCGTTTTGATGGATCTGAATGGCGCCAAATACCCGACTGAAGGCCTGTATTACAGTGATATAAAAACTTACGAAATGGGTGCAGGTCAGCGTATATCAAAAGAAAGCAATCACATGCCTGCATTAGCATGTTTACCTCTTCAAAAAGCCTGGTTCTGGAAAACAACCTTCCCTAACGAGCCTGTTAAGGATGTGGCAAAGCTGGTTAACGAAACCATTATCCCTTTAAACAACGTTGATTGTAATTTTATACTAAACGTTGCACCAAACCGTGATGGGTTATTTGATGATAATGCCCTTGCAGCTTTAAAAGAGATAGGTAAATTATGGCACAATGAAGGTCCGGTTAAAAAATTGCCCGAGCTTGATGCCCCTATTATATCATCAAACATTGCAAAAAAACAGCCATCAAGCTCAAGCTGGGCCGATGATAGCAATATAATGGATCAGGCTAACGATGACGATTTTACAACTTCATGGATCTCAAACCCAACCGTTGAAAAACCATGGTACGAAATTAATTTTGACCGCGACAAGGCTTTCAATGCCATCAGCATTGCCGAAGAGAAGGCTAACATCAGCAATTACCGCCTGGAGTATTTTGCCAACGGCGTGTGGAAACCCTTATTTAATGGAGAAAACAGCAAACGCGTAAAAGTTAACCGTTTCGACAGGGTGTGGGGGAGCAAGGTAAGGATGTGGATAGATAAATCAGATCACCAGGCATCAATTGCAGAGTTTGGGGTTTATGATGAACAGAGGTAGTAATTAGAGGTTAGAGATTAGTTAAACCGCTTTGATGCTGATAAAAATGGTCTCTAATCTCTAATTAAGAGCGTTCGAAAGATTTATAATCCTTCATTTTTATTACCACAACGTTAAAAAAATTACGAGAGGCATAGCCTCGACCTATATTGTAACAACGGATTTTAATCCGTTGGCTATAAAAGCAGATAAAAAAGAACCATAGGTTCGGTCCGTATAACTGCGTGCAAAAAGGTAAATGCTTCCTAAGATCGATATGCATCGTGCCGATGGCACTGCGGATGTGTGGCATGATAGTTCTCAACGGGTTGAAACCCGTTGTTACAAAATGTATCGAGCCGAAGGCTCTTACTGTAAGAGACAACGAATCTTTCGAACACTCATAATCTCTAATTTCTAACATCCGCCCAAACCCTGTTTTCTACTGTTATCCTTACACTCAACATAGCAGCATTTAAAACAGTAAATATTATGGCCGTGTAATATAAATGAAATACAAGCGGGATGAAGGCTATCTCGCAAACAACTTCCATATAATTAGGGTGCTTTAAAAATTTGTAGGGCCCGCGTTTTATAGGGTAAACACCGGGGATCCGGTAGATCTTTGTATTCCAATATTTCCCCAGGGACGACAGGGCCCAAAACTTAAACAGTAAAACTGCCAAAAAGATGGCCAGGAAAATCCAGCTGATCTCGGTTCCTCCTCTTAAATTATACTCCGCTATAATTGAAACAATAAACAGCGTATGCATAGCTATCATAAACGGGTAATGGCTTTGCCCGTATTGAATTGCACCCTGGCTTAGTAACCATTTCTCGTTCCGGCGCGCTATAAGCAATTCAGAAAGCCGCTGGATTATCAGGAAGGATATGAATATGGTGAAGTACATTGTTAAAGTTGATTGAGTGAGCGGTTGATTCGGTTGGTTTTTGATCAGGTTTTTTAATTATTGAGTTGAAAACTTAATCAACTCAATCCAACCCAATCTAACTTAATCAACTAATCTTCAACAGCACCATCTCGCTCGAAAAACCGGGCCCCATGGAAAGCATTAAGCCATATCCCTCTTCAAAACCTTCACGCATAAATTTTTCAAGCACATACAATACTGTTGCACTCGACATGTTGCCATAATCATTCATTACTTCACGGGTTGTTTTCAGAAAATCGCCTTCAACACGCAAAGTGTCCTGGTAAGCATCAAGCACTTTTTTACCACCTGGATGAAAAATAAAGTTCTTTATATCGCTCATTTGCAGCTGGTGTTTTGATAAAAACTCGTCAATGTCTTCTTTTATATGTTCATTAATAAATGTGGGAATATCTTTTGAAAACAGCACCTTAAAACCAGTGTCCTGAAAATCCCAGCCCATAACCTCCAATGAATCGTAATACAATTTACTGGATGACCCTATAAAGGTAACCTCATTATTATTTTTATGATTATCGCCTTTTATAATACAGGCTGCTATACCATCAGAAAATAAGCTGGAGCCAATAAAATTACTTTTGCTGTAATCGCTTTTTATTAAGGTTAAAGAGCAAAGTTCAACGGCTACCAGCAACACTACAGCATCGGGATTAGCTTTTGCCACAGTATTTGCCTTTGCCATGCCTGATACGCCTCCACCGCAGCCAAGGCCCCATAAAGGCGAGCGGTTAACGTGCGGATTGAGCCGCATTTTATTAATGATCAGGCCATCAAGACTGGGGGTTGCAAGGCCGGTTGTTGAAACAAACAGGATATCGGTAATATCTTCTTTGGCAATGCCTGCTTTCGTAATGCAGTCCTCTACGGCCTGTACGGAATAATCTAAGGCTGTTTTTATGTAGTCGTTATTCCGCTCCTCAAAAGTGTTCGGTTTTTCGTAATAACTGAGTGGTTTGCAAAAGTTACGGTATTTGATCTCTGTATTATCAAACGCAAAGATCAGGCGCTTTGCTTCAGGGAAGTTCTTCGAAAATAACTCCAGCGCCTGCTTCTTAGCTTCTGATTGATCTGTTTTATATGGTAAGTCTATTTTTGCTGTTGCTGCTATAAAGGGCATATACGTTTATTTATAAGTACGTAGCCATTAACATGCCAGTTGCTTCATAGTAGAAAAAATAACTAAAAAGAATAACACAATCTGTTATTCACTCCCTGATAATATACCCAACAGTAAAAGCTACATAACTAAAATTAGCCCCAATAACATTGTAGGTCCCGGTAAATCTGATATGCCCTGCTTCAAACCCTATCCTCCCTAAAAAACCCAGTTTTATCGTGCCGTAGCCCGAGGTATATAGCTCTTCCCCACTGGAATTTTCAAGAATATAATGACGTGTGAACAAGCCCCCGCCCATACCTAAAAAAGGTTTGATCTTTCCTTTGGCAAAATAGTATTCGCCGGTTAAGGTTGTAGATCCAAAAAAAGAAAATAGCTCATCATTATATTGAGCCTGGTACCCTAAAAAAGCACCCTCGAACCTTACTCCAACTGTAAAATTATCAGATAAATAATAATGTGGCTCTACCGCAAGGGTAACTCCGGGCTTTACCCCAAAGCCCTCTGTAGGTTTGGCATAGCCGGCGCCGATATCAGCTTTAAAAGTTCCCCCAGGTGTTTGTGCATCAACAGAAAAAACAACACTAAATAATGCGAATAGTAGTAACAGTTTTTTCATGAATGGTTATAAGTACCATAAACTTACGGAATTATGAACGCTCCGTAAGTTTTTTAGCACACATATTATCGCATCAAAACAGCAAACTTATTGCTATAATCCTTTAGCTGGGCCTGTAATTGTTTACTTAATTCCATTTCATTGTTGTTCCGCGTAGTATCTGCCATTCCGTTTAACAGCTGTACGCCAAGCTGAACGGTACGCTGATCAATATTTGGTTTATTATTTTGCAACAGGTTATAGTTATAATCCAGCTGGTCTGAAATAAAATTGGCAACACCTTTTACGTATCTGGTGCCTAAAGCTTTATCGCCAAGGTTATACGCATTTTCTGCAAGGAAAAATTTTTGTGCAGCCGTATCAATATCAGGGTTAATGTCAGGCATTTGTTCATCAAATTTATGAACAGCTTTTAATGCAAGGTCGCGGTGTCCGTTCTTTATAAGGCCTTGTGCCAGGTCATTAAATGTAATTTCCATTGTCAGGTAAAACTGGGTTAATGCCACATCATCCAGGTATTTTGCTTTTTTATAGTTACCGAACTTAAATTTGTGCACTACATTGTTATACATCACCAGGCTATTGGTCTTCGTTCCCTGACCGGTTGATTTGTCCGTTTCCGCTTTAAACGGGATCAGATGATAAACAAAACCCTCTTTGTACAAGTAAGGCTGTAAGCCAAACATGGCTTCGGAACCCATAGTTGTAGTAAAGCAAATTGGCCGCTCCCACTTATTGTGGGCCAGCATATCAATCATGGCCAGGTTATCTTTGGTCACATAATTTGAGTTGTATTTCCATTCCATAACATCGGCCAGCTTATTCTTTTGTTCGGGAGTAACCACGCCATTTTTAACCACTTCGTCGGGGTTAACCGTTAACTTAAAGTTTTTGGTTGGCAAATAGTTTAGTACATCCCCGCTTTGGTAGCTTACCTTGGTACGGCTGTCATCAGATGTTATGAAATCAAAAATATCTTTCAACTCAACTGATCCCGGGATCTTGGCATCATTAAAATAGATCACATCGCGTGTGCCGGCCTTATACTTATCAAAAGGAAGGGTAACAGGCAGTGGTGCAGATTGGTTCATCTTCTTTTGCATTTGGTGAATGTACCAATCACCGCTAAAAAGGCTCATACAAACAATACGTACATCGGGCCTTATGCCTTCAACTTCCTGGTCATACCATAACGAGTAGGTGTCATTATCGCCATTGGTAAACAGGATAGCATTTTTTGGGCACGATATTAAATAGTTGTAAGCCATATCATGCGGGATAGTTTTGGTTGACCGGTCATGCCCCTTCCATTCTTTAAACGCCAATAACACCGGCACCGCCAGCATACATATGGCAAACGAGCCTATTGCGGCAAGCCTTGCATTGAGCTTTTTCCGGGCAATTTCTGCAAAGGCAATAAAACCCAATCCTATCCATATAGCAAATGCATAAAAAGAGCCGACATATGAATAATCACGCTCGCGGGGCTGGACCGAATTTTGATTTACATAAAGCACAATAGCTATTCCGGTGAAAAAGAAAAGCAGTGCTATTACCAGCGCATCGCGTTTTTTGCGTCTAAAGTGATAAGCAGCACCCAGCAAACCCAATATAAACGGTAAGGCATATAAAGGTGCATAATTGGTTCCCTGCGTTATTGATTTTGGCAGATGTTTGGAGCCGTCAAGAATACCGCTCGTCCAGTTGCCGTTAACATCCTGTGAGCTAAACTGTCCGTTCATTTGATTATATCGGCCAACAAAGTTCCACAAAAAGTAGCGGGCATACATCTGGTACATTTGCCAGCTGAACATCCACTTCAGGTTATCCGCAAACGTAGGCGCCTGTCCATCGGCCAGGTTTAACCATTGTTTATAAAATTGTAAGTTCTGCGCATAATACGGGTCTGATTCCGTACTCCATATCCGTGGCAAAAAGGTAGTATGATCATACACATAATCCGATTTTTTACCGGCGCTTTCATACGTTGCTTTTCCTCTCGAATAAATAGTATTGCCATCTTTTTGATCTATAATTTTGGCATCAAAATATGGGCCTGATAACAATGGGGTTTCACCATACTGGATCCTGTTGAGGTAGCTGTACAGAGTAAAAGCGTTATCAGGATGTGAATTATTCAGATCGGTATTGGCAGTTGCCCTGATGGGGATATAAACAAATGAGCTATAGCCAAAATAAATAAAGGCAACACACAAAAGTGCAAGGTTTAACATTGGTTTTTTATTGCGGATGCTATACCAGATCCCTGCTGCAACTGCGCCCATCAGCAATAAAAAGAAAAAAGCGGCACCGCTGCCAAAGCCCATTCCTAATGAGTTTACAAAGAAGAGATCTGCCCAGGCGGCAAAATATATGGTGTATCCCCTTATCCCGAACTGAACAAGCCCAAGTATAACTATGCTTATTAAAAAAGCGATAATGCCGCGTTTAACCGTGATGTTATTATACCTGCGAAAATAGTAAACCATGGCAATGGCCGGGATGGTTAGCAAATTGAGTAAATGGATCCCTATTGACAGGCCCACTATGTAAGCAATAAGCACTATCCATTTATCAGCTCCTGCCTCGTCAGCATGGGCATCCCACTTTAATATTGCCCAAAAAACAACCGCCGTACATAATGATGAAAGCGCAAATACAATGGTTTCAACAGCCGAAAACCAAAAGGTATCGGTATAGGTAAATGCCAGTGCGCCTACTAAACCTGCACCCATAATTAAATAAAGGTGTGAGTTTTCAATCTCTTCTCCCCTGCCATTCAACAGTTTTTTGGCCAATGCGGTTATCGTCCAAAATAAAAACATAATGGTTGCCCCGCTGGCCAATGCTGACATTAAATTAGTAAAGTATGGCACTTTTGCATTGTCACCAAATGATAAAAGTGAAAATACTTTGCCCAGCATGGCAAATAAAGGATAGCCCGGTTGGTGCGATACCTGCAAACGATAAGCGCAAGAAATAAATTCGCCGCAATCCCAAAAGCTTACGGAGGGTTCTAAAGTAAGGATGTAGGTTGCTGACGCAATTGCAAAGCAAAGCCAGCCTAAAAGGTTATTGATCTTTTTGTAATGCATGGAGATGGTGTGTGTAGAGTTTAGTCATTAAGTTGATTGAATTATGTTTAGTTGGTTAGATTTAATAATGTTTTTCTAATCAACCAATACACCAATTTCCACCTAATTTTTTAATCCTTATTGAAATTTAACACCTGTTAACATACTTTAACAAAAAACCGGGCTGATTTAACACTTGCAGAAGTCTTTTGATATTTACACTTGATCTATTGAAAGACAAATGGTTAGCATTATTTTTATAAAAAATACTTATAGAAAGGATAAACTGGCGGGTAGTATGGTGATGGAATCAATAAATTAATTTTCGGCCATCTGCTTATTTTTAAGCTCTTCAATCTTATCGTCGATTATTTGTATTGACTGCTGAAGTGTGTTGAGGTATAGGTTGGATGGATGATCGTCGTCACCAGACATCGTTAAATAATTAAGAACTTCAGTAATTCTTTCTTTTGATCGGTGGAATTTATTTAAATCGGCCATAACCAAATTATTTAATTAGCCCTTTTACGGTTCAGGTTACGCAACAGTTCCAAAAGCTTATCAACAATGTTAGTTTTATTAACATTGTTACATAAATGTTACATAGCACTATGAATTTCAGCAAATAGCACAATAAAAAAGCCGGTATACAATACCGGCTCCTAATATCAATACAAAAGTTTTTTAAATTTACTCGTTTTCAATTGCCGAAAATGCTTCTAACAGAACATTCCATTTGTGGTTTTTATCTAATTCCCAAATACGAACGTAGTTAAAATTACTTACAATGCTTCCTTTTTTAATTCGGGCTTTCCCATAGGTATAAGCAAGATCATTACTGGTTGAACGGCCACCGTTAACTGTTTGGGCACTGATGGAGATCCCTTCGTTATCAATAAACTTCATTACCTGCTCCCGCCCGGTTAATGGGTCAAAGCCCGGAAAGTAGTAATGTCCCTCAAGGCTTAAAAACTCCTTATAAGTTGCCAATGTTGAAATTGTTAATGAATGATTAAACAACTCGTCAGTAGCCAGGATGATCTTTTTGCCATTAAACGGATCTTTGCTTGGAGCAACTTTCTTATCCGGCTCAGGACTCCTGAAATCTGTTAAAGCTTCTTTTTCCGGTTCAGGGTGTTGTATGCCAAGGTCAATCAGTAGCTTAAACTTGCCTTCGCTGTCATTACGCCAAATTGAAACATAGTCGCCAAATACTTTATCATCATCGGTTTTACCATTTTGATAAATATATGGGCCGGCAGAAAATGCAAGATCGCCATTGCCGGAGATCCTGGCAAAATCAGGCTTCCAGCTTAGGGAGCCCGCCTGCTTATCAATATTGTTATAAAACTCTGTGATACTAACAGCATCTGGCTTAAAAACAATGCCTTCAGGGTCAGCAACAGCTAAAAATGCATTTTTTATACCTTTTCGCTCAACCAGTTTATTGAAACTTTTCTCTGCATCTATAACCTTATTTACATTAACAGGTTCGGTAGTTTGCGCAATTGATACTTTATTTAAGCCGATTAATATAATTGCGGCTAATAATATTCTTTTCATTATTTTTTTATAGATATATGGGCAAATTTATAATAATTTATCAGGCGGCAGTTTATTAAATCAAATCTGACAAAATGAAATAATTTATTTTACAACGGCAAGATTGACATGTAACGAAATATTTCCAATTAAATTTTACTCCAGTTTGTACCTTCCTTGCTATCGTTTAACTGAAAGCCTATTTGCTGCAGGCCATTTCTTATTTTATCTGATGTGGCATAATCGTGGTTCGCCTTAGCCTCGTTCCTTAATGTAACAACCAGGTTTAATATTTTGGGCAGATCGTCATTGGCAGCCTGTTCATTTTTTAAACCTAACACATCAAGCACAAATATGTTCATCAAATTTTTTAAGATCTCCAGGTTTAAGGCATCAATTTTCATTTTGCCATCCTGAACAGAATTAATAATGCGCGATGCCTCAAAAAGCTCCGCAATTAATACCGGGCTGTTAAAATCATCATTCATAGCCGCATAGCAACGATCAAGCAAGGATTGTATTTCAACGTCAGTAGCTGCCGATGTTTTTAAGCCATCAAGCAAACCAAAGGCATTCATTAATCGCTTAAACCCTTTTTCGGATGCTTCCATGGCATCGTTACCGAAATCAAGTGTACTGCGATAATTAGCCTGCAGCATAAAAAAGCGTACCGTCATCGGGCTATAGCCCTTTTTCAATATTGAATTTTCGCCCGAAAAAAGTTCATGCGGTAAAAAACTATTACCTAATGATTTGGACATTTTTTGGCCGTTTACCGTGAGCATATTGGTGTGAAACCAATAATTTGCCGGGTTTTTACCGCAAGCGGCTACGTTTTGGGCAATTTCATTTGTATGATGAGTTGGCGCCAGGTCAATACCGCCGCCATGAATGTCAAATTGCTCACCCAGGTATTTATGGCTCATTGCCGAGCATTCCAAATGCCAGCCCGGGAAACCTATCCCCCATGGTGACGGCCACTTCATCAGGTGCTCAGGCTTAGCTTTTATCCATAGGGCAAAATCAAGCTTACCACGTTTGTCATCCTGGCCACCAAGTGTACGGGTATTGTTTAACAGATCCTCAAGGTTTCTGCCGTTCAAAATACCATAGTCCTGCGTTTTATTATATTTTTCAACATCAAAATAAACTGAACCGTCAACTTCATAAGCATAACCTTTATCTATAATAATTTTTACCAGTTCAATTTGCTCAATAATATGCCCGGTTGCAGTAGGCTCAATGCTTGGTGGCAGGATATTAAAGATCTGCATAACGTCATGAAAACCTACAGTGTACTTCT
This sequence comes from Mucilaginibacter sp., assembly GCF_028288225.1. Taxonomy (GTDB): domain Bacteria; phylum Bacteroidota; class Bacteroidia; order Sphingobacteriales; family Sphingobacteriaceae; genus Mucilaginibacter. The sequence goes on from NZ_JAQBOC010000034.1 coordinate 16,187, forward strand.
GTACAATTTCCATAGGTTCAAGCTGGGCTATTTTAGCTTTTTTCGAGATCTTATCTTCACCTTCATCACCGCCATCCCCTTCCAGGTGACCGGCATCGGTAACATTGCGCACATAACGCACTTTATAACCCAGGTGGGTAAGGTAACGGAATATCAGGTCGAAAGATATATAGGTACGGCAGTTACCCAGGTGTACATCGCTGTAAACCGTAGGCCCGCAAACATACATCCCTACATGTGGAGGATTTAGCGGTTCAAATTTTTCTTTTTTGCGTGTTAAAGTGTTGTAAACAAACAAATTTTGTTCCATGAGCGCAAACTTAATATTTTTTAGTGAGTAGAAGATAGAGACCAGAGATTAGGGGTCAGACTTTGGTCATAATAATAAATTATCCTTTCCCGGTCTCTAATCTCCGGTCTCTTCTATATAACTTAAGTTATTTTTAACGAAACATAAGGCCGTTATTCATAAACTAATCTCTGAAAACCTATTTCTTCAGTCCAATTTCTCTTAAGCGTTCATCAAGGTACTCGCCTGCTGTAATATTCTCATATTGTTTAGGATGATCCTTATCGATGCACTGAGGTAAACAGGTTAGGTCCATATTTGCTTTTGGGTGCAGGAAGAACGGTACTGAATAGCGGGAATTTTTCATCAGTTCGCGCGGAGGGTTTACTACGCGGTGCGTGGTTGATTTTAACTTGTTATTAGTTAAGCGCTGCAACATATCGCCTACATTAACCACCAGGTCTTCTCCGTGCGCCTTTACGGGAAACCATTTATTATCGCGGGTAAGTACTTCAAGTCCATCAGCGCTGGCGCCAATTAACAGGGTAATCAGGTTAATATCCTCATGCGCCCCGGCACGCACAGCATCATCAGGCAATGCATCCGGATCAGTAATTGGGAAATAATGCAGCGTGCGGAGGATAGAATTTCCGTTGTGCACTTTATCATCAAAATAATTTTCGGGCAAGTTTAAATAAAATGCTATTGCCTTTAACAAATGCTGCCCTATCCGCTCCAATTTTTTATAAACCTGCTGTGTAGTTTCATTAAATGAAGGCAGCTCATCAACAGTTAAATTATCCGGATATTCTGCTTTAAGCTGCGGATCGTCAGTTACCGTCTGGCCTATTTGCCAAAACTCCTTCAAATCGGGCGCAGTAAAGCCTTTTGCTGTTTCTTTCTGTTTGCCGGTATATCCCCGCTGGCCTGCAAGTTCAGGGTCTTCATATTTTGATTTTACCTCATCAGGCAGTGCAAAAAGTGCCTTAACATTTTCGTATAGCTTGTCAATCAACTGCTTATTCAAACCATGATTAGTAATGGTTACAAACCCCGTATCGTTAAACGCTTTCCCAATATCATCCGAAAATTGTTTGCGTTGCCCGCTGTCACCTTCTGTATATAAATTCAAATCAAGTCTCGGAATGTTTACCATGTTTATTGTATTTAATTATTTTGTAAAACTATCTAATTTAAAAATAGTTGAAAAAAAAATTACAAATAGGTTTATAATAAAACAATAAGCCTGGCTTTACCTTTTACATTATCTATAGTCAAACCAATTATATATTTATTTTTATTAAAAAGGTTAATCCGGGTATTTATAATAAATACCTTAATAGATTAATAAATTATGAAAACATTAAATAAAATATGGGGAACGGGCTTATTAGCTCTCTTGCTTTTATTAGCAGCCCCTAAACATAGCAAAGCCCAGGAGGGCGATTACATTTCTGACCAGGAATTTTATGATGACCTGGAGCCCTATGGTACCTGGGTAAGCGATCCGCAATATGGCAACGTATGGATCCCTGACGCCGAAGAAGGTTTCAGGCCTTATGCTACACGCGGGCACTGGGTACTAACAGAATATGGTAACACCTGGGTATCAGACTATCCGTGGGGATGGGCAACCTTCCACTATGGCCGCTGGCATTATGATGATTATTATGGATGGGAATGGATGCCTGGTCATGAATGGGCACCTGCATGGGTTAGCTGGAGGCATGGTGGCGGCTATTATGGATGGGCCCCTCTGCAGCCCGGCATCAGCATAAACATTTCAATTGGCGGCGGATACCGTGCACCGGATAATTATTGGGTATGTGCACCGCAGGCTTATATAAACAGGCCCAATATTTATAACTATTATGTACCGCACCAAAGAGCTGTTACTATTATACGTAATACTACTATTATTAATAACACTTATGTTAATAATAACAGAACTTACATTGCAGGCCCCCGTGCGCAGGACATAAGGCGGGTAACCCGTCAAAATGTTCAGATCTATAAGATCAATAACGCTAACCGTCCGGGTAATTACAGGGTACAAAATAATACCGTTAATATTTACAGGCCGGCAGTTAATAAAGCACCAAATGCGCGCCCTTCGCGCGTAGTTGATGGCAAGGCTTACAGGCAGCAAAACCCTAACCAGGCAATTGCACAAAGGGGCAATGGTTCACCAGCATATAATCGTGCCAATGCCGAGAGACTGGCCCAGGTTGCCAGAAACCCAAAACCTGATAATAAAGTTGTCCGTGTTAACCCGGTTAACAATCCTCCGGCACAACCGGCAGCCCGGCCAAACCCAGCTCAACCGGCAAACCAACCTGCAAATAACCCAAGGGAGCAACAGGCCCAGCAACGCCAGCAGCAGGAACAGCAACGAAATCAACAGCAAGCGCAGCAAAGGCAGCAAGCTCAGCAAAAAAATCAACAGGCGGCCCAGCAACGTCAACAACAGGAACAGCAAAAAAATCAGCAACGGCAGCAGCAAACTCAGCAACGTCAGCAACAGGAGGCACAAAAAAACCAGCAGCAAGTTCAGCAGCGCCCGCAGCAGGCACAGCAAAGGCAGCAACAACAGGAGCAGCAACGTCAGCAACAAGCTCAACAAAGGCAGCAGCAACAAGAGCAACAGCGCCAGCAACAGGCTCAGCAAAAAAATCAACAACAGGAGCAGCAGCGTCAGCAACAAGCTCAACAAAGGCAGGAGCAACAGGCTCAGCAGCGTCAGCAACAGGCCCAGCAAAAAAGTCAACAGCAGGAGCAGCAGCGCCAGCAACAGGCTCAACAACGTCAGCAGCAACAAGAGCAGCAGCGTCAGCAACAGGCTCAACAAAGGCAGCAGCAACAAGAGCAGCAGCGTCAGCAACAGGCGCAGCAAAAAAGTCAACAGCAGGAGCAGCAGCGTCAGCAACAGGCTCAACAACGTCAGCAGCAACAGGCTCAGCAACGCCAGCAACAGGCTCAACAGCAAAAGCAACAGCAACAGCAACAACAAAAACGCCCACGCCAGGAACCGCGTAAAGAGCAATAGTTAGTATTATATTCAATAAAAAAATAGCACCTTTAATAAATTATTTTCGGGTGCTATTTTTATGCCCTTAGTTATAAATATGAAAGATTTTTTTACAACATCCCTTTACAAATATTTAGTACAAGTTTTACTGATTGCAGGTTTAACTTTAACCGGTATAAAATACTATCACAGTTCAACTATAAGTAATAGTCCTACGCATATTGTTTTTATTGAAAACTCATGGGATGAAGCTTTGAAACAGGCCGCTTTGCAAAAAAAATACATTTTTGTTGATGCTTATGCAATCTGGTGCGGCCCCTGTAAAATGCTTAAGATGCAAACCTTTACCGATGATAAGGCTGCAGCTTTTTACAACAGCAATTTTATAAATGTTGCGATTGATATGGAAAAAGGTCGCGGACCTGAACTTGCCCGTCAATGGCAATTGCGCGCCTATCCTACCCTCATTATATTCGACTCAAAAGGCAAGCCTGTGTTGGGAACAGTAGGCTTTATTAAGGCCGACGAGCTAATAAGATTTGGCAAGGAGGCTCTGAAAAAATAAAAAAAGTGCGCTCTTTCAATTCCCGGCTTTAAGATCAGTTTATATAGCATTTGTTATTAAAGAACAATTAATGTGATGCTGCAGTATTTTAAGTGGTTCGTTCAATTATTAATCAGATAAAAAAAGGCCGAAAAACTCTCGCAGTGTTCCGGCCCTACATCTACCTATGAAAAACAACCCTTTTGGAAGGGTATATATATTAACTCAAAAGCAATGCCAATAAACAAACTTGCTTTAAATGGCTATAAATCAACCTTTCTTTTCCTGTAAAGAAAATAAATTGAGGAATTATTTACACACCCCATCGGAATAATTTTGCACAATAAAATAGCCGCGCTAAAATTCCAAGCGACATTATAATTTATTAACATCCTGCAATCTTAAACCATTAATTGGAAACTATAACACATTAATGTTGTTACACTTGTATGGATTACAATATATATTTGTTAGCAACCGACCCAAATAATCCGTGCAGAGATGTTATTCATTCGCGGGATACGCGCTTAAAAATCAGGGTGTTTTGTCTCAGTGAAGAGTCTTTTTGTCCTGATAACAATGAGATCCAGCTTTACGGCTATGCGCAAAGTAAGCTATATGCCTTTGAAACTATAAATATTGTTGCCGAAGACGCCCTGGATGTTGTAAGCGCCATTCAATGGTACGCCGAGTATATCGACTTCCCCCAAATGGAAATTCTGCCCGATGATCCGCGTCCGGGTCAGCATATTGCCCATGTAATTTTATAAGAATTGCCAGTTTAACGCTTAAAAACATTAACAAGACCCAGATTAACCTGTTGCTGTCTATACTATAAGTAGCTGTTTATAATACACTTACCACAGCAAAAAAACAAATTAACAAAAAAGTAAATTTTTTTTTGAAGAATAGCCTATACATTCTACCAGCAGCCAAGGCAGACGCATTAAAATTTTAATAGCATAAGTAAATATTTAAAATCCCAGGAAGCGATGTTCTTTTTTCTTCGAATGCTGATATTCCTTGTTTGATCATTTTTAAGGATATTCAAAGCGACCTTATTGATCAGGGAAAAGTTTTGGGCTGCATGTTTGTTCCTTTTTCTGTCCGCATCTTCGTGAAAGACAACGTCAAGCGTCCAATGTAGTTTATTTTCTATGGCCCAATGTCCCCGGATATTTTTCTGATAGAAAGCAGCGTCAGCGGGTTTGCTTCCAATATAGTAGCGGATCGACCTTTCAGTTTTTCCGGTGGCTTTAAAACACCTTTCGCTTTCCATCTTTACTAAAACCTTTAAGTTTGTCCACCTTTCAGGCGCTTCAATATGTGCCAAGTCCGTTATTATAGTACATTTTCTGGTTTCTATCCGCCCATGGTCAATATCAATGGTTTGATCATATCCAGCGGTCTTTAAAAACCGGAATGAATCTTCTATATTCTGGTATAATGATGACTGGTTGTTCTTTACGGCCAAAAGATAATCTCCTTCCCCCGTTATAATGCACGTAGCAATATCTTCCTGGCAGCCCATTGCATCTATACTGATGAGACAATCTTTTATAAGCAAGCTTTTTAACAACTCAGGAATAGCGGTGATCTCATTGGATTTCTCGGTTACTTTTACTTGTCCGAAAACCATATTACTATCACTTGCCCAAGCACTTACCATATGTATCGATGACTTTATCCCATGGCTTTTAGCGCCCCGTATGGTTTTTCCATCAATACTGATCAGTTGGCCGACATGACCATCAAGAATATCGTTTACCCAGTTCCTAAAACATGCTTCAAATTTAACAGGGTCCATGTTAGCAAATACCCGGTTAATGGTGTCATGCGAAGGGATCCCGTTCGGAAGTTCCAAAAAGGTTTTTAACCAGTCTTCCCTAACCACCCCGAAATCTTCGATGTCATTGTAACTTTCGATACCACATAATGCAGCAGCTATAGTTATTGTAATGATGTCTGTTAGTAGATGTCGCTTTTTTCTGTCGACGCGGAAGTCTTGCATTTCGCTAAAATACGCGAAAATAGTACTTGTCTTATTTTTTGTATCCATCTGATTGTCAGATAAATATACAAAAATATAATCACAAATAATATAAATATCTGATAATCAGATATTTAATTAATCAACAATCGGTGAATTATTTTAATGCGTTTGCCCTGATTAGGTCTTCCAATTTTAGGGTATAAAATGTAGTGCTGAGCACGCCTTTTCGACTTAAGTTTTCCTCATTTTTTCGTCAAAAGCACTAACACGCAACTAATATTTAACTTTTTTTGTATAAAAATAACTATAGGTAGCTATTTTTTTCTCTATTAGAAAATGTTATTTTTAAAAGATGAATCCCGCTTAGTTGTTTTGCAGGGAAACGCAGGTTCAAATAAGAATAAAGAGTTCATTTATAGCTTCCTAAATCAAGTTGTCTAATAAGTTGAAAAGCGCACTAGGTTGGTTATAAAGCCAATGATACTTTATTAGTTACTGAAATTCACTAATCAAATTATAAGTCATGAAAAAGTCATCACTCATATTTCTGATCTGCATAAGTTTTGGATTACTTACCTGTAAAAAGGAGGCGACAGTCAGCCCTACCCAAGATAAACAGGATAAAAATATCCAGGAACTGCAAATACCGCCTCCGTCGATAGATGGTAATCTTTGTTATATCCCAGACTATATTGACGGCTTACCCCATTCAGTTCCCTGTTTCTTATGTGAATGTAAAGACAAAAAAAATGGGATACAGCTTTTTTTTGGGGTAGTTAAGTGCTTACCGGCTGAAAAGGGGAAGTATAGATGGAAGTTAATTAAAGACGTACCATTATCTGGGTGCGAATAATTGAGCATTTGGAATTTCAACAAAAATTGTCCCGGGCTCTAAATAGCTCAGGATTGGTTTCACTCTCGCCCCGGCTTTCCTGTTCTGCTTTTTTCGGTCTAATGTAGACACTTGGGTATTCGTTAGGATCAATCCATCCTGTGCAATTTTGGCCACTAGTGTTTTTCGTCTTTTCGGAAAGCTTTCTAAATCGTTACGTAACAACATGCATCTTACAGTTTTTTGATTGGGGATTGAAAAGTTTTGCATGTAGATCAGCGGCAGGAGGGACATTATCATTCTGAAAAAGCACAAAGCTTTTCTAGCGAGGCAACCCGCTGTCAGTGTTAGAGGATGCTTATCTGTTTAATCCTGTCAACAATATATTTCAAAATTCATTTAATTATGAAAATTCTCGCAATATTATCACTTGGAGCACTTTTTTTATTGGGTTGCAGTCGGGATAAAACAACTGATATTCCCACTCCTGTAACGCCCACTCCTTTAATTAAATCCCCGGAGTACATTGATAAACTTTTGTTTGTTAACAGCAACAACTACCAGATACTCACTACGGATCCCGCCACATTTTATTCCAGCGATACGCACATTCAAATTAATAGTACCGGCCTGATCAAAAGACTGACTTCTGCTGAGATCGTTCCAATTGAAATAACCTGGAAAAACAAAGCTATTCCTAAAACAACTATCTATGCATTAGGCGCTACAGACATTGACCAGGATCCGCCGTTTACCCACTATCAGGGAGCTTTGGCCACGGATGCACCTGCGGCCTACCAGCAGGGATGGAAAACACTGCAAAGTTTGCCTGTTAAAAATGAAACGTATGCAATAGTCCTCAGACATGCCGACGCAAGTAATGGTGTTGATTTTTCGGTAAACCATAACTACCCAGGACCCCCTAATTGGTGGAAATCAAAGGACCCATCATTAGCAAGACAGTTAAATGATCAGGGTGTACAACGCGCAACAATTTTGGGACAGGTTTTTAAAGATCTTAATTATCCCATTAAAAGAGTTATAACAAGTGAGTTTAACAGAGCCATTGAAACGGGAAACCTGATCAATGCCGGTCCAGCACCCGTAATAGATGGAAGGATCAATCACCCGAGTTACACGGTGTATCCATATGGCTTGTTCCAGGGCATGCTGGCTATTATTAAAGAACAGCCGATTGATAACAAAATGACCCTGATCATCGCGCATCACCCGATAAACGAACTCAGGAAAATGACCGGGTATCCCACATTCCCTGATGTTTCGCCTTTTAACTGGACAGGTGCTTATCTGATCAAGATCTCACCAGATAAACAAATTACCTATCAGGGTGCCGTTTCATGGGCAATGTTCAAATACTGGAGAGATCTAAAGCTTCATCTGAATTGACTTAACTACTATAATATGCTTCTTCTAAGTGCTTTAATCAGTAAAATAAGTTTGGGTAGTGATTATTCTAAACGTATTAAATTCAGGCATGCCGGGTTCTGGCAAGACCCCAATGCTGAAGTTGTCCGAAACACCATCTTATCCGCTCAAGATCCGTTGCCGGTATGGCAGGATGTGGAAAATTGGCAAAGGAAGCTAAGTAACAAATTTAACGCCCGGGAATTTGCAAAAATGCATGGATGCAAAGTTGCTGGTTTACTGTGGCGGGGCCGGGACACGGAGAATATTGACTTCAATTCGCTAAATGGTTTTATTCAGGGTTTGTGCATTAGGATGCCCATGTTTTATTTTCTGAGAGTTTTCATCTCATAGATTGCTGCTGACTCTGATTCCCGTTGTAAAAGTTGTGTTGTTCCTGTTAAAAGTTACGCTAACCACTATAGGATAGATGTTGTCTGATTTTAGTCTCTTGTCATTAAGAAGCATTTTTCATTAAGAAGCATTTTGAAGTAAACCATAATTTGGGGTTTATGGTCACCTTATGTACTAACATTGTACTATCAATTGTACCAACATCGGATTATCAATGTACTCACGTCAATTTAAAATTCCAAGGATTGATAAGCATTATAATAATGATCTGAGACTAAACTACTAGCGAAATCAGGCTATTTAAACACCCTGATTTCAATTAAATCAGCTATAAATCAAGCTATTGCACATTATTTTAATTTTTTTTTTGAAGAATAGCCTATACATTCTATATTTGCAATCCCAAAACGGAGGGAATATAAGAGTTCTCAAAGTTAACAGGAATCACAATAATAAAGGGAGTTTAGCTCAGCTGGTTCAGAGCATCTGCCTTACAAGCAGAGGGTCACTGGTTCGAACCCAGTAACTCCCACAAACCTACCTCTGAAAAGGTGTAAAAACCCTCTAAATAGCTTATTTAGAGGGTTTTTTGCATAATTATCCCCTTAACAAAGCCAAAGAAAGCCAAAGTTCTGAACACCTAACTGACTACCTGTTTTTAGTTTTTAACTTAGGTGTTCAAAAGTGATGTAATGAATTGATATTTAACTGATTAAGGCTGTTAAAACTAACTAAAAACAGCTGGGTTCCGAACGCCTTTTGAACACCTGAAAAGCACTAAAAACAGGATGTAATTAATTAATAATCACTTAAAAAATGTTATTTTATGAAAACATCACAGTCATTCCGCATTTATTTCACCATTAAAAGTGACAAAAAAAAAGACGGAAAAGCGCCGCTTTACGCCTCTGTAACGGTTAACGGCGAAAAATGCTTCATCGCATTAAAGCAAAATGTAGAGGTTAATAGCTGGGATTTAGGTAAAGGCGCTGCGAAAGGCACGAAAAATAAATCAAAAGAACTCAACGCTTACCTCAACGATGTGCGCTTAACCTTGGGAAATCATTATAGGGATCTCCAGCTAAAGGGTAAAATGATCACTGCAAAAGCGATCAAGAGTCTTTACCTGGGCGGTTTATACTCTTTCCTGCCTGATCAGCTATCATTATGAAACGGCTAAAGAGGAATTAAACTCCGAAACCTTAAAGCATTATTTCGTCACGCAGCGTTACCTTGTCAAATTCCTGGAACAGCAATACAAATCAACTGACATCTACCTTAATCAGCTTGATTTCAGGTTCATCAAGAACTTTGAGGTATTCCTGAGAAATCGCTATGCCACAAATCATCTCACTGACACTCACATTTAACGACTATGTTACGAAATGTGAACTTCCAGCCTCCTGTAACAGCAGTACATTTTAGGTCCCAGGTAACACTCTTGCTTTTACAAGACTCTCCTTTGGGACAGCCTGAACAAGAAGGACACGGATAACTGGCCCTTATAGTCGCCTCGGCGTCCTTTTGCGCCCGTTGTTTGTTACTTGATAGTATTGTTACTGGAGGATGCTCCAATACCTCCACATTTTTACATTCAGTGGTAGCGTTATTCTTATCTGTTTTAGTGCTAGCCGTTGCGCTTATATTTATACCATCATTATGCTTTTTGCATGAATTAATTGGTAATGCTACAACCAATAAAATGTAAATAAAATACGCCTTTTTCATAACGTTTGTGTTTACTTACGTATTGATCAAGTAGTACGCATTTTGTCGAAACTACTCGATTAATCCTTCACCTTAATAAAGGTAATAATATTACCAATTAAATGAAAATAAAATGCAGCTTTTTCAAAACGTTTGTGTTTAGTCACCGTATTGATCAAATACTGCGTATTTAGTTGAAACTACTCGACTAATCCTTCATTTTAATATATTTAGAAATTTTAGAAATTTATTAAAGAATTTGTTTGTGCGTTTACACTAGCAATTACCAACAGAATCACCAATAAGGAGGCATGAATAAAGTTGAAAAAGCTATACCCGTCATTACACAATTAACATAACACTAGTACTAACAGCTTGTATACGCTTGGCTTTATTGAAGTAAGTAAATGGAGAACAATCAAGTAAATTAAATCCTTTTTTTACGAATGTCCTGCAGATTTTGCAAAATGCCAGGCAAAAGCATACACGGCTGTAAATTCGGCGATGGTCGAAGCCTACTGGCACATAGGCAAACGAATAGTCGAAGAAGAACAGCAGGGTGGACATTCCTGGGCCATTGACCACCTGGGTTCCGGAATAGCAAACAGTTGATTCCGTAACACTTTGACCATTTTAATTTGTTGATTATTAATTTCGGTTTCCCTAATTGCCTACACAACCCGGTACTCCAAAGCGCTGGGAATGGCTTGGTCAAACCTTCCGGAATGTCCAATTAGTAAGCCTGTATCCATTTGAGCCATATTTCACGAAATGTTTTTTTGACATCAACTTAAGTAATTGCGAATTAATGCAAATTTGCGGTATATTGCAAATAATTTCGATACCGGCTAATGAACAATTTAAAACGCGCAAAAAATGCCACGAAAATTATCTTTTTGGTCTGTGGTTTAGCCATTTCCAGCTGGGCGCCAATGGTTCCTTTTGTCAAGGACAAGCTGAGAATAAATGATGGCAGCTTAGGTTTGCTTCTATTATTTTTAGGCGCGGGCGCCATAATAACAATGCCCCTTACCGGTTGGCTTATTCACAAAATAGGAACACGGATAGTGATCACCGTTTCATCTATAGTGATAGCTGTTAGCTTCCCTATCGTGCTTTGGTTAAACAATTGGTTTGAGATAGCGGGAATGCTGTTTATATTTGGTTCGGGCGTAGGGTCAATCGACATTGCAATGAACACTCACGGCGTGCATGTACAAAATATGGCCGACGAACATATTATGTCGTCATTACATGGCCTATTTAGCGTAGGAGGGCTGTGCGGGCCAATTGTTGTAGGTGTTCTTATCAAGGCCGGCCTCGCCCCCCCGATAACAGCAGGCGTTATTTCAATTAGTTTACTTGCGATCACCCTAACACAATTTAGTTCCTTAATGGACCAAAATACCGAACATGAAATATCCGCAAGATTCACCAACTTAACTGAGACCGAAGGAAATAAAAAATTCAGCCTGCTCAATGGCGCAGTACTTTTTCTTGGTGTCATGTGTTTTGTAGCATTTTTATCTGAGGGGGCTGTTTTAGATTGGAGCGCAGTTTTTCTCAGAGACAACAAAGGTGTCGATAAAGCTATGGCAGGCGTAGGTTATGCTTCCTTCTCCATTGCAATGGCTACGATGCGGCTTTTCGGTGACAGAATTGTTTCTAAAACTGAGGGCAAACATGTTGTTATTTATGGAAGTATTATCGCGTTCGCCGGGTTTATGCTTGTGGTGTTCTCTTCCTGGCTTTTTGCCGTGCTTATAGGTTTTGTTCTTATTGGAGTTGGCGCAGCGAACATCGTACCCGTTTTCTTTACCGCAGCCGGCCGTATAAAAAACGTGACCAGCTCAAAGGCTGTTTCAGTAATCGGAACCATGGGCTATGCCGGACAGCTTGCCGGACCAGCTATTTTGGGATTTATAGCCCATCACTTTTCGTTGCCAGCAGCATTATTCGTTACGGGGTTACTGCTGCTATCAATAGGAGTTGCCTACCAGGTTAAATCTATCCGTAATGTACAATGAATATGCTTAAAGAGGAACGTTTTGAAATCATTTTAAAAGAATTGAGGGCTACAAATCAAGTCACATTCGAAGCGTTGGCGAAAGGCCTGAGCGTATCCGAAGATACGGTACGCCGCGACATCGAACTGCTTAATAAAAGCGGGCTTTTGGTTAAAGTAAGAGGGGGCGCGATCAGCCCGGCAAAGAACCCGTTGTCTTTCCATGACAGGGAAGGGATTTTTACGGAAGGTAAGAATGCCATTGCATTAAAAGCTGTACAGTTGTTAAAAAATGTCCGAACGGTATTTATGGACGGTGGAACAACAATTCAAGTATTGACTTCGACACTTCCAAAGGACGCTGCATTTCGGGTAATTACTAACAACGTGGCATTGATCCCAATTTTAAATACTTATAAGGGAATTGAAATCATCGTTTTGGGGGGACATTATAACCGCATAACTCAAACTAATGTTAGTCAGCAAACCTGTGCTGAAGCAGGTATGTACCAGGCTGACATTTACATGATGGGGGTCTGTGCAGTGCACAGTGAGGTTGGCATTACTGCAGCTGTACTTGAAGATGGCGAGGTTAAAAAAGCCCTGATGAAATCATCCCGGAAAACCGTCGTGCTGAGCAATTTCGAAAAACTTGAAACCACTGACTTTTTTAAGGTTTGCGGTTTAGATGACGTGGATACGCTTATAACAGATCTGCAAAGCGACGATAAACGCCTTGATGCGTTCAGGCATTTTGATATAGAAATTTTATAGAACCTGGGCAAGGGGGCCAGGCAGGACTGTGAAGATTAAATATTTGTTGATTTTTTTAATTTCTTTGCTTACTGCTGATCAGAAAGCGCAGGAGAATGATGCACCGCTTTCAGACCTAAACCGGGCTATCGCCGGCAAAGCAATATTTACCCGGCAAAAAGAAGAGCGAATCGCGTCAATAAAAAGAACGAAAGCAGCGTTGGGTCCACCGTTGGAGCAATACCGGATAAACAGCGTTCTATACCATGAGTACCAGAAATTTCAAATTGATTCGGCAGCATCTTATGCCTTGAAAAATTTGGCAATTGCAAAGGCAATGAATAGTTCAAATCTTATTGTAACAGCACAACTGGATCTTGCGAATGTCTATTTCCCGCTAAATAAATTTCTCGAAGCAAATGAGCTTCTGCAGTCAATCAATCCCCGTAAGATTTCAAAAGATCAGTTGGAGGATTATTACGCGGCGAAGGCGGAGTTTTACGAACATTACCTTGCCAACAATGAAAACGGCGAATATCAAAACCGCATCCGTGAATATCAGGACTCCTTATTGAAAATTTTGGATCATAATTCGCCTGCTTATCAAGAGAAATTAACAGTACGTAATATTTATGCCGGGCACACACGTGAAACGGAAAAATTATTGCTCCTGGCTTTAAAGACAAAAAATAAGATGACGCCCGATTATGCAATGTTTACTTACCTGTTGGGCTTGAGTTATGCAAAGCAAAATGAAAGCACAAAGGCGATTAGATATTATGCTGAGTCCGCCGCACTTGATGTCAAATTCGCTATTAAAGATAACGCTTCTATGCAAGAATTGGCTTTATTGCTAAATGCTACCGGAGACATTGATAATGCTTACCGCTGTACGCAGTCAGCAATTGAAGATGCGCTGTTCAGCGATTCAAAATTCCGCACACTACATATATCCGAATTTTATGCAATTATTAATGCCGCTTACTTAAAGAAGGAAGCAAAGCAAAAGGAGCAGCTTCGTTTATATCTTATTTTAATTAGCGCACTTTCCATTTTTCTAGCGGGGGTCGCAGTATATGTTTACAAGCAAATGAAACGAGAGTCACGAATAAAAAAAGCACTGAACTCCACAACCGTGCAGCTAAGTGAACTTAACCGAACTTTGAATTCTACAAATTTGCGGCTTAATGAAGCGAATTCAGCTTTGCTGGAAGCCAACAAAATCAAAGAAGTATATATCGCTCAATTTTTTGACCTGTGCTCCGCCTATATAAATAAACTTGAGAATTTTAGGAAAGTGCTGAATAAGAAAGCTTCTGAAAAACATCTCGACGAATTAATAAAAATTTTACGGTCGACCGCTATGGTCAACGAAGAGATAGATGAATTGTACAAAATATTCGATAGAATCTTTTTAAGTCTCTATCCGAATTTTATCAGCGAGTTCAATTCGCTCTTAATTCCAGAGGAGAGGATGTCAGTTAAGCCCGGAGAACTCTTAAATACCGAACTCAGGATCTATGCATTGATCCGGCTTGGAATCACAGATAGCGCCCAAATTGCGGCGTTTCTTCGATATTCATTAAGTACGATTTATAACCACCGTACGAGTGCCAGAAATAAAGCAGCGGTATCGCGCGACAGTTTTGAACAAAGCGTAATGAAAATAGGCCTGATTGAAGCATAATAGGGTTTAACATTCCTCCCGTCACTACTTTTTTAGACCCGTTTACTAGAATAATCGCTTGATAATAAATTGGTTATCCGATTTCATCTACTACTTTTTTATTGCGTTAGCATGACGCAATCTATAATCGGTTTACCTTTACATAGCCGATAATAAATCAAAAAACTAACCGGTCCCCTGAGGATCATTTAACAAACTTTTAATTTATAAATGACAAAACGATTAACAATTATCCTGTGCGTGTCTTTTCTGGTAGCTGGTTGCGGTGGTAATTCAAAAAACCAAAAAAGTTCTACCGACAGCGTATTGGCAGATAGTGCCGCAGGAACTAAAACACCTGATTCCGCAAGGGAAAATTCAAACACGATTTCAATTATGACTTCTACGGATGAAGGCGCAGCGTTAATTGTGAAAAACGATTGTCGAAATTGTCATAAAGAAAGGGAAAAACTAATCGGCCCTGCGTTTTCGGAGATAGCTAAGCGATATGGACATTATGATATTGATTTACTCGCGGCTAAAATAATAAAGGGTGGATCAGGCCATTGGGGGGATGCCTCGATGAGCCCCCATCCTTCACTTTCCATAACCGATGCGAGCGTTATTGTAAAATTTATCCTTAAATATAAATAAGAGAAACGCACCTGGTATCAAATTTCAATTAAACCTATAGATCATGAAAAATAAAATTACCACATCAATAGCAGCTGCAGCAATCATTGGGCTGGCTATAACTTGCTTTGCCTTCAAGGGCGATCAAAACAACAGACTTTCGAAGACGGAGCGGGCCAACGGCTGGCAGCTTTTATTTGACGGACGTTCTACAGCAGGCTGGCACTTATATAACGGTACCGCACAATTTACGGTATGGAAAGGGAAAGACGGAGCGCTTGTTTGCGACCCGCTGGACAAATCGGGCGCTGGCGATCTTGTCACAGATCAGGAATTCAAAAACTTCGACCTTAAGTTCGATTGGAAACTTCCTAAGGGCGGGAATAGCGGCGTGTTTGTCAATGTTTTGGAACGAAAAGATATCCCCGCCGCATGGGCATCCGGGCCTGAATATCAACTACTGGATAATGCTAATCCTGATTTCGCAAAACCACAATCACGATCCGGATGCCTTTATAGCCTTGCACCACAAAAAAATCCAGTGAAAATCCGGCCGTCCGATACCTGGAACCATTCTGAGATCAAACAGGAAAACGGGAAAGTGAAATTTTATTTGAATGGGATATTAACTGCGGAAGAAGATTTCTCCTCCAAAGCCTGGACCAATAAGGTTGCCAGTTCCCATTTCAGCAAGTTTCCTGAATTTGGCAAACATATCAACGGCCGCATTGCATTACAGGATTGGTCGACTGGAGTGGCTTTCAGAAACATAAAAATTAAAGCGCTATAGATAATTAACCCATACGATGAACAGAAGAAAATTCCTGGGCCAGAGCGCCCAGGGTCACAAAGGCTGCCAAATTTGGCGGCCTTCTTTATTTCAATTGGACCATTCCATGTCATATAAAGGCTCAATAACCACATAAATTCGCCCATGCAAAACCTGAACTTTTAGAATACGGAATAACTTGCGGGTTCAGGAGCCAGGTGACCTGTAACCAGTGCAATAATTTCTGGAATTACAGCTATTTCCGTTTCGTTATGTGCTTTGCCAAATATATCCAGCGTATCCGATTGTTGTTTTACCCAATCGGTATCGTTAGCATTACCCTTGTCTATTTTGCCTAAAGCGTCAAGCCCTATAGCAGCGGCGGCAGCAAGATTTTTTGAATGATCCTGTACTTCCAGTAACCGCTTATTGTCGGCAAAAACAAGTTGCAACTGCACGTCGTTTTGCTGCCATAAAATCAGGGTGCTTTTTATTTGCGCTTCCGCATTTTTATCTTTCGTTGATAAATATATCTCCACTAAATGCCTGAATTTACGCTTAGTTTCCGAATCGACAAATACAATATCTGACACATTGGTTAACGGCGAGGTTTGGAAAGCGGTCTGTGTAGGTTTAAACATCACTGCCACCATTTTGCGGTAGCCTTTTACTGGAGTCAATACATCAGTTAAAATTTGCAGGTGTTCTATGGACTCACCATTGGTAAGCCTTCGCAGTGCCCGTTCATAATTACTTATGTTCGACAACCCCTGTTCATCGAGCTGACCGCTTAGTATAAACAACCTGCGGTACAGATCATCTACATTATTTACCAGGGCAGGTGACCATAATCGTTCGGCAATAGCTCCCGCACGGGGCCAAATACGACCGTCAATATTATTGTTATCGGCAAATTCTGTCCATTGCGCTCCTTCTCCGCCTAAAATATTAGGATTATCGGTCTCCGCAAATGCCGGGTTATTATAATAAACATAAGCAGGCATAAACACGTCCAGGTAAAAACCTTCAGATATCAATACAGGATTATGCGTGGCCAAATCACTGGCTTTGCCTGCTGACTTGATCATTCCGTTATCCGATGGAATCCATTTATGCACAATGGCATCTGCAGGTAATTTATCATTATATATCTCTTCCCAGCCTATAAGCAGCCGATGGTGTTTCTTCAAAAGATGATATATTCTTTGTACATAATACCGCTGAAGGTCATCCGTGCTTTGCATATTATGCTGTTTCATGTAAGCCACGATAGCAGGGTTTTGCCTCCAGGTTAAACCATTGTTTTCATCAGCCCCGATGTGCATATATCCAGCCGGGAAGATGGCTGCCATTTCCCCTATAAATTTATCCAAGAAAGCATAGACCTTTTCATTGGTCGGGTCAAAAGTTGGCGCCTCCAAGTTAGCAATTACGTCTGCTATCGAAGTGGTTTTGGGGGTGTTAGGTCTGGGATGCTCTTTTTGCCATTGCCCTCGTGAGCCGGGACGGTAGGGTCCTGGCTGGCTGGCCAGTTCAGGATATCCCGCAAACCAACTTTGCGAGTGCCCAGGCATATCAAACTCGGGCACAACGATAATACCCCTATCCTTTGCATAACCAACCAGTTCCTTTAATTGAGCTTGAGTATAATAGTCACCGTTCGATCCATTCACTTGCAATTTCGGAAAAACTTTTGATTCCACTCTAAATCCCTCGTCATCACTTAAATGCCAGTGCAGCACGTTCATTTTTACGGCAGCCATAGCATCAAGATTTTTTTTCATTTCTTCAAATGAAATAAAGTGCCTGGCAGCATCGATCATTAACCCGCGCCATTTGAAGCGGGGTGAGTCCTCAATAGTGATACACGGGAAATAATATCCTTTATCATCTTTATCCCAAAGCTGCAAAAGCGTTTGCAATCCACGTAACGCACCAATGGTATTTGGCGCCTCCAGCTTAACCTTCTTTTCGTCCACCGTTAATGAATAACTTTCATCTGCCGCGATAACAGGGCTGGCCATTGTCTTTACCGCAATAACCAATGATGCGGAATCCGATCTATCTGCAGCCGTTATGTAATGCTGGCCAAATACTAATCCTGTTTTGCGGTTCAATGCTTGATAGGTTCGGTTTATAGCTTTATAAAAAACAGTATCTGCCACATTAGCTTGTACCGATACGGTGAATTTACCTGTAATACGATAACTCCCAGTATTTAATATTAATTGTTTTGGCATTGGCAATAGCTTCAAACTGGTTACCTGTTGTGCATGCAAGACAAACTCACAAAAAAGCAGGATGGTTAAAAAGGCGATCTTCTTCATATATTTATTTATTATGTTGTGGGTTAATTTCAATTTCCTTTATTCCCTTTTCAGTGCACATACCGCGGATATAGACCTCTACAAGGTTTTTGAATAGCACATTGGCGCTTACCCCAAACTGGTCATAACTGCCGGAACGTGTGATGGAAGCGTATAAGACGCCAATCCCGGTTAATGCGATCGCCGGATTTGTGTCATTCTTAAAATAGCCTTCAACTACGCCGTTTTCTACTATGGGCAATATTTTTTTCGCAAAATTATTTTGCTCGCGGGCCAATGCCACATTTTGCAGCTCCGGATAGTAATGATTGAGATCGTAAAAAAAACCATGGTTTATGCCAAAATCTTTGGCAAGTGAACTTCGAAATAATGTGAGCAGGGTAACAGCCGGGTTTTCATTGCTTTTAAGAAGGAGCTCCAGGTCGTCAGAAAACTGCCTGTACATTAGCCGCAGGCATTCCTCCAACAACTCTTCCTTACTTTTGAAGTACTTGTAAACGGTTTTGGTTGATATTCCCAGTGGCTCAACCAGCTTTTTAATGGTCATGCTGCGGATGTCGTATTGCATAAAACGTTCCAGCGCTACCTTTGTGATCTCTTCTTTCAAAGTGGAAAATATTTATATTGTTTAATTTTCCATAAAGGTAATGGAAAATATCATTTGCAAGTTATTTTCCGATGATTTTTATCAATTTATTTTTAATTCATGCGCAGTTACACGCACATTGCAAATTAGGTATGCCTTTGGCAACGATCGATCTTACGATACTCTCCACTTTATTATCTTTTATACTAATAATTCGAGTTTATATAATTTAACCCCATCTACTTTAGGGGCTCTTCCTGGCATATACGTTCAAAAGGAAAGACTACAAGTTTTAAAGACAGGCAACAATAACATTCCATACAATAATCTCCATCTGCAACCTATTTATAGATAAGAAATTGAACCAAATCATTTATAAATCTAAATCCGCTATTAAACGCAAATCCGAAAGGAAATGGTTCGATATATGTACAGTGGGGACCACTTGAAAATGTTCAAGGAGTTTTTGTAGAAGCCTTCAGAGTAATTTCTGAGAGCTTTTTGTTGAGTATGGACAGTCAAAATCATTCGCGGTCAAGCGAAAGATGCTTGAACCAGAGGGGTTTTTGTTAGGCTCTACCAGGTGGTTTAGTTAGGTCAAGTTTGCAGGCAAGCACATGATTTGTCAAAATACTCAGCTTTCCAATAGTGGATATCATTGATGTCCCGATAATCATATCGTTAAATTTGTAATACCCAATGAACGGGGATTTTAGAAAAACCATGATAGTTTGTTCGTTCGGCCAACCTTTGAAGCTCTCAACAATTTCGTTTAACCTCCTGCAAACAAAAAACACCCACATCATCTGCAGGTGCTCCTTATTAAAACTTAAATCTAAACTAACAATCTATTTCCCTTTTTTCTTCTTCTCCAGCTCATCATGAAGTGTAATTAATGGCAGTATTTTTCCATATATGTGACTTATACTATCCGGGTTCAGGGCCGGAACTGATGATGAATGGCAGGTAAAACAGGAGAATTTGGGTTGCTGGAAATAGGTTTCCATAGTACTGTTGGCCAGTACGCTTGTTCCTATTGATACCCCCGGGGCTGTACCGTCCACGCCGTAAACGCCGCCTGTAGGTGCTGCACCGCCGCTTGTCCAGGTTGAGCCAATTAAAAGATAGTTGCTGCGCACATCTTTATCTCCCAACAATTTCCGGATGGTGTTATTGATGGAAATGATCTCGCTGTTTGATGCGGCCGAGCTTTTATCCTCCTGGTTAGTAACAGAATCTTTGGCACTGCCCCACGGCATAACGGTAAGCGTATTGCTCGGGGTAATGGTAAAGCCTGAATCAGCAGTAATAGTATCGGTAGAATTAAATTGCTTGTCGACATTTGTCATGTGCGAAACATTGAAAGATTTATCCGAGGCATCTTTACTGAACAGCCAGCCGGTACCTGTGTCCTGTGGTACTGTTTTTACCTTTTTATTTGAATCAAGGTACCTGTATTCGGCATTAGGGGTATTGCTTTGATGCTCAAAGGTAGACCAGACCATTTCCGGGTGCCCAGCAACGCTGCCAACAATATGCATGCCTACCAATGCCATTTTTACAGTTTTTTCGCCATTGGGGATCCATTGTTTTGGGTTTGATGTATTATAAGTTGGGATAATAGCAGTAACAGTTACATAATCACCAGGATTGGGTAGCGTGCTGGCTTCAACCCACGATGTTTTAAGCTCCATAGCCAGGGCATTTGAGTCTGGCAGGGTAACATTGTTAGCTTTAGCATAGGTAATAATGCTATCTAATGCACCCTGCGTTGTTGGAAATTCGTTAGCAGTTAATTTACCGTTTATTGCGCCGGTAACAAACCACGCATACACATCGTTCACCATGGTTAAATAGTACACCAATGATCCATTTTGTGCCATTAAAACATCGCCTGTTGCCTGGCCGGCCTCTGTTTGCACCTGGTTACCTGCAGCATCAAGAAATACCGACCTGTCGCCTACCGTAAATTTTTCCACTATGTTTTTTGGGTTGATCTTATGGCGGATAATTGCTTGCGGGTGCTGGATAACTTTCCCTGCTTTATCCATAAACACAAAAGCACCTTTATTATCAAGGCTTACATGATCTACCTCAACCGTAGTTCCGGCCCCGCTTTTTACAAGGGCTTTGGTTTTCGGGGCAGATTCTGCTGTTTCAACTTCTAACATCCTTCCTTTGGTATCAATAATAACGGGCAGCCTGTTTGGGCCATTTTTGGTAACATGGCTTGCCATTCTTAAAGGAGTATTAGCGGCATGGGGCTGTAATTTGCGCTTACCCGTTGAATCTGCCGGTAAAACATCATAAAACAATGGCGACTCAAATACTGTATTTTCACTCCCATATTGTTTGGCGTTAGGCGAAGTAAGCCATAAAAACATATTTTCAGACCATTGGTAAAACTCGCAATTGTTTTGATGCTGAAAAGCGACACTATTAGCAGGTAGTACTAACCCATTGGGCTCGGCCTTGCCACTGGCAAACCAGGAGTTAAATGTAGCTGGTGTAACTGTACAGGAAGCCAAAACATCCTGGGGGAGCGTAATTTTGTCAACAACAGGGGTGTTACTACAGCCCCAAAGTGCGCAGCAGGAAATAATACCGGCAACGGTTTTGATCGAATGTTTCATAATTAATTGTGATTGAAAGGTTTAAATATTGATAAAAGTGTTCAGGTTATTAACGCAATGCCTATTAAGCAATATGTTAATTTATAGATAAATATAACAACAATTATTGATAATTTAAAACCAGAATATTATTAAACATTTAGAATAAATTATTAACTATAACTCAATAAAAAAGCTATAAGATTCGGGCCTTATAGCTTTTTACATTCAATGCCGGGCTTAACCTACCATGAATTGCGTTAATGCATTGGCGTTAATGCCGCGCGCAGATTTACCCACCCGGTCATTGCTTCGCCCGACCTCCCTCCCTTCGCTGCACTGCACGTAAGGAGGGAAGGAAAATACGGCAACTTAATTACATTGCAGATAAGCTTAAGAAAGCTTCAATGATTGCATTGGCTTTCAATCATCAGCCCTGATTGTTACCACTTCTCCAATCCCAGCAGCTTCTTTCCTAACGCTGAAAGTTCAGCAACAGGGTTCAGTTTTTCACGTTTCAGCGGGTCGCCGGGAAAGGCGTAGCCTTCCATGGCATCGCGGTTTTGCCAGCTGTTAATTCGCCATTGCCTTAGCTCCTCATTTTCTTCCTGGGCCGGCATCATAGCAATATATTGGGCTATACGCACTTTGTTGCTGCTTGTATTTGGCCGGATGCCATGTGGCTGCAGGCTGTTAAATATTAAAAGATCACCAGCTTCCAGCTTAACTTTTACTATTTCGAAGCCTGCTGGGTCGGGTTTATAATGATCGCGGTCTTCCGGTTGTGTCAGCTTCCAGGTATCATAAGTTCTGTATAATTCGGGGATGCATTGAAAACCGCCCATATTTTCATCTGTCTGATCGGCGAGCGCCAAAACACCCTGCACATTTTGGGGCCTGGTTTCAGGGTCATAATCCCAATGTATAAACCCTTTATAATCAAAACCCGGGCGCAGCGGGAAATTTAAATTCGCCCTGTCAATTGTTACCCAAAGCTTTTCGGTTCCCCAAACATCGGCGAATGCTGCGTGCACTTTTGGATATTGCCTGTTATCCCACATATATTGGTGGTTATAAATTTCAACCATGCCGGTATTGTTAAGCTCCTTCATCTGCATTTGGGCATTGGGCTTTTTATACCAGCTTTCTATATCATCAGGGTTTTTATCTTCGTACTCCCATAAATAGTCTGCCATTTTTTTAACCTGTTCTTTTGGTACCGCATTTTTAATGATCACATAACCATTATTTATCCAAAAGTTCCAGTCGTCTTCGCTAAGCAAACGAAGAGGTTCGCCATTACTGCGGTCATTTAATTTTATCTGGCTTGATTTTGCTGTTGAAGGATTACCTGGTATTTCCTTGTGAGCATTCATTGTTTCTACTTGCATAATTACAATTGGTTTGATGATTCAAAGCTACCGCGCTATTAGCGTTCGCTTATTCTATACATTAACAAAAATTTGCTCTGTATTAACATTTTGCTTAAATTAGATATTATCATCAGAACAATGGAGCATGAATGAGATCCAATTGGAAAAGGTAGAGTTTGAGCCGGGTAAGTCATTTAAACTGTTTTCTCCCCGCCTGAGGAATACTTTTTTATGGCATTATCATCCCGAGTTTGAACTGGTTTATGTGGAAGCTGATGCCGGGATCCGTCATGTTGGCACGCATATATCAACCTATACTCACAGCGACCTTGTATTTATCGGGGGCAACCTCCCTCATCTCAATTTTGATTACCGTTTAAGGAGTGAATATCACCAGATTGTGATCCAGCTAAGAACTGATTTTTTAGGCACTGCGGTGGGCCTTGTTCCAGAATTTTCTGTCATCAATAATTTATTTAAGAGCGCTGAGTATGGAATTGCCTTCGATGGTGAAACCAAACAGCTGGTTGCACAAAAGTTAAAACAGCTGGGCAGCTTAAATTCCCTTGATCAATTATTGCAGCTGATCAATATTTTTCAAATGCTGGCAAGCTCAAACGAGCGGACTATTTTAAATGACGACCTTACCAGCAAAAACTTTATTTTAAAGGATAAGATAAGAATGGGGGCTATTTATGAATATATTGATGCCCAATACCATAACAAGCCCGATGTTAATGTGGTGGCCGGGAAGATAAATTTGACAACCCCTGCATTTTGCAGGTACTTTAAAAGGCAAACCAATATGACCTTTACTGAATTTGTAAACCAATACCGCATTGAGCGGGCAAAAAACCTGCTGATGCAAAACCACAATGTAAGTGAAACCTGCTACGCCATTGGTTTTGAAAGCATATCCTATTTTAATAAGCTTTTTAAAGAGATTGTTGGACAAAACCCATCAGGTTTCAGGCGGAGTTGGGAAAGCAAAGTCTAAAGGGTTGATTACGTTACTTATTGATGCAGGATACATTTATGAAAGCAGATCCGGGGAATTAAAATCTCATTTGCAGGAATTTTTTCCAAATTAACCTGGATAAAATTCGCCTTAATACTATTATCTTTTTGTTAAAGAGAAGCAAACCATGCTTAAAAGGCATATTTCTAATCCCGTTTTCATTTAACGGTACAATGTTTGAATACCTATATGTAACAGCATTTAAGATGTTACTAAGTTAATTACAACCTCAACATATATAATTTTCATCTCTCAATTCTAATTTTAAACCACTTATTGTAACTTTTAATTAATAAGGCCCGTTAAAATGTTTTCAACGGGTTTTATTTTTGCCTTTTATGACAATAAAACTCCTTAATAACAATTAAGTTAAATAGTTACCCAAAATGATAAAAACATCAAAATTACTGGTTATAAGCATGTTAGCAGCTTTTTTATTCCTGGCCTATTCTCCAACAAAAGCCGGCACAAAACAAAGCGCTCAACACAGTAATGGAATTTTAAGCGGCCTTGGTGATTGGCTGCATAATTCATTTGGTCGTAGTATCAACGGAAACACCGGTAATACAAATACGGAAGACAATGGCAGCACCGGCAGAATTTTTCCGATAAAAAATGAAACCTTGTTTTTAATTATCATAGGCGTTATTACAGGGTTCAAGGTATTTGTGGTCGATAATGAAATCGAAACTCACCAGGGCAGGTTGTAATTTTTGTGCGGTTTCTTAATAAATATTGCCGGGCTTTATGCCGGCATCTTCATAAATAAAACACTTGTTAAAATCACTTAGTAAACAGATCATATTTACTTTACTGTATATCTGTAAACTTTCCTTCCTAAATTTCCTTTTTCATCAATCCCTTCCACTACCATACGGTAGGTGCCGGGAGTATCGGCATTATAATAATCAATTTCGGCATTGCCATCCGTATCAGTAACCAGCTTCGGGTTCCAGTAGATGGTTGATCTCAGGTCTTTCCTTTTCATGTTAACTTCAAGGTTATCATATTTTGGCGAGTAGAATGTTCTTGCTTTATAGTATCCCCGGGCTGTTATTGGTAATACGCCGAATGAAGGAATGTCTTTTAGTGGTGTTCCATGCAATAAAGTAATAAGAATAGCTCCTTCAGTATCACTTGTTCCTACTGTTTTTACTACTTCTATTTTATCTATTAAACCTGTACTTATTGAATTAATATCAAAACGGGCCGGCATTTCCTGATCATCAACAATAATCATCATCGGTTTGCCACTCATAGTTACACGTTTATAGGCTATATATTGTCCCATAACTGCTGTCGGAACAAACTTAACTCCCGGAATTCTCCCATCTAACCGATCAGACAAAAAACCTCCAATTAAGATATCCTCTTTTTTTATCACATAATCTGCTACGCCATATCTGCTGGTATGTACAAGCGGTTTAAGTTTATGTGCCTTAATTTCAACTTCACTTAGCATCTTTCCGGTTATTAAGCCTTTACCATAACGCTTTTCAAGGTTCTCTGCTGAATTTATCATGTAAATTTTTAACCCCTTATTTGTATCTTCTTGTATTGGCTGCGGGTTATTAATTTGAATAGGGGGAACAGATTTATTCTGAATATAAGCTAATTCTGTTTTGTTACTTTCTTTTGCATTAACCGCCTGTAAAATAAATTTGGAAGAATCTGCAAACACCAAATTAGAAAAGCGAAAATTTCCTTTATTATCAGTACCTGCCCGTAAAACTGAATTACCACCAACCGGGTCGATTAATGACACTAAACCCTTTGATATTGGCGTCCCTCTTAATGTCTTCACAACTCCCAATATTTCTAATCCTTTTTCAGGCTGATACGCTAACGCCGGATAGCTATTGTTCAGCACCTGCTTCCACTCAAACCTGCGGTAGCCATTTGTGAGCATCACCAGGTCGAGCTGTTTTAGTTTTTCATCAGTAATGCCGTTAAAATAATAGTTGGGCTGTTCTACATTTCCTTTTAAATCATCAGTTAATAGCAAGTTACTTAATATGGTGCTTTCTGCATTTTCATCAATGGGCACTTTGCTTTCATCAGTTACCGATATGGAAAAATGCCCGGTAACTGCCGAATCGGCACGGTTCTTTGCATTCAGCCTGATATTTATTTTCCCCCTCGTCGCATAAGTTGTTTCATCACTGCTAACTGAAAGGTTAAGCTGGTCGTAGTTTTGCACAAAGAACAAGCGTTCAGCTATAGGTTCACCTGCTGCTGAAAATAAAGTAAGCGTATTAATGCCGGTACGCAGGTGCCGTTTTGCCAGGTCAAGCTTTATTACCGGGCTGTCAAGCTTGCAATCCACAGTAATAGCGATACCTCCTGAATAGATCAGCAGCTGATAAGCCCTGTCCTTATTTTGTTGATAATATGTGTTATTAGCTGCGATAGTCACAGATGCTTTTTGCAGCGAGTCATTATCAACAGTTAACACTATTCCCTGTTCTCCAGGTTTTGGCAGGTCAATCGTATTTTGCGACCCATCGGCAAAGCTTAAATTGGCCTTATAGCTTTTGCCGGCTTTAGCCTCCAGGTAAAAATAACCCATACCTAAATGCACTGATGCAAATTGCGTTATTGTTTTACCTGTATTGTCAGTAACTGTGCCCTTAACACCCAGGCCCAAACCGTTTATACCAACAGC